>NZ_JBNBBL010000009.1:0-166031 GCF_050031945.1 Plantibacter sp. 2H11-2 | reverse complement strand
CGGAAGCTAAGACTCTTTGCGCCGATGGTACTGCAGGGGGGACCCTGTGGGAGAGTAGGACACCGCCGGACTTCTTCGTTGAAATGGCCACCCAAGGTTCTTGGGTGGCCATTTTGCGTTAACACGCGCAGCGTGTTAACACGCGCAGCGCGTTAACACGCGCAGCGCGTTAACACGCGCAGCGCGTTAACGCGCAGCGCGTTGAGTTGTACAAACACGAATTTGCAAAACGCCTGGTCACAGCGTACGCTTGACCCTTGGTGTGGACGCTCCATGTCCACATCGTGTCCACGATCCCCACCGCTCACGCAGACCGGGATCGCGCACGCCGACAAGAGATCTTGGGCAGGGCAGTCGCCCTGCGGTAATGAAGGAGAAACTACTATGGCAGCAGTGTGCCAGGTGACAGGAGCCGTTCCCGGCTTCGGTCACAACATCTCGCACTCGCACCGTCGCACGAAGCGCCGCTTCGACCCGAACGTGCAGAAGAAGACCTACTACGTGCCCTCGCTGCGTCGTAACGTCACCCTGAAGGTGTCCGCCAAGGGCATCAAGGTGATCGACGCCCGAGGCATCGAATCCGTCGTCAAGGACATTCTCGCTCGTGGGGTGAAGATCTAATGGCTAAGCAGCAGGACGTCCGTCCAATCATCAAGCTCCGTTCGACGGCTGGTACCGGTTACACGTACGTGACCAAGAAGAACCGTCGCAACAACCCAGACCGTCTCGTGCTCAAGAAGTACGACCCCGTAGTGCGCAAGCACGTTGAATTCCGAGAGGAGCGCTAAACATGGCTAAGAAGAGCAAGATCGCCCGTAACGAGCAGCGCAAGGTTATCGTCGACCGCTACGCCACGAAGCGCGCCGAGCTGAAGAAGGCCCTCGTCGACCCCGCCGGGACCGACGAGTCGCGTGAAGCAGCTCGCCTCGGCCTGCAGAAGCTTCCTCGCAACGCTTCGCCGGTTCGCCTCCGCAACCGCGACGCGATCGACGGTCGCCCGCGAGGCAACCTCTCGAAGTTCGGCATCAGCCGCGTTCGCTTCCGCGACATGGCGCACAAGGGCGAACTGCCCGGCGTCCGCAAGTCGAGCTGGTAACACCCGCTCAGTCGGAGCTCACATTCCGCTGACACAGCATCGCAACACCGAAAGGGCCGTCCGCATCGCGGGCGGCCCTTTCGCGTTGTCGGCGACAGCTGCAAGGATCGAACGATTCCCACATCCATGGAGGAGGCGCTGCTGGACGTCCGCACGCAACGAGCCATCGCCCTCCTGGTCGCCGGCTGCTTCTTCATGGAGAACCTCGACGGGACCATCCTCACCACAGCTGCACCGAGCATCGCGCGCGACCTCGGGACCTCGTCGACGGCCGTGGGGCTCGCGGTCACCGCGTTCCTGCTCACGGTCGCTGTCCTCATCCCCGTCAGCGGCTGGCTGACGGACCGGTTCGGTGCCAAGCGCATCTTCGCACTTGCGATCGCGGTGTTCACGATCGCCTCCGTGCTGTGCGCGTTGAGCTCGAGCCTGCCGATGCTCGTCGGCTTCCGGGTGCTCCAGGGTGTCGGCGGGGCGTTGATGGTGCCGGTCGGCCGCTTAGCCGTGCTCCGGGTGACGCCCAAGGAGCGGTTGATCCAGGCCATCGCCCTCCTGACGTGGCCCGCCCTCGCCGCCCCGATCATCGCGCCGTTCCTCGGTGGGGTGATCACCCAGTACGCCTCCTGGCACTGGATCTTCCTCATCAACGTGCCGATCGGTGTCGTCGCCTTCATCGTGGCGCTCCGCATCGTCCCCGACTTCGCCGCCGACGAGGTGCCTCCGCTCGACTGGCTCGGCCTGTCGCTCGCCTGCGTCGGGCTCGCGTCGCTCCTCGTGGCGGCGTCCCTGGTGTCCGGCGCCGGGTTCGACGCCCGGTGGTTCATCGGGTCGCTCGTGGCAGGTGTCGTCCTGCTCGCCCTCGCGATCCGGCACCTGTTCCGTGCCCCCCACCCATTCGTCGACCTCCGCTCGCTGCGCATCGAGACCTTCCGTCTGGCCAACGCCGGGGGCAGCGTCTACCGGCTCACCATCAGCGCCGTCCCCTTCCTCCTGCCGCTGCTCTTCCAGGACGCATTCGGCTGGACGCCCGTCCAGGCCGGTTCGATGGTGCTCTTCCTCTTCGCCGGCAACCTCGCGATCAAGCCGGCGACGACCTGGATGCTGCGGCGGTTCGGATTCCGTCTGGTGCTCGTGTCGTCGAACCTGATCGGAGTCCTGTGCATGGCCGGGATGGCGTTCCTCACCGCTGACACGTCGATCGTGCTCATGGCACTGCTGCTCTTCCTCAGCGGGGTCGCCCGGTCGATCGGCTTCACGGCGTACAACACCATCACCTTCGCCGACGTCGAACCCGCTGCGATGTCTCGCGCCAACACCCTCAACTCGACCCTGCAACAGGTCGCGAGCGGCTTCGGTGTCGCCGTCGGAGCGATCCTGCTGACGACCGGATTCTCCCTCGAGGACGGGGTCGGTGGCGGCCAGCTGCTGCCGTATCAGTTCGCGTTCCTCGCGATCGCCGTCCTGACCCTCTTCCCGACGATCGAGGCGTGGTTGCTGTCGCGAGCTGCCGGGCACAGCGTCATCGGGGTCCGCTGAGCGGCCACACCGACGGCTCCCAGCTGGGAAACGACCGACACGCAGGCCCGATTGTCCGCGTAGAGCGGAGAAATCCGCGAAATCTCGCGGATTGCTGCTACATTCGAGGCGGTCACACCGACCAGTTGGTGCCGTATCAGCGACACCTTCGCTACCAACACATCAGCTGTACGTTGCAGCAACGTCCGAGGAGGACCCTCACAATGGCAAATTTGAACAAGACCGAACTCGTCGCCGCCATCGCCGCATCGACCGGCCAGAGCCAGGCGACCGTCGGCAGCGTTGTCGACGCGCTGTTCACCACCGTCGCTGAGACCGTCGCCACGGGCGGCAAGGTCTCGATCCCGGGTTGGATCGCCTTCGAGCAGACCGACACCGCCGCTCGCACGGGCCGCAACCCGCAGACCGGCGCCGAGATCCAGATCCCGGCCGGCAAGCGCGTCAAGGTGACCGCCGGCTCGAAGCTCAAGGCTTCCGTCAAGTAAGTCGTCGCGGGCGTCAGCCCGCACGGACTCGGACCACGGAGACACTCCGCCGGTTCAGACCACACAGCAGGGCGTCGCGAGAGCGACGCCCTGCTGTCGTTCGTCCGGGTGCCGTCCGGGGTGCGGCGAGGTGTCGGCGGCTCGGCCTAGCATTGCTGTCATGCGGATCCTCCACACCTCGGACTGGCACCTCGGCCGTTCGCTGCACGGGGTCGACCTGCTCCCCTTCCAACGCGACTTCCTGGCGCACCTCGAGCAGACGGTCGTGGACCACCAGGTCGACGTCCTCCTCGTCGCCGGCGACATCTACGACCGCGCCATCCCGCCGGTCGAGGCGGTGACGCTCCTGTCGGAGTCGCTCGGGCGGCTTGCTGGCCGCACCCGCGTCATCCTCGCCCCGGGCAACCATGATTCGGCCATCCGGCTCGGCTTCGGCGCCGCCATGCTGCGCGACGGGATCGACATTCGCGCCGACCTCGCGCGGGTCGGCGAACCGGTCCTGGTGGACGACGAACACGGGCCCGTCGCCTTCTACCCACTGCCCTACCTCGACCCCGACACCGCACGAGGGGTGCTGGCCCCGGACGACCAGCCGCTCGCGCGGTCGCACGCCGCCGTCATGGGTGCAGCCCTCGCGAGCGTCCGAGCCGATCTCGCGCAGCGTCGCGAGCACGGAACGGTCCGATCGGTCGTGGCTGCGCATGCCTTCGTCATCGGTGGTCTCGCGAGCGATAGCGAACGCGACATCCGGATCGGCGGGGTCGATGCGGTGCCCGCCCAGTTGTTCGACGACTTCGACTACGTCGCGCTCGGCCACCTCCACGGTGCGCAGCACGTCGGGGCCGCGACGGGCGTCGAACGCATGCGGTACTCCGGGTCGCCGCTCGCCTACTCCTTCTCCGAACGCAACCAGGTGAAGTCGAGCGTGCTGGTCGACCTCGCCGCCGACGGCTCCGTGCACCTGGAACTGCTGCCGGCGCCGGTGCCCCGTCGGCTCGTCGACGTCACCGGAACCCTCGCAGAGCTGCAGGGCCCCACGGGAGACGACGCCGTCGACGCCTGGGTGCGCGCCACGGTCACCGACGACGTCCGGCCACCGGAGCTGTACGCGACGCTGACCCGGCGCTTCCCGCACCTGCTCGTCTGGTCGCACGCGCCGGCGAACCGTTCCGAGGAGGTTCGCGCCGCAGCCGTCACGGCGGTCTCCGACCCGGTCGAGGTCACCGCCGAGTTCATCGAGTACGCGACGGGTGCACCGGCGACCACTCGCGAGCGGGAGCTCATCGCGGCGGCGAACGAGGCAGCACTCGCCGCGGAGGTGAGTGCCTGATGCGCCTGCACCGACTGACGCTGCAGGCCATCGGACCGTACGCCGGTGAGCACACCATCGACTTCGTCGAACTCGGGCGGGCTGGTCTGTTCCTCCTGGAGGGCCCGACCGGAGCCGGCAAGTCCACGATCATCGACGCCATCGTGTTCGGGCTGTACGGCGAACTCGCCGGTACGGGGGCCAGCAAGGACCGCCTCCACTCGCACCACGCGCAGCCCGGGACGGAACCGTTCGTGGAACTCGTCTTCGAGACCGGATCCGGCGTGTACCGGGTGCGGCGGACGCCGGCCTACCAGCGGCCGAAGCAGCGCGGTGCCGGCTTCACACCGCAGCAGGCGAGCGCCACCCTCGTCCGCCTGACCGATCCCGACGCACTGGCCGGAGAGACCCTGTCGACCCGCGCACAGGAGATCGGTCCTGAGATCAGCCGGATCGTCGGTCTCACCCGGGAACAGTTCGTCCAGACCATCGTCCTCCCGCAGGGCGAGTTCGCGAAGTTCCTCGCCGCCGGCGGTGAGGAGCGCAGCGAACTGCTCCGGTCCCTGTTCGGGACGGAGCACTACGAGCGGGTCGCCAAGCACCTCGTCGAGCAGCGTCGGCAGGCCCAACGCGACATCGAAGGCGCACGAGAGGCGCTGGGCCGCGCGATCGCCCGGTTCGCTGGAGCGGCCGAACTCGACGACGCACGGGAACTCGTCGCGGGCAAGGGAGCGGACACCCCGGCCGGGATGGACGTCCCCGCGGCGGTCGATGCCGACTCAGGTGCTCCCGCGACTGCCGGTGATCCGTCGGCTGCGGAGCCCGACCCAGATCCCGACGTCGCGACCCTCGCGGTCCCGCTCGAAGCCGATTCCGAAGACCTCGGCGGTGACGCCACGCGTATCGTCGCCGTCCTCGAGCGCCACGCCGCCGCCGACGCCTCGACCGCTGGCGAGGCGCGGGTCGCCCTGGAGGGCGCTCGCACCGAACACGCCGCGGCCCAGACACTGCTCGCGTCCATCGAACGTCGCGCGGAGCTGCTGACCGAGCGCGAGCTGCTCTCGGTGGACGACGAACCGGTCGCGCGGCTCTCCGAACGGATTGCGGCAGGGGCTCGGGCGGACACCGTCGCGTCCGCGCTCGCCGGAGCGGCCACGGCATCGGCGGCGCTCCAGGATGCCATCGCGTCGCTCACCGCGATGGAGGAGCAGGCCGACGAGGCGATCGTCGCACTCGACGACGCGTCCGTCGCCGCGTGCCGCGAATCCCTCACCGTCGAGCGAGCGTCGATGGCGGCCGTGCTCGTCCTCGAAGCCGCCGACGCCGACCGGGAACTCGCGCTCGCAGCACTCGCCGAGGAGCTCGCGACCGTCGACGAACGGCTCGCCGAGCTCGCAGCGGAACAGACGCGACGGGACGCCCGCCGGGCAGCGCTCAGCTCGGCACCGGAGCGCGCCTCGCGTGCGGCCACCGAGTCGGCCAGGGCCGCCCGGTCCGTCGAGCGCGCGGCTGAACGCCGTGCGGTGCTGGATCGGGTGGACGCGGCCGACGAACGCCTCGAGGGGCTCGCCGACGAGGTCACCGAGGCCGCCACGGCCGCGAAGGCGGCGATCGACGTCGAGACGTCGCTGCGCCTCCGGAGGATCGAGGGCATGGCGGGTGAACTCGCCACCGGCTTGCGGGACGGCGAGCCGTGCAGCGTCTGCGGTTCGCTGAGTCATCCGGCGCCCGCGGTGCTCGACGGAGACCACCCCGACGCGGACGCGGTCGAAGCGGCATCCGTCGCGCGGGCCGATGCCGAGGCGACGATGCAGTCGGCGCAGAACGCCCGGGACATCGCCCGGGCGGAGCGTCGTCGCCTCGTCGAGCAGTTCCTCGCGCTGGCCGACGACCCGGGCGACGTGGCTGCAACCGGCTCGTCCGACGCTTCGACGGCGACGACCGGCTTCGACCCGGTCGCTGCGCGGGCGGCCGTCGATGCGGCCGCTGCGGAGGCCGACAGGCAGTACGCGGAGGCCGTGGTCACCGCCGAGCAGGCGGACGCCGAGGTCGCGGAGGCCGGGCGCCTCGCGGACGAGCACCTGGCCGGCGTGGTCGCGGTGTCGGAACGCACCGCCACTCGGGCGACACTGACCGAGCGGCTCGCCGCCGCGCAGCGCGCCCACGAGCAGGCCCGCGCCGAGGTGGCCGGTGTCCTCGCCGGTCGAGCGGCTTCACTTGCCGAGCTCGACGCGATGCTCGAGGCCGAGCTCTCCTCGCTGTCCCTGCTCGCGGCGGCACGAGCGACCGTCGCTGACCGGCGCCTGCGTGACGCCGAGCGCGCGGTCGAGCTGGAGGCGGGACTCGAGCGGGCCGGGTTCGCCGACCGCGCGGCCGCGGAAGCCGCAGTCATGAACGGGGTCGAACGGGCGAGCGCCGAGGCGCGGGTGGCCGACCACCTGCGTCACACGACCGCGAACGCGGAAGCACTCGCGAGCCCGGCCATCGCCGGAGTCGCCGGTACCGCCGCACCCGACGTCGAAGCGACGGCCCGACGACTGGCCGACGCCGAGGCGGCAGCAGGCACCGCGACCGCAGCGGCCGCCGTCTCCGCACGACGAGCGACCAACGCGGCGGCGGCCTGCACGGCGCTCGCCGAGGCGGCCGACGAGAACGCCGACGCGGTCCGCGAGGCCGCGGCCGTCGTCCGCCTCGCCGACGTGGTGTCGGCCACGGGCAGCGAGAACAGCACGAAGGTCACCCTCGGCACCTACGTGCTCCTGCGCCGCTTCGAGGATGTCGTGGCGGCGGCGAACGCGCGCCTGGAGTCGATGTCAGGCGGGCGCTACGAGCTCGTCCGCAGCGACGTCAAGGAAGGACCCTCCCGCAGCCAGCGCGTCGGGTTGTCGCTCACGGTGCACGATCACCGGACCGACCGGCGTCGCGATCCGAAGTCGCTGTCCGGTGGCGAGACGTTCTACGCCTCGCTCTGCCTCGCACTCGGGCTCGCGGACGTCGTGACGGGCGAGGCCGGCGGTGTCGAGCTCGGCACGCTCTTCGTCGACGAAGGGTTCGGCAGCCTCGACCCCGAGACGCTCGACACCGTGATGGCCGAGCTCGGTCGGCTCTCGGCCGGCGGCCGCGTCGTCGGCGTCGTCAGCCACGTCGAGGAGATGAAGCAGCGCATCGGCGAACGCATCGAGGTGCGGCGGCTGGAAGACGGCTCCTCGACCCTGCTCGTCCGGGCGTGAGCGGCGCCCTCCGACAGGCTCAGGGACCGAGCGCCGGCTGAGCCCGCTGCGGTCGGGGTTCCCAGCAGCGCCGCGTAGGCTTGCAGCGTGAATCGTGTCGTCCGCCTCGCGGGTCCTGCCCTCCTGCTCCTCGTGGCTGTGGCGACCCTCCTCGCGGGTCTGGCCTTCGGCGGTGGAGCGGATGCGCAACTCCTGGGCGACCCCGGCGCCGTCGTGCGGTGGGGGCTCCCGATCGCACAACTGCTCGTCAACCTGAGCGCCGCCGTCACCATCGGCGCGTTGCTCATGGCCTGCTGGGCGCTCAGCCCGGACCGGCGCGAGTACGGCGCTGCGCTCGACGTCGCCGCAGCCGGCGCCGCGGTCTTCACCGTCGCCTCCGGCGTGACGGGCTTCTTCACCTTCCTGAACGTCACGCAGGTGCCGCTCACCTTCGACGACGCGTTCGGCGCGAAGCTCAGCCTCTTCTTCACCGGGATCGAGTCGGGCCAGGCCTGGCTGCAGACGACCCTCATCGCCGCGGCCGTGACGGTGCTCTGCTTCGCCGTCCGCAACCACACGGTGCTCGTGTTCGTCTTCGGGCTGTCCCTCGTGTCGCTGCTGCCGATGGCCCAGCAGGGTCACTCCGCCGAGGCCAGCGGGCACAACGCCGCCGTCACCGCGCTCGGCCTGCACCTCGTGTTCGCCGCCATCTGGCTCGGCGGTCTGCTCACGCTGGTCTTCATCCGCAAGACCCTCGAAGACGGCCGGCTCGCCCCCGTGCTCATGCGGTACTCGACCGTGGCACTCGTGTCCTTCGTCGTCGTGGCCGTCTCCGGATACGTGAGCGCCGAGCTGCGCATCGGCTCGCTCGACCGCCTGGGCACCCCGTACGGCATCCTCGTCCTCGTCAAGGTCTTCGCCCTGCTGGCGCTCGGCCTGTTCGGTGCGCTGCAGCGTCGGGTGCTCATCGGCCGCATCGAGCGGTCCGCCGCTGCACGTGCGGACACCCCCGCGGGCCGCACGGGCACCTTCTGGTGGCTGGTCGCCCTCGAGCTCGGGTTCATGGGCATCGCCTCCGGTGCCGCCGCAGCCCTCGCGAAGACGGCCCCGCCGGTCGACCAGACCGTGCCGACCGCGCCGACACCCGCGGTGCTGCTCACCGGGGAGGAACTGCCGCCGGAACTGACCTTCGCGCGGTACTTCACCGAGTGGAACATCGACCTGCTGTGGTTGCTCGCCTGTGCCTTCGGCATCTTCTTCTACATCGCGGGTGTCGTCCGCCTCCACCGCCGTGGCGACTCCTGGCCGATCCTGCGCACCGTCAGCTGGGTGCTCGGGCTGCTCGTGCTCTTCTACCTCACCTGCGGTGGCATCAACGTCTACCAGCCGTACCTCTTCAGCGTGCACATGCTCGGGCACATGGGCCTCACCATGCTCGTCCCCGTGCTCCTCGTCCCCGGAGCGCCTGTCACACTGCTCGCGCGGGCGGTGCGGAAGCGCTCGGACGACTCCCGAGGGGGTCGGGAGTGGGTGCTCCTGGCCGTGCACTCGAAGTTCGCGGGGATCATCTCGAACCCGATCGTCACCGCGGTGCTCTTCGCCGGATCACTCTGGGTGTTCTACTACACGCCGCTGTTCCGCTGGTCGATGGAGGACCACATCGGCCACGAGTGGATGGTCGTGCACTTCCTCATCACCGGCTACCTCTTCGTGCAGTCGCTCATCGGCATCGACCCGGTCCCGTATCGCCTGCCGTACCCGATGCGGCTCCTGCTGCTCTTCGCGACGATGGCGTTCCACGCGTTCTTCGGGCTGGCGATCATCTCCTCGACCGGGCTGTTCCTCGCCGACTGGTTCGGGGCGATGGGACGCACGTGGGGGCAGGCACCGCTCCTCGACCAGCAGACGGGCGGCGGGATCGCCTGGAGCGTCGGCGAGATCCCGACCCTGGCGCTCGCCGTCGCGGTCGCGATCTCGTGGAGCAAGAGCGACGCGAAGGACCAGAAGCGACTCGATCGCAACGCGGACCGCACGAACGACGCGGAGCTCAACGAGTACAACGAGCGTCTCGCGCGCATGGCGGCCAACGACACCCGCTCCTAGCCCGCGAACTGTCACTCCGGAACAGTGTGAGGGGTGTCGGACTGTGTCGAAGTGACAGTTCGCGGGCTTCAGCGGAGGTCGATGTAGAGGGAGCCGTCGTCGCGGATCGTCACGAACGCCGACAGCGTGAACGGGACGTCCTCGTCGAGGGTCGAGACCGTGCCGTCGAACAGCGACTTCACGTCGACGACGAGGTGCGCGGCTCCGGCCGTCGCCGGCATCTGCCAACCGGTGTCGCCCGGCTGCACCGCCACCACGGGGTAGGCCGCGATGGACCACACCGGTAGGTCGTCCACGCGATCGCGGATCACCATGCCGAACGGGCACCCGGTGGGCTGGAGGACCTGTTGCGTGGCGCAGTTGTCGAGGTAGCCGTCGATCTGCGTCTGGACCTCCCCGACGAAGTCCGAGGTGGCACTCGCGGTCACCTCGGCATCGACGACGCTCGCGACCTCGGTCGTCGTCGCCGTCTCCACTGACGCCGCCAGGTAGGTGGTGTCGACGTCGAAGTCGACGCTGCCCGGCGTGAAGGTGAGGAGCGGGATGGTGGAGGTGAAGGCCCCCTCGGTCCCCTCCGCGACGCGGCGGGTGTCGAGCTCGAAACCGTTCGCCCGGAACCCGGTCGTGTGCGCGACCGTCAGCTGGACGACGCTCAACGGGCTCGTCTCGAAGCGCCACGACGGGAACAGCCCGAAGGTGCGCTCGCCGCTCGTGATCGAGAACACCGTGCTGTGCGGCTGCCCAGCGAGTCGGTACGAGAAGGTGACCTCGTGGGCGCCCGAGCCCGTCGTGACGTCGGAGACGAGGCGCACGTCCTCGATCGTGCCGAGCGCCTCGCTCCGGAGCAGAGCGTCCGAGCTCTCGGCGGGCAGGCCCGCGTCGGCGAGTTCGGCGGAGCTCAGGGCGACTCCGGGCAACGCGAGCGCGGTCGCGGCGTCGTCGTCTGCGAGGGCGTCCAGGTAGCCGCGCGCGAAGGAACCGGCGCCGTAGACGTCGCGGGCGACGGCCGACCAGGCGGAGACGATGGCCGCGACGAGCAGCGCCGCGATGCAGAGCCACAGCACGACGGCGCGGACGAGCGCACCGCGCACCGTTCCCGGGCGTCGCAGCTCCCCACGTGTCGCGACATGGCTCATCCTGACATCCTAGGCGGGCACCTCGCGTAGGATTGAAGGGCGAAAACGGGAGGGAACCGAAGCATCATGAGCGTAGCCCTCTCCGCCGAGCAGCAAGCCGTCTTCGACCGCATCGAGAGCACCCGCGAGCACCTGTTCGTGACGGGTCGAGCGGGCACCGGGAAGTCGACGCTCCTCAACCACCTCGCCTGGAACACCTCGAAGCAGCTGGCCATCTGCGCCCCGACGGGTGTCGCCGCGCTGAACGTCGGCGGCCAGACGATCCACTCGTTGTTCCGCCTGCCGATCGGGCTCATCGCCGATCACACGATCGACCAGAACGATCAGACCCGCAAGCTGCTCAACTCCATCGACACCCTCGTCGTCGATGAGGTCTCCATGGTGAGCGCCGACCTCATGGACGCCATGGACCGGAGTCTCCGGCAGGCCCGGCAGCGGCCGCGCGAGCCGTTCGGCGGCGTGCAGATCGTGCTCTTCGGCGACCCGTACCAGCTCGCTCCGGTGCCCGGCAGCCTCGAGGAACGGGCGTACATCGCCGACACCTACCGCTCGTTCTGGTTCTTCGACGCCAAGGTGTGGTCCGAGACGCCGCTGCAGCTCGTCGAGCTCACGGAGATCCACCGCCAGCACGAGGCCGAGTTCAAGTACCTCCTCAACGGCGTCCGGCATGGCCAGGTCACCGCCGAGATGGCCGGCCGGCTGAACGGCATGGGCGCCAGGACTCCTCCCGAAGACGGCGTCATCACCCTCGCGAGCCGCAACGACACCGTCGACCGCATCAACAAGGCGGCGCTCGCCAAGCTCGACGGCAAGCCACTCACCGCCAACGCGGAGGTCTCGGGCGACTTCGGCGGCCGGGCGTTCCCCGCCGACGAGGCGCTCGACCTCAAGGTCGGTGCGCAGGTCATGTTCCTCCGCAACGACAGCGAGCGTCGCTGGGTGAACGGCACGCTCGGGACCGTGGTGAAGATCGACTCCACCGTCTGGGTCGAGGTCGACGGCGAGCAGTTCGAGGTCGAGCCGGCGACGTGGGAGAAGTACAAGTACTCCTACTCCTCGGTGACGAAGCAGCTGAAGCGCGACATCGTGGCGGAGTTCACGCAGTTCCCGCTGCGGCTCGCGTGGGCGGTCACCATCCACAAGTCGCAGGGCAAGACCTACGACCGCGCGATCGTCGACCTCGGCAGCCGCGCGTTCAGCCCGGGGCAGAGCTACGTCGCACTCAGCCGCATCTCGACGCTCGACGGTCTCTACCTCTCCCGGCCGCTGCGCCCGAGCGACATCATCGTCGACACCGACGTGAAGCGGTTCATGTCGGGGCAGTAGCGTCCGTTCGCCGATTGTTGGGCGAATCGGTGCTCCGTCGCCCGAAAAGGGGCGAACGAATGGGGTCGATGACCCTACGATTGTCGGTTATGACCCATCCCATGCAGCAGGGCTGGCCGCAGCCCGGTCCGATCACCGCCTGGCGCACGCTCGAGCTGAACGCCAGCAAGCCGCCGTTCGCCGGATACTGGGGGTTCATCCCACTCGTCGTGCGCATTGACGGCTTCGAGCACCGCCCGACCTGGGGACCGTCGCAGTTCACGGTTCCGGCCGACCGGCCCGTGCAGGTCTCGTGCTCGATGGCGTGGCTGTGGGAGTTCGGCCGTGCCGACTACCTGCTGCAGCCCGGCGAGGCGCCGACGCTCGACTACATCGCGCCGGCGCAGCAGTGGGTCTCAGGCTCGCTCGCTCCGAGGGGTCAGGCGGTCATCAAGGGACGCGGCGCGCAGATCGCGGTGTACGCCGTTCTGGCAGTGGTCTTCATCGCGATACTCGGCATCCTGCCGCTCGCGTACCTCATGACCTGAGCGCCCGTCGACGCCTCGCGTTGACCTGCCTGGTCGTGGGTTGAGCAGAGGTCAGGTGCGGTCGACGGCCCGGAGCAGGATCGCGCCGAGCTCGGCCGGCTTCGTGAACTGCGGCCAGTGGCCCGTCGGGAGGTCGACGAACTCGACGTCCTGCAGCCGCGCCAGTTCCGCGACGTACGGGTGGCCCTGTTCCATCAGGCCGCGCAGCATCTCCGAGGAGAACTCGCACGCGACCACGGTCGCCGGGACGGACAGGCGGCGGTCGTCGTCGGAGAGCTGCTGTCGGTCGACGGCGACGCCCTTCGGTTGCGGGACGGCCCTGGCCCGGAATTGCTCGCGGAGCCCCTCGTCCAGGTCGACGAGGTCCTCCGCGTCGAACACCGTCCAGTCGGGCAGTGGGATATCGGAACCCGACGAGGGGAGTTCCTCGTTGATGCACGCGCCGTCGGCGAGCGGACCCGAGTCGACGTACACGGCGCGGACGACGCGGTCAGGGCGGGCGTCGATCGCGGCGGAGATGATGGCGCCGCCGCCGGAATGCCCGACGAGCACGACTGGCTCGGTGCCGGAGTCGATCTCGGCGACCACGGCGTCGACGTGGTCGCGCAGGCCGATGCCGGCGCGGTCGGCACTGACGCTCTCGAGACCGGGGAGGGTGAGCGGTCGGACCCGGTGGCCGGCTGCCTCGAGCGGGGGTGTGACCGCACTCCACGAGGATGCGTCGAGCCAGAAACCGGGTACGAGGATGACGTCCATGCCCGAGATGCTACGCCCGGCAGGCGAGCGGCGGGAGGGGCGTTTCGCAGACCGCACGGCACCCGGCCGAGGCCTGGCGGACAGGTCAGGCGACGGCGGTCGCTGCGGCCTTCGCGGTCGCGAGGTCTCGGAAGAGGTCGGTGTTGAAGCGGTACGCCACCATGACCTCGTCGATCACGCGGGCCTGCTCCTCGTCGTCCCACGGGACGGCGTCGAGCTGCTCGCGGTAGGTGTCCTTGAATTCGCGCGGCTTCGCGATGTCGCCGAAGAGGTAGAAGCCGACGCCGTTGGTGTCGAAGCCGAACTGGCGCTGCATGAGCGTGCGGATGATCTGCCCGCCCGAGAGGTCGCCGAGGTACCGGGTGTAGTGGTGCGCGACGAAGCCGCCGGGCCAGACGGCGCCGACCTCGTTGATCCGTGCCACGTACCGGGCGGTAGTGGGCAGCGGCGTGATCTGTTCGCGCCAGTCCGGACCGATCAGGAACTCGAGGTCCTGCACGATGGCGGGGAGCCGCGTCAGCTTGTCACTGATGAACGGAGCGGCGACGGCATCGGCGCGCATGCGGTCGGCTGCGGCCTCGAGGGCCTCG
The DNA here is from genome assembly GCF_050031945.1 of Plantibacter sp. 2H11-2. Classification (NCBI taxonomy): domain Bacteria; kingdom Bacillati; phylum Actinomycetota; class Actinomycetes; order Micrococcales; family Microbacteriaceae; genus Plantibacter; species Plantibacter sp. 2H11-2. The sequence continues at coordinate 151,961 of NZ_JBNBBL010000009.1, read as the reverse complement.
TAGATGAAGAAGTGCTGCGCGACGAGGGCGACGTAGTCCTCCTTCGAACCCTTCCCGGTCATGAGGTCGCTCATGAAGTCCGCCCCCTCGCTGGAGGAGTGGCCGGAGGATGTGCGCTCGCGCAGGGCCTGGGAGAAGGGGATCACAGTGCTCATGTCGGACTCCGCGTCGGCTGGTTCGGTAAGGGTTGCCTAAGTGTAACGGGCAGGGCTCGTGAACGGGAGGGTGGATGTGTCGCTGTGGAGGGAATCAGTGGCTGCTGTGCAGGGAACCGTGCGGGACCGCGAACGCACCGGCGTTGGTCTGGGCCAGTGCCGGTGTGGTGATCGCCGCCACGACCGCTGCCCCGGCGAGCAGGGTGAGCACGTACCGTCCGGTGCTCGGCTCGCGACGTCGCCGACGGCTCGCTCGCGTCAGCAGGGCGTCGAGCTCGAGTTCGTCCGGCGCCGTCGAGGCGAGGGTGACCCGCCGGAGTCGCCGTGCGAGCACCCCGGCGACGATGAGCAGCAGGACCGTGGACGAGAGGGTCGGCAGGAACGGCGGCACGGTCGTGACACCGAGGGAGGCGAGTCCGTACAGCGCCACCCAGACGACGACCGTGCCCACCGTGCCGGCGAAGGACGCTCGGAGGCCCGGCACCCGGTCGCGGACGAGGACCACGACGGACCACAGCAGTGCGGCGACGCCCAGGGTGACGAGCGGGATCGCGCCCACGGGGGAGGACCCGGCGCCGGTCGCGATCAGCACGAGACCGGCGCCGAGCGCGCACATCGCGAGCAGGCTGTTCGAGATCGACGTCGTCCCGGAGCGGACCGCGGTGTCGCCTCCCGCTCGGACGTCCTGACGCTCGACGGAGAGCGACATGTCAGGCCGTCGCCACCCGGTGCGTGCGCTTGTCCGCAGCCAGTCCGGCACCGAGCAGGACCACGGCGCTCGCGAGGTGGAGGAAGTGGTCGGCCGTGTTGAGCGCGAGGATGTTGAGCGCGGAGCCCACGATGAAGAATCCGACGACACCGAGCAGGAGGTAGAAACCACCGATCACCGTGTTGACGGTCTTGGCCGCGACGACGTTCGAGAGCCCGGCGATGAGCAGTGCCGCGCCGATGAGGACGTGCGCGATGTTGTGCAGCGGGTTGACCTCGAAGACCCCGAGCAGGAGACCGCCCTCGGTGGTGAGGAACGGCAGGCCGCCCGCGACGATCCCGCCGAGGAGTCCGACGACCACGTAGACCGCGCCGAAGACGGCGGCGAGGAGCCGGTTGGGTGAATGACGCATGGGAATGCCTCCTGATCCTTCGTGCCGCGAATCGTCTCGGGGCGTTGAGGAGTTCGGAGGTGCGGGCGTCGATGGTTTGGTCACCTGAGGCGGTGATCGGCGGTCGACGGCCGAGGGGCGGCCGTCGCTCAGTCGTGCGGGCGTGGCTCCACGCCCAGACGGGCGCACGCGGCGTCGTAGAGGGCGACGACCTCGCGTCGGATCTCGCCGCGCTCGGTGATGGTGCCGGCGGGCCAGGGCACCCGCCCACCCGCGGCGGTGCCGTCGACCGTCCAGGTCCACTCGCCACCCGTCCCGTCCAGCGCGATCATGGTGGCGGCCTCGGCCGCCGGTTCCAGGAAGGCGCGCACGATGAGCACGTTGTCGTCGGGATGGTCGCCGTTCATGTGTGCCAGGACGGCGTCGACGGTGGTCTGCGGGAAGGCGTTCGAGGTCACCTCTCCAGGGAACACCATCGACGGGCCCCGCACCAGGTCCGCCGCCCGAGTGACCGGCACGCGGCGTGCGACCGCAGCTCTCAGCCGCGCCCGGTTACAATCGGGAACAGTCTGCAGCTCCGCAGACCGCTCATCAGGGGGATGACTTGACTGCAACAGCTCCGAGGCGCCGGCGTCTCGCCGCACTCCTTACCGCGGCGACCCTCGCGACGGTGCTCGTCGGCTGCTCGGGCCCCTCGGTGTCCGACACCGACTTCCCCGACCAGGTCAGCGGCACGCTCGCGAGCGACACGACCGACGCCATCACGGCGGCGGTCGAGGCCGCCGTCACCCAGTCCGGATCCTCCGGCGCCATCGTCGGCGTCTGGGCGCCGTGGGCCGGGAGCTACACGGCCGGCGTCGGCACGACCGAGCCGGGTGGCAAGACCAAGATGGACCCGTCCATGGTCTACCGCATCGGCGACACCACGCGCCCGATGACCTGCACCGTGCTCCTCGAACTCGTCGACGAGGGCAAGATCAAGCTCACCGACCAGGTGCACAAGACCCTCCCGCAGGTCCAGGGCATCGAGGGCATCACCTACCAGCAGCTGTGCAACGGCACGTCGGGACTCGGCACCTACACGCCCGCGCTCAACGCGCAGTTCGTCACCAACCCGACCCGCAACTGGTCGATGGCCGAGATCCTCGCGAACGGCCTCGCGAGCGGTACGCGGACGGCTCCGGGGGCGCTCTTCGGTTCGAGTGACACCGGCTACATCCTGCTCGGCATGGCGCTCGAGGAGCTGACCGGTCAGTCCTGGCAGTCCCTGTACGACCACTACGTCTTCTCGCCGCTCGGCATGTCGAAGTCCAGCTTCCCCGACGCCTCCACCGTCGAGCTTCCGGGGTCGCACCCCAATGGGTACCTGACGCCGCGCATCGCGGACGGCACCTACCAGTGCGACGCACCGACGGACGAGACCGAGCTGTCGCCCTCGATGGTGTGGACCGCCGGTGGCGTCGTCTCCTCGGTCGACGATCTGCGGAAGTTCACGCAGTCCTTCGCATCCGGCTCGCTGCTGAACGACAGCACCTTCAAGAAGCAGTGGAAGGACCCCGTCTCGCTGGGCGAGGCTGAGCCGACCTGGAAGAGCTTCGGTGTGGGTGGGTTGCAGATCGGTCCGTTCCGCGGGCAGGCCGGCGCTATCCCCGGCTCGCTCTCGGCGGCATTCTCCGACCCGGCCTCCGGACTGACGGTCGTCGTCATGCTCAACAACTCGACGCTCGGTGCGGGCTTCGCGCAGACGCTCGCCATGCAACTCGCCTCGATCGGTGCGAAGGCGGCACCGGCGAGCGGGCAGAAGGCGCCCGAGATCGCACTCCCATGGTCCGAGCAGCAGATGGCGGAGCAGCTCGCCGCCTCGGCGATGGTCTGCGCCCCGCCGGTCGCCCCCGCCGGGTAACGGAGGCATCGGCACGGCGCCACCAGCGGACGGTGGCGGCGGATCGCGGCACGATGACGCTTTCGCGAGGGTGCTGAACGACGCTGCTTCCTAGAGTGAACCCATGACGACGAACACCCCCGACGACGACACCATCGTCCCGGACACGAAGAACTGGACCTGGGTCCTCGAGCGCGCCTGTCCCGAGTGCGGGATGGACACGTCGCGGTTCGGGTTCCGAGACCTCCCCGGGTTGATCCTGGCGAACGCCGCCGCGTGGCCGGCGGTGCTGGAGCGTGCCGACGTCCGGGAGCGGCCCGACCCGCAGACCTGGTCGCCGCTCGAGTACGCGGCCCACGTGCGGGACGTGTTCCGCATCTTCGACGTCCGGCTGCGGCTCGTCCTCGACGAAGACGATCCCGCGTTCGAGAACTGGGACCAGGACGCGACGGCTCTGGAGGAGCGCTACGGCGAGCAGGACCCGAACCGGGTGTCGGCGGAGCTGGTCGAGGCCGCGACGGTGCTTGCCGCAGCGTTCGAGCGGGTACCGGACGAGGCGCTCACGCGGACGGGTCGACGGAGCGACGGCGCGCGCTTCACGACCGAGACCCTCGGCCGCTACTTCATCCACGACCCGGTGCACCATCTCTGGGATGTGACGAGCGCGCGGTCGTGAGCGTCGTCCGGGCCTGCTGACGACCGCTACTGCGCCCGCGCGCGGAACGCGATCGTGTTGACGCGGTTGCTGCAGCGGACGGAGCAGTAGCGTTTCGAACCGTTGCGGGACAGGTCGACGAGCAGGCCGTCGCAATCCTCGGCGGCGCAGAGCCGCAGGCGGTCCCAGGCGTCGGACCGGACGACGTCGACGAGTGCCATGGCGATCTCGGTCTGGACGCGGTCGACGAGCGGTGCGTCGAACTCGGTGGCGTGGAGGTGCCAGTCGAAGCCGTCGTGGCGGCGCAGCTGGGGGAGCGCGGCGGACTCCCGGAGCATCGCGTTGATCTCGGTGACGGCGCGGTCGCGGGTGTCCGGGGCGTCCGCGTCGGAGGCCCAGAGTGCGTGGATCCGTTCCCGGAGCCTGGCCACCGCGGCCCGCTCGGGCTCATCGCCGTCGACCCGACCCGAGTACCGACTGACCCGCAGGAGCTCGACGAGTTGCGGCGGTGTCGCGAGCTCGTCGAGTCCGCTCCGGGAGGCCGATGCGCGGGTGTTCACGAGCAGCGCGGCGAAGAGCAGCGCATCCTCGGTGTCAGGGGCAAAATGCAAGTTGACTCCTTACTCTCTCCGAGAGTAGCTTCATCTCAGCCGGGCGTCCACCTCTTCTGCCGGCCCCACTCGCGGCAGCTGGAGACACCCATGAAGCACACGTCCTCGACCACGGTCGGTCTGCTCGTCGCGGTACTCGCCGCGGTCGCGTTCGGCACCTCCGGAGCGTTCATCAAACCGGTGCTCGCATCGGGGTGGAGTCCCGCTGCCGCGGTCACCGTCCGTGCCCTGATCGGTGGCCTGGTACTTGCCCCGTTCGCCCTCATCGCGCTCCGCGGTCGCTGGGACGCGGTCTGGCGTGGACGCTGGCGACTGCTCGGCATGGGCCTCATCGGGGTGGCGGCGACGCAGCTCGTCTACTTCGCGGCGCTGCAGACCATCGCCGTCGGGACCGCGATCCTCGTCGAGTACATGGCACCGCTGCTGCTCGTCGCCGTCGCATGGGTGCTGACCCGACGTCGTCCTGCGACGGTCGTGCTCGTCGGCTCCGTCGTGTCGCTCGTCGGGCTCGTGCTCGTCGTCGCTCCGAGCGGTGGCTCGACGCTCGATCCGGTCGGCCTGCTGTTCGCCATCCTCGCGATGGTGGGCTGCGCCGCGTACTACGTCATCTCGGCGCGGCCGGCGAAGGGGTTGCCTCCGGTGGCGTTCGCCGCCATCGGTCTGCTCATCGGGGCGCTCAGTCTGTGGCTCGCGGGGCTCGTCGGCGTGCCGTTCACGACCTCCGACGCCGACGTCACGGTGCTCGGCATCGACGTCGTGTGGTGGGTGCCGCTCCTGTTCGTCGGGGTGGTGTCGACGGCCGTCGCCTATGCGGCGAGCATCACCGCGAGTCAGATGCTCGGCTCCCGACTGGCCTCCTTCGCGGGCCTCCTCGAGGTGGTCGCGGCGACCGGGTTCGCCTGGATCCTCCTGGGGGAGCAGCTGTCGCTCGCGCAGCTCCTCGGTGGAGTCTGCATCCTGCTCGGGATCGGCTTCGTGCGCTCCGAGCGGGCTCCCGCCGTGCCGATCCCCGTCGCGGTGCAGTGACGGGGTCAGCGGTGTGAGACAGGGACGGCGGCGTCGAGGTCGGCGAGGATCGCCATGACCGCCGCCCGCCCGGCCCGGTTCGCGCCGACCGTCGACGCTGAGGGGCCGTACCCGATGAGGTGCACCCGCGGCTCGTCGGCCGCCCTGGTGCCGTCGATCCGGATACCGCCCCCGGGCAGTCGGATGCCGAGCGGTGCGAGGTGGTCGAGCGCTGCTCGGAACCCGGTGGCCCAGAGGATGGCGTCGACCGGGAGGAACGAGTCGTCGGCGAGGACGACCCCGTGCTCCTCGATGCGGCGGAACATCGGCTCACGCACCAGGACGCCGCGCGCCTCGGCCGCTCGCGCCCACGGCGTCCAGTGCATCCCCGTCACGGAGATCACGCTGCCCGGTGGGAGGCCTTGGCGCACGCGTTCCTCGACACCCTTGATCGCCTCCACCCGGGCGGCGGTGTCGAAGTCGTCCTCCACCCACTCCGGCTCGCGTCGTGTCATCCACACCGTCTCCGCCACCCGCGAGATCTCCTCGAGCAGCTGGATGGCCGAGATGCCGGCCCCGACGACGACGACGCGTTGGCCGCGGAACTCGTCAGCGGAGACGTAGTCGGCCACGTGCAGCTGGCGTCCGGCGAACCGTTCCCGCCCCGGGTACGCGGGCCAGAACGGTTTCGTCCAGGTGCCCGTCGCATTGACGATCGCCCGCGCCCGGAACACGGCGGGGGAGTCGGCGCCAGGGGAGTCAGTGCCTGAGGAGTCGGAGCTCGCCGCGGTCTCGACGAGGAGTCGACCGTGCGGGTCGTCGTCCTCGCGGCGGACGGCGCGGACCTGCACCGGGCGGCGGACTGCGAGGGCGAAACGCTCCTCGAACGCCGCGAAGTACGGCGGGATGACGTCGACACTCGGCGAGGCGGGATCGAGCTCGGGCTTCGGCATGCCGGGCAGGTCGTAGATCCCGTTGACGGTCGACATGGTGAGCGACCGCCATCGGTGCTGCCAGGCGCCGCCCGGGGCGTCGTTCGCGTCGAGGACGACGAAGGTGCGTGCTGCGGTCGCGGCCTCGGTGGTGCCCAGCGGGACGAATCCGCGGCGATGCAGGTGGTAGGCGGCCGACAGTCCGGCTTGACCCGCGCCGATCACGACGACATCGACGGTCTCCGGAGTGCTCACGTGCTCCTCAACGCCGTCGACCGCTCCGGCATTTCCGACGGGGTCCGAGCTCGGGTCCGCGATTCAGCCGTGAGCCAGGACCTGCACGCCGATGACGAGGACACCCAGGAGCACGAGGGCCGCGAGCGCGATGAGCTGCTGCCAGACGGACAGCCGGGCGCGCCGGACGGCGACCCACCCGCTGAGCCCGAGCGTGACGAGGTAGACGATCGCGGACACGCGGAGGGACGTCTCGAGTTCCATGACGTCGAACACGGCGAGCACGAGCAGGATGGTGGGGGTCGCGACGGTGAGCAGTGAGCCCCACGCGATCCGGAGCATGGAGTGCCACCCGCGCTCGTCGGGGAACGCACCGTGGGCGGCGAGGTGCGCGATCATCTCGGCGACCAGGCCGGCGAGGGTGATGCCGACCACGCCGATGACGAGCGAGAAGAGCGCATCCGGCGCGTCGTGGTGCTCCACGTTCGCCGCCAGCACGAGGACGATCGCGAGGCCGGTGAAGGTCGCGTAGACGCGCTCCTTGAGGTACTTCGCGACCGTCTCGACGTCGCCGGGCGGCAGCCCGCGTCCCGCCGGACCGTGTGCGTCCCGCTGCCGTCCACGTCGTCGATCCGCCCAGGTTCCGCCGTCCGTCATGGTCCAGAGCGTAGCCGCCGTCGCGGGATAGAGTGCCGGGTATGAGCGAAACGATCATCACCGTCGAGGGCCGCTTCGACTACCACCACCCGGCTGAGCGTGGGACCGTCCTCATCTCGGCGGGGTTCCAGGGGCCGGAACGTGAGCCCGTCGTCTCCCGGACCACCGCGCTGCACCGGGCGCTCAGCCAGACGGCGGAGCAGTTCCGCGCGCAGTCGGCCGTGACCTGGTGGTCGGCCGACCGGCTGCGGGTGTGGAGTGAGCGACCGTGGAACAAGGACGGGAAGCAGCTGCCGCTCGTGCACCATGCGTCGGTCGCGCTCGAGGTGAAGTTCGCCGACCTCCAGGCGCTGGCCCGCTGGGCCGAGGAGATCGCGGTCCAGGACGGCGTCACGGTGACGGGTGTCACGTGGGCGCTCACCGAGGTGACGAAGCACCGCATCACGGCCGAGGCCCAGCACAACGCTGTCCGCGACGCCGTGGACCGCGCGACCGCCTACGCGCGGAGCCTCGGGTTGGGCACGGTGCGACCGGTCGCGCTGGCTGATCCCGGCATGCTGGGTGACGAGACCCGCACCTCGGGGACCCAGACCGCGGCGCCCATGATGCGCGGAGCCGCCGCACCCGCCGGAGACACCGCCCTCGACCTGAAGCCGGAGGACATCACCGTCTCCTCCCGGGTGCACGCCCGCTTCGCCGCCTCCTGACCTGACGATCAGCTCGGCGCGATGCTCGGCTGCACCTCGGGTGCGCGACCGCGCCGAGCTGAGAGCACGGCACCGATTCCGGCACCGACCACGCAGGCGATGCCGAGCCACTGCGGTGTCGTGAGCTCCTGCCCGAGCACGAGGAGTCCGGCGATCGCGGCGATGGCTGGCGCGGATGCGAGCAGGATCGAGAACGTCGCGGCGCTGAGGCGTCTGAGGGCGACGAACTCCAGCGCGTACGGCACGGCCGACGAGAGCGCGGCGACACCCAGCCCGAGCAGGAGGATGACGGGATCGAACAGGGCGGTGCCGGCGGTCGTTGCGGCGAGGGGGATGGTCACGAGGGCGCCGATGGCGGCGGCGATCGCCAGACCGTTCAAACCGGGGAACTCCGTCCCCGTCCGCGCCGACAGCAGGATGTAGCCGATCCAGAGGGCGCCGGCGGCGAGCGCGAGGATGACGCCGAGCGGGTCGAGTGCGGCCGTCGGTCCGCTGTGGAGGAGCACCCCGCCGAGGAGGAGGACGCCGACGAGGGCGACGCCCGCCCAGAGCGCGCTCGTCCATCGACGACCCGCGATGACGCTGAGCGCCAGCGGGCCGAGGATCTCGAGGGTCACCGCCGGGCCGAGCGGGATGCGGTCCAGTGCCAGGTAGAAGCAGACGTTCATCGCGGCGAGGACGAGCCCAAAGCCGACCGCCGATCCCCAGGCGCTCCTCGGGTGTCCGCGGAGGGCCGGGCGGGCGACGGCCAGCAGGATGAGCGCGGCGAACACGAGCCGCAGCGTCACCATGCCGATCGGACCGACCTGCGGGAACAGCGCGACCGCGATCGACGCGCCGAGCTCCTGGCAGACGAGTCCGGCCAGGACGAGGAGGGCGCCGGTCGCCGCCTGGCTCGGTCGCGGTCTGCGGATCACTGCACCACGCTAGCGCGCCCGGTCGCCGAGCCCCATCCGGTCACCGAGCGCGCCCCGGTCACCGAGCTTGTCGAGGTGCCGCCCCAGCCGGGCTCGCCGGTGCGGCATCATGAGGGCATGAGGATCGACGAACTCGCGTACCTTCGGGCGCTCGCCGAAGACGGTCACGTCCCGTACGCCGCTGAGGCGCTCGGTATCTCCCAGTCGACGCTCACGCGGGCGATCGGTCGGCTCGAGGCGGACGCCGGGGTCGAGTTGTTCGATCGCCACCGCAGCCGGCTCGAACTCAACCGCTACGGCGAGATCCTCCTCGTGCACGCGCTCCGGGCGCAGACCGAGCTCGACAACGCGCAGTCGCGGATCGACGAGCTCCGCGACCCCTCGGCCGGACTCGTGTCCATCGCTTACGTCTCGTCCCTCGGTGGCTGGCTCATTCCGCGCATCGTGAGCGAGTACCGCCAGCTGCTGCCGGACATCCGGTTCGTCCTCGACGGCGGGAAGGCCGACAGCGTGCTGGACGCGCTCCGCTCCGGCTCGGCCGACGTCGCCTTCCTCAGCCCGGAACCGCGGGATCCGGACATCGAGTGGCGTCCGCTCACCTCCGAGCGGCTCGCGCTCGGCGTGCCGGTCGGGCATGTGTTCGCCGATCGGACGTCGTTGGCGGCGTCCGACCTCGAGCAGACGGAGTTCCTCGCGATGACGACGGACTCGGGGCTCCGGCAGATCGCGGACGCGTACTTCGCGAGGCATGGCGTCGTGCCCCGCGTGACGATGGAGGTGTCCGAGCTGTCGACGCTCCGTGGTCTCGTACGCGCCGGGGTCGGGATCGCGGTCCTCCCCGATTCCACGAGTATGGAGGGCGTCGTGCTCGTCCCGCTCGACGACGAGGCGGTCCGGGTGATCGGTGTCGCCACCAGCCGTGCCCGGGCGGTGTCGCCGGCCGTCGAGCAGTTCGTGCGGTTCGTCCGCGAGGAGTGGGTGAGCGCGCGGATCCACTGAGCCGCCCAAACCTGCACGACATCGACCGGGATCCGAACCGTTTTGGGCAGTTGACGGGCCGGCCGCTCAGTGTTCGTGGGTGGTGCTCCATGGCGTGAAGGCGTCCGGGTAGTGCGCCCACGCCGCCGGCCCGGCAAGGAGTTCCTCGTCCGTCAGGGTGCAGGCGTGCAGGGCGGCGGTGATGGCGATCTCGTCGAGGTCGATGCCGGTGACGACGAGCTCCTGGCCGAGCGGTGCGCCGGGGTCGTTCGTCTCGAACGAGGTGGGTTCAAGATCGATCATCGAGCCGATGTGCTGCAGGACGCCGACGCGGGAGGCGCGCGTCGCGAGGACGAGGAACCCCGCCGTACGGATGACCTGGCCGAACCGCCCCGCCTCGATCGGTCCGTCGAAGCACGCGAGGAGTCGTTCCGGGTGCATCGGTCGGGGGCTGTCGAACCGCAGGGTGGTCACGCGCTCGTGATCCACCCACGGCCGGTGCTCGCCGTTCAGCATCGCGATCCACCCGGGGGACGTGCTGAAGCGGTCCAGTTCGAACGGGGAGTCGCGGTAGCGCGCGAGCGGCTCACGGTTGCTCGCGGTCGCCGGAGTGCCGGGCGTGACGCGCGGTCGGGCTGCGACCGGTTCGACCATCCGCGTCAGCGCCGTCGGGTTCAGGTGGCTGAGGAGCGCGAGGAGCACCGCGAGCCGCTCGTGAGTGACGCCACGTCGGCCGGCGACGGCGATGGTGTCCGCGTACTCGAGCTGCTCCACGGTGATCATCGACCGCGCGGTGTACGCCGTATCGCCGTCCTCGTCGTGGGTGACGTACTCGTCGTCCTGGATGTCGTGCAGGAGATGGGCTGCGTCGACGACGGTCACGACGGCGTCCAGGACGGCCGTGTCGCGGTGCCCGAGGACGGCGGAGACCGCGTCGACCGGGCGGACCGTGCTCCCGCAATCGAGGACGAGGTGCCGGGGAGCGAGCGGGTGTCGCGCGACGGCGTCGATCGCGTCGTCGATGTCAGGGTGGGCACTCTCGGCGTCGTCTTGCCGCTCGATCGTGACGAGCGCCGCGGACCTTCCGGCGATCTGTCGGGCCACGGTGCGACGCTCCGGCGGACAGGTGCCGAGGACGAGCGTCACGGTCAGCGGGATGCGAGGCGTGGTCACGGCGGGTTCTCCTGGTCGATGGGTGCTACAGTGCGTTCTGTTGAGAATCGTTCTCAACAAGGTAGCACGCATCGTGATCACCAGGAGGTCGCCATGAAGGTCCGCGCATCACTCAAGTCGCTCAAGGACAAGCCGGGGTCGCAGATCGTCCGCCGCCGTGGCCGGGTGTTCGTCATCAACAAGCAGAACCCGCGGTGGAAGGGTCGCCAGGGCTGAGCGTCAGCCGCGCACCACGTTCACGACAATCGTGACGACACCCAGTGCGGCGATCACGTACGCCCAGAAGCGGACGGGGATGAAGAAGAGTGTGGAGCTCGGGCGACTGTAGAGCTGCTCGCCGGTCTGCGGGTGGCGCACGGGGACGGCCTCCTGCTTCACGGTGATGCCGTGCTCGTTGACGTACGGCTGCGCGAGCTGCTGCCACACGACGACCGGCCGCGGTGCATCAAGCTTCGCCAGCGCGAACTTCCCGAAGGCCCAGCACGCGACGGCGCCGAGCAGGAATCCGATGCCGACGAACACCCCGGACTGCGCCGATCCGCCGTCGGGCGAGACGATCGACTTGATGAGGAAGCCGGCGCCGACGGAGAGCCCGAAGATCAGGAAGACGACGATGCCCCAACGGGTCCAGATGATCATGTGTGCTCCTCTTCGGGTGTCGGTCGCGACGCGCAGCTGATCACGCGGCACCCGCGCGACCGTCGGCTCGTCCATCACGGTACCGAGGTCGGCTGTCCACCCGCGATGGGGACCGGTGCCCATCGCGGCGGACCTGACGAACCGCTGGAGGTGCGCTGAGAGCGCGAATACGCCGCGCATCGACGGATACGCTGCTCTCAGCGAGACGTGCGGACGTCGCCAGGTGGGAGCCGGTGGGGCTGGTGGGTAACGACGACGAGAAGACGCGGGTCGCGACGATCTTCGATGTGGCGCGTCTGGCCGGAGTCTCACATCAGACCGTCTCGCGGGTGCTCAACGATCTGCCGAACGTGCGCCCCGCGACGCGGCAACGGGTCGAGCAGGCGATCGCCCAACTGCGGTACACGCCCTCGCAGGCCGCACGGTCACTCGTCACCCGCCGTTCACGCACGATCGGTCTGATCACGACCGGTGGGCCGGACTACGGGCCGTCGAGCACGGCGCTCGGCTTCAACGAGGCTGCACGGGATGCCCGGTATGCCGTGAGCATGGCGAGCATGCTGGAGTCGGATCCGGCGTCGCTGCGGCAGGCCGTCGAGTTGCTGCTGCGGCAGAACGTCGAGGCGATCGTGCTCATCGCGGCGCATCGTGGGGCGCTCGACGCGGTGCGCGGGATCGAGCTCGGGGTGCCGCTCGTCGCGGTCGAGTCGAGTCGTCGGGACGGGTTCCACCGTGTCTCCATCGACCAGTACCAGGGGGCGCGGATCCTCGTCGACCACCTCGTCGGGTTGGGGCATCGCCGTATCGCGCATCTCGCGGGGCCGGCGGATTCGGTGGACGCGTTGGAGCGGGTGCGGGGGTGGCGTGACGCGCTGTCCGAGCACGGGCTCGTCGCCCGGGAGCCGTTGGTGGGCGACTGGACGCCGGCGAGCGGGTTCCGGCTCGGGCGGGAGCTCGTGGCGGGCCTCGGAGTCGGAGACGATGACGACGGGCGGGCCGGTGAACGGGTCGGTGGGCTGTTCACGGCCGTGTTCGCGGCGAACGACCAGATGGCGCTCGGGGTGATCCACGCGTTGTCGGAGCGGGGCCTGCGGGTGCCGGGTGATGTGAGCGTCGTCGGGTTCGATGACATCCCGGAGGCTGAGCACTTCGCGCCGCCGCTGACGACGATGCGGCAGGACTTCCCGGCGCTCGGGCGGACGATCATGTCGACGCTGCTCGAGGTGCTGAGCGATGCGGACTCCGTCGGCGTGGTGCGTTCGGTGCCGCAGCTCATCGTGCGGGAGTCGACGGCGCCTCCGAGCGCCTGAGCTGAGGTCTCCCCGTTCCTCGAGCTGACGCCCCGCCCCGTGGCGGCAGCCCGGAGCCTGAGCCGGAGTTCTTGGCCCCCTGAGCAGGTGTCCAGGGTTCCTGAGTCAGTGTCCCCGGTCCCCGAGTCCGTGTCCCCGGTCCCTGAGCTTGTCGAAGGGCGGGTGGTCGCTCGTGTGCCCTTCGACAGGCTCAGGGACCGGGATGGCGGGGTTGTTGAATACAGCGTCGGTCGCAGAGGTTGGCTATGCGCGATGGCGTCCTGTCTCGGTCCCTGAGCTTGTCGAAGGGCAGGTATGACGGTTGTTCGTAGGCCCTTCGACAGGCTCAGGGACCGGGATGGCCGGGTTGTCGAATACGGCGTCGTTCACCGAGCTTGTCGACGGGTGGTGGTTCCCGTCTCGGTCCCTGAGCTTGTCGAAGGGTGGGTGGGCCGGTTCGTCATCGGCCCTTCGAGTGGCTCGGGGGTTGGGTGGTCCGGTCGCTGAGCTTGTCGGGGCAGCGTGGTTCCCGTCGCGGTCCCTGAGCTTGTCGAAGGGCAGGTATGACGGTTCGTCGTGGGCCCTTCGACAGGCTCAGGGACCGGGGTGGCCGGGTTGTCGAGGACGGCGTCGGTCGCTGAGCGTGTACGAGGCAGGGTGGTTCCCGTGTCGGTCCTTGAGCTTGTCGAAGGGCAGGCGTGTGCGGAGGCGCGCGGATGCCCTTGGTTCAGGCGGCGAGGTGGATGCGTCCGCCTCGGAGGGGGGTTTGGTGGCGGTCGATGTGGCTGGGTGGGATGAACCAGGGGACACCGTTTTGGATGGTGATGGTCCAGTGGTCGTCGTGGATGCGGTGGTGGTGGAAGGGGCAGAGGAGTATGCCGTTGTCGAGGTTGGTGGGTCCGCCTTGTGACCACCATCGGATGTGGTGGGCTTCGGTGAAGGATGGTGGGTGGGTGCAGCCGGTCCAGGCGCAGCCGCCGTCGCGTTCGGCGAGGGCGAGTTTTTGTCCGCGGGTGAACAGGCGGGTGCTGGTGCCGAGGTCGAGGACTTGGGATGGTCCGTTGAGGATCATGGGGATGAGGTTGGCGTCGGCGGCGAGGCGGCGGAGGGCGCCAGCTCCGATGGGTTCGTCGATGCCGTCGATGGTGGCAGCACCGAGGCCGGTTTCGAGGGTGTCGTGGTCGGTGCGGATGATGACGGTGACGGGGGTGAGTTCGGTGGCGGCGCTGCTGCAGCCGGCCAGGTGTCGGAAGGTCTCGGTGAGGGCGATGGCGCGTCGCCGGTCGGTGGGGATGAGCGACGGCCCGTCGGGCATGGGGTGACCGGATCCGTCGGGTTGGTGGGCGGGGTCGGCCGTGTCGGGGTGGATGAAGTGGGGTTTGCGGGTGGTGGCGCCGATGAGGGCGTCGAGGCCGGCGCGGATGAAGGCGGCGCTTTCGGGGGCGAGTTCGGCGCGGAGGAGGGTCATGCCGGTGGGGAGTTCGTGGATGGTGCAGCGTTCTGCTCGGCGGAGGAGTTCGTCGCGGGGTTCGCGGCCGTCTTGGTCGAGGCGGGTGCGGACGAGTTTCGCGATGCGGGTGACGTCTTGCAGGGGTGCGTGGGCGGCGTGCTCGATGGCGATGACCGACGCCGCCTGCAGTTCGGGTTTGGTGCAGATGCGGCCGGCGTTGCGGAGCTCGCGGACGATGACCGCGGCACCATCGACGCTCAGGGGTGAGCGTGGGCTGCCGAGGGCAGCGGATGCGTCACCATCCGTGGTGGCCGGCGAGGATGACCCGCTGGGTCCGTCGGCCTGGGCGGTTGTGGCGTCGGAACCGGGTGCCGGTTCGAGGGCGGCGGTGATCGCTGGGAACGGGCATTCCTCCAACTCGCCGAGCAGCCCGCGCGGCTGGGTGATCGCGGCACCGACCTCCGCGATCGCCGCGCCGCGGGCGCGCGCAACCCGCCACCGCTCGGACACCATGACGCCCGGGTTCGCGTAACCCGCGGCGCGCACGAGCGTGCCATCGCGGCGGCTAGGCGACGGCCGCAACGCGATTGCACCGGTGACGCGGGCGGCGAGGACCTCGACCGCGTGCTGCACGGCACCGAGTTCGTCGAGGACACGGAGGACCGCCTCATCGTTCATGTTCTCGAGCTGCTCCGCGACACCGGAGCCGGGACGGATCGCATCGAGCGCGCCCTGCCAGACCGCATCGAACCCGGCCGCGGCGGCGGCGAGCGGGTTCGGTGCGGTGCTGGTCATGGATCCATCCAAACACGGACCACTGACATTCGAACGCGCACCGAATCAGCCTCTGATCTGCGTATTTATCCGACACCTGGCGCCTACTCGGGGCGCCCTTCGACAAGCTCAGGGACCGGCCGTGACGCGGTCGCCGAGCCGGTCGAGGTGCGGTGAGGGAGGTTGCTCGGGGGTCCTTCGACAGGCTCAGGGACCGGATCTCCGCGGCTGTCGAGGTGCGGTCCGGGAAGGTCCCTCGGGGTGCCCTTCGACAAGCTCAGGGACCGGCGGTGACACGGTCGCGGAGTCCGTCGAGGTGCGGTGGGGGAGGTTGCTCGTGGGCCCTGCGACAGGCTCAGGGAACGAGTCTCCGCGGTTGTCGAAGCGCGTTGCGGGAGGTTTAAGCCGGCCCCGCAACCGGCGCAGGGACTGAAACGTCGGCAGCCGGTCCCTGGGCTTGGCGAAGGGCCCCACGCGGACACCTTCCCCGACCGCGGCGCCAGGCCCGCGCTTAGGATCACCGCATGCGTTCATCGGCGATCGACACGGTTCTGGCATTCATGCGCGCGTTCCGCGAGCAGGATCGCGCTGCTGCCGAGGCGCTCATGCACGCGGACTTCGTCTTCACGAGCCCGCAGGACGACCACATCGACCGAATGACCTGGCTGGAACGCTGCTTCCCGAGCGCCGACCATTTCGACACCCCCGGCGTGACGCTCCAGATCGTCGAGACCGACGGCATCGTCCTCCACCGCTACGAGTACGTCGTGCAAGGGAAGACGTACCGCAACCTGGAGGCGACTTGTGTCGTCGACGGCGCCGTCCGGGAGGTCGAGGTCTACTTCGGTGGCGCTGTCTGAGCGGCTGCAGCGCGAGCGCCCGTCGCCGGTTCTCCGAGAAGGCCGCCCCGGCACGCCTACGGAGCCCGACCGTGTCGTTCGGAAGCGTCCTCCGGCGACGGAACGCACCAGGGCGCGTCTGACAGGATTGAGTCATGCGCATCAGTTCTCGTCGAACGACCCTGGCCGCGGCTCTCACGATGGCTGCCATCGCCCTCACCGGTTGCTCCACCGGCTCCTCGTCGGACGCAGGCCGATCGTCCGCCTCGCCGGCGCCGTCGGTGTCACAGCCGCCGAGCACGCCGCTCCAGGAGCAGACGCTCACCGACGACGTCGACGGCACGAAGGTGACCGCCCTCGCGATGGTCGACGACTTTCCGGCGCCTGCAGGCACCACCGACGGCCTGCGTCCGATGCTCGTCCAGGTCCGACTCGAGGCCGGCGACGAGTACGGCGGCAGCGTCTTCCCCTACCGGGTCTCGGTCACCACCCGTGCCGTCAACCTCGACTACGTGACGCTCGGCCTCGGAACGCCCGAGGCGCTGAAGGCGCCGATGGCCGCGGCCGGCTACTCGCTCCTCCAGGCGACACCGGCCGGTGAGACGGCGACCGGCTGGATCGGCGCGTGGGTGCGCACCGATGAGACCGAGTTCGACCTCGTCTACGACCGCCCCGAGGGCAAGGTCATCGGCGGCAGCAAGAGCGGCGAGGTCGTGCCGCCGAGCCGCGACATCGTCCCGCTGATCCCTCAGGACTAGCCGCCTGCGGGAGGGCGTCCCGGCGATGTCCGCGCGGAGACCCCGCCCGTCAGGTGTCGTCGAATCTCCCGTCAACCCCGGGTGGATCCGCTGATATTCGGTACGCTGATGGCATAGCATTCGCCGACGAAGGAGATCCCGCATGCCCGTGCCCTCAGCCAACCCGCCCGTCGAGCGTCGTTCACTCCGCGAGGTCGCTGTCGAGCGCATCCGCACGGCCATCTTCGACGGCACCCTCGAGCCCGGCGAGCACCTCAACGACGGCGAACTGCAGTCCTGGCTCGGGATCTCCCGCACGCCGATCCGCGAGGCCCTCAACGACCTCGCCCGCGTCGGCCTCATCGAGATGGCCGCGCAGCGGTACACCCGCGTCGCCCTGCCCGACCCGGCGCAGCGCACCGAGGTCATGCAGACGCTGGGCGCGATGCTCGGCGGTGTCGTCCGCGT
This sequence comes from Plantibacter sp. 2H11-2, assembly GCF_050031945.1. NCBI lineage: Bacteria > Bacillati > Actinomycetota > Actinomycetes > Micrococcales > Microbacteriaceae > Plantibacter > Plantibacter sp. 2H11-2. The sequence goes on along the minus strand of NZ_JBNBBL010000009.1, from coordinate 134,759 downwards.
CACCGTCCCCGGCCTCGGCGCGACGCAGAAGAAGGCGCTCGTCCGCTCGATCAACCAGGTGATCGTGGTCGTCGAGCAGCGCGACATCGCCGAGCACGGGCGACTCAGCTGGGAGCTCTTCGACGCGTTCATCGCCGCCTGCCCGAACGCCACGCTCGTCGCGGCGACGAAGGACATCATCGACGGCCTCACCTATCGATCCTCTGCGACGCGCACCGAGGAGAACACCGACTGGACTGCCAAGGAGCAGGGCTACCCGGCGCTCCGCGAGGCGGTCGAAGCCGGCGACGCGATCGCCGCCGAGCTGGCCGTCGAGAACATCTTCCGCCTCTCCGCGCAGCTGTAACCGGTCGGCCCTTCGACACGCGGATCCCGAGCGTGCCGAAGGGCAGGGACCGATTTCGGTCACCGAGCCTGACCCCGGTCACCGAGCCTGTCGAGGTGCCAGCATCGCCCGCCCGGCGAACCCGAGGAGCACGACCACCGTGCCCACGATGACCGACGTCGGCGGCAGCGTGAACATCAGCACGACGCAACCGATGGCGCCGAACACGCTCACCGCCCGCGGGTACCGTCGGTGCTCGCGCGTCTGGCGGTACGCCGCGACGTTGGCGACCACGTAGTAGAGCAGGACGCCGAACGAGGAGAACCCGATCGCGCTCCGGAGGTCGACGAGCAGGACGAGGACGATGACGACCGCCCCGATGAGCAGTTCCGCGCGGTAGGGGGTCGCGAAGCGCGGGTGCACCGCGTCGAGGGCGCGCGGCAGGTCGCCGGTCCTCGCCATCGCGAAGGCGGTCCGGCCGATGCCCGCGAACACCGCGAGCAGTGCTCCGAGACAAGCCGCCGCCGCACCGAGTCGCACCAGCGTCGCAGCCCACGGCCACCCGTTCGTCTCCACCACCGCGGCCAACGGTCGCACGCTGGACGCGAGGCCGTCCGCGCCGAGCGTGAGCAACGACACGACGGCGACGGCCACGTAGACGGCCACGGCGACGACGAACGCGATCCCGATCGCGCGCGGGATCGTCTTGGCCGGGTCGCGGACCTCCTCGCCGAGGGTCGCGATCCGCGCGTACCCGGCGAAGGCGAAGAACAGCAGCCCCGCCGACTGCAGCACGGCGAGCGGGCTGGCGTCGAACCCGAGCGATGCGACCCCCGTCGAACCGGCCCTCGGCCCGACGACGCCTGAACCGACGACCACGGCGAGCACCAGGAGGACGGCCACCACGATCACCCGGGTCGCGGTCGCGGTGCGGGTGACCCCGAGACAGTTGGTCACGACCACCAGGGCGACCGCGAGCGCGGCGACCGGACGACTCCACTCGGCCGGTGCCGCATACGCCGCGAAGGTGACCGCCATGGCTGCGGCGCTCGCGGTCTTGCCCAGCACGAAGCTCCATCCGGCGGCGAAGCCCCACCACGGCCCGATGAGTTCGCGGCCGTAGAGGTAGGTGCCGCCAGCCGAGGGGAGTTGCGCGGCGAGTTGCGCGGAGGACATCGCGTTGCAGCAGGCGACGACCGCGGCGATCACGAGCCCGATGAGGAGTCCCGCGCCGGCGACCTGCGCCGCCGGCTGGAACACCGCGAAGACCCCGGCGCCCATCATCGAGCCCAGGCCGATGAACACCGCAGCGCTCGTGCCCAGGCGTCGCTGCAGTCGGGGGTCGCTCACCCGATCACGGTAGCGCCGTGAGGTGAACAGTGGGGTGCTCCGGTCACCGACCCCTGCGGACGACGGTCTGCCGCAGGACGCGCAGCAGCCCCAGGAAGCCGAGGAACCCGATGAACGCCGCGATGAGATCGAACACCCGTAGCCCGCCGGGGAGGACCGGGCCGGCACCGGTGACGACGAGGACCACGGCGATCACCAGGGCGGCGATCGAGATCAGGGTTCCGACGATCTCAGCGGTCACGCCCTCCACGAGCCCCTTCGCCGGTTCATCGGCGAAGCCCTTCAGCGTCACGCCGACCGTCCCGTCCTCGAGTCCGGACAGCAGCGAGTCGAGTCGACGCGGGAGGTTGCGGGCCAACGCGGCGGTGACGGCGGCCTGCGCCTGCAGGGTGACCGCCGTCTGCCGGATGGACTGCGAGCGGCGGAGGAGCCGCGGGACCATCGGCAGGGCCTGTTCGAACATGTCGAACTCGGGGTCGAGCGCTTTGAGGCACCCTTCGAGGGTCGCGAAACTGCGGAACGCGGCGGCGAGGTCGCCGGGGAGCGCGATGTGGTGCTGCCGGATGACGTCGAGGAGTCGGCTGAAGATCGAGCCGTCGCCACCGGGGCGGTGGCGCTCGGTCGTGATGACGATGCCCACGTCGTGGCGGAGGGCGTCGAGGTCGGCGTCCTCAGGCAGGTCGACGATGAGCAGGAGGGCGTCGGTCGCCGCGATGTCGTCCTCGCTGACGGTCGCGAGCATCACCGCGGTGAGCCGCTGCCGCTGGCTGCGCTCGATGACGCCGACGGCCCCGAAGTCGATCAGCCCGAGCGACCCGTCCTCGCGGAGGATGACGTTGCCCGGGTGGAGGTCGGCGTGGAAGACCCCGTGCACGAGGATCTGTTCGAGCACGACCTCCATGAGGCCGGTCGCGAGGGTCTCGCGTTCCTCCTTGGGGATGGTCGCGATCCGGTCCCGCGCTCGACTGAGCGGCAACCCGTCGACGAGGTCCATGGTGAGCAGGCGGGCGCCGGAGGCCGCCGGATAGACGCGCGGCACCGTGATCCGGACGCCCTCGTCGCGCTCCTCGCGACGCTTCAAGGTGCTGCGGATCATCTCCACGTTGCGGGCTTCGATCCGGTAGTCGAGTTCTTCGAGCAGCGTCGAGGTGAAGGCGCGCGCGACGGACGCGAGGCGGAGGTCCTGCCCGAACTTGGTGTGCGTCTCAGCGCGCTCGGCGAGGCGGACGACGATGTCGGCGTCGGCCTCGACCTGCACCCGAGCGGCCGGTCGCTGGACTTTCACGACCACGGGGGTACCGTCGAGCAGCTCGGCGGTGTGCACCTGCGCGACGGACGCGGCCGCGAGCGGTTCGGAGTCGATCGACGCGAACACGGTGTCGATGGGAGCACCGAGTTCCGTCTCGATGACGACCTGGACCTCGTGCCAGGGCAGCGTGGTCGCTTCGGACTGCAGCGACGCGAGGGCGCTGAGGTACGGCTCGGGCACCAGGTCGCGTCTCGTCGAGAGCACCTGTCCGAGCTTCACGAAGGTGACGCCGGAATCGTTGATCGTGGCGATGATCGCGTTGGCGCGCTGCTCACTCGTGGTGAGTTCGAGCTGGACGCGGGATCGGCCGTGCACGAGCCAGCCCGCGCCGTGCCGTGACGCGATGGCGAGGATCTGCAGGTATCGCCTCGTCCGTCGCCGTCGTTTGATCGCCGAGCGGACGACGTCGATCGGGTTCATCAGCGGCCGTGTCGGGATGATGACCTCGATGGCGACGAGGACACCGAGGCCGAGCGCGAAGATCCAACCGATCGCGAGCAGCGCCACGGCGATCGCTGCGAAGGCCGCTCGAGCATCTCCGGCCTCACCAGGCTGGACCAGGCCGGTCTGTTGCAGCAGCCAGTTCACGAACGGTGGGCCGGTGACGAACACGACGAGCCCGACGAGGATACTGCGCGGCCATCCGACCGGGGCGTCGAGCACCCGCCGCGCGGCGAATCCGAGGAGCAGTGCCGACACGACCGCCAGGACGATGGTGAGTGCGTCAGTCAGCATCCGGCATCCCCTCGTGGGTCGAGCGGTCGTCTCGCCCCGCCCGCCAGCGTATCCGGCCCGGCTGAGCGAGCGCGAGCGCTGATGCGCTCGGCGAGAGTGCGCAAGACGCTCTCAAACGCGGCGTGAACGGACATCTTCTGCACTCTCGGTGAGCGGGCCGTCACCCGAGGGCGTCGCGTTGTCGGATGAGTTCCTGCAGTCGCTCGTCACGGCGGTCGGCGTCCGCCCTGACCATCGCGCGGAGTGATGCGTCGTAGACCGATGCCGCCTGATCCGTCGTGGTCCCGAGCACTGCCGCGATGCGCTCCAACGCTTCGTCGTCCGACGCAGCGCTCCCGACCACCTCGGCGATGGCGGGCCAGGACCGTCGGGCACCGATTCGCAGCCGTTCCGCTTCGATCTCTCGATCGAACGCGCGTCGCTCGCTCGCGGGGTCGGAACGGTGGCGGTGCTGCCTGGCGACGAGACGCGCGACCATGTCGGCGGTCAGGTGGACGCGGAGCGGAGCTGCGGGTCGCAGCCCGAGGGCGACGATCACGACATGGAGGTCGTACGGCCCCGGCTGCAACGACGTCGGCTCCGACGGCAGCTGCAATTGGACCGGGACCCGGGCGTACTCCCCGGGGTCGAGCGGGACCGCGCGGTCCGTGGCGGAACCCATCCACCCGAAGGAGAACTCGGTCTCCCCGGGTGCGGTGAGCGCGCCGACGGCATGGAACCCCTCCTGCTCGGGCGTCCACCTCGTCGCACCGGCGTTCACGACGTCGATGACGAGCTCGCTCGGATCCGCGACCTCGGCGACGAACGACGGCCACCGCAGCTCCAACGCCTGTCGGCGCTCAGCTCGGCTCGGACGCAGGTCCAGCGTGTCCGGGTGGACCTGCACCATCGGGGGCTGCTCGCCCGGATGCACCTGCGCCACACGCCAGCGCCGGTGGTCCGTGTCGACCGGCGAGCCGAGATACGCCGAACCACCCTCCAGCCGGCGGAGCACCCGCCATCCGTCAGCCGGAACGTCGGCTGTCGTGGTCTCGTCGACCCCGAAGCCGAGTCCGATCGCCAGCTCCTGGAGGGGCACGCCGGCGGCGGAGACCGCATCGTCCTCGACCTCGAGGTCCCCGATCCGCGGTGCGTCGTCCATGGAAGCCATGCCCGATGGTCTCACGCGACCGCCGCCACCGGCTCGGCCTCCGCGTCACCCCGCGGCGAAGGCCGACCGGCGTCCCACGATCGTGAGCAGCAGCGCAGCGAGTCCGAGGGCGATCATGACCACCGGGAGGATCAGGCCGTCGAAGGTGCCGAGGAGGAGAGCCCCGAGGACACCGCCGGCGAAGATCGCGAGGTTGAACGCGACGGGCAGGAAGGAGTTCGCGACGTCCGAGTGCTCGCGTCCCGATCGGGTGAGCGCTGACTGCAGCTGGGCGGAGGAGCCACCGAACGCCAGCCCCCACAGGACAGTCGCGATGAGGACGGCGACGATCGACGCGTGGCCGAGCAGGAGTAGCGCGCCCGCCACGACGAACGTCGCGACGCTCACGTGGAGCAGCGCGCGCGGAGCCCGGTCGATGAGCGCCGCCGTGAGACCGATGCCCGCGATGGATGCGACACCGTAGACGAGCAGCACGAGATCGGCCCCGAGCCCCGTGCCCGAAGCCCGAAGGAACGGCGCGATGTAGGTGTAGACGGTGTTGTGAGCCAGCATCCAGACGACGATCACCGCCAGGACGACCGCGACACCGGGCAGGACGAGCACCCGCCGAAGCGGGAGCCGTGCCGAGCGAGGCTGCCCTGCCGCGTCGGGTACGAACACAGCGATGGACACGAGCACGACGAGCGCGAGCACCGTGAGTCCTCCGAACGCCCAGCGCCAGTCGAACGCAACGCCCAGCCAGGCGCCGAGCGGTGTCCCGAGTGCCAGCCCGGCGGGTGCTCCGACGGACACGATCGACAGTGCGAGGCCTCCACGGTCGGGCGGGCTGATGCGACGCCCGTAGGCGGCGAGCATGCCCCAGATCACCCCGCAGAACGCACCGGCGACGAACCGCGACACCAGCGCGACGACGACGTCCCCCGAGACCGCGGTCGCGGTGTTCGCGAGGATCAGCCCGACGATCGCGCCGAGGAGGAGTGGCTTGCGACGCATGCCACGGGTGAGGGCGAGCGCCGGGACCGTCACGATCACGGTCCCGAGCGCCCATACGCTGATGAACTGACCGATCAGGCCCTCGCTCGTGTCGAGATCCCGGGCGATGACCGGGAGGAGCCCGGCCGGCATCGTCTCCGCGGCCACGAGGACGAACCCCATCGCGGCGAGGGCCGCCAGTGCGAACCAGGGCATCCGGGTGGGCGTCCCGGCTGCGGGGAGGGTCGACGCCCCGACCGGCGCATCGGGCGTCGAGGTGATCGGTGCTGCGGGGCTCACAGCGTCAGCAGCACCTTGATCGCACGGCGCTCGTCCATGGCCCGGTACCCCTCGGCGGCGTCCTCGAGCGGCAGCGTGAGGTCGAAGACCTTCCCCGGGTCGATCCTCCGCTCCCAGATCATCCGGATGAGCTCGGGGAGGAACCGCCGCACCGGCGCCGGCCCACCGTGGAGGTGCACCTCGGCGAAGAAGAGCTCGTCGAGCGGCAGCGAGACACCCTCGTGGGCGACGCCGACGAAGCCGACGTGGCCGCCACCGCGAGTGGAGCGGATCGCCTGCAGCATGGACTCCTCGGTGCCGACCGCCTCGATGACGCTGTGGGCGCCGAGACCGCCGGTCAGTTCCTTTATGCGTGCGACACCCGCCGCACCGCGCTCCTCGACGATGTCGGTCGCACCGAACTCACGGGCGAGCGCCTGCCGGTCGGCGTGACGCGACATCGCGATGATGCGTTCCGCCCCGAGCTCCCGGGCCGCGAGGACGCCCATGAGCCCGACGGCCCCGTCACCGACGACCACGACCGTCTTCCCCGGCCCCACCTCGGCGGCGACCGCGGCGAACCAGCCCGTCCCGAGCACGTCGGACGCGGCGAGCAGCGAGGGGATGAGCTCCGCGTCCGGCTGCCCCGGCGTCGCCACGAGTGTGCCGTCGGCGTGGGGGATGCGGGCGAGTTGCGCCTGCGTGCCCGCGGCGACCGACACGAACTCGGCGTGCACGCACTTCGACTGGTACCCCGCCTGACAGATCTCACAGGTGTTGTCGGAGGTCACGAAGGAGCCGACGACGAAGTCGCCGACGGCGATCGTCTGCACGTCCTCGCCGACCTGCTCGACGACACCGACGTACTCGTGCCCCATGTTCGTGTGGTCGACGGGCTCGACCCCGCGGTAGGGCCACAGGTCGGACCCGCAGATGCAGGTCGCCGTGAGCCGGATGACGGCGTCGGTCGGGTCGACGATGGTGGGGTCCGGACGGTCCTCGACCCGGACGTCGCCGGGCGAGTGCATGACGACTGCGCGCATGTGTGCTCCTTCTGTCGGGTGGTGCAGGCGACCAGTCAACGCCCCGCGCGACGCGGGAGGGAGTCCCGCCTGAGAGGTGTACCGAGAGGGCACCTGTCGGCTCGCCTCGAGGACGTATCGTCGGAGGCATGGACGATCGAGCAGACGTACGCGAGTTCCTCATGACGCGTCGGGCACGGCTGACCCCGGAACTCGCCGGCTTGACCGCGGGCCCCAACCGACGGGTGGCCGGACTGCGGCGTTCCGAGGTGGCGGCGCTCGCCGGGGTCAGTGTCGAGTACTACGCGAAGCTGGAGCGTGGTGCGATCGCCGGAGCGTCGTCGACCGTCCTCGACGCCATCGCCCGGGCGCTCCAGCTCGACGAGGCGGAACGCACCCACCTGTTCGACCTCGCCCGCGCGGCCGACGGTGTCCCGCTCTCCGGTCGGCCGCGTCGCCGGGCGGCCAAGAACCCCGCGACCCGGCCGAGCCTGCACTGGATGCTCGACGCGATCACCGACGGCATCGCCTTCGTCCGCAACACCCACCAGGACCTGCTCGCGACCAACGAGCTCGGGCGCGCGTTCTACTCACCGGTCATCGGTGACGGCGGGCGCACGCCGAACCTCGCGCGGTTCCAGTTCCTCGACCCGGCCTCCCGGGACTTCTACCCCGACTGGGACGTCTTCGCCGAGATGTGCGTGTCGGTCATGCGTGCCGAGGCCGGCCGGGACCCGCACGACAAGGGACTGCACGACCTCGTCGGTGAGCTGTCGACCCGGAGCGATGCCTTCCGCACCCTCTGGGGAGCGCACAACGTGCGCACCCATGGCACGGGAACGAAGCGGTTCAACCACCCGATCGTCGGCGAGATGACCTTCGCCTACGAGGAGCTCGCGATCACGGCCGACCCAGGCCACGTCGTGCTCGTCTACACGGCGGAGCCCGGCTCACCGTCCGCCGAGCGTCTGCAGTTGCTCGCGAACTGGGCGGCGTCCCAGCGGGAGGCGGAGCAGCGTGACGCTGCGGCGGTCACGAACGAGCCCGACACCAGCGAGGCCGGACGGGCAGGGGGTCGCTGATGGCGCGCATCCTCGTGACCGGTGCCGCCGTCGGCCTGGGGCTCGGCGCCGCGACCGAGCTGGTCGAGCACGGGCACGAGGTGCTCGTCCACGTACGGAGCATCGCCCGCGCCGACGGTGTCCGGCTGCTCGACGAGCCCTCCGCGCACCTCGTCACCGGTGACCTCGCCACCCTCGACGGCGTCCAGGAGCTCGCGGAGCAGGTCGCCGCAGCCGGTCCCGTGGACGCGATCATCCACAACGCCGGCGTCCTCGACGGAGCGGCCGTCCTACCGGTCAACGTGGTCGCGCCCTACCTGCTGAGCGCCCTCGTCCCCGTGCGGCGACTCGTGTTCCTCAGCAGCAGCATGCACCGCGGTGGCACCGCCACGCTCGACGGGCTCGACTGGTCGGGTTCGACGAGGACGGCGAGCTACTCCGACAGCAAACTCCTCGTGACCGTCCTCGCGGCGGCCATCGCGCGAGTGCGTCCCGGGGGGTTCAGCAACGCGGTCGACCCGGGGTGGGTCCCGACACGGATGGGCGGCCCGAACGCGCCCGACGACCTGGAACTCGGGCACCGGACCCAGGTGGCGCTCGCCGAAGCGCGCGGCGCCGACACCTCCGGCTACTGGCACCATCAGCGACGCGAGGAGCCGCACCGCGCGGTCCGCGACGAGGCGTTCCAGGACGAGCTGCTGCTCACCCTCGCCGAGCACACGGGCGTCTCGCTGCTGCCGTGATCTCCGAACTCAGGTGTCGATGCGGTGGTCCTGGATCGACTCGTAGGTGACGCGGAGCGACTCCGCCGCGGCGTCGTAGCGACGCTGGGCGACGCGGATGAAGAGCAGGTCGACGAGCGCGAGCTGGGCGATGCGCGAGGACATCGCACCCGAGCGGTATCGGCTCTCCCTCGCCTGCGTCGCGAGGACGAGGTCGCAGCGGCCGGCGATCGGGGAGTCGGGGAAGTTGGTGATGCACACGGTCGTCGCGCCGGCGGCCCGCGCGAGCTGCATCGCCTGCTCGGTCTCGACCGTGAGCCCGGAGTGCGAGATGCCGATGGCGACGCCACCCGGCCCGAGGAGGGCGGCCGAGGGCAGTGCGAGGTGGGCGTCGACGAAGGTGTTGGCCGGCATGCCGATCCGGTAGAGCTTCTGGTGGAGGTCCTGCGCCGTGAGGTTCGAGGACCCGAAGCCGATGATGTCGATCCGTGGGGCGGTGAGCAGTGCGTCGACGACCGCGTCCAGAGCGTCGCGGTCGAGCGAGCGGGCGGTGAGCTCGATCGCCTGCACCTCCTGGTACGCGACCTTCGCGACGACCGTCTCGACCGAGTCGTCCGGGTCGATGTCGGCGTCGTCGACCTCGAACCGGTCACGCTCCGCCTGCTCGCGACTCGTGGAGGTCGCGACGGCCACCCGGAACTCCCGGTAGCCGGTGTACCCGATGGTCTGGCAGAACCGCGCGACGGTCGCCTGCGAGGTGCCGCAGGCCTTCGCGAGTTCGGTGATGGTCAACTCGACGACGAGCGAGGGGGTGCCGATGATGGTCTCGGCGACGCGCGTCTCGGCGGCGCTCAGACGAGGGATCGCCTGGCGGAGCACGAGCAGCGCGTCAGTGGACATCCGGTGCGGCCCCCGTCGGGTCTTCGGCGGCGTGCGCTGCGATGGCCGCACTGAGGGAGCCGTCGCCACCACGGAGGCGGGCGACTGCTTCATCTGCGGCGATGCCGGTCACGAGGACGAGGATAGCGGCCTTCACCCAGCCGTCCACGGATGCGAGCGTCTTCGCGGCCGTGGCGGCGTCGACGTCGGTCGCCAGCATGACCGTGCGTTCCGCCCGCGCCCGCAGCTTCTCATTCGTGGTGAGGAGGTCGACCATGAGGTTCCGGTACGTCTTCCCGAGCCGCACCATCGTGATCGTCGACAGCATGTTGAGCACGAGCTTCTGCGCCGTCCCCGCCTTCAGCCGGGTCGATCCCGTGAGGAGCTCCGGACCGACGACCGCCTCGATGCCGATGTCCGCGTCCCGGGCGAGTGGGGAGCCGGCGTTGCACGACAGGCCGATGGTGATCGCACCGATCGAGCGCGCGTATTCGAGGGCGCCCAGGACGTAGGGCGTGCGACCGGATGCGGAGACACCCACGACGGCGTCGTCCGCGGTGATCGACAGCGATTCCAGATCCGCCCGACCGAGGTCGTCGCGGTCCTCGGCGTTCTCCACCGCCTGCTGGATGGCGCCCGGACCACCCGCGATGAGCCCGACGATGAGGCCGGGGTCGGTCCCGAACGTGGGTGGCGCCTCACTCGCGTCGAGGATGCCCATCCGTCCGGCGGTCCCGGCGCCCAGGTAGACGAGTCGTCCGCCCCGGCGGAGGCGCTCGACGATCGCTTCGACGGCCTCGGCGATCTCGGGTTCCACGGCCGCGATGGCGTCGGGGACGGAACGGTTGTCCTCGTTCATCGCGGCGACGAGTTCCCGCGTGGAGAGGGCGTCGAGGTCGGGGTGTCGCTCGTTCACCTGCTCCGTCGAGAGGGTGGCGAGCTCCGCGCGGATGCGGTCCCGCTCGGGTTCAGCGGCCCCGGTCGAGGCGCTCTCAGACTGCGTGGACATCGTCGCGCACGACCCTTCCGTCGTAGGAGATCGCGGTGTCGAGAGCGACGAGTCTGGCTCCGTCGAGCGCGTCACCGCGGGGTGCGACGAGGTCGACGCCGACCTCGTGCATGGCCGTCGCGAGATGTGCGGCGACGTAGGGGTGGGAGGCGATCCCGCCGACGACGCACACGGCGCCCGTGCCGGCGGCGGCGGCGCTCACGGCGAGGTGGGCGCAGGCGGCGTCGACGATGTCCGCGGCGACGGTGTCGCCCTCCTCGGCTCGGGTGATGACCGTGGGCGCGAAGGTGCCGAGCTGGCGGGCCGGTGCTCCGGTGCTCGAGACCCAGCGGGGGAGCGCGGGGATCGACCCGATGAGCGCCTCGGCGTCGGCGAGCAACGTGGTCGCGGGGCCGCGCCCGTCGAAGGCACGCATGCACGCCTCGAGGCCCTGCTGCCCGATCCATCGACCGCTGCCCTCGTCTCCGAGCCAGGGACCCCACCCGTCGATCTGCTTCACGGAGCCGTCGGCGTCGACGTCGAACACGACGGATCCGGTGCCGGCGATGAGTACCGTGCCGGGACCACCGGCGAAGGCGCCGGCGTGGGCTGCCAGGGCGTCGTTCACGACGGCGATCGTCGCTCCGAGCGCCAGGCGAAGCTCGGCGGTGAACGCGGCGACCTCGTGCGGTGCCGCCTCCACCCCGGCGGCGCCGATCCCGACGTGCTGCACCTCGGCGAGGAGGTCCGCCGGAAGGTGCGCGACCGTCTCGAGGACTGCGCGGGCGGACAGCTCCGCACCCTCGTGGTCGGCGAGGCCCGGTGCACCGTGGCCGCGGGCCTCCGCGAGGACGGTCAGGTCGTCGCCGGATCCGCTCGTGATACGGGCGCGGCAGGAGGTCTTCCCGAGATCGATGGCGAGGACGGGTGCTGCGAGGTGGTTCATGATCCGTTCCGGTGGTGCTGGTCGTACTGATGGCGCATCGGCGCCGCGGTGGAGGCCGCGGTGAGGAGTTCGGTGACCCGGTCGGCGGACGCCCGGGAGGCCGCGAGCGTGTCGATCACCGGCAGGGGCAGGACGGCGTCCTCGGAGATTGGCAGCCCGACGCTCACGACGACGGCGTCCGGGCGGACCAGCGCGACGCGGTCCACGGCGAGACGCTGCGGGGTGTCGTCGCCGAGGCGGTCCGCGAGGAGGACGATCCCGTCGTCGGCGGGGATCGTCTCGAGCAGCAGGGCCAGCTCGTCGGAGGCGGGTGCCTCGGCGTCTGGATCCGGTGTCCGGAGGCTCTGGCCGGCAGCGAGCCGGGTGACGTCGAACCGTTCGGCGAGTGACTCGGCGAACGGATCGTGGGCCGAGGCGACGGCGAACGTCGGTCGGTCGCGGAGGTCGACGAGGGTGATCGGCGAGGCCGTGATGGCGACGTCGCCCCGGACGCGCACGACCCGCCGGATGGCGTCGGAGAAGCGCCCTTCGACAAGCTCAGGGACCGGGGAAGGGCTGACGGACCGCGCGAGCCACGCCACACGGGCGGCCGCGCGCTCGACGATCGCTCGATCGAGCTCGCCGTCGGCGACGGCGGCGCAGACCGCCTCGAACACCTCGAGGTAGTCGTCCTCGTCGGTCGTCGCGCCCTGCTTCGGCCCGAGGTTGGACGGGTTGCCGATGCAGAGCAGGTCGACCCCGGCCCCGAGGGCGAGGACCGCCCCGCGTCCAGAGCCGGTGGTGGACCGGATGGCGGCCATGTCGAGCGCATCGGAGATGATCACGCCGTCGAAGCCGCTTTCGCGCAGCCGACGGAGGGGGATCGGGTTGAGCGTCGCCGGTGCGTCACCGAACGCCGGGACGACGATGTGGGCGGTCATGACACTCGCGACGCCGGCGGCGATCGCCGCGTCGAACGGTGGCAGGTGCTCGGCTTCGAGCTCCGCCAGGTCCAGGTCGATGCGGGGCAGATCCAGGTGCGAGTCGCTCGCCGTGTCGCCGTGGCCGGGGTAGTGCTTGACACACGCCGCGACCCCGCCGGCCTGCAATCCGTCGACCATTGCGGCGACGTGGCGGGAGACGAGCTCGGCGGTGGGGCCGAACGAGCGCACCCCGATCACCGGGTTCGCTGGGTTGGTGTTCACATCGGCGACGGGCGCGAGGGCGACGTTCGCCCCGGCGGCGTGGAGCCGCTCGGCGAGTGCCGCACCCACCGCGCGCGTCGTCTCGACGTCGTCGAGTGCACCGAGCTGCGCATGCCCGGGCAGGGTGGAGCCCGTCTGCGCCTCGAGGCGGGAGACGTTGCCGCCCTCCTCGTCGACGCCGATGAGGATCTCGGGCCTGTGGTCGCGGAGTTCGGCCGACAGCGCCGCGACCTCCGCGGGGTCCGAGGAGAGGTTCTGCCCGAAGTACACGACGCCCGCGAGGCCGCCGTCCAGCTCGCGCAACAGCCAGTCCGGGGCGGTCCGGCCGAGGAAGCCCGGCCAGAGGACGCCCCGGACGAGCCGCGCGACGTCGGGGTCGATCATCCCTTCACCGCTCCGGACACCAGTCCGCCGGAGAGGCGGCGCTGCACGAGGATGAAGAAGATCATGACCGGGATCGTGATGATGGTCGACGCCGCCATGACCGAACCCCAGTCGTTGGAGTTCAGGCCGAAGAACTGCTTGAGGCCGATGGCCACCGTGTAGTTCTCCGTCGAGCCGCCGAGCAGGGTCATCGCGAAGATGAACTCGTTCCAGGCCGTGATGAAGCTGAACACGCTCGTCGCGACGAGGCCGGGGGCCACGAGCGGGAGCATGATCGAGCGGAACATGCGCCACCAGCTGGCGCCGTCGAGGAACGCCGCCTCTTCGAGCTCCACGGGCACCGCCGCGACGAAGCCGCGCAGCATCCAGATGCCGAACGGCAGTGCGAGCGCGACGTACACGATGATGAGCCCGAGCAGCGTGTTGAGCAGCTGCAGGTCGCGGATCTGCACGAACAGCGGGATCACGAGCGCCTCGAGCGGCACCATCTGCACGACGAGGATCATGAGCAGCACCGCGGTGCGGAACTTGAACCGGAAACGGGCGACCGCGACCGACGCCAGGAGCGCGACGGCGGCGGAGATGAGCACCGTCGCACCGGCGACGATCGCGGAGTTGCGGAGGAAGACCGCGAACCCGCCGTCGGTCAGCACCGACTCGAAGTTCGTGAACGACAACTCCTTCGGGAAGAAGGACTGGCCGCCGCTCGACGCCTGCGCGTCGAACGCGCTCGACAGCATCCAGTACGCCGGGAACAGCGTGAACACGAGCAGGAGGGTGACGAGGATCGCCTTGACGGTGTTCGAGCGGATCTTCCGACCGCTCGCCTTCCGGTGCATCGGGACCTGCGGCGTGGTGGACCGGTCGGTGCCCGGCCCTTGAGCCTGTCGACGGGCGGCGGTGGGCGCGGGAGCGTGGGTGGTCACAGTTCGTCCTCCTTCATGAGGGCGCGGATGTAGACGATCGTGATGCCGAGCAGGACGAGCGTCAACAGCACCGCGATCGCGGAGCCGAAGCCGTAGCGGTTCTGCCCGAAGGACTCCACGTACGACCACACGCCGAGGTTCAACACCTCGCGGTTCGAGCCGGAACCACCCGGCATGAGGTAGATCTGCGCGAACACCTTGAAGTCCCAGATGGTCGACAGGATGATCACGACCGAGAACACCTGGCGCAGCGACGGGAAGGTGATCTGGAAGAAGCGACGGAACGCGCCCGCCCCGTCCATCTCGGCGGCTTCCAGCATCTCCTTGGACACGCCGAGCAGGCCGGCGAGGACGGTGATGGCCACGAACGGGAAGCCGTGGTGGATCACGTTCAGCAGCGCGATGCCGTAGAACGTGAACTGGTTCGTGAACCAGTTGAAGGGCTCGTCCATGAGCCCGAGCCCCATGAGCGTTTGGTTGACGATGCCGCGGTCGGCGTCGAAGATCCAGACCCAGACGTAGGTGCCGGTGACGGCGGGCATCGCCCAGGCGACCATGATGGCGCTGCCGACGATGGTGCGCCAGAAGGAGCCGAGGTTCGCCATGAGCAGGGCGACGAGGGTGCCGAGGACGACCGTACCGATGACGGCGGCCGCGGCGAAGAAGACGGTGTTCGGGAGGACGACGGTCCAGAGGGTCGGGTCGGCGAAGACCTCGGCGTAGTTGGCGCCGCCGTTGAAGTTGGTGTCGCCGCTGACGATCTCGCGCAGGCCGTAGTCCTGCAGGGAGAACAGGACGACGCGGATGAGCGGCCAGAGGAGGAGCACGGCGAGGATGAGGAGCGCCGGCGCGAGCAGCAGCCAGGGGCGGGTGCGCATCAGGAGGCGCAGCCGCTTGGGGGAGGGGCCCCCGGCCACCCGCGAAGCGGGGGCTTCGCGGGTGACCGTGGGCGGGGTGAGGGTCGACACGATCGGCTACTTGCCGTTCATGATGTCGTCCATCTCCTTGGCGGCATCGGTCGTCGCCTGGTCGACCGACTTGCTTCCGGAGAGGATGGCCTGGATCATCGCGTTGGTGGTCTTCTTCGCCTGCACCGCACCGAACTTCGGGGTCACGGGGAGGGAAGCGCCGCCGTCGACGAACTGCTCGGCGAAGGGCTTCACCAGCGGGTCGTCGCTCTCGGTCGAGTCACTGAGGAGCGAGGTCTGGCCGGGGAAGTAGCCGGTCTGCTCGGCCCACTCGGAGGCGAACTTGCCTGTGGTCATCATCTCGATGAACTGGAACGCGAGGTCCTTGTTCTTCGAGGTGTTGAACATGCTGAGGTGCGAACCGCCGAGCACGGAGGGCGACATGCCGCCGTCTTCACCCGGGATCGGGATGGCGGCGAACTTGCCCTCGAGCTCCGGGTTCTTCTGGACGATCGTCGCCGGGGTCCAGGAGCCCATGATCGCCATGGCGACCTTGTCCTGCACGAAGTTGTCGAGGACGTCCGTCTCCTTCCAGGTGGTGGCACCTGAGGAGGAGAGGTCGTACTTGGTGGCCAGGTCGGTCCAGAACTGGATGCCCTTGCGTGAGTCGTCGCTCGCGAGCCCCGACTTCCAGGTGTCGCCGTCGAGCTCGGAGACCTCGCCGCCGGCGCCCCAGACCCAGGGGTACGCCGTGAACTCGGCGTCACCGGGGACGGGGAACGGGATCATGTCGGGCTTGGCGGCCTTGATCGCGGTGCCGGCGTCGATGATCTCCTGCCAGGTGGTCGGCGCCTTGAGGCCGAGCTCCTCGAAGACGTCGGTGCGGTAGACGATCGAGCGGACGCCGGCGTACCACGGCATGCCGTAGAGCTCGCCGTCGTACGTACCGGAGTCGGCGAGGCCCTTGACGAGGTCGTCCTTCAGGCCGGCCTTGTCGACGTAGTCGCCGATGGGGGCGAGGGCGCCGGCATCGGCGAACTCGGCCGTCCAGGTGGTGCCCGTCTCGGCGACGTCGGGGGTGGTGTTCCCGGCGATCGACGTCACGAAGCGGTCGTGGGCGTCGGCCCACTGCACGTACTCGACCTTGAGGGTGGCGCCGGTCTCCTTCTTGAAGGCCGAGCCGACCTCCTTGAAGAAGGCCTCGGAGTCGGGGTTGGTGCCCTGCATGATCCAGACGGTGAGCGTCTGGCCGTCTGCCGAGACGTCGCCTGAGCCGGAACCGCCACCGGCACAGGCGGTGAGGCCGAGTGCCGCGGTGGCGAGGACGGCCAGCGGAAGGGTGCGCTTGCGCATGGTGCTGCTCCTCGATTCTGGGATCGGGAGTCCGAGCCGTCGTTGGCCCGGGATCCGGAGTGACCGGGAAACCGCGGTCGATCCCTGCTGTTTTCAGTGGGTGTGGAAACAGTATTCAATAAGTACAGGAAGCTTGCAAATATTTTCCAGCACTGCAACACGGTCGTTACCTGCGTGACGGACGTGTTTCACGAAGCTGCGAGAACCGTGAGTGCGAGGGGCGGTCGGGCATCGCCGCCGTCAGGCCGTGCGGAGGATGATCACGCGCATCGTCGCGGCGGCCCGCTCGCCGTCCTGCGCCTCGATCGCCGACGCGAGGTCCGTGTGCAACGCCGCGTCGTGGTGGTCGATGCCGTCGCCGGGCAGCTGGTCCACACGATCCCGGAGGGCCTCGTCGACGGCGTCGCCGACCCGGTCGAGGATCGGGTTCGCCGCCGCGCGCCGGATGAGGCGATGCAGCAGGAGGTCGGCCTCGAGGAACGCGATCGGATCCTGGCGAACCGCGGCCGCGCGGAGCGCCTCACTCGTCACGCGGAGCTCGCGGGCGTCGTCGTCGCTGCGTCGCTCGGCCGCGAGCCGTGCCGACTCCGGCTCGGTCGCGGTGCGGAGTTCGCGGATCGCGAGGAGGGTGGACTCCCGTCGTCCGCTCGCCAACGCCCAGCGGAGCACCCGAGGCTGCAACCAGTCCCAGCTCGACGACGGCTGCACCGTGTGGCCGACGTGCGCCTTGCTGGCGAGGAGTCCCATGCCGGAGAGCACGCGGGTCGCCTCCCGGACCACGGACCGCGAGTGCCCAGAGCGGTCGACCAGCTCGTCCACCGTGCACACCGTGCCGGCGGGTAGTCCACCGTCGACGATGTCGGTACCGATCCGGTCGAGCGTCCGTTCGAAGGCCGACGTCCCCGGTGCGCGGCTCACGCCCGTGCTGACGGACGGGTGGGGGAGATCACGAGCTCATCGATCCGCACGTGTGGCGGGCCGTCGAGGATGAACCGCACGGCGCGGCCGATGTCCTCGGGTGTCAGCATCGTCTCGCGCGCCGACGCGTCCGGCACCTGCGGCCGCATGGAGAGGAACGGGGTGTCGACGTCGCCCGGGCAGAGGTGGGTGGCGCCGACGCCGCGGAGTCCCTCCTCCTCGTTGAGGGTCGCGCAGAGCGAGGCGAGCGCGGTCTTGCTCGCGCTGTAGGCGACGCCACCTTTCGTCGAGAAGCGCCAACCGGCGAAGGAGGAGATGACGATGATCCGTCCCTGTGCGTCACGGATGGTGGGCAGTGCGAGATCGATCGTCCGGGCGACCGAGGTGAGGTTGGTGTCGACGATCGCGGCGAACTCCGTCATCGACTGGTCGTCCCATCGACGCCGTGGTGCGTTCAGGCCCGCCGCGGTGACGAGGTCGTCGACCGGGCCGAGCTCGGCGACGATGCGTTCGTGGGCTCGGGTGAGCGAAGTGGGGTCCGTCGCGTCGGCCTCCGCGGCGACGGCCACACCGCCGGCGGAGGTGACGGCCTCGACGGTCTCGAGGAGCGCCTCGCGGCGTCGCCCCGTCACGGCGACGCGCCAGCCCGCCTCAGCAGCAGACATCGCCACGGCCTGCCCCATGCCGCTGCCGCCACCCGTCACCCAGAGCACTCGATCCGTCATGACGCCAGTGTATCGAGCTGATCGATCATAAGTATGTTTTACTCGCCTGGTGCGCACGCTGCCGTCGACATCGGGTCGACGCGTCGACGGACGCGCTCAAACGACGGGAGACACCGATGCAGCTGGACCTGACGGATCGACGGGTGATCGTGACCGGAGGTGCTCGCGGAATCGGGCTCGCCCTCGTGGAGTCCTTCCTCGCCGAGGGGTCCCGCGTCGCGGTGCTCGACCTCGACGTCTCCTCCCTGGACGCGCTCGTGGCGTCCCACCACGGCGACCTCGTCGCCATCGCATGCGACGTGCGTTCCGAGGAATCGGTGTCGAGCGCGGTCGCGGCGGCTGCCGCCGGGCTCGGAGGGATCGACGTCCTCGTGAACAACGCCGGGGTCAACGTGCAGTCGCTGCTCGAGGAGACGAGCGACGCCGCGTGGACGAGGTGCTTCGACGTCAATGTCGGCGGCGTCTTCCGGGTGTCGAAGGCGGTCATCCCGTATCTGAAGGAACAGCGCTCCGGGCGCATCATCAACGCCGCGAGCTTCGCTGCGGTCATCCCGAGCGTCGGCAGCGCGGCCTACGCGGCGTCCAAGTCCGCGGTGGTCCAGTTGACCAGGGTCCTCGCGAGCGAGCTGGGGCCGTGGGGCATCACGGTGAACGCCTACGCCCCCGGCATGGTGCCGACGGCGATGAACGGCTTCGCCGATCTCCCGACGGCGCAGCAGGACGAACTCCTCGACACGCTCTCGGTGCGCCGATGGGAGGAACCGGAGGACGTCGCGAACATCGTGCGGTTCCTCGCGAGCGACCAGGCTGGCTACGTCACCGGTGCGCTGATCGACGTCAGTGGCGGCAAGTTCGCGACCCAGTTCCCAGCCCGCGCTCGCCCCTGATCAGGCTCTGGGCCCGACGGGATCCGGGCGGTGGACCGACCGGATTCGCGGGCGATGGAAGCGACGGATGTCGGACCGACGCGCCCGGGAACGACGTTCCCAGGCCCAGATTCGCAGCCAGCGCGAAGGGCGCTTACGATACCGTGGACGGCACATCCGGAGGCCCGCTGCGCGGGTCGTCGGACGGCCGTCGAGTGGGCTGACCGGGGCAGGTCCACACCCGCAGGATCGTCGGGATCACCATCTGGAGCAGAGGAGTTCGGTCAGCCGTGGCTTCACGAGTGCACGAGTCGGAACGTCGCCGTTCGCGCGATGCGCGTCGAGGGCGCCACCGTGCCTCCGCCCAGATCGAACCCTTCACCCGCGGGTTCAGCGCCCTCGGTGAGCTGGCCGCGTCGGGTGCGCAGGTCAGCCTCCGGATCAACGACATCACCACCGGCGAGATGCTCATGTCGGCCGACGACCACGTCGTCGTGCCCACTGCCTCGATCGGCAAGGTCCTTCTCCTCATCGAGGTCGCGGCCCGTCTGGGCGACGCCGACTTCAGCGGGCTCACCATCCTCGACCGCGAGCCACTCGACGCCGTCGCCGACTCCGGGATCTGGCAGCACCTGCAAGCGCCGTCCCTCCCGGTCGCCGACCTCGCGGCCCTCGTCGGCGCGACGAGCGACAACCTCGCCACGAACGTCCTGCTCCGCCACATCGGTCTCGACGCCGTCCGCCACCGTGCCGAGGAGATCGGGCTGAAGCGCACGGCCCTCCTCGACATCGTCCGCGACCACCGCGGCCCCGACAACGCACCGCAGCTCTCCGTCGGTTCCGCCCGCGAACTCGCCTGGCTGTTCCAGGCACTCGCGACGGGCGAGATCGTCGACGCGACCACCAGCCGCCGGGTCCTGGCCTGGTTGTCGCTCAACACCGACCTCTCGCTCGTCGCCTCGGGCTTCGGGCTCGACCCATTGGCCCACCGTGAGCCCGACCACGGCATCCAGCTCTTCAACAAGACCGGTTCCGGGGTCGGTGTGCGAGCCGAAGCGGGCATCCTCCGCGGTCCGAACGGCGCCGTGAGCTACGCCGTGTGCACGAGCTACGACGACACGGAGCTCGGCACGCGCCTCGGGGTGGTCGACGCCGTTCGGATCCTCGGCCAGGACCTCCTCGAGTACGTGCACTGAGCCGGTCTCACTCATCCGGGCCCTGGTCGGCCGGTCCCTGAGCGTGTCGAAGGGCTCACCCCGCCGGTCCCTGAGCGTGTCGGTCCCCGAGCTTGTCGAAGGGTTCACCTCCGCCGGTCCCTGAGCTTGTCGGAGGGCTCCTCAGTCGATGAGCCCCGCCGCCGCCAGGCGCTCGAGCACGTCGCGTCCCGCAGGTGGGCAGCGGTCGAGTGACTCCGTGCCCACCCAGTGGACCGCGCTCACCTCGGCGGAGGGCGTCGGTGTCTCGTGCGTCTCGGCCGCGAAGACGTGCATCCGCACGAGCCGGCCGTCGGGTTCGCCGTGCGCCTGCGTGACCACCGTGAACAACGGCGACACCCGCGCCGGATCGATCTCGACCGCGACCTCCTCGCGTGCCTCCCGGACGGCGGCCTCGGCGGGCGTCTCGCCCGCGTCGATCTTCCCGCCCGGCATGTAGAGGACGTCGCGGCCGCGAGCCGTCACCATGAGCACCCGCCGTCCGCGGACGATCGCGACCGCGGACACGAGGATGTCGGGGAGCGCGCTGCCCGAGCTCTCGGGTGCGCGGCTCACCGGTCGGCCGGGTTCTCGGTGTCGAGTGCGGGCCGCACCCGATCGGCGAACCCGTCGACGGCGAGTTCCACGGCGTCCTTGAGCTCGTCCGTGCTGAGGATCACGAAGTGACCCGGCACCGGGAGGAGCACGTTCGTCGCTCCGGGCAGCACGCTGCTGGACGGCACGTGCGGGTCGAAGGTGCTGTAGATGGAGACGATGTCGGCGTTGACGTCGTGCGGGGCGCCGAGCGCGACGATGGTCTCGTCTGTCGGGAGGAAGGCGCGGAGGCTCGGGTCGACGACGTACTTCGCGAGCACCGACCCGGAGAACGGCGAGCAGATCGCGACGACCCCGAGCAGGCCCAGCCGCTCGCGTTCGGTGAGGAGCAGCTCCTTTCCGACGAGGCCTCCCTTGCTGTGCGCGACGATGACGCACCCGGCGGCGGGCTTCGGCAACCGCCCGAGCGCGCGGGCGAAGCGGGCCGCCGTGTCGCGGATGGGTTTGCGGTTGTATCCGAGGCCGCGGGCGATGCGGATCCGGTAGCCGTCGGCGTTCAGGCGGTCGGCGACCGGCTTCAGGAACGCCCAGGTCTCGTACACGCCGGGGATGAGGACGACGACGGGGCGACTCGCGTCGCCTCGGGCGTACTCCCTCGGGATTCGGCCGCTGAAGAAGGCCCGCGTGTGCCAGACGACGGAGTGGACCCAGTCGACGGCGACGATCCCGGCGATGGTCAGCGCGCCAGGCCGCTCGGCGACCGGCGGGGCATCGGCGAGCGTGACGTCCTCGGCTTCCGCCACCGACTCCTCGTCCATTCGCACCCCCTCGTCCATCTTGCCACCGCCTCCGGTGCCCGCCGCGCGAGCCCAGTGAACATCAGGGATCGCGGGTTACCCTGTGTTGACAAGGCGACGGCGCGCTGCAAGCATGAGTCCGTTCGTCGAACCCCTATGCGCGAGGTGCACCTTCATGACTGATCCGAACTCCGGCCAGCCGAACGACCCATACGGTCAGAGCCAGAAC
This sequence comes from Plantibacter sp. 2H11-2, assembly GCF_050031945.1. NCBI lineage: Bacteria > Bacillati > Actinomycetota > Actinomycetes > Micrococcales > Microbacteriaceae > Plantibacter > Plantibacter sp. 2H11-2. Next base: position 112,983 of record NZ_JBNBBL010000009.1, on the reverse strand, counting down.
CCCCAGCAGCCGGCCTACGGCGAATCTCAGGTTCCGCCGGCTCCGCAGTACGGCGAACAGGCTCCGCAGTACGGCCAGCCCTCGCCCTACGGTGAGCAGTCGGGCCAGCAGGCTCCGCAGTACGGCGAGCAGCCGAAGTACGGTCAGCCGCAGGCGCCCTACGGCGAGCAGCAGAACCCCTACGGCCAGCCGCAGGCACCCTACGGGCAGCAGCAGAACCCCTACGGCCAGCCCGCCGCTCCGTACGGACAGCCCCAGGCGCCGTACGGCTACGCGCAGCCGACCGGCCCGAAGACGAACGTCATGGCGATCATCTCGCTCATCGCCCCGTTCGTCGGGTTCGGCGTCGTCGGCCTCGTGCTCGGCATCATCGCGCTCGGTCAGATCAAGCGCACCGGTGAGCAGGGCCGCGGCCTGGCCCTCGCCGGCACCATCGTGAGCGGCGTCTCGGTCCTCGCCGGCATCGTCGTCATCATCTTCTACATCCTCATCTTCGCCGGCGTCATGGGCGCCGCGAGCTCGTACGACTACAACTACGACTACTGATCCACGGCCTGCTCCGCAGGCGGATCACGACGGGCATCGGCATCGCGCCGGTGCCCGTTCGTCGTTCCAGCGCCCTTCCCGCACCGGTCCCTGGGCGGCAACCCTCCTCCCGTACCTGAGTAGCACCCCTCTCCGGTCCCTGAGCTTGTCGAAGGGCACACGAGGAACGTCCATGGTCGGGTCGCGTGTTCGCGCACCTCGACAGGCTCGGTGACCGGGGTTCGGCTCGGTGACCGGAGCCACCCGACGCGAGAAGCCCGGTGCCGTCGGAAGCCTAGGAGGCGGAGGCGGCCGAGTCGGTGTCGGCGACCGGCGCGACGACCGCCGGTGTCTGCGGGACGTCGATGCCGAAGAGCGTCTGCAGCGCCGTCGTGTACGCGGCCTGCTCGCCGTTGCGCGCGAGGTTCCGTGCGCGCACCGTCGGTTCGTGCAGCAGCACTCCGGCGAGGTGACGCAGTGCGCGGGCGGTCGAACCGTCGTCGTCGCCGCGAGCGGTCGCACGGGCGACCTCGGCCTCGACGAGTGCGTGCACGTGGCTGCGGAGTGCGACGACGGCGGGCTCGAGGCTGCGCTCCTCGCCGACCGCGGCGAACTTCTGTGCGGCGCGGCTGACGATGGAGCGCGCGACCTCGGTGGCCTGCAGCTCCTCGAGCGGCGCGTGGATGCGGATGGTCTCGAGGTCGAGCAGGACGGCACCGGAGACGGTGGAAACGTCGGGGTCGACGTTGCGCGGCAGGCCGAGGTCGATGACGAGCTGTGCCGACGCGCGCGGCACCGGGCACTCGGCGGCAGCCTCGGTGATGACGTCGTGGACGAGCGCGGAGACTCCGGTGGGCTCGGGTGCGGCCGGTGCGTCGGACGCGGTGACCAGCGAGAGCGTCGGTGCGTCCGTGGCAGCCGCGGCTCGCGCACGGTGGTCGGTGGCGACGGCCGTGCGACCCGCGCGGAGCAGTTCGGCGTCGACCACGTGGCCCTCGGCGGTGGTGCAGGTGACGATGATGTCGACCTCGCCGGTGGTGCGGGCGAGGTCGTCGTGTCCGATCCAGCCGATCTCGTGCGAGCGCGCGAACTTCTCGGCGCGGCCGGACGGCGAATAGACGAGGACGTCGGTGACGCCGCGGTCGCGGAGGGCGGCGAGGCTCGCGCCGGCGTACGCACCGGTGCCGACGAGCAACACGCGCTGCGTGGCCCAGTCGTCGATGCGGCTCTCCGCGAGGTCGAGGGCGAGGCGCACGATTGAGCGACCGGCGCGCCCGAGCGGCGTGCGGTTCTTGATGCCACGGGAGGTCTGGGACGCGCGCTGGAACAGGCGCTCCAGTTCGGAACTGGTGGTGCCACCGGCGCGAGCGGCCTCGAGGGAGCGCCGCACCTGGCCGGCGATCTCACCCTCACCGACGACGACGGACTCGAGTCCGGCCGACACGGCGAAGAGGTGCTCGGCTGCCGCGGTGCCGACGCTGAGGTCGAACACCTCCCGCAGCTGCTCGGCGGGGATGCCGGTGGTCTCGCTGACGGCCTCCGCAGCGGCCTCGAAGGCGACGGATGCAGCGGCGGTGACGGGCTCGTCGAGGTCGATGTACGCCTCGAACCGGTTGCAGGTGGCCACGACGACGGCACCCGAGACGCACTCGTGGTGCTCGACCAGGCGCGCGGCAACGCCCTCGGCACCGACTGAGAGTCGTTCGAGGAGGTCGAAGGTGGCGTTCTTATGGCTCGCCGTCACACACATGAGCACCCGATGAGTCTACCCGAGCGGGCACGTCGGCCTCTCCGGGAAGCCACCCAGGTGACCCTCACCCGGTCGCGCGCGCGCCCCTCCCTCTCAGGGCGGAGATGGGAGGATGGAGGGGTGAGTCTCCCACCCGAACACCCGCTCGTCACCGGCGTGACCCAGTCGTCGCCGCTCATCACCGCGTACCGCGGCACCCGTCCCGAGCGGACGCCCGTCTGGTTCATGCGTCAGGCCGGCCGGTCGTTGCCCGAGTACCGCGAGTTGCGGATCGGGACGGCCATGCTCGACGCCTGCCTCGACCCGGCGATGGCGAGCGAGATCACCCTCCAGCCCATCCGACGGCACCGGACGGACGCGGCCATCTTCTTCAGCGACATCGTGGTGCCGCTGAAGCAGGCCGGGGTCGCGGTCGAGATCGTGCCGGGCCGTGGTCCTGTCATGGGGTCGGCGGTTCGGACGGCCGCCGAGGTCGACGCGCTCGTCGCGCTCGACCCGGCCGTCCTCGACGACACGCTTGCACCGATCCGCGAGGGCGTCGCGCTCACCGTCGCCGGGCTCGCGGGGATCGGCGACGGCCGCACGCCGCTCATCGGCTTCGCGGGTGCACCGTTCACGCTCGCCGCCTATCTCGTCGAGGGCGGACCGTCGAAGGACCACCTCGCCGCCCGCACCCTCATGCACGCCGACCCGGAGTCGTGGGCGAAGCTCATGGCCTGGTGCGCGGACGTCACCGGTCGCTTCCTCCGCGCCCAGGTCCTCGCCGGTGCATCGGCCGCGCAGCTCTTCGACTCGTGGGCGGGGGCGCTCTCCCTCGAGGACTACGAGCGTCATGTCGCCCCGGCCTCCCGGGCCGCGCTCGCGCACGTCGCCGACCTCCCCGTCCCAAAGGTGCACTTCGGCGTCGGGACGGGCGAGCTGCTCGGTGCGATGCACCGGGTCGGCGCCGACGTCGTCGGGATCGACTACCGGCTGGCGCTCGACGAGGGCATCCGACGTCTCGGTGGCGCCGTCCCCGTGCAGGGCAACATCGACCCGGCACTGCTCGCCGCCCCATGGCCGGTCCTCGAGGCGCACGTCCTCGACATCCTCCAGCGCGGGACGGCGGCGCCGTCGCACGTCCTCAACCTCGGCCACGGGGTCCCGCCCGAGACCGACCCGGACGTCCTGACCCGCATCGTCGCCCTCGCCCACGATTGGCAGCCCGCATGAGTCTCGAGCCGAAGCGTCTCGTCGTCATCGGCGGTGGTGTGGCCGGACTCGTCGGCGCGGTCGACTGCGCCAAGGTCGGCATCTCGGTGACGGTCGTCGACGCGCAGGAGTCGTTCGGTGGCGCGCTCGCGGCCGCCGAGGTCGCGGGTCTCCGCATCGACGTCGGTGCCGAGAGCTTCGCGACGCGCGGTGGCTCGGTCGCCGAGCTCATCGAGCAACTGGGCCTGACCGACCGCGTCGTGCGTCCCAACCGGGCCGGGGCCTGGTTGCACGTCGCCAAGCCCGGACAGCCGCAGCGGAGTGTCCCGCTCCCCAAGGCGGGACTGCTGGGCATCCCGACGAACCCCCTCGCCGACGACGTCCGTCGGGTCATCGGCTGGAAGGGTGCCCTGCGCGCCTACCTCGACCGCATCCGCCCGCCGCTCACGATCGGCACCGAGCACAACCTCGGTGCGCTCGTCCGGAAGCGCATGGGCGCGGCCGTCCACGATCTCCTCGTCGCTCCGGTCACCTCGGGCGTCTACTCGGCCGCTCCAGACGACCTCGACGTCGATCGCGCGGCTCCCGGGCTGAACGCCGCGCTGACGCGCACCGGGGCGCTGTCCCTCGCCGTCGCGGCTCTCCGGGAGAACGCGCCCGCCGGTGCCGCGGTCGGTGGCCTCGACGGCGGCATGACCGTCCTCGTCGACGGCTTGACCGCGGAACTCGAGCGGTGGGGGTCGACGCTCATCACCGGCGTCGCCGTCACGGCGATCTCCCGGAACCCGTTCGACATCGACGTGGACGGACCGGGTGTCGGCCTCGGCGACGCAGGCCTCCCAAGGATGAGCGAGCGTCCCGCGGCCGCCGGCGCGTCGAAGGCCCCCTGGTACGTCGCCCTGACCGACGGCCGGGTGCTCGAGGCCGATCTGGTCCTCATCGCGACGCCCGAGCAGCCGGCCCGCAACCTGCTGGCCGACGTCGGGCCGGCGCTTCGCGACCTCCCCGCCGCCGGCGACGACGCGGGCGACCCGGTCCTGCCGGCGCCGATCGAGCTCGTGACGATCGTGCTCGACGAACCGGCACTCGACGCCGCACCGCGTGGCTCCGGGCTGCTCGTCGCACCCGGCTCGACGCTCCACGCCAAGGCGCTCACCCATGCGACGGCGAAGTGGGCCTGGCTCGCCGACCGCGCGAAGGCGCAGGGCGAGCACCGCCACGTCGTCCGCCTGTCCTTCGGTCGTCAGGGCGAAGCCGACGCGACGAGCGCGTTGACCAACGAGGAGCTGCTCTCGACGGCGTTGCACGACGCGTCCGCGATGCTCGGCGTCCAGCTCGACCCGGGCAGCGTCCGCGGCTTCCACCGCATCTCCTGGACGGGGACGCAGCCGCCCGCCGCCCGCGGCCAGCGCGAACGCTCGACGGCCATCCGGGAAGCAGTGGCCGAGGTGCCCGACCTCGCGGTCACGGGTGCCTGGTTGTCGGGCACGGGGCTCGCCTCGGTGGTGCCCGACGCCCACGAGGCGGCGGCACGACTCCGCCATCAGGCGCTGCAGCGGTAGACACGCCCATATGCCCGACCCGGCATCTTTTCCTGTCAACCCCCGACCGGATGGTGGCGTCGGAGTGACACCCGACTACGCTGGTCCCGTTGGATGCAGCATCACAGCACCACTCGAACAGACGGAGGCGCCATGAAGGGCAAGGTCATGTTCGTCGTCGGTGGGCTCACGGGCTACGTGCTCGGTACCCGCGCCGGACGCGAACGCTACGAGCAGATCAAGACGCAGTGGGTCAAGCTGTGGAACGCGAAGCCGGTGCGCGCGCAGCGCGGCAAGGTCGAGGACTTCGCCAAGGCACGCATCAGCGAGGTCCCCGCGGCTCTGTGGAGCGGCGTCAGCGCCGTCGCGAAGGTCGTCAGCCAGCAGGGCTCGACGCCTGGCCAGAAGCTCGACACTTCGACAGGCTCAGTGCACCGCAAGGCTGAGTCGAAGACCGAGGACACCGTCCAGGACGTGTCCGAGACGGTCAAGGACGCACGCACGGCCTCCGGCACCTCGACGTCGTCGGCCTCGAAGCCCGCAGTGCGCAAGCCTGCCGCGCCCAAGACGACGGCACCGAAGCCCAAGAGCGGCGAGTAGCACCGACGATGCCGTTCATGAGTGACCGCAACCGTTCGGAGCCGCGCTACGACAAGCGCGACGAATCCCTCCTGACCCTCGTCGGCCAGCTGCCCGGGGTCGTCTCGAACCTGGTCAAGGCCGAGATCGCCAACCTCAAGACGCAGCTGGCCCACAAGGGCAAGTACGCGGGCATCGGAGCGGCGTTCGTCGCCGGTGCCGCGGTGTTCCTGTTCTTCGCGGTCGGCGTGCTCGTCGCCGTGCTGATCCTCGCGCTCGCGCTCGTCATGCCCTCGTGGCTGGCGGCGCTCTGCGTCTTCGTGCTCTTCGTCCTCGTCGCGGCGGTCCTCGTGCTCATCGCGCTGCGGTACTTCAAGAAGATCAACGAGGACCCGAGCCCGATGGACAACGTGAAGGAAGACATCAAGGCAGTGAAGGGACTCGGCGAGTATGACCGTTGACCAGTTCCCGGGGGCGACGCCCTCGCCCGAGCAGGCTCGCGCCGAGCTCGTCGCCACGCTGAACGCGATCGAGGACAAGCTCAACGTCCCGAAGCAGGTGCACCGCGCCAAGCGTCGTGCCATCGTGCAGATCGCGACCGTCAAGGTCGAACGCCCGGCGGTCTTCTACGCCGGTGTCGCGGGCCTCGCCGGTGCGGCCGGGCTGGCCGTGTGGGGCATCGTCCGCGCCATCGCGCGCTGACGCGTCCCGCCGCCGGTCAGTCCCTCGGGGTGGCCACGCGCGTCATCGGAACGTGCACGATGTCGTCCTCGACGTAGTCGGGGCCGCTGATCTCGAATCCGAACCGGCCGTACCAGTCGGCGAGGCGTTTCTGGGCGCCCATGCGGAGTTCCCGATGCCCGTGGTCGGCCACGGCGCGACGGATCAGTTCCGCGGCGAGACCCCGCCCGCGGGCGGTGAACGCGGTGGCCACGCGTCCGATCTCCGTGTGCTCGGCCTCGGTCAGGATCCGGATCGTCGCGAGTACCTCGTCGCCCTCCTGCGCCCAGGCGATGAGGGTGCCGTCCTCGATGTCGCGTCCGTCGAGATCGGCGAAGAGCGCCGTCTGCTCGACGACGAAGACGTCGACGCGGATCTTCAGCACGCGGTAGAGCGTCACCGGATCCATCTCGGCCGCTCTGGCGACGTGGTACTCGACGGGAGGCTGCTCGCTGATCATCACCCGACTGTATCGGCGGTGAGGCTGGGCTCGGTGTCAATCGTGACCTGCCCCTTTTGCCCAATCGACCGAACTGGGTGAGGATAGGACTATGACTCACCCGGCCTCTGCCGAGGCATCGCACCACCCGACCGACTCAGCCACCCCGACTGGCCCCTCAGGATTCACCCTCTGGGCTGTCCTGCGCCGCGAGCCGGCGAGTGCGCTGCCGCTCGGCGAAGAGCATGTCTCCGAACTCGAAGCATCCATCGCGCTCGTCGAAGCCCAGGGCGTGACCCTGCGCGGCATCTACGACGTCTCCGGCCTCCGCGCCGACGCCGACCTCATGCTGTGGCTCCACGGCGACACCGCCGAGGGCCTGCAGGCCGGCCTCCGGGAGCTGCGGCGCACCGCCATCCTCGGTTCGCTGGCGCCCACCTGGAACGCCATGGGCGTCCACCGCGACGCCGAGTTCAACCGGCAGCACGTCCCCGGGTTCCTCCGCGGCATCGAGCCGAAGGGTTGGCTCTGCCTGTACCCCTTCGTGCGCAGCTACGAGTGGTACCTCCTGCCGGAGGAGGAGCGTCGCAAGATGCTCGCCGAGCACGGCCGTCAGGGCGCGGCGTTCACGGGTGTGCTCGCCAACACCGTCGCCTCCTTCGCCCTCGGCGACTACGAGTGGCTCCTGCCGCTCGAGGCCGACGACGTCGTCGAACTCGTCGACCTCATGCGCGACCTGCGCAACACCGAAGCGCGCCGCCACGTGCGCGAAGAGGTGCCGTTCTTCACGGGCCGCCGTATCACGCCCGCCGAGGCATTGGAGGTGGTGCGCTGATGGCCGCCATGAACCTGGGGAGCACCGGAGCCGAGGCCCCCGAGCGCATCGTCCGCGGCGCGACCGACGCTGCAGCGGCCGGTCCTGAGCACGTCTCCGAGCCGACGGACTACGACGCCATCCTCCTCGCCGGTTTCGGCGGGCCTGAGGGCCAGGACGACGTCATCCCGTTCCTCCGCAACGTCACGCGCGGGCGTGGGATCCCCGAGGAGCGTCTCGAAGAGGTCGCGCACCACTACCGCCACTTCGGCGGCGTCAGCCCGATCAACGACCAGAACCGTGCGCTCAAGGCGGCCCTGGAGCTCGAACTCGCCTCACGTGGCATCGACCTCCCGGTCCTCTGGGGCAACCGCAACTGGGACCCGTACCTGCGCGACGCGCTGACCGAGGCACACGAGCGCGGCTTCACGAAGCTCATCGCGATCGCCACGAGCGCCTACTCCTCGTACTCGAGCTGTCGGCAGTACCGCGAGGACTTCGCGATCGCCGTCGACGAGACGAACCTCCAGGGCGAGATCCAGATCGACAAGGTGCGTCAGTTCTTCGACCACCCCGGCTTCGTGACCCCGTTCATCGACGGTGTCCGTGACGCGATCGCCGAGTACCTGCGCGAACAGCCCGAGCTCTCCGCCGAGACGGAGATCGAGGTGCTCTTCGCGACGCACTCGATCCCCACCGGTGACGCCGCGCGCTCCGGCCCCGACTTCCGCGGCTTCGGCGACCACGGCGCGTACGAAGCCCAGCACCTCGCGGTGGCCGAGGTCGTCATGGCGAACGCCATCGACCAGCTCCGTGAGGCCGGTGTCCTCGGTGGCGCGGTCGGCAGCGGCGTCTCGGTGCCGTGGCAGCTCGTCTACCAGTCGCGCTCCGGCCCGCCGAGCATGCCGTGGCTCGAGCCCGACATCAACGACGCGATCGCCGAGCTGCCCGCCGCCGGCCGCAAGGCGATCGTCATCGTGCCGCTCGGCTTCGTGAGCGACCACATGGAGGTCATGTGGGACCTCGACAACGAGGCCATCGAGACGGCCGGCGAGCACGGCCTGGCCGCCGTCCGCGTCCCGACGCCTGGCACCGCCGCCGCCTACGTCAAGGGACTCGTCGACCTCGTCCTCGAGCGCCGCGACGGCACGCCCGTCGAGGAACGACCGCACATGACCGACCTCGGCCCCTGGTACGACGTCTGCCGCCCCGGGTGCTGCGAGAACGCCCGGCTGGGCTTCAAACCGGCGTTCTCGGGGATCGCCCCATGACCCTTCGCATCGGAACCCGCGGCAGCGCCCTGGCGCTGGCGCAGACCGGTCATGTGGCCGACGCCCTCACGGCGGCCACCGGTGAGGACGTCGAGATCGTCACCGTCACGACGCAGGGCGACACGAGTCGCGAGTCGCTCGCCACCATCGGCGGGACGGGTGTGTTCGTCAACGCGCTCCGCGACGCCCTGCTCGACGGCGCGTGCGATCTCGTCGTGCACTCCTTGAAAGACCTGCCGACGGCTCCGGCCGAGGGCTTCACGATCGCCGCCATGCCCATGCGTGAGGATCCGCGCGACGCCCTGTGCGCCTCCGACGACCGCTCGCTCGACGACCTGCCGCAGGGTGCCAGGATCGGCACCGGCTCACCGCGTCGGATCGCGCAGCTGAAGCGCATCCGGCCCGACCTCGAGGTCGTCGACATCCGCGGCAACATCGACACCCGCCTGCGCCGCATCGACGACGACCTCGACGCCGTCGTCCTCGCGGCCGCCGGTCTCACCCGCCTCGGACGCCTCGACGCCGTGACCGGGCTCTTCGACCTCGACACCTGGCCGACCGCGCCGGGGCAGGGGGCGCTCGCGATCGAGTGCCTCGACGACGACGAATCGTCCATCGCCGGTTCCATCGCGTTGCTCGACCACGCGCCGAGCCGCTGGCAGGCCACGGCGGAACGGGCAGTGCTCCGTCGGCTCGAGGCCGGTTGTTCTGCCCCCGTCGGCGCGGCAGCCTGGCTCGACGACGAAGACCTCGTCCTGCAGGCCGCCGTCTACTCGCTCGACGGCACCGAGATGATCCATCTGGAGAGCCGCGCGGAGGGCTTCTCCGGCGACGGACACGGACGCGAGCTGCTCCAGGCGGCCGACGCACTCGGTGTCTCGCTCGCAGACGAGCTCATCGAGGCCGGCGCAGCCGACCTCGCCCCGCTGGGAGGCGCTGCGTGAAGGACTGGACGAAGTCGAACACCGTTCCCACCGCCACCAAGCCGCTCGGCGGGTGGCGCGTCCTCGTGCCGCGCGGCGGTCCGTGGGGCGACTCGGTCGCCGGGACGGTCCGTGGCAAAGGCGGGTCGCCCGTCGTCGCCCCGATGATCAACTTCGCCAGCACCGACGACCCGGAGACCCTCGGGGCCGCGCTCACGGCGCTCGAGGCGGGTGAGTTCGACTGGCTGACCGTGACGAGCGCGACCACGGTCGACGTGCTGTCCTCGCAGCGGATCCGGATCCCCGAGACGACGAGGGTCGCTGCCGTCGGCGAGACGACCGCTGCCGCGCTCACGGCCGTCGGCTACAGCGTCGACCTCGTGCCGGCGAAGGACAACTCCGCCAAGGGCATGGTGCAGGAGCTCACGGCGCTCGAACCGCACCCGAAGCGCATCCTCACGCTCCGCTCGGCCATCGCCAAGCCGCTCCTCACGGAGGGCCTGATCGCCGCCGGACACGACGTCCAGTCCGTCGTGGCCTACCGCACGGTCGGTGTCCCGGTGGCAGAGAAGATCGTCGCCGACGTCGCCAGCGGCCGGGTGCGTGCCATCCTCGTCACCTCGGGCAGCGTGGCGGAGCAGGTCCGTTCGCAGTTCCCCGAGATCCCCGAGAGCACCGTCATCGCGGCGATCGGACCCCGCACGGCTCGTGACGCCCGAGGCTACGGGCTCCGGGTCGACGTCGTGGCGGAGCAGCAGACGGTCGACTCGCTGATCGAGGCGATCGTGTCCGTGGCGCTCAGCCGGAACCGCGACGAGGACGCCGGCGACGGGATCCGCTGACCGGCTTCACGCCCTGCGCGAACCGGGAGGGCGCGTCGGCAGCGGCGCGTAGGCTGGACGGGTGAGCATTCCCGAGACCCGTCCCCGTCGTCTCCGGCAGCAGCCGGCCATCCGTCGCCTCGTCAGCGAGACGCGACTCGACCCGGCGGAGCTGGTGCTCCCCATGTTCGTGCGGGAGGGCGTCTCCGAGCCGGTCGAGATCTCCTCGATGCCGGGTGTCCGACAGCACACCGTCGACAGCGCCAAGCGGGCCGCGGCTGAGGCTGCCGCGGCCGGCGTCGGTGGGGTCATGCTCTTCGGTGTCCCGGCCGAGCGCGACGCCGTGGGTTCCGGCGCGACCGACCCCGACGGCATCCTCAACGTCGCGACCCGCGCGCTCGTCGCCGAGGTGGGCGACGCCCTGGTCGTGCAGACCGACCTCTGCCTCGACGAGTTCACCGATCACGGACACTGCGGTGTCCTCGACGACCGCGGGCGCGTCGACAACGACCGCACGCTCGACCGCTACCGCGACATGGCGCTGGCCCAGGCCGAGTCCGGCTCGGCCCTCCTCGGCCTCTCGGGCATGATGGACGGCCAGGTCGCCGCCGTCCGCGAGACGCTCGACGCCGCCGGGTTCGACGACACGATCATCCTCGCCTACTCGGCGAAGTTCGCATCCGCGCTCTATGGCCCCTTCCGCGAGGCCGTCGACTCGCAGCTGCAGGGCGATCGCCGCACCTACCAGCTCGACCCCGCCAACCGTCGTGAGGGTCTGCGCGAGGCGCTCATCGACGAGGCAGAGGGCGCCGACATCGTCATGGTGAAGCCCGCAGGGAGCTTCCTCGACGTCCTGGCCGACGTGACGGACACGGTGTCGATCCCGGTCTGGGCGTACCAGGTGTCCGGCGAGTACGCGATGATCGAGGCCGCCGCCCGGCAGGGCTGGATCGACCGCCGACGCGCGATCGAGGAGTCGGTGCTGTCCATCAAGCGCGCCGGAGCCGAGGCCGTCCTGAGCTACTGGGCCGTCGAACTCGCCGGTTGGTTGGATGAGGCGCGCGGTCTGCGTGCAGGAGGAACCCGATGAACGACGCAGCATTCGCCAGAGCCCAGCGGTCGATCCCCGGTGGGGTGAACTCGCCCGTCCGTGCCTTCCGCTCCGTCGGCGGCACGCCGCGGTTCATGGTGTCCGCGACCGGCCCCTACATCACCGACTCCGAGGGCGTGCAGTACGTCGACCTCGTGAGCGCGTGGGGCCCCGCGCTCCTCGGACACGCGCACCCGCAGGTCGTCGAGGCCGTGCAGGCCGCTGCGGCCCGTGGCCTCTCCTTCGGCGCGTCCACCCCGGCCGAGACCGAGCTCGCGGAGCTCGTCAAGGAGCGCGTCCAGGCGTCCGGCGTCGCGCCGATCGAGAAGCTGCGCATGGTCTCCACCGGCACCGAGGCGACCATGACGGCCATCCGCCTCGCGCGCGGTGCCACCGGTCGCAGCCTCATCGTGAAGTTCGCCGGGCACTACCACGGCCACTCCGACGGCCTGCTCGCCGAAGCGGGGTCGGGCGTCGCGACCCTCGCCCTGCCGGGGTCCGCCGGGGTCACTCCCGAGACGGCCGCCCAGACGATCGTCGTCCCGTACAACGACCGGTCGGCACTCCGCGAGGTCTTCGCCGAGCGTGGCCAGGACATCGCCGCGATCATCATGGAGGCGGCCTCCGCCAACATGGGTGTCGTCCCGCCGGCTCCCGGGTTCAACGCGAGCGTCGTGAAGCTCGCGCACGAGTACGGCGCGCTGGTCATCATCGACGAGGTGCTCACCGGGTTCCGCGTCTCCTCCGCCGGTTGGTGGGGGCTCGACAACCGCGGACTCGCCGCCGTCGCGCCCGGCACGGAGCCCGTCCCGGGTGCCGAGGCCTGGGAGGCCGGCAACCACGCCGTCGCGAACTCGACCGGTGCCATCAGCATCCCCGTCGGCGTGTACCAGCCCGACCTCTTCACCTTCGGCAAGGTCATCGGCGGCGGCATGCCCCTCGCTGCGCTGGGTGGGCGCGCCGAGCTCATGGACCTGCTCGCACCGACCGGCCCGGTCTACCAGGCCGGGACGCTCTCGGGGAACCCGGTGGCCCTCGCCGCCGGCATCGAGACGCTGCGCCTCGCCGACCAGGACGTCTACCGTCGGGTCGACGCGGCGGCCGCGATCGTGTCCGAGGCGACCTCGAACGCGCTCACGGAGGCCGGGGTCGCGCACACCGTGCAACGCGCCGGGAACCTGTTCTCCTTCGCCTTCAGCGAGACCGCACCGACCGACTACGCCGCGGTCCTGCGGCAGGACGCCTTCCGCTACCCGGCCTTCTTCCACCGCATGCTCGACGCGGGGGTGTCGCTCCCGCCGAGCGTGTACGAGGCCTGGTTCGTCTCCGCGGCGCACGACGACGAGGCGATCGGGCGTATCGTCGACGCCCTGCCCGCAGCGGCCCGTGCGGCTGCGGCGGCCATCCGCTGAGTCGGACGGTCGCTCCGCAGGCGACGTCGGACGCTGCACAGACCATGCGTTACCGCTTTGTGAACTTCCGGCAACGCGAACGTCGGTGGGGGTTGGCAGACTAGAGGCATGGCCTCCTTGCGTCTGCACCCCGACCGACTGGAGATCGAGCTGTCCGCGTACGACAAGGCGCTCTCGCTGCGTCGGAGCAACGTCGTCGTGCCACGGTCGAGCATCCGTTCCGCCACCATCACCGACGACCCGTGGATCTGGGTCCGGGGCATCCGTGCGCCGGGCACCGCGATCCCGTTGACGCTCGCCATCGGCCAGTGGAAGTTCCACGGTGGTATGGACTTCCTGGTGATCAAGGGCACCAAACCGTCGGTCGTCATCGATCTCGAAGACGCGGAGTACTCGCGGCTTATCATCACGACCCGTCGCAGCGCCGAGCTCATCGCCGCCCTCGACCTGCACTAGGACGAGCTGCCGGACGCACGGCGGTCCCCGCCGGATCCGGATCGTCGTCGAGGACGCGGTGCGCCGCGCATCCTGGCGCTGATCAGGGCCGTGCGCAATCATTTGCCTCGAACAGGGCACAAAACGACGTCTGACCGGTATTCTGGGCCCGCTCGAACCTCCGTAGATCCGCCTGTTCGAAAGGACCACAGCCATGTCGACTCCTCCTCCCGGTGAATACCCCGGCCAGCCGCCGCAGGCTCCCCAGGCGCCGCAGCCCCCGAAGGACCAGTACGGCGCGGCTCCCGCGTACTCCGGCGGCGCAGCTCCCTCCGGCGACGCGACCGCCGGCAAGACGCTCGGCATCGTCGGCCTGATCCTCGCGTTCCTCGCCCCGCCGATCGGCCTCATCCTCAGCATCGTCGCCCTGGTGCAGTCGAAGAACGCGGGTGTCAAGAACACGCTGGCGAAGGTCGGCCTCATCCTGTCGATCGTCTTCATCGTCATCGCGATCATCGCGACCATCGCGGGTATCGCGATCGGTGCTGCGGCGTTCAACGAGGCGTGCGCCTCCCTCGGGAGCGGTGTCCACACCGACGGCACGACCACCATCACCTGCCCGTAGCCCGGTGACATCTGGGCGATTGGGGAGTTGTCCCCATCGCCTGTCGGGTATCTAACCCACTACTGTTGGCTCGCGCCCGTGGCGCATCTACCATCCTCGAGAGGAACCATCATGACCAACGCACCTCAGTACAACGCCCCGCAGCAGCCGGGCGGCGCCCTGCCCGCCGACTACCCGGGCAAGACGCTCGGCCTCGTCGGCCTCATCCTCGCGATCGTCGTGCCGCTCGTCGGCCTGATCATCAGCCTCGTCGCGCAGAAGCAGTCGAAGGACGCCGGCTACCCGAACCAGCTCGCGAAGATCGGTGTCATCATCGGCATCATCCTCGTCGTGCTCGGCATCATCGGCGGCATCTTCTACGCCGTCGCGCTCGGCTCGGTCATGTCGACCGCCGGCTACTGAGTCTCAGCAGTCCCGTCGGCAGCGGCCGGTCGCCTTCGGGCACCGGCCGCTGTCGCGTTCCTGGAGCGCTGGGCGGTGTCCCTGTCTCAGGAGTCGGCGGGTGTGTCGCCCGGGTGGGCGTGCGCCGCGCCGCAACTCTCCTGAGTTCGGTCGTGCCGGTTCGGTAGTGTCCCTGTCTCAGGAGTCGGCCGGTGTGTCGCTCGGGTGGGAGTGCGCCGCGCCGCGATTCTCCTGAGTTGGGGACGGCTGGGCCTGTTCCTTGGGCCCGATCAGGCGCGGACGTCGACGACGATCCGGCCGTGGACGGAGCCTGCGAGGACCCGCTCCGCCGCATCCGTCGCCTCGGTGAGGGAGACCGTCTCGGTCAGGGTGTCGAGCACGTCGAGGTCGAGCGCGGTGGTCACGCGCTCCCAGGCGGCCTGCCGCAGGGGGAGCGGTGCCTCGACGGAGTTCACGCCCGCGAGCGTGATCCCGCGGAGGATGAACGGCATGACCGACGTCGGGAGGTCGGACCCGCCGGCGAGCCCACAGGCGGCGACCGTCCCGCCGTACTCGACCTGCGACAGGACCGTCGCGAGCGTCTGACCGCCGACGGAGTCGACGGCTCCCGCCCAGCGCTGGCTGCCGAGTGGCCGGCCGGCCTCGGCGAACTCGGCACGGTCGACGATCGACGTCGCTCCGAGCCGCCGCAGGGCGTCACCCAGCTCGTCGACCCGCCCGGTCGAGGCGGTGACCTCGAAGCCGGCGGCGGCCAGCAGCGCGATCGCGATGCTCCCGACGCCACCACCCGCTCCCGTGACGAGCACGGGGAGCCCGCCGACGCGGACGGCACCGGACGTCGTGCTGCCGTGCTCGAGCGCGAGCACGGCGAGGGCCGCGGTGTACCCGGCGGTGCCGATCGCGGCGGCCTGTGCGCTCGAGACGTGGTCGGGGACGCGGACGAGCGCGTCGGACCGCACCTTCGCACGTTCGGACAGCCCGCCGTACCGGGTCTCGCTCAGGCCGTCGCCGAACAGGGCCACGCGGTCGCCGGCGCTCCACGCGGGATCACTCGACGCCGCGACGACGCCCACGAGGTCGATGCCCGCGACCATCGGGAACGACCGCACCACGCCCGGCTTCCCGGTGAGGACGAGGGCGTCCTTGTAGTTGATGCTCGAGTACTCGACGTCGACGGTGACGGCGGCGTCGGGCAGCGAGGCGTCGGGGAGGTCGCGGAGGTCGACCGTCCGGGTGGGTTTGCCACCCTCGTGCTCGACCTGCTCGACGAGGTATGCGCGGCCCATGGTGCTCCTGTCTCCGGTGCGGTGACCGGTCGGTGGCTGTCCGTCGAGCCTACGCCTCGCCGGCGAGAGGCTGGCTGGCTTGAGCCGTCGCGCCCGCCGTGCCTAGGTGACGTCGCGGCGCCAGGTCGTGGCGTAGCCGATGAGCGCGACGACGACCCCGATGCCGAGGAGGACGAGTCCGCCCTGCCACCAGGTCAGCGCGTCCTGCTGAGCGGACATCATCGAGTAGAAGCTCGGTCCGACGAGGGCGTCCGTCGCAGCACCCGGCAGGAACCGGCCGATGGACGCGGTGACCTCGGAGAATGAGGAGGCCAGGCGCAGCAGCGGCTCGACGAACTGCGTGAAGGCCAGCACGACGATGATCGCGCCCACCTGGCTCGGCAGCACCGCCCCGAGACCGACGCCGATCGCACCCCACAGGGCCATCGCCAGCACCGCACGGCCGATGAGTGCCCAGGTGTCGGGGTCGGTCAGCATCGGATCGATGCCGCTGATGGCCAGGGCGCCGCCGCCGAGACCGACGGACGCGACCAGCGCGATCACGCCGTACAGCGCGCCGACCCCGGTCAGTGCGAGGACCTTGCCGACGAGGACGTGGCCGCGGTTCGGGTTCGCGAGGAACGTCGGCGTCAGGCTCTGATGCCGGAACTCGCCGGTCGTGGCGAGCGCACCGAGCAGCACGGGGAAGACGTACCCGATGCTCGTCGCGAAGCCGTAGATGAGACCGGGTTGGGTGAGTATCCCGCTCGTCGCTTGCGCCCCGGCCCCGCTGGACTCGGCCGCGCCCGGGATGTTGGCGAAGAGGAGCGCCGCCCCGGCCGCGGCGAACCCGACGTACACGAACAGGATGAGCGCGAGGCCCCACCACACGCGGGTGGTGAACACCTTGAGGAACTCGGAGCGGATGGCTGCCAGTAGTGAGGTCATGCGTGGTCCTCCCCACCGCTGACGAGCGCGAGGAACGAATCCTCGAGCCCTGATCGATGCCGCGACAACGCACTGAGCGGAATGCCGGCGGCGAGCGCGACCCGGCCGATGTCGATCGCCTCCACATCGTGCACGACGAGCCCCGCGCGGGCCTGGTCGAAGGTGTACCCCGCGGCGGTCAGCGCCGTGGCGAGCCGCTCGTGCTCCGGGGAGTTCACGACGACGCGCAGGGTGTCGGCGGCGTCGAGGCTCGCGAGCGTGCCCACGTGCGCAAGCCGTCCCTTCGCGATGATCACGACCTCGTCGACGGACTGCTGCACCTCGCTGAGCAGGTGCGAGCTGATGAGGACGGTCCGACCCTCGGCCGCGAGTGCGGTGAGGAAGCCGCGGATCCACTTGATCCCCTCGGGGTCGAGCCCGTTGATCGGTTCGTCGAGGACGAGCACACCGGGGTCGCCGAGGAGCGCGGTCGCGAGGCCGAGCCGTTGTCGCATGCCGAGCGAGTACCCGGCGACGCGTCGGTCTGCGACCTCGAGCAGGCCGACCTGCGCGAGCACGACGTCCACCCGGCTCGCCGGCAGACGCGCTGCCGAGGCGTGCACGCGCAGATGGTTCCGGGCGGTGCGGCCGGGGACGAAGCTCGCCGCCTCGAGAGCCGCTCCGACGGTCGCTGCCGGGACCGGCAGCTTGGCGTAGGGGACACCGCCGAAGGTCGCCCTCCCCGACGTCGGTTGCACGAGGCCGAGCAGCATGCGCAGGGTCGTCGTCTTCCCGGCGCCGTTCGGGCCGAGGAAGCCGGTGACCTTGCCCGGTTCCACGTGGAACGTCAAGTCGTCGACCGCCTGCACCGCCCCGAAGGATTTCGAGAGTCCATCGAACTCGATCGTCACGCCAGCGGTCATCCGGTGCCTCCCCAGGGGCGCGGCCGGATCCGCGCCTCGTCCTGCAACGCTATCGGGGCCGACACCGGTTGCGCATCGGCCGCTCGGGGGAGATCCCGGTGAAGGCGCCGGTGGCCGCGTCTCAGGAGATGCCCGGCGTGGCCGGCGCGCATCGGGGCGGCGCGCCGCACCTCTCGTGAGACAGGGACGGCGGAGTCGAGGAGGAGGTCGGCTGCTACAGCCCGAGCGAGTCGAGCGACGCCCGGACGGCAGCGGCCGAGTCGGCGAACTGCTGTTCCTCGCGGGGCGACATCGCGACCTCGACCACCGAGCGCACGCCCGAACGGTCGACGATGCTCGGCACCGACAGGGCGACCCCGCTGACGCCGTGGTACCCGCCGAGCACGGTGCTCACCGGCAGGATCGCGTGCTCGTCGCCGAGGATGGCCTCGACGATGCGAGCACCCGACAGCCCGATGGCGTAGTTCGTCGCGCCCTTGCCCTCGATGACGCGATAGGCGGCCGTCCGGACGTCGGTCGCGATCTCGTCGAGCTGCTGCTCCGTGAAGCGCGAGCCGTCGGGCAGCTCCCAGTCGAGGATCGGGACGGGACCGATGGTCGCCTGCGACCACAGCGGCAGTTCGCTGTCGCCGTGCTCGCCGACGATGAGTGCGTGCACCGCCGAGGTCGCGACACCCGCGCGCTCAGCGAGCAACCAGCGCAGCCTGGAGGTGTCGAGGACGGTGCCGGAGGAGAAGACGCGTTCGCGCGGCAGCCCCGTGATCTGCTGGGCGGCGACGGTGAGGACGTCGCACGGGTTCGTGACGAGCATGTAGACGGCGTCCGGTGCGTGCTCGACGAGTTTCGGGAGCAGCCGCTCGAGGATACGGATGTTCGTGCCAGCGAGGTCGAGTCGGGTCTGGCCGGGTTCCTGCTTCGCGCCGGCCGTGATCACGACGACGTCCGCATCGGCGACGACCGAGATGTCGTCACCGCCCGTGATGCTGCTCGACCCGGTGAACTGCGTCCCATGGGCGAGGTCGAGGACCTCGGCCGAGGCCCGCTTGCCGTCGATGTCGTAGAGCGCCACCCGCCGGGCGCTGCCGCGGATGAGCGAGGCGTAGGCGAGGGACGAACCGACGCTCCCCGCCCCGATGATGGCCAGTTTCGACTTCGTGCGAGCACCCATGGCTCCATCTTGGCAGGGGCGGATGTGCGCGGTCAGGGCGCGGCACGACAGGTGTCGGGTTGTCTCGATGTCGAGGTATTCGCCCTTCGACAGGCTCAGTGACCGGACCGCCGCACCCTCCGGTCACTGAGCCGCACCTATCGGTCACTGAGCTTGTCGAAGTGCCTCAGCCAACCACCGGTTCCGCGACTCGATGAGCCGTCGCAGGTGCCGGGTGAGCGCGACGTGTTCGGCCACGACGCCGAGCGGACCGAACGGCGCCGAGAACGTGACGTCGTCGAGCATGATGGTCCGCGCCGTCCCCATCGGGCGCTCGAGCGGTTCGAAGAGGTGGACGTGGCGGAACGTCCGGAACGGACCGGACAGCTGTTCATCGGTGAACCGGTGGGGTTCCTCGAACGCGGTGATCCGACTCGTCATCGTCCACGGCACACCGAAGTGCCTCGCCCGCCAGGTGACGGTCTCACCGAGGCCGATCAGCCCGGAGGTCACGCCGCCGACCGCCCGTTCACCGGTGTCCGCCATCGAGCCGAGGTGGGCGTCGATCGACCGCGAGAGGTCGAAGGCCTGCTGCATCGTCCCGGCGAGCTCGGTGCGGAGGCGGAAGTGGGCGGTCATGACGGTGGCGGATCAGGCGGGCCGGCCGGTGCGAGCATCGGTGGAGACGTCGGCGCCGGTGTGCACGGCGCATCGCGGGCCGCCGTCGGGCCCGTCCGCGTGCGCCTCGCACACGACCAACTGCGTCTTACAGGAGGGGTCCGCGCAGTTCTGCAGGTGCTTCGTCGACGTGTCGCAGACGACACAGTGCCCGATGACGGCCGCGTGATCGCTGAACTCGAGCGAGCCCCGCTTGTCGAACACGTACAGGGATCCCTCCCACAGGCCGTCGTCGCCGAACTGCTCGCCGTACCGGACGATGCCGCCGTCGAGCTGGTACACCTCGCCGAAGCCGCGAGAGCGCATGAGTCCCGAGAGCACCTCGCAGCGGATGCCGCCCGTGCAGTAGGTGACGACCGGCTTGTCCTTGAGGTGGTCGTACTTCCCGCTGTCGAGTTCGGCGACGAAGTCCCGGGTGGTCGCGACGTCGGGCACGACCGCACCGGCGAACCGCCCGATCTCGGCCTCGAAGGCGTTCCGGCCGTCGAAGAACACGACGTCGTCGCCGCGCTCCGCGACGAGCTCGTGCAGTTCCGTCGGCTGCAGGTGCACCCCGCCGCCGGTGACGCCGTGCTCGTCCACCACGAGCTCACCGGGGGCGCCGAAGGACACGATCTCCTCGCGCACCTTCACGCTGAGCTTCGGGAAGTCGCTGCTCCGACGCCAGGGCGCGGGACGGTGCCTGGCCGTGCGCACGCGGTCGTCCTCGTCGAAGCCCGAGCCGTCGCTCCACTTCACGTCGAGGTCATGGAACGCGGGGTGCTCCTTCGTCTTCCGGACGTAGAGCTTGCAGGCGTCGAGCTCGCCGCCGACGGTGCCGTTGATGCCGTCCTTCGAGATGAGGATGCGACCACGGAGACCGAGTGACTCGCAGAGGTCGCGCTGCCACAGCCGGATCGCCTCCGGGTCCGCCAGGGGAGCGAACGCGTAGTACAGGATGATCTTCGGGTCGGCCACCGCTCAATCGTACGTGGCGCCGACCGCGGATCGTCGGGCCGGTCCAGCGGACACGGACGTTCCGGCCCCTCGCTTGTCGAAGGGCCACAACCGCCGCCGTCGGCGCAGGCGCCAGGCCTAGGGTGGACGCAGACCTCGAAGGAGATGGCTATGCGCACTGCAGTGATCGTCGACGCGATCCGGACGCCGTCCGGCCGGGGCAAACCGGGCGGTGCGCTGAACGCCGTGCACCCGACGGACCTCCTCGCCGGCACGATCCGTGCGCTCGTGGAGCGGACCGGCATCGATCCCGCGGTCGTCGAGGACGTCTACGCCGGCTGCGTCACCCAGTCCGGCGAGCAGGGGCAGAACATCGCGCGGAACGCGGCGCTCGCCGCAGGCCTCCCGCAGGAGACGCCCGGCACCACCATCGACCGGCAGTGCGGCTCCAGCCAGCAGGCCACCACCTTCGCCGCGCAGAGCGTCATGTCGGCCGGCAACGACGTCGTCATCGCCTGCGGTGTCGAATCGATGAGTCGGGCGCCGATGGGCTCCAACGTGCAGGGGGCAGACCCCTTCGGCTCCGCCCTCCGAGCCCGCTTCCCCGATGGCCTCGTCGGCCAGGGTGTCTCCGCCGAACTCATCGCCGCCCGCTGGAACCTCAGCCGCGAGGAGCTCGACGCCTTCGCCGCCCGCTCCCACGAGCGCGCCGCCGCGACCTGGGCGTCCGGCGGGTTCGACGGCGAGGTCGTCGCCGTCACCCTCCCCGACGGTTCCGTCGTCACGACCGACGAGACGGTCCGTGCCGGGACGACCCCCGAGGCGCTCGCCGGACTCCCCGCCGTCTTCCGCGACGAGCGGCTCGCGGCGCGCTTCCCCGAGATCGCCTGGCGGATCACCCCGGGGAACGCCTCACCGCTCACCGACGGCGCCTCCGCCGCGCTCATCATGAGCGAGGTCCGGGCGCTCGAGCTGGGGCTGACGCCGCGTGCGCGCTTCGTCTCCTTCGCCGCGGTCGGGAGCGACCCGATCGAGATGCTCACCGGCATCCTCCCCGCCACCCGCCGCATCCTGGAGCGCAGCGGGCTCGGTATCGACGACATCGACGCGTTCGAGGTCAACGAGGCGTTCGCGTCCGTCCCGCTCGCGTGGCAACGCGAATTCGGGGTGGGCGACGACCGGCTCAATCCGCGGGGTGGGGCGATCGCCCTCGGGCACCCGCTCGGCGCCTCCGGGACGAAGCTCCTCGCCACCCTCCTCGGCCAGCTCGAGGCGACCGGCGGCCGCTACGGGCTGCAGACGATGTGCGAGGGCGGCGGTATGGCCAACGCGACGATCATCGAGCGCCTCTGATGGGCGCGCCCACCACGTGAAGGGAACCAGCACATGGATGTGACCGGCAGTTCGGCGATCGTCACCGGCGGCGCCTCGGGACTCGGATTCGCGACCGCGACGCGGCTGGCCGGTGCCGGTGCGCGCGTCGTGCTCGTCGACCTCCCCGGTTCACCCGGGGCGGAGCGGGCCGAGGAGCTCGGCGGGTTCGCGACCTTCGTGCCCGCCGACGTCACCGACGGTGAGCAGGTGCAGGCGGCGGTCGCAGCGGCGGTGTCGCGTGGCCCGCTGCGGGTCGTCGTGAACTGCGCCGGCATCGCACCACCGGCGAAGGTGCTCGGCCGCGACGGTCCGGCGGACCTCGGCGCGTTCGAGCGAGTCCTCCGCGTCAACGTCCTCGGCACCTTCAACGTCATCCGGCTCACGGCCGACGCGATGCAGCACAACGATCCGGACGGTGATCCCGTCGACGGCGCCGGAGACCGCGGCGTCATCATCAACACCGCATCCGTCGCCGCCTTCGACGGACAGGTCGGCCAGCCCGCCTACGCCGCGTCCAAGGGTGCGGTGCACTCGATGACGCTGCCGATCGCCCGCGAGCTGGCGCGCTTCGGGATCCGGGTCGTGACGATCGCACCCGGCATCATGGAGACGCCCATGCTCGCCGGACTGCCCGAGGCGGCGCAGGAGTCGCTCGGGCACCAGGTGCCGTACCCGGCCCGCCTCGGCCGCCCCGACGAGTACGCCGCACTCGCGCTGCACATCGTCGAGAACGGCTACCTCAACGGTGAGACGATCCGCCTCGACGGCGCGATCCGGATGGCGCCGAAATGACCGGCTCTCCGATGCCGACGAACCCATCCACCGACCAGGGAGCCACTCCGTGACCAGCGACGACACCATCCTCTTCGAGGTGAGCGACGGCCTCGCGCACCTCACGCTCAACCGGCCCGCGAGCCTCAACGCGATCGACGACCGTGCGGCCAGACGGTGGCGCGACCTCGCCCTTGAGATCGCGGAGCGCGACGACGTCCGGGCGGTCCTGTTCGACGCCAACGGACCGGCGTTCTGCGCGGGCGGCGACGTCCTCGCGATGTCGCGGATGGGTGACGGCAGCGCAGGATCGACGGGCGCCTTCGTCACCGAACTCGCCGACATCATCCACGAGGGCCACCGGACCCTGCAGTCGGTCGCGAAGCCGATCGTCGCCGCCGTCCAGGGGGCTGTCGCGGGCGGCGGACTGGGGTTCATGCTCGTCGCCGACGTGATCATCGCCTCCGACCGGGCGAAGTTCGTCAGCAAGTACGCCGACATCGGCCTCACTCCGGACTGCGGCGTGAGCACCCTGCTGCCCGAGGCGGTCGGGATGCGTCGGGCGCTCGAGCTCACGCTCGGCCCGCGGATGCTGAGCGCCGAGGAGGCGCTCGACTGGGGGCTCGTGACCGAGGTGGTCCCCGCCGAGCAGCTCGACGCCCGTGCACGCGAGGTGGCCGCGTTCTGGTTGGCCGGAGCCACGGCCGCGTTCGGTCAGGCGCGGCGGCTGCTGCGCGAGAGCGTCGGCCGCGGCTACCAGGACGCCCTCGACGACGAAGCCCGGACGATCGGCGCGGCGATCGAGACACCCGAGTCGGTCGCGCGCGTCGCGGCGTTCGCCGCCGCGTCGGCGAAGCGCGCCGCCGCGTCGACCACCACCACCCCGAAGGAGCCCACCGCATGACCACCCTCGCCGGCAAGACCATCCTCATGTCGGGCGGCAGCCGCGGCATCGGCCTCGCGATCGCCCTGCGTGCCGCCCGCGACGGTGCGAACGTCGCGATCCTCGCCAAGACCGACACCCCCGATCCCCGCCTCGAGGGGACGATCCACACCGCAGCGGACGCGATCCGCGAGGCCGGTGGGCAGGCGCTCCCGATCCTCGGCGACGTCCGGAACGACGACGACATCACCCGGGCCGTGTTCGAGACGGCCGGTGAGTTCGGCGGCATCGACATCGTCGTCAACAACGCGAGCGTCATCAGCCTTGCGCGGACCCTCGACCTCGATGCGAAGCGGTACGACCTCATGCAGGACGTGAACGTGCGTGGCACGTTCATGCTGTCGCGGGCGGCCATCCCCATGCTGAAGGACGCGGAGAACCCGCACATCCTGTCGCTGTCACCACCGCTCAACCTCGACCCGAAGTGGCTCGGCGCACACACCGGCTACACGCTCGCGAAGTACGGGATGTCGATGGTGACGCTCGGTCTCGCGGCCGAGTTCGGACGCGACGGCATCGCCGCGAACACGCTCTGGCCGAAGACGACGATCAAGACGGCGGCGGTCGGCAACATCCTCGGCGGCGAGGCGCTCCTGGCGAAGAGTCGCACCCCGGAGATCTACGCCGACGCGGCCTACGAGGTCCTGACGGCGTCGGCGCGTGAGCTCACGGGTCGGTCGCTCATCGTGGAGGACGTCCTCGCGGAGGCCGGGGTCACGGACCTCGCGAAGTACTCACCGGGCGTCGACGAGTCGGAGCTCTACCCCGACATCTTCCTGTAGCGGACGGCTCGCCCTGTCCGCTGACGGCAGAACGCGGGCTCCCCGAGCCTGGCCGAGCCGCGCCTACAGTGAGAGCACGCGGTCACGGAGCCCGCGCCCGCAGCCGGAAGGAGTCGCCATGCTGTACCGCGAAGCCCTCGGCGCGGCCCTGCGCACGCGTCGACTCGAACAGGGGCGCACCCTGCAGGACGTCGCGACCGCCGCAGCCGTCTCGACGCCCTACCTGTCGGAGATCGAACGCGGCCGGAAGGACGCCTCCTCCGAGGTGGTCGTGACCATCGCCGACGCCCTCCGCACCCGCCTCGACGCGCTCATGTTCGACATCGCCGACCGCTTCGAGACCGCGGCGGCTCCGATCTTCGTCGAGCTGCCCCTCGGCGAAGACGCGCTCGCCGACGCGACGATCACCCCGCTGCGCCCCGCTGCCGACCCGCAGCTGCTCGCCGCCTGACCCCGACCGTCGGCGATCGTCCGGACGCGCTGGTTCGTCCCGTCCGGTGTCGGCCAGCCGCTCGCTCGGCCCACCGCTCGCTCCGTCAGCCGCGGGCGAGTGCCTCGAAGGTCTCGTGGAGGAGCGGCTCGGCCGTCTCCCACGTCGTGTCCGCGTCCCAGGCACCGAGGTCGGTGACCTCGGTGTGGCGGCCGGCCTGGTGCTTCGGCTCGGGATCGCCCGGGAGCCGCAGTCGCTGGGTGAACTCTCCGGTCGTCCGGTCGAAGTCGAGGACGTGGAAGGCGACGTTCCGGTTCCAGTCCTCGGACGGCCACGAGATGAAGTTCACGCGCACCCGCTCCGCGGACAGCGGCCCTTCGGCGACGTAACTGCCGGGGTGGTCCTCGCCCGGCGACAGGATGCGGTACGCACCGTTCGAGCAGTAGAGCAGCAGGGCCGGCACGAACGGCTTCTCCGCGAACAGTTCGGTGTAGTGGAGCGCCTCGGCTCGGATCACGTCGCCGAACAGGTGCGGGGTCTGCGGTGCCCCAGGGGTGTGCATCGGCACGGTCGTCTCCTTCGGTTCGTGAGGGGTCGGTACGCGTGTCACTCTGTCCGTGGCCGCCGTATGCGCGGTGTACGCGGGCTGGGTGGATGCGGAGAACGAAGCTGGTATTCCACGGTGCCAGGAGAACAGCGCGACAGCAGGCCCGTTCCACACGAAATGTCCTGTTCCCGGGCGGTTCTCCTGCTGCGGCGCCACGGACCCGCGGGCGTAGGCTGGAGGACGCGACGCCCCGCAGCACACTCGGACGGGCCGCACCCGAAAGGAACACCCGTGATCCAGCACCACTTGCGCGTCCACCGCAGTGACGAGAACCTCGCCCGCGAAGGACAGCTCGCCTGGCAGCTCGCCCGCGTCGCGACCGATCCGGTGGAGGTGACGCCCGAGGTCGTCGACATGATCATCAACCGCGTGATCGACAACGCCGCCGTCGCAGCCGCCTCGCTCACGCGCCGGCCCGTCTCCTCGGCTCGCGCCCAGGCGCTCAGCCACCCCGTCAGCACCGGCGGCGACGGTGCCACCGTGTTCGGGCCCGACCTCGCCCGCCGCGTCTCCCCGGAATGGGCGGCCTGGGCCAACGGGGTCGCCGTGCGCGAGCTCGACTTCCACGACACCTTCCTCGCCGCCGAGTACTCGCACCCGGGCGACAACATCCCGCCCATCGTCGCGGTGGCCCAGCACGTCGGCTGCACGGGCGCCGACCTCGTCCGCGGGATCGCGACCGGCTACGAGATCCAGATCGACCTCGCGAAGGCGATCAGCCTGCACCGACACAAGATCGACCACGTCGCACACCTCGGCCCGAGCGCCGCGGCCGGCATCGGCACGATGCTCGGCCTCGATCAGGCCACCATCCACCAGGCGATCGGCCAGGCACTCCACACCACGACGGCCACCCGCCAGTCGCGCAAGGGCGAGATCTCCACCTGGAAGGCGCACGCTCCTGCGTTCGCCGGCAAGATGGCGGTCGAGGCCGTCGACCGGGCGATGCGCGGCGAGACCAGCCCGTCGCCGATCTACGAGGGCGAGGACGGCGTGGTCGCCTGGCTGCTCGACGGCCCCGACGCCTCGTACGACGTCCCGTTGCCCGGCGCCGGTGAGCCGAAGCTCGCGATCCTCGACTCCTTCACGAAGGAGCACTCGGCGGAGTACCAGGCGCAGGCGTGGATCGACCTCGCCCGCAAGCTGCACCACGAGCACCCGGAAGTCCTCGCCCCCGGAGCCGTGGACCGCATCGTCCTCCACACCTCGCACCACACGCACTACGTCATCGGCTCCGGCGCGAACGACCCGCAGAAGTACGACCCGACTGCGTCGCGCGAGACGCTCGACCACTCCATCCCCTACATCGTCGCGGTGGCGCTGCAGGACGGCGCGTGGCACCACGTCGACTCCTACCGTCCCGAGCGCGCCACCCGCGCCGACACCGTCGAGCTGTGGCACCGGATCTCGACGGCGGAGGACGCTGAGTGGACGCGCCGCTACCACTCGCTGGACCCGGCGGAACAGGCGTTCGGCGGGCGCATCGAGATCACGCTCACGGACGGGTCGACCATCGTCGACGAGATCGCCGTCGCCGACGCCCACCCGCTCGGCGCCCGGCCGTTCGCGCGCGCCGACTACGTCCACAAGTTCCGCACGCTCGCCGCCGACGTCCTCGACCCGGAGGAGATCGAGCGTTTCCTCGCGCTCGCCGAACGCCTCCCGGAACTCGACGCCGACGAGGTCAAGCAGATGAGCATCCAGGCCGCCTCCGGGGTCCTCGCCTCGGCACCCCACCCGACCGGCCTGTTCTGATGCCGGCCGACCTCCAGAAGGGACTGCGCTGATGCTGTACAGCGAGACCACGCCGACCGAGAAGCGCCGGCTGTTCCGCGAGCGACTCGCCACCGGTGAGCTGCTGCGCTTCCCGGGCGCGTTCAACCCGCTCTCGGCGAGGCTCATCGAACAGAAGGGCTTCGACGGCGTCTACATCTCCGGCGCGGTGCTCTCCGCCGACCTCGGGCTGCCCGACATCGGACTGACGACCCTCACCGAGGTCGCCGGTCGCGCCAAGCAGATCGCCCGGATGACCGAGCTGCCCGCGATCGTCGACGCCGACACCGGCTTCGGGGAGCCGATGAACGTCGCACGCACCGTCCAGGAGATCGAGGACGCCGGGCTCGCCGGGCTCCACATCGAGGACCAGGTCAACCCGAAGCGCTGCGGCCACCTCGACGGCAAGCAGGTCGTCGACACCTCCACTGCGCTCGGCCGGATCCGTGCCGCCGTGGACGCCCGGCGAGACCCGAACCTGCTCATCATGGCGCGCACCGACATCGCCGCCGTCGACGGGCTCGACGCCGCGATCGACCGGGCCAAGCAGCTCGTCGACGCCGGAGCCGACGCGATCTTCCCCGAGGCGATGCGGTCGCTCGAGGAGTTCGCCGCCGTCCGCGACGCGGTCGACGTGCCGATCCTCGCCAACATGACGGAGTTCGGCAAGAGCGAGCTGTTCACGACTCAGCAGCTCGCCGATGTGGGCGTGAACCTCGTCATCTGGCCGGTGTCGCTCCTCCGCATCGCGATGGGCGCCGCCGGTCGCGCGCTCGACACGCTGAACGACGAGGGCTCGCTCACGAGCAAGCTCGGTGAGATGCAGCACCGTGCCGACCTCTACGAACTGATCGACTACGAGGGCTACAACCGCTTCGACACCTCGGTCTTCAACTTCACCATCGACCGGTAGGCGTCCCCGCACCGGTGAACACCGCCTGAGTCTCCGCTCCCCGAGCTTGTCGAGGGGCGAGCCGGGTGCCAAGCTCGACCGACGCGCGGAGGACGCGCGCAGGCAGTACGCAAAGGAGCAACGCATGACCGAAGCGACCAGCGACATCAAGAAGGGTCTCGCCGGCGTCGTCGTCGACGTGACGAGCGTCTCGAAGGTGAACCCGGAGACGAACTCCCTGCTCTACCGCGGGTATCCGGTCCAGGAACTCGCCGAGCACTGCAGCTTCGAGCAGGTCGCGTACCTGCTCTGGAACGGTGAACTGCCCACGGACGCCGAACTCGCGGAGTTCACGGCGTCGGAGCGGGGCCAGCGCGCGCTGGACGACAACGTCAAGGCGGCCATCGACCTCCTCCCGACCGAGAGCCACCCGATGGACGCCCTCCGCACGGCCGTCAGCGTGATCGGCGCGAACGACCCGACCGCCGAGACCAACACCCCCGAGGCCAACGCGGTGAAGGCCGCGAGCCTGTACGCGAAGCTGCCGGCGATCGTCGCCTACGACCAGCGCCGCCGCCACGGCCTCGAGCTCGTCCCGCCGCGCGACGACCTCGGCTACAGCGCGAACTTCCTCTTCATGACCTTCGGCGAAGAGGCCGATCCGGTCGTCGTCGAGGCGTTCGACGTCTCGATGATCCTCTACGCGGAGCACTCCTTCAACGCGTCGACGTTCACCGCCCGGGTCATCACCTCGACCCTCAGCGACCTGTACTCGGCGGTCACCGGTGCGATCGGCGCGCTCAAGGGCGCCCTGCACGGTGGGGCGAACGAGGCCGTCATGCACGTCTTCGACGAGATCGGGACGGCTGACCAGGCCAGCGCCTGGCTCGACGCGGCGCTCGCCGAGAAGCGCAAGATCATGGGCTTCGGACACCGGGTCTACAAGAACGGCGACTCGCGCGTGCCGACGATGCTCAAGGCGCTCGAGCGGCTCGCCGAGCACTACGGCAAGCCCGAGATCCTCGAGCTGTACACGACGCTCGAAGCGGACATGGTCGCGCGGAAGAACATCAAGCCGAACCTGGACTACCCCTCGGGCCCGGCGTACAACCTGATCGGGTTCGACACGGTCACGTTCACGCCCCTGTTCGTCGCCGCTCGGATCGTCGGGTGGACGGCGCACATCGCCGAGCAGCTGGCGTCGAACGCGCTCATCCGTCCGCTGTCCGAGTACGTCGGGCCAGACGAGCGGCACGTGCCGACCGACTGAGGACGAGTTCTCCACAGATTCGGCGACAGCCCCCACGGCGATATTCCAGATGAGTAGCCTCGGTCCTCGTGACTGCTCTGATCCGTGCTCCGCGCTCCCCACTCCGGCGCTCCACGCTCTCGGCCCTGGCCGCCGCGACCATCCTGCTCACCGCGGTGGGACTCCCGGGTCCGGCATCCGCTGCTCCGCCCGTCGGGTCCATCGCGGACCAGCAGGAGCACGACGACGCACCCGGTGACGCGTTCGGCACCGGGGATGCCCCCGGTGCGTCGGACGCCGTGGCCCCCGCTGCCGGCTCGTCTCGCGTGATCGGCAAGCTCGTCCTGCAGAACCGTTCCAGCGGATCCTCGGCGTACGTCGGGCTCTCCTCGCCGGAGTCGGGTCGCAACGTCCAGCGGCTGTACTCGTCCTCGGTGGGCGGAGCAGCGTCGCTCGCGGGGACGTATTCCCTCCCTGCCGTCGGTGCGGCCGGGCCGATCACCGGCACAGGAACGTCCTCGACGCTCTGCCTGACGCCCGCCGGCGACGGCTCCCGCGCGCTCGTCGCAGCCCGGACGTGCACCGGTTCCCCGTCGCAGGACTTCGAGTGGCGGTACGTCTCGAACACGTGGGTGGCCGGCTACGCCCTGTACCCGGTGTCGAGTCCGTACTCCTTGGGCGGGACGGACAACGACACCTTCGTCGAGCTCACGATGGACGCGCTCACCGATGTCGTCGTGGAGTCGCAGCTGGCCCCGATCGAGCCGTTCGAACTGCGGACCCCGGCGATCGGCGCCACGGTGGACACGCCGACCCCCACGTTCAGCGGTATCGGGCAGCCCGGATCGTCCATCTCGATCCGCACCGACGCGCAGGCCCTGCTCGCGAGCACGAACGTCCCCCTGGACTCCACGTCCTGGTCGGTTCCGTCGATCCAGCTCGAGCCCGGCCGCTACACGGGAACCGCGACCCAGAGCGGGACCGGGTCGGATGCCCAGGTGCGTTTCGACTTCACGGTCCCGTCGCCGCTCGCGCCCGGCGCCTCGATCCCCACGCCGACGCTCGCCCCCGGTCAGTCCGTGGAGGTGGCGGCGACGTTCAACGCCGATGCCGGTGGTCAGCGTATCGACGTCTACCACCCGGTGTACACGCGGATCACTGCGGTCGACCACCCGGCCTTCACGCTCGACGCGTTGGGCATCGGGGGTGTCTTGCCGGTCGGCACGACCACGCTGAGGTTCACGCTGCGGGCGAACGACGACGCTCCCGTCGGCGAGGCCACGGGCGGCAAGGTCACCTACGGTTCCTCCCGCATCACGATCGCCGACTTCACGGCGAACATCGTCCGGGCACCGGACGAGCCGATCGCCCCTCTGGTGGTCGAGTCGCCGAGGCGCGGCGAGACGATCACTGAGACGACCCCAGTGTTCCGTGGGACCGGCGAACCGGGGTCGCGCGTCGAGATCCGTGGCGCGTGGGGCGATGTCCTCGGGGTCGTCGATCAGGTCGACGCGAGCGGTGCTTGGTCGATCACCTGGAACAAGAGCCTCCTGCCGAGCCGGTATGCCGGAGGCACCGTGAAGCAGTTCGTGGACGGGGTGCCGACGCACACCTTCGTGTACGACTTCACGATCGTCCAGCCCCGACTCGTCGTCACCTCGCCGAGAGTCGGCGACACCCTCACCGGCACCAGGCCGGTGTTCACCGGTGCGGCGAACCCGGGGGCGCGGGTGCAGATCACGGGCGCGTGGGGCACCGACCTCGGCTCCGCGATCGCCGACCCACGGACCGGGGAGTGGACCATCACCTGGCCGCGTGACTATCTCCCGGCGCGGTACTTCGGCGGCACCGTGACCGAGACCGTCGCCGGCAAGGTCATCGCCTCGTCCGGGTACGACTTCACCCTCACCCAGTGAGCTGACCATCGAGCCGCCGGCCCGGCGTCACTGCACCGGGCCGGCGGCTCCTGCCTCCCCCTACCGAGCCTCCGAAGGAGCACCCATGCCCAAGCAACCCACCCTCCTCGCCGCCGCGGGCCTCGTCGTCATCGCCCTCGCCGGATGCACCGACGCGGATGCGACGTCGACGACGAGCGCGTCACCGACGGTCGCCGCCGAGTCCACCACCGGTTCCGAGTACACGATCCCCGACGTCACCGGTGAGTGCGTCGACGGCACGGCGACCATTGTCGACGACAGCTCGAACGTGACCGTCGACGGCGACTGCGAGAACGTCGTCGTGGAGGCCTCCAACAGCATCGTGACCGTGACGGGAGCCGTCGTGAACCTCTCGTTCAACAGCTCCATCACCCTCGTGAACGTCTCGACCGTCGACAACGTCACGTTCGTCGAGGGAGCCAACGGCAACAAGGTCGCGACCTCGTCGGCGCCGGTGGTCACCGACAGTGGGGAGGGCAACAGCGTCGCCGCTGACTGACCGTCGGCGATCCGGTCCAGGTGTGTCGGACGCCACACGTCGCCAGGCGTCCCAGGACCCGGGTGTTGTCGAGTCGGGACAACCATGGTGTACGACGCCGCGCCGGCGGGATACGGTCACATCCGTGCACCTCATCTTCCGCACCATCGCCATGTTCCTGCAGTCCCGCCGTCGAGCCCGCCGAGGCGAGCGCCTCGAGACCTGGGACGTCGGTCGGATCCGGTTGCGCGTGCTGCCGACCGACCTCGACGTCCTCGGCCACATGAACAACGGTGTCTACCTGTCGATCTTCGACCTCGGCCGGTTCGACCTCCTGATCCGGAACGGACTCTGGGATCGCTTCAAGCACCTGGGCTGGTACCCGGTGGTGTCGAGCGAGAGCATCACCTTCCGGAAGTCGCTGCAGCCCTGGCAGCGTTTCGCCGTCGAGACCCGGGTCACGGGCTATGACGACAAGGGTGTGTTCATCGAACACCGGGTGGTCGTGGGCGGGGAGATCTACACCCAGGCCCTCGTGCGAGGTCGGTTCCTCAAGCGCTCGGGCGGCGTGGTGGCGCTCTCGGAGCTCATCGAGCTCACCGGCCCGGCTCCAACCGACCTCCCTGCGTGGCAGGCGCAGTGGGCGAGGGATGTCGCCCTGCCGCCCACGAAGGCGTCGGCTCCGAGCGACTGGTGAACCGGAAGAGTCGGTCGACATACTGGATTAAGCAACTGGAATACTTGTAGGCTGACCGCGTTCGTTCGCGAACGCTCCGCCGGTGCGTCCGGACGGCCCTCCCTCGGGCCGTCTCGGG
The DNA here is from genome assembly GCF_050031945.1 of Plantibacter sp. 2H11-2. Classification (NCBI taxonomy): domain Bacteria; kingdom Bacillati; phylum Actinomycetota; class Actinomycetes; order Micrococcales; family Microbacteriaceae; genus Plantibacter; species Plantibacter sp. 2H11-2. The sequence continues at coordinate 80,518 of NZ_JBNBBL010000009.1, read as the reverse complement.
CGCACCCTTGCGAAAGGTCGCCCATCGCCCATGAAACTCCCCATCCCCATCGCCTTCGTGAGTCTGCTCGGCATGACGGTGAGTCTGCTCACCGGTCCGGCCGCCCGAGCCGCCGGGCCGGCGCTTAACACGACGCCGGCGGTGTCCTCGGTCGAGGGCAGGTTCGTCGGCCAGGCGTTCCCCTCCGGCTCGGACGCCTTCTTCGCGGTCGGTGGCTCGACGGACGTCCTGAACCCGGCCAGAGTGACGCTGCACGCCACGCTCGACCAGGCGCTCGCCGCATCCGGCCGCTGGACGTTCCCGTCGGTGGACGCGTCCGGTCCGGTCACGACCACGGTCGGAGGCGTCACGAGGTGCCTCCAGCCTGATCCCTCGCAGGCCTACAAGTACGTGTACCCGGCGGTCTGCACCGGCTCGACCGCGCAGCAATGGGGCTGGGAGGAGTTCGCGAACGACCGTGTCAGCGGATACGGCCTCGTCTCGAACGGCGGAGCAGGTGGCTTCCTCCGTCAGTTCGACGGCAGGCTGGCCGTGGGCGGCTTCGGCTCGGTCGTGGATGCCGACCGGGTCACCCCGGAGGGACTCGATCCCGTCCCTGTCGCCATCCCGGTCACCCTCGAAGCGCCGACGCCCGGTTCCGTCGTCCGGGAGCCACGTCCCGTGTTCAGCGGGCGAGGCACGCCTGATGCGGTCGTCGAGGTCCTCGATTCGTCCGGCGGACCACTCGCCACGGCGACCGTCACCGCAGCGGGCACCTGGTCTGCCCGTCCGACCCGCGATCTCGCGCCCGGAGCGCAGTCCGGCACGGTTCGTCAACGCTCTGACGACTCGACCGCGAACTGGTCGCTGACCTACCGCGTCGTCACAGCGGTGACGGTCCGAACGCCCGCACTCGATGCCACGGTGGACGATCCGCGTCCGGTGTTCTCCGGTCTCGGAGAACCGGGCGCGCGGGTGACCGTCCTCGAGGACGCGACGGGTGTGACACTGGTCGACGTCGAGGTGGATGACACCGGCGCCTGGAGTCAGCAGTCACTCCGGACGCTCGAGCCGCGCGCGTACACCGCGACCGCGACGCAGGTCTTCGGGGAACAGCGCACCACGGCACCGCTCCGGTTCACCTATCGGGAGCCCGCGCCCGAGCCGGGCCCGGTCGAGGACGTCACCCTGCTCTCGCCCGCCATCGGGGAGACCGTCGAGACCGCAGACCCGGTGTTCAGCGGTCGTGGAGAGCCGGGCGCGACCATCCGGGTGATCGGTGCCTGGGGTACGGAGATCGCTGCAGCCGAGGTCGGAGACGACCATCGTTGGGCGGCACCGATCAACAAGAGCCTGACCCCGGGTCGGTACAGCGGCGGCTCCGTGCGCCAGGAGATCCACGGTGTCGAGCAGTCCCGTGCGCCGTACGACTTCACCGTGGCAGCCCGCGCCGTCGTCGCTCCGCTCGTCCTGGAATCGCCCGCGAACGGTGGTGTCATCTCCTCGTCGGTGCCCGAGTTCAGCGGCACGGCACAGCCTGGCGCGAGGCTCGAGATCTGGAGCGCCTGGGGCGATCTCGTCGGCACCACCGAGGCCGTGGCTGCGAGTGGGCGTTGGACGATCACCTGGAACAAGTCGCTGCTCCCCGCCCGGTACGCCGGTGGCACCGTCCGACAGATCGTCGGCGGTGTCGAGACGCACCGCTCCGTCTACGACTTCACCGTCGCATCCGTCCTCAGGGTGACCTCGCCGAGGATCGGCGACACCCTCACCGGTACGCGGCCGGTGTTCACCGGCACGGCGACACCGCTGGCCGACATCGAGATCATCGGCGCCTGGGGCACCCGACTCGGGACGACGAAGGCCGATTCCTCGGGCTCGTGGACCGTCGAATGGAGTCGGGACTACCTCCCGGGCCGCTACCAGGGCGGACGCGTCGAGCAACGCGTGAACGGAACGTTCATCGATCAGGCCGGGTATGACTTCCGCCTGGTGCGATAGCGGATCGGCGGCGGTCGGGGCGTCTTCGCGATCCTCGACCGTCGTCGGCGTCGCCGGATGTCGGTGGTCACCACGTAGGGTGACCACCATGCCCGCCTCCACATCGTTCGCCGCTCCATCGCTGTCGTCCGTCGAGGCCGCGCTGCAGTCGACCGGACCGGTGCCGCGCGAGGCGGAACCGATGCGGACGGTGTACCGCCCGAGCGGTCCACTCGACGTCCACAGCACCCTGCGCCTCATCGCCCGGGGAGGCGACGGCCCCTGCTACCGCCGCACGCCTGGCGGGGTCTGGCTGACGGCACGCACCCCACAGGGCGGCGCGACCCTGTACGTCTCGACGGTCCGCGACGGCGAGGTCGAGGCGGCCGCCTGGGGTCCGGGCGCCGAGTGGATGATCGCCGGAGTGCCGGAGCTGCTCGGTCGGGACGACGACTGGTCGGAACTCGACGTGAGCCGGAGTCCGCTCCTCACCGAGGTGTCCCGGCGGAACCCGGGACTGCGGTTGAGCCGCAACCGGCTCGTGTTCGAGATGCTCGTGCCGTCGATCCTCGAGCAGAAGGTGACCGCACTCGAAGCGTGGCGTGCGTGGCGGTTGCTCGTGCGCCGACATGGCGATGCCGCCCCCGGTCCAGCACCGGAGGGCATGGTCGTCGCGCCGTCCGCCGAGACCTGGCGGATGATCCCGAGCTGGGAGTGGCATACGGCGGGTGTCGGGCCGCAGCGCTCGGAGACGGTCGTGCGGTCATCACGACTCGCCTCCGCGATCGAGCGGACGCTCGACGAGCACCCCGACGACGCGTCGCGGCGCCTCCAGAGCCTGCCGGGCATCGGCGTGTGGACGGCCGCCGAGGTGACGCTCCGAGCTCACGGCGATCCCGACGCCGTGAGTGTCGGCGACTACCACCTCGCGGCCTCGGTGGGTCAGACGCTCACCGGCTCACCCGTGGACGACGACGGCATGCTCGAGCTGCTCGCTCCTTGGGCTGGTCACCGGCAGCGGGTGCTGCGGCTCATCGGCCGGAGTGGCATCCACAAGCCACGTCGTGGCCCGAAGATCACCATCCAGGACCACCGCCACCACTGAGCGCGGCGACGCGTTCTGCGGCGTGCAGGTCAGGCGTGCAGGACGGCCATCGCGGCGTTGTGCCCTCCGAGTCCGCTGACCGCGCCACCGCGTCGGGCCCCGGCGCCGCAGAGCAGGACGCGCGGGTGCGCCGTCGCGACCCCCCACCGCTCTGTCGTCCGTGGGGCGTCGTCCTCGAGGAACGGCCACGACAGCGGGCCGTGGAAGATGTTCCCGCCCGGCATCGCCAGCGAGCGCTCGAGGTCGAGCGTCGTCCGCGTCTCGATGCAGGGCCGCCCCTCGGCGTCGAGCAGCAGCAGGTCCTCGATGGGTTCCGCGATCACCGAGTCCAACGATCGCAGTACCGCGGCCTGCAGTGCGTCGCGGAAGGCGTCGTGGCCGCCGGGGATCGCATCCGCAGCGACCGCGAGCCGATGCGGCACATGGAGCCCGAACACGGTGAGCGTCTGCGCCCCCGAGGCCTGCAGCTCCGGCGAGAGGATGCTGGGGTCGCTCAGCGTGTGGCAGTAGATCTCGCAGGGTAGCGGGTCGGGGATCCGGCCGGCCTCCGCCTCGAGGTAGGCGTGCTCCAGCTGCGCCCAGCCCTCGTTGATGTGGAAGGTGCCGCCGAACGCCGCCGACGGATCGACGGCCGGGTCGAGGAGCTCGGGGAGCCGCCGCAGCAACAGGTTCACCTTCACCTGGGCGCCCTCGGGATGCGGGACACCGTCCTCCGGCGCTGGCGCCGTGCCGAGGATCGCGTCGGCATCACTCCACTGCACCGGCGTCCCCCGCGCTGCCGACCACGCGGCGTACGCGGCCGCGGCCGCCCGTTGCTCCGCCGCCGGGTCGAGGAGGCGCTCCAGCACCGCCGGAGCCGCACCCGACAGGATCCACTCGCCGCGGACGACGACCCCGGGACGAGGCCGGAACCGGTCCAGCGTCGCCATCGGTTCGGTCGCCTCGAGCTCCGCTTCCGCGGCGAGGTCCACGTAGGCGACGAGCCCGTGCTCCGGCTGGATGGACGTCACCTCGGCGAGCGTCCGGATCTCGGCGCCGGCCTCCTCGGCCGCGCGGCGCAGCGCGTCCGTGACCGCGCCCATGCCGCCGACCGGGACGTCCCAGTCGCCGGTCCCGCCGCCGATCAGGTGGTAGAGGAAGCAGATGTTCTGCTGCAAGGTCGGGTCGTCGGCGCGGGCGAAGGTGCCGATGAGCGCATCCGTGAAGACGACACCGCGGACGAGGTCGGAACGCGCGGCGTCCTCGATGGCACGGCCGATCGGCTCATCGAACACCGCTGACCAGATCGACGCGACCTCCGCGGCCGGCACCCCGAGGTCCGCGGCGGCGGCGATCGCCGCGTCACGCGCATCGGAACGGCTGCGGAGCGGCTCGAGCACCGTCGGCCAGAGCACCGAGGCCAGGTGACCGATCCGACGGTGCAGTTCGGCGATGCCCGCGGCGTCCTCCGGATACCCGATCGACGCGAACGACGCGACGGTGGCGTCGTCGTCACGGTTGTCGATCAGGAGCCCCGTGCCCGGGTTGTCGGGGTCGGGCGTGTACGAGGAGAAGCGGCGCCGGACGAGCCGGACGTCGAGCCCGAGGTCGTCGATGATCTGCTGGGGCAGCAGGCTGACGAGGTACGAGTACCGGGACAGACGTGCTTCCACGCCGGGGAACGGACGTTCCGAGACGGCTGCTCCACCCGTATGGTCGAGGCGCTCGAGGAGGAGGACGCGCTTGCCCGCGCGTGCGAGGTAGGCGGCGGCGGTGAGGCCGTTGTGACCGCCGCCGACGATGACGGCGTCGTACTGCTCGACGGAGTGCATGACCACACCCTATTCGCAGGCGCACTTCGACAGGCTCAGTGACCGGGGGAGGGTGCTGGGCCGCCGGGCGTGTACTCGCGAGCCTCAACTGGGATCGGCGGATCGGAGCATAGGCTGAGCAGCATGGCGAACGTTGCGAACGAGGGTCCCACCGAACCGGTCGGACTCGCGGATCGCGCGATCGCCCTCGCGTCGAAATGGGTCGACGAAGGGGCGGAAGCTCCGACCGATCCCGCCGCCGAGCGGCTCGCCGGCGTGCTGCGCGATCCCAACGGTCTCGAATTCACCGTCGGGTTCGTCGACGGCGTCATGCGCCCGGAGGACCCGCTCGTCGCCGGGAACGCCCTCGCCGCCCTCGCCGGTCGGACGCCGCGGTTCCTGCCCTGGTACGAGCAGGCCGCCGTCCGCACGGGCGGTCTGGTCGGCCCGGTCCTGCCCTGGGTCGTCGTCCCCGCCGCACGCCGCGTCCTCCGGGGCATGGTCGGGCACCTCATCGTCGACAGCCGTCCTCGTGAGCTCGGCAATGCGATCGCGAAGCTGCGCGCCGACGGTTCCCGACTCAACCTGAACCTCCTCGGGGAGGCCGTCCTCGGCGAGGGTGAGGCGGCCAAGCGGCTCGCCGGCACCCGCGAGCTCCTGCAGCGCCCCGACGTCGACTACGTGTCCATCAAGGTCTCGTCGATCGCCAGCCAACTCTCCATGTGGTCGTTCGAGCAGGTCGTCGACCGCATCGTCCGTCGCCTCACGCCGCTCTACGAGGAGGGGCTCGCGACCGGCACCTTCATCAACCTCGACATGGAGGAGTACCGCGACCTCGACCTCACCATCGCGGTCTTCACCCGACTCCTCGACCAGCCGCAGCTGCTGCAGTACCAGGCCGGCATCGTCATCCAGGCCTACCTGTCCGACGCCCTCGAGGCGATGATGCAGCTCACCGCCTGGTCGAAGCAGCGCGTGGCCGCCGGTGGCGCGCCCATCAAGGTGCGGCTGGTGAAAGGCGCGAACCTCGCGATGGAGCGGGTCGACGCGGCGATCCACGGCTGGCCGCTCGCGACGACCGGATCGAAGCGCGAGACCGACACCAACTACAAGCGCGTGCTCGACTGGGCGCTCACGCCGGCGCACACGGACGTCGTGCGGGTCGGGGTCGCCGGGCACAACCTCTTCGACATCGCCTACGCATGGCTCCTCGCGGGCGACCGCGGTGTCCGCGAGCGGGTGGACTTCGAGATGCTGCTGGGGATGGCGACCGGTCAGGTCGAAGCCATCAAGCGGGACGTCGGGACGGTGCTGCTGTACACGCCCGTCGTGAACCCGAAGGAGTTCGACGTCGCGATCTCCTACCTCGTCCGCCGTCTGGAGGAGAACGCCAGCGAGGAGAACTTCATGTCGGCGGTGTTCGAGCTCGCCGAGAAGCCGACCCTGTTCGCGCGCGAGCGACGCCGGTTCCTCGCGTCGGTCGACGCCCTCGGAGAGACCGCCGGGCAGGTGCCCACCCCCAACCGGAGGCAGGACCGCGCCGCGGAGGGCCCGGAGGCACCGCTGCCTGACAACGACGGGGACGACCGCTTCCGCGATCCCGCACAGGCGCCCGACGCGGGACTCACGCAGCAGGTCCTCGGGCTGGAACGCGGATCGAGCGGTGGCGAGGACCGCTTCCACGCCGATCCGTCCTCGGCGTACGTCGAGACGGCGGTCTTCTCCCGTTCGGAGCGCGGTGGTGTCGTCGACGGCGCCCCGGGCTTCGAGAACGCCGCCGACACCGACCCCTCGCTCGCGGCGAACCGGGTGTGGGGAGCGTCGATCCTGGCGCGCGTCCCGCAGTCGACCCTCGGTGGCGCAGCGGTCGCGGCCGCGGCCATCGACGACCCACGCGTCCTCGAACGCACGATCACGATGGTCCGCGCCGCCGGTGAGCGATGGGGAGCCCGCCCCGCCGCCGAACGGGCCGCCGTCCTGCACGCTGCAGCTCGGGTCCTCGCCTCCCGTCGGGCAGACCTCATCGAGGTCATGGCGAGCGAGACCGGCAAGACGATCGCCGAGGCCGATCCCGAGGTGAGCGAGGCCGTCGACTTCGCGCACTACTACGCGGCCAACGCGCCCCTGCTCGAGAGTGTGCACGGCGCGAGCTTCGTCCCCTCCGCGCTCACGGTCGTGACGCCGCCCTGGAACTTCCCCGTCGCCATCCCGGCCGGAGGCGTCCTCGCGGCGCTCGCCGCCGGCAGCGGCGTGATCATCAAGCCCGCTCCACAGGCGAAGCGGTGCGCAGCCGCGGTCGTCGAGGCACTGTGGGACGCCGGGGTGCCGCGCGACCTCCTCGTGCTCGCCGATGTGGCGGAGGGCGACCTCGGACGTCGGCTCGTGTCCCATCCGGCCGTCGACCGGGTGATCCTGACCGGCTCCTTCGAAACGGCGCAGCTGTTCCGTGGGTGGCGTGCCGACCTGCCGCTGCTGGCGGAGACGAGCGGGAAGAACGCGATCATCGTCACGCCCAGTGCCGACCTCGACCTCGCCGTCGCCGACATCGTGAAGAGCGCCTTCGGGCACGCGGGGCAGAAGTGCTCGGCCGCGTCGCTCGTGATCCTCGTCGGTTCGGTGGCACGGTCCGACCGCTTCCTGCGACAGCTCGAGGACGCCGTCCGCTCGCTCCGGGTCGGCTGGCCGTCCGATGCGCGGACGCAGATGGGGCCGATCGTCGAGCCGGCGGGGGAGAAGCTCCTCGCCGGGCTCACCGAGCTGCGCCTCGGCGAGAAGTGGCTCGTCGAGCCGAAACTGCTCGACGACTCCTCGGTCAACTTCGGCCAGCCGAGCGAGCGCCTCTGGTCGCCGGGGGTGCGCACCGGTGTCCAGCCGGGCTCGCCCTTCCACGTGACCGAGTACTTCGGACCGGTCCTCGGCATTATGCAGGCCGCGAACCTCACCGAGGCGATCGCCCTGCAGAACGCGACCCCCTACGGACTGACTGCGGGCCTGCACACCCTCGACCCGGTCGATCTCGGGGAATGGCTCGACACCGTCGAGGCGGGCAACCTGTACGTCAACCGGGGCATCACCGGTGCGATCGTGCAGCGCCAGCCCTTCGGCGGGTGGAAGCGCTCGTCGGTCGGGACCGGCACGAAGGCCGGCGGCCCCAACTACCTGTTCGGGCTCGGCGAGTGGCGACCGGATCCGGGATCAGCGAGCCGCAGCCTGCACCTCCGTGGGCTCGACACCCGCATCGTGAAGCTCATCGAGGCGGCCCAGCCGTCGCTCACCTACGAGGCCTTCGACGTGCTGCGACGGTCGGCGCTCAGCGACGCGATCGCGTGGGGGAACGAGTTCGGCGAGGTGAAAGACGTCTCGCAGCTCGGCGTGGAACGGAACCTCCTGCGCTACCGGCCGGTTCCGGTCGCGGTACGCGTCGCCTCGGGGGCCGACCTGGGCGATGCGCTGCGGGTCCTCATCGCCGCGGTGCGGTCGCGGTCGCGGTTCACCGTCAGCCTCGGTGGGCGGCTGCCGCGCGAGGTCCGCGACTGGTTGTCCGAGCTGAGCATCCCCGTCTCGCTGGAGACCGACGAGCAGTGGCTGACCCGGATGGCGGCCCGCGGGTCGATCGACACGGGCGAGCTGGGCCAGGAGCCGCCGGTCGCGACCCGGGTACGGATCGTCGGTCCGCGTCCCGAGACGGTCGCGGAGGCGGAACCCGGAACGGAGGCCTCCGAGCCTGAGCCGCTCGCGAAGCGACTCGCAGAGGCGCTCGGCGGCGACCCCGAGATCGCGATCTGGGCGGGACCGGTCACGCAGGCCGGACGGGTGGAGCTGCTGCCCTTCCTCCGCGAACAAGCGATCTCGATCACGGCGCACCGGTTCGGCAACCCCGACCCCTGGTCCCAGAGCGTCATCTGAGCCCGGCGGCTCAGGCGCGGAGCGCGGCCTCCACGAGCGCCACGGCGTCCTTCGGCGAGACACCGAGGTCTCGGATGCGGTCAGCGTAGGCCGCCGCTGCCAGCTGCGCCTGCCGGTCGATCGCGTCGCCGTGCGCTGACACGAACGTCCCCGCGCGTCCCCGGGTCTCGATGACCCCGTCGGTCTCGAGCAGCCGGTACGCCTTGGCGACGGTGTTCGGCGCGATCCCCAGCTCGTCGGCCAGCCCGCGCACCGTCGGGAGCTTCGCCCCGGTCGCCAGTCGTCCGTCGCGGACGGCCTCGATCACCTGCGTCCGCAGCTGCTCGAACACACTGGTCCCCGCCTGAATCGTCCACTCCATCCGCCCATCCTGCCCGCGAACGGTCACGAATGGCGACTTCAAACGAGCCGCACTGTGCGTTGGTGACAGTTCGCGGGCCGGGGGGAGGGGTCAGTCGATGTGGCGGTGGATGAGGCGGGTGAGGACGATCGCACTGCGGGTGTGGTCGACGTTCGGCGCGATCCGCACCTTCTCCAGGGCGTCCTCGAGGGCTGGGATGTTCCTGGCCCGCATGTGCACGATGGCGTCGGCGCTCCCGGTGACGGTGCCGGCGTCGACGACCTCCGGGACGCCCGACAGGATCCGCAGCAGCTCGTTGGGGGACACGGTGCCGCGGCAGAAGAGTTCGACGTAGGCTTCTGTCTGCATGCCGTCGACCGTGGGGTCGACCTGGATCGTGAACGACTGGATGACCCCGTCGGCGACGAGGCGGTCGACGCGGCGCTTCACCGCTGAGGCCGACAAGCCCACGACCGTGCCGATGTCGCCGTAGCCGGCGCGTGAGTTCTGTCGGAGCAGGTCGATGATGCCGCGGTCGAGGTTGTCCATGAGACTCAGTGTAAGCGCAATCATTGCGTGAAAAGCTGCCACTTCGCAGCATTCCTGCGCCAAACTCCGTGAAAACGCTGCGAATCGCATGCGATGATGAACGTGGCGTGCCCCCGGGCCCCTGGACCTCGTCCGCCGACCCTCGCTCGTTTGGAGGCCGACGTGTCGTCGACGCTCAACCACCCCACCCCCACCACGCAGGACGCCGCGACCGGCACCCGCGTCGCGAACCGGCGTCGGTACCTCATGTGCCGGCCGGACCGCTTCACCGTCAGCTACCGGATCAACCCCTGGATGAACCCGGATGACCCGACCGACACCTCGCTCGCGGTGTCGCAGTGGGAACAGCTGCACCAGGCCTACCTCGATCTCGGCCACCGGATCGACCTCATCGACCCGCTCGACGGCCTGCCGGACATGGTGTTCGCGGCGAACGGCGGCTTCACCCTCGACGGCATCGCCTACGGGGCGAAGTTCACCTACGAGGAGCGCATCCCCGAGGGGCCGGCCTACATGGACTGGTTCGAGGCGAACGGGTTCCGCGTCGAGCGCCCCGAGTTCGTGAACGAGGGTGAGGGCGACATCATGCTCGTCGGCGACACCATCCTCGCCGGGACCGGGTTCCGCACCGATCCCCGCAGCCACGACGAGGTGCGTCGGATCTTCGACCGCGAGGTCGTGACCCTGAACCTCGTGAACCCGAGTTTCTACCACCTCGACACCGCGATCGCCGTGCTCGACCCGGTGGCTCCCGCCGACGGCTCACCCGCGAACATCGCCTACCTGCCGACCGCGTTCGACGAGGCGAGCAACCGCATCCTCGAGCAGCGCTACCCCGACGCGATCCACGTGAGCACCGAGGACGCAGCCGTCCTCGGCCTCAACTCGATCTCGAACGGTCGCGAGGTCGTCATCGCCGCCCGCGCCGTCGGGTTCGAGCGTCAACTGGGCGAGCGCGGCTACAGGCCGATCGGCGTCGACCTGTCCGAGCTGCTCCTCGGCGGTGGCGGCGTGAAGTGCTGCACGCTGGAGCTGCGCGGGTAGCCCTTCGACAAGCTCAGGGACCGGATCGGAGCGGTGCGGGCTCAGGCACCGGGGCCGGTGTCGAGGGGTTGCGGGTGCCAGTGGGGCGGCGTATACCTGCACTGACCGCTTGAAACTGAGGAAGGGCACCCATGGACGCCGGAGAACGACGTGACCACGAACGCGCCAACGCAGGGCGCTCCGGCACCCTGAGCGATGCGACGGGGTTCTGGGTCGTGATCGCCTTCGCCCTGTTCGCCGGCGGCATGTGGGCGTTCGGCGAGGCGTTCCGCACGGACGTCCTGCAGGCCGTCTGGTTCATGGGTGGCATCCTCATGATCGCGCTCGCCATCTTCATCCCGGCGCACTTCGCCAGCAACAACTGACCCCCAGCCGGACGTTCGCCGACCGTTTCCTGAGCGTCCGGCCGTCCGGTCGGAGGCCGCCGATACGGTCCTGTTCAGCGCGCTACGCTGGCTGAGCAGACACGAGGACGGCACATGGATTCCACGGTGGTCATTATTCCCACCTACAACGAACGCGAGAACCTGGAGAGGATCGTCGCGCGCGTCCGTGTCGCCGCACCATCCGTCGAGGTGCTCGTGGTCGACGACAACTCACCCGACGGCACCGGAGCGATCGCCGACCGGCTCGCCGCCGAGGACGACGCGGTGCACGTGTTGCATCGCACCGGCAAGGAAGGGCTCGGCGCCGCCTACAAGGCCGGCTTCGCCTGGGCACTCGGGCGCGGATTCGGCAACGTGGTCGAGATGGACGCCGACGGATCCCATGCCCCCGAGCAGTTGCCGGCGCTCCTCGCGGCCACCGCGGAGGCGGACGTCGTCCTCGGGTCGCGCTGGGTCCCGGGCGGCACCGTCGTCAACTGGCCCAAGCATCGCGAGGCCATCTCGCGGGTCGGCAGTGCCTACGCCCGGTTCGCGCTCCGGCTCCCCGCCCGCGACGTGACCGGCGGCTACCGTGTGTTCAGCGCTGACGCACTGCGGCGACTGCAGCTCGACGAGGTCCACAGCCACGGCTACGGCTTCCAGGTCGACATGCTCTGGCACGCGAACCGCGCCGGTCTGCGGATCGTCGAAGTGCCGATCACCTTCACCGAGCGGACGCTCGGGGCCTCCAAGATGACGAGCGGCATCGTCGTCGAAGCCATGCTCCGCGTCACCTGGTGGGGCGTCTGCGAACTGACGGACCGCATCATCGGGCGTCGTCCTGCAGCGTCACGGGCGGCCGCCGGCTCCTGATTCGAGGCGGCGCCCGTCGGCGGGCGCCCCATCAGCTGCGGCGCGGCCCCGAGGAGATGACCGGAGTCGAGCCGATGAGGTCCTCGTCGTCGACCGCGTCGACGAGGAACGCGGCGACGTCGCAGCGAGGGATCCGGAGCGAGCTCGGCCAGCTTCCCGGCGGTGACGACACGACCGGGCGTCGGGCGTCGCTGGCGGAGAGCACGGTCGGGTGCACGATGGTCCAGTCGAGCTCCGAGCGGCGGAGGAACGCGTCCGCCTGCTCGTGATCGGCGTAGACGGTGCCGAGTCGGAGGAAGTGCGTCGCCCACCGCAGGCCGGCGGGGACGCTTCGGACCGACTCGCCGGCACCGAGCGCGGAGAGGAGGACGATTCGACGGAGGCCACGCGAGCGCATCGCATCCGTCGCGACCCGGACGGCGTTCGAGATGAGGTCGGGAGGGCTGACCTGGCGTGCCCACGGCCAGTCGGACGAACCGATGTTGCTGAGGGCGATGATCACGGCCTGCACGCCACGCATGGCCTCTTCGACGTCCTCGCTCCGCAGGGGAGACCCCTGGACGACCGTCAGGCGGTCGCCGGGGACGACGGCGGCGGGGTCTCGGACGAGCGCGGTGACCGAGTGGCCGCTGCGGAGAGCCTCGCTGATGATGAGTCGCCCGGTGCGGCCGCTCCCACCGATCACGAGGAGCTGTGCCACCGTCGCCTCCAGATCGTCGAACACCGGCCCGACGGCGCAAGTGCTGCGACCGTCGGGACGGTTCCATCGTTCCCGAAGGAGCGATAGAGGACATCGGGGACAACCCGTGGAGTGCGGCGGTGACCGCGTTCGGTCGGGAGGTCAGGCCTTCGCGGCCGCCGGCTTCCGGGCCGGAGCCTTCCGAGCGGTCGGTGCCGCGGGCTTCGCGGTGGCCGGCCGGCCGGCGCTCAGTGACGACTGCTCCGGCATCGGCTGCAGCGTCGTGTACCGCGACAGCTGGGTCACGTGGTGCGGCTGCAGCTCCTCGAGCGACGCGACACCCAGCAGCTTCATCGTGCGCACGATCTCGCCCGAGAGGATCTGGATCGCGCGGTCGACGCCCTCGCGCCCGCCGGCCATGAGCCCGTAGAGGTACGCGCGGCCGATGAAGGTGAAGCGCGCACCGAGCGCGACGGACGCCACGATGTCGGCGCCGTTCATGATGCCGGTGTCGAGGTGCACCTCGGCGTCCTTGCCCACCTCGCGCACGACGCTCGGCAGGAGGTGGAACGGGATCGGCGCGCGGTCGAGCTGGCGGCCGCCGTGGTTGGAGAGCTGGACGGCGTCCGCACCGAGGTCGACGGCGAGCTTCGCATCGGCGACCGACTGGACGCCCTTGACGATGAGCTTGCCCTTCCACTGCTCGCGGATGTACTTGACCTCGTCAGGACCGACGGTCGGGTCGAACATCGTGTCGATGAGCGCCGCGACGGTTCCCGACCAGCGGTCGAGGCTCGCGAAGGCCAACGGCTCCGTGGTGAGGAAGTTGATCCACCATGCCGGGCGGGGGAGCGCGTCCACGATGGTCTTCGGGGTGAGCGATGGCGGGATCGTCATGCCGTTGCGGACGTCGCGCAGGCGGGCGCCGCCGACGGGGGTGTCGACCGTCACGACGAGGGTGTCGTAGCCGGCTGCTGCCGCGCGGTCGACGAGCGCCATCGACCGCTCGCGCTCGCTCCACATGTAGAGCTGGAACCAGTTGCGGCCACCGGGTGCCGCCGCCTTGACGTCCTCGATCGAGGTCGTGCCCATGGTCGACAGGGTGAAGGGGATGCCCGCGGCCGCTGCGGCGGAGGCTCCCGCGCGCTCGCCCTCGGTCTGCATCATGCGGGTGAAGCCGGTGGGAGCGATGCCGAAGGGGAACGCGACGCGCTCGCCGAGGACGTCCCAGCCGGTGTCGACGTTCGCGACGTTCTTCAGGACGGCCGGGTGGAACTCGATGTCCTGGAACGCCTGGCGTGCCCGGGCCAGCGAGATCTCGCCCTCGGCGGCGCCGTCGGTGTAGTCGAAGGGCGCCGTCGGCGTGACCTTTTTGGCGATCGTGCGCAGGTCGCTGATGGTGGTGGCGGCCGCCAGGCGTCGCCGACGGGCGTTGAACTCCGGCTTCTTGAACTGCATGAGCGGCAGGAGGTCGTGGGGCTTGGGGATGCGGCGTTCAACCATGGTCTGTCTCTTCTTTCCGCGAACTGTCGCTTGAGGTGGGTGTCGAGGGGTGCGGACTGTCGTCTTCTGACAGTTCGCGAGCCTGGTAGTAGTTGGTGATGTGGGAGCGGACGGACTGGCGGGCCAGCTCGGCGTCGGCGTGGCGGATCGCCTCCACGATGCCCCGGTGCTCGGCGCGCAGGCGGTCGGCGGTGGCTGACCACGACGCCAGTTGTGGGACACCGGCCAGGACGTAGCGCTCGATGGAGTCGCGGAGGCCCGACATCGTGGCGACGAGGACCTGGTTGCCCTCCGCCTCGGCGAGCGACAGGTGGAACTGCGCGTCGAGGGCGAGGAACTCGGCCTCCGTGAGGGTGGGCTGGTCCATCGCGTCGAGCAGGGACTCGGGGTGCGTGAGATCGGGGACGGCCGCTTCGGCACGCGACGCCAGACTGTGGACGACCGCGGTCTCGATCACGAGCCTGGTGTCGACCACGTCCTGGACGGCGAAGCCCTGCGCGGCGACCTGGAGCCGCATGAGGGTGGCCATGCCACCGGACGGCGTGGCGACGATGATCGCGCCGGCGGTGGGGCCGGATCCCGTGTGGGTGCGGATGAGCCCCAGGACCTCGAGGACGCGGATCGCCTCGCGGACACTGGACCGACCGACGCCGAGGTCGATCGCGAGCTGACGTTCGCCGGGCAGGCGGTCGCCGGGGGTGAGGACACCGCTGAGGAGGTCCGACTCGATGCGGGCGAGCACGACCTCCCAGGCCCTGGGCTCCGCCGCTGCGGTGGCGGGCTGCGTCGCCGTGGCCGCTGCCGGCGCGGCCGTCGCTGGTGCGTTCATCGATCCTCCTTCGACACTGCGGTGTGGTCAGACCACAAACCCTACCTCTTGAACCGATTCAACGCGAGCCCCAACCACAGATTTTTCTGCGCTGGGACATCGACGGACGTCGACGCCCGTCTCAGGTGCGGAGGACGATGTTCTCCGGCTCCTCGTCGGCCAACAGGTGTTCGATCTGTCGACGCAGGAGACGCGCCATCCGCGGCAGCATGGCGCTCGTCGCGCCCCCGATGTGCGGGGAGACGAGCACGTTCGGCAAAGACCAGAGCGGGTGGTCGGCGGGCAGCGGTTCAGGGTCGGTCACGTCGAGCGCGAGTCGGATGCGACCGCTCGTCGCGTGCTCCACGAGTGCGTCGGTGTCGGCGACCGGGCCGCGGGCGACGTTCACGACGAGGGCGTCGTCGGGCAGAGCCGCCAGGAAGTCGTCTCCGATCAAGCCGCGGGTGCCGTCGGTGAGCGGGACGACGACGATGACGATCTCAGCGTGCGGCAGGAGTCCGGGCAGTTCGTCGATACCGTGGATCGGCCCCCGCTCGTCCTCCCGCGCGCTCGACGCGACCCGGGTGACCTCGACCTCGAACGGGAGCAGCCGCTCCTCGATGGCCGCACCGACCCCGCCGTACCCGATGAGGAGCACGCGGCGGTCGGCGAGGCTCGGGCGCTGGCTCTGCAGCCACTCGCCCGTCCGCTCGGCGCGCACGAAGTCTGGGATGCCCCGCTGCGAGGCGAGGATGAGTCCCACCGTGAGCTCCGCGGTCGAGGCCTCGTGCACGGTCGCCGCGTTGGCGAGGGTGATGCCGGCCGGGAGGAGGTCCGCGAGGCCGTCGTAGCCGATCGACTGCACCTGGACGAGCTTCGGCGTCACCGCGGCGACGTTCGCGAGCGGCTTGTTCGAGCCGAGGTAGACGGGCACGACGAGGTCGATGTGCTCGACCGGCGGTTCGGTGCGCAGATCCCATTCGACGAACTCGACGCCCTCGGGGAGGGGGCCTTGCGACAGCACCTCCTCGCGCAGGTCGGCGGGCAGGCTGACGATGAGTGGAGAAGCGGTCATGCTGCGACGCTACCGGCTGACGGACGTGGAGCCGGCAGGCTTGCGCGGCTCGTAGTGGGTCGGCTCGAAGGAACGGGCGACGAGGGCGCGCAGGGTCTCGAGGTCGCCGTCGATGATCCCCACCGCCCTGGCCTGGACGAGGACGTTCCCCAACGCCGTCGCTTCGACCGGGCCGGCGATGACGGGGATCCCCGCTCGGTCGGCCGTCAGCTGGCACAGGAGCGTGTTCTGCGATCCGCCGCCGACGACGTGGATCGCGCGCACCTGGACCCCGGACAGCTCGGAGGCCGTGTGGACCGCATCCGCGAACGCCTGCGCCAGGCTCTCGATGATGCACCGGACGAACTCGGCACGGGACTGCGGGACCGCCCGCCCGTACTCGATGAGGAACTCGGCGATGCGCGCCGGCAGGTCGCCGGGGGCGAGGAACCGGGGGTCGTTCGCATCGAACACCGAGACGGGTGCGTCGACCGCGGCGGCCTGGGCGATGAGCCCGGGCAGGTCGATCGTCTCGCCACCGCGCTCCCAGGTGCGCACCGATTCGCTCAGGAGCCAGAGTCCCATCACGTTGTGCAGGAAGCGGGTGCGTCCGTCGACGCCGCCCTCGTTCGTGAAGTTCGCCGCTCGACCCGCCTCGGTGAGGACCGGGCGTTCGAGCTCGACGCCGACGAGTCCCCAGGTGCCGCACGAGATGTAGGCGGCGTCCGGGGTCGTCATCGGGACGGCGACGACCGCTGAGGCCGTGTCGTGTGAACCGATGGCGGTGACGGGTGTGGACGAGGGCAGGCCGACCTCGGCGGCGACCGCTTCGAGGAGCGTCCCGATGCGATCGCCCGGCTGGACGATGGGCGGGAGGACGGCCGCCGGGATGCCGAGTCGGGTGAGGAGTCCGGCGTCCCACCTGGTCGGTTCGCCGGCGCGGACGAGGCCGGTGGTCGACGCGTTGGTGGCCTCGGCGACGCGGGCACCGGTCAGCCAGTGCGCGATGAGGTCGGGCACCAGGAGCGCGGTGTCGGCGACGTCGAGCATGCCGGCGTCGCGCTCGGTCGCGAGCTGGTAGACGGTGTTGAACGGCAGGAACTGCAGGCCGTTCACGCGGTAGAGGTCGGCGAAGGGGACCGTTCCGTGGACCGCCTCGACGCCTGCCGCCGTCCGTTCGTCGCGGTAGTGGAACGGTGCGCCGAGGAGGCGCCCCTGCCGGAGGAGGCCGTAGTCGACCGCCCACGAGTCGATGCCGATGCTCGCGAGGTGTGGCTCCTGCTTCGCTGCGCCCGACAGCCCCGCGATGATCGAGCGGTACAGCTCGAGGATGTTCCAGTGCAGGCCGTCCGGCGTGCGGACGGGCGTGTTCGGGAACCGGGCGACCGGCACGAGGCGCAGCTCGCCGGGGCCGACGTGGCCGAGCATGACCCGCCCGCTCGTGGCCCCGAGGTCGACCGCCGCGACGGTGCCGCTCCGGCCTGCCGCACTCATCGCAGGAAGGCTGCGGCCACGCCCGCGTCGACGGGGATGTGCAGTCCGGTCGTGTGGCTGAAGTCGCTCGTGCAGATCGCGAAGACCGCGTTCGCGACGTTCTCGGGGACGACCTCGCGCTTGAGGATGGTGCGCTGCGCGTAGAACTTGCCGAGGTCCTGCTCGTCGATGCCGTACGTCTTCGCGCGGTTCGCGCCCCAGCCCGAGGCGAAGATGCCGGAGCCGCGGACGACGCCGTCGGGGTTGATGCCGTTCACCTTCACACCGTACTCGCCGAGCTCTGCCGCGAGCAGGCGGACCTGGTGGGCCTGGTCGGCCTTCGTCGCGGAGTAGGCGATGTTGTTCGGGCCCGCGAACACGGAGTTCTTCGACGAGATGTAGACGATGTCGCCGCCCAGCTTCTGGTCGATGAGCACGCGTGCGGCGGCCTTCGAGACGAGGAACGAGCCCTTCGCCATGACGTTGTGCTGGAGGTCCCAATCGGCCTCGGTGGTCTCGAGGAGCGACTTCGACAGCGAGAGGCCCGCGTTGTTGACGACGAGGTCGAGTCCACCGAAAGCGATGACGGTCTCGTCGATCGCGGCTTGGACAGCGGCTTTGTTCGAGACGTCGGCGGCGATCCCGATGGCGACGTCGGTGTTGCCGAGCTCGGCCGCCGCCGCCTGCGCCTTCTCCAGCGAGAGGTCGGCGATCGCGACGACCGCGCCCTCCGCGACGAGACGCGTGGCGATGGCCTTGCCGATGCCGGATGCGGCACCGGTGACGAGCGCGATCCGGGTCGCGAGCGGCTTCGGCTTCGGCATCCGTTGCAGCTTCGCCTCCTCGAGTGCCCAGTACTCGATCGCGAACTTCTCGGCCTCGTCGATCGGCGCGTACGTGGAGAGTCCCTCGGCCCCGCGCATGACGTTGATGGCGTTGACGTAGAACTCGCCGGCGACGCGGGCGGTCTGCTTGTCCTTGCCGAAGCTGAACATGCCGACGCCGGGGACGAGGACGATGAGGGGGTCGGCGCCGCGGATCGCCGGGCTGTCGGCCGTGGCGTGGCGGTCGTAGTAGGCCTGGTAGTCCTCGCGGTAGGCCTCGTGCAGGGTGCCGAGGCGCTCGATGACCTCCTCGACGCTCGCCGTGGCGGGCAGGTCGACCGTGAGTGGCTTCACCTTGGTGCGGAGGAAGTGGTCGGGGCAGCTCGTGCCCAGTGCGGTGAGACGCGGGTGCTCCGCCGAGGCCAGGAAGTCGAGGACCTCGGGGCTGTCGGTGAAGTGGCCGACGACGGGGCGGTCGGCGGAGGCGAGCCCGCGGATGGTGGGCGCGAGGGCCGCCGCCTTCGCACGACGCTCGGCCTCGGGCAGGGCTGCGTAGCCGTCGAGCGGCGGACCGAAGGGCTCGGGGCGGGAGTTCGTCTCGATGTAGGCGGCCGCGGTGTCGATGATCCACAGCGAGTTCGCCTCGGCCTCGTCGGAGGTGTCGCCCCAGGCGGTGATGCCGTGCCCGCCGAGGATGGTGCCGATCGCCTGCGGGTTGTCGGCCTTGATGGCAGCGATGTCGAGGCCGAGCTGGAAGCCGGGGCGACGCCACGGGACCCACACGACCTTGTCGCCGAAGATCTTCGCGGTGAGTTCGGGGCCGTCGGCGGCGGTCGCGATGGCGATGCCGGAGTCGGGGTGCAGGTGGTCGACGTGGGCCGCGTCGACGAGGCCGTGCATGGCGGTGTCGATCGACGGGGCCGCGCCACCCTTGCCGTGCAGGGTGTAGTCGAAGGCGGCGACCATCTCGTCCTCGCGGTCGAGGCCGGGGTAGACGTCCTGGAGGGCGCGCATGCGGTCGATGCGGAGGACCGCGAGACCCTCGGGCTTCAGCGTGCCGAGGTCGCCGCCGGAGCCCTTGACCCAGAGGAGCTCGACCGGCTCGCCCGTGACGGGGTCGATCTCGGTGCCCTTGGCCGAGGTGTTGCCGCCGGCGTAGTTGGTGTTCTTCGGGTCGCTCCCGAGGCGGTTGCTGCGGGCGATGAGCTCGGCAGCGGTTGGGTTCACGGACATTCGCACTCCTTCGTCGGGGCACGTCCGTGCCCGGTGTTCAATCGTGTTAAGTATGACAAGAAGTCACAGATGTCGCAATGGCGGATGTCCCGATCTCAGGAGAACCTCGGCGCGTTGCGGTCGGCGCTGAGCGACGCGCGCGGTGACTCCTGAGAACGGGACGTGCGGGGCCTGGTGCTCAGAGGAGTTCGACGGCGTCGCGGTAGGCGTCGAGCGCAGGGTCGGCGGGGTCGAGTTCCGTGACGAGGAGGTCGATGTCCGCCAGGGCGAAGCCGACCGCCATCGCGCGCTGTCCCAGCTTCGAGGACGCGGCGACGAGGATCGTCTCGTCGGAGGCGCGGGCGAACGCCCGCTTGACCTGCGCTTCTTCGAGGGTGACCTCCGAGCTGCCGACGGTCGGGTCGATGGCGGCGGCCGACAGGAAGAAGCGCCGGTAGAGCACCGACGACGCCGCTTGGCAGGCGATGGGGCCGATGAAGCTGTCGGTCCGCGACTCGGCTTGGCCGCCGACGAGGATCGCGGTGACCTCGCGGTTCGCGCCGGCGAGGAGGAAGTTCGGGTAGGAGTTGGTCGCCACCGTGAGGGTCGACTCGCCGAGCAGTCGACTGATGCCGCCGGCCGTGCTGGAGGCGTCGATCGCGATCGCGCCGTCCGTCGGGATGAGCGACCGGAGCTTCTCGACGATGGCGCCCTTCTCGCGGACACCCGTCGCGGACCGTTCGGTGAAGGTCCTCGGTCGCAGGGTCGGGATGGCGCCACCCCGGACGCGCCGTACCAGGCCGAGCTGCTCGAGGTCGGCGAGGTCGCGTCGCACGGTCATCGAGGACACGTCGAGCTCCGCAGCTGCGTCGTCGAGGCGGATGCTGCCGTCGCGTTCGAGGATCGCCGTCAGTCGGGTCCGTCGTTCCTCGGCGCCGAGCGTGCCGGTCGTGGCCATGCCGCCCCCTGTCCATCGGTGTCGGACGTGTCCGTTCGTGTCCGTCTCAACAGGATGTCACAGCGAGGGGAGGACATCGGTCTGGTTCACAACTCAGGAGCACCCCCGCGCGTCGGTCGAGCGACGCGGCGTGGCGTGCGCGGCGCGCCGCGAGCGTCCTGAGTTACGGACCGCCGTGCATCACGAGCGCACGGGTGATTCAGGAGGCGGCGTCGATGAGCGTCTCGGCGGCGCGACGAGCGTGCAACGCGGCCTCGGGGGAGCCGGTGATGGCGGCGGTGGTCTGGGCGCCCTCGGCGAGGATCGCGAGCTGGGGGGCGAGCGATGCCGGAGCGCCGGCGTCGGCGACGAGGCCGGCGACGTAGTCCTGGAAGGACGCCTTGTGTTCGCGGGTGATGGTGGCGACCGCCGGCGAGACGCCCCCGAGCTCCCCGAAGGCGTTGATGAACCCGCAGCCGCGGAACGAGTCGTCACTGAACCAGCCGGCCAGGTAGTCGTAGATCGCGAGGAGTCGGTCGCGGGGCGTCTCGGCGTCGTCCACGAGCGCGCTGACGCCGGAGGTCCAGAGCTCGTGTCGGCGCTCCATGACCGCGAGGACGATGTCCTCCTTGCTCGGGAACGCCGAGTACAGGCGCTTCAACGACACGCCGGCCGCCGAACGCAGTTCGTCCATGCCGACGGACTGGATGCCCTTCGCGTAGTACAGGCGGTCGGCGGCGTCGACGATGATGTCGCGCACGGAGGCCGGTGTCGAGGGTGCGGCCGCCGGGCTCCGCGACGCGATCGTCATCGTCTGTTCGCTGGTCATTCCATCAGTGTACTTGCATTGAGAACGATCGTTCCCTATGCTGATGGACACCGAAGAGAACGATCGTTCTCAAATCGGGGCGTGGAACCGGGCGACGAGTCCGGACGCCGAAGACGAAAGGAATCGAACCATGTCGTTCATCACCGTCGGAACCGAGAACAGCACCTCCGTGGAGCTCTACGTCGAGGATCACGGCAGCGGCCAGCCCGTCGTCCTCATCCACGGCTACCCCCTCGACGGCTCCTCGTGGGAGAAGCAGACCGCGGCGCTCCTCGACGCCGGCTACCGCGTCATCACCTACGACCGCCGCGGCTTCGGCAAGTCCTCCAAGCCCACCGAGGGCTACGACTACGACACCTTCGCCGCCGACCTCAAGGCCGTCGTCGACGGGCTCGACCTCCACGACGCGGTCCTCGTCGGCTTCTCGATGGGCACCGGCGAGGTCGGTCGCTACCTCGGCACCTACGGCTCGGAGCGCGTCGCGAAGGCCGTCTTCCTCGGATCGCTCGAGCCCTACCTGCTGCAGACCGACGACAACCCGACGGGTGTCCCGCAGGACGTGTTCGACGGGCTCCTCGAGGCCGTCACCGACGACCGCTACGCGTTCTTCACGAGCTTCTTCGAGAACTTCTTCAACACGGACGAGAACCTCGGCTCGCGCCTGAGCGAGGAGGCGCTGCGGGCAAACACGCAGCTCGCCTACAACGCGTCGCCGTACGCCTCGGTCGCTGCGCAGCCGACCTGGCTGACCGACTTCCGGGCCGACGTCGCGAAGATCGACGTCCCGTCGCTCATCGTGCACGGCACCGGCGACCGCGTCCTGCCGATCGACTCCACCGGTCGCGTGTTCGCCAAGGCGCTGCCCTCCGCCGAGTACGTCGAGATCGAGGGCGCGCCGCACGGCATGCTCTGGACCCACTACCGGGAGGTCAACGAGCAGCTGCTCGCCTTCCTCGCGAAGTAGTCGGCTCTGTCGGTTCGCAATTCAGGTCCGTTCCGGCGCGTCGGCGAACTCGGCCGGCGCGCCCGGGGTGACACGCCGCGCGCGTCCTGAGTTGTGAACGTCCGGATGTGGAGGAAGCCCCGCGACCGGGATGGTCGCGGGGCTTCCTCGTGCTCGGGTGTGCCTACGCGCCCCAGCTCGCCTGGGTCCCGCCGACGCGCTCCTCGGCGATCTGCTGCTGGTAGCCCGAGGCCAGGTAGGCGCTGAACGGGTCGGCCGACAGACCGCGGCTCTCGCGCCAGGCGGCGAGCGGTCCGCGGACGTCGGTGTAGAACGCGTCCATGAGGATGCCGTTCGCGCCGAGGACGTCACCGGCCTCCTGTGCCGCGGTCAGTGCGCCGCGGTCGACGAGCAGTGCGCGCGCGGTCATCTCCTGCACGTTCAGCACCGAGCGGATCTGACCGGGGATCTTGTCCTCCACGTTGTGGCACTGGTCGAGCATGAACGCGACCGGCGAGTCGTCGTCGAGGCCGCCGCCGCGGACGACCTCGTAGAGGATCCGGAACAGCTGGAACGGGTCGGCTGCACCGACGATGAGGTCGTCGTCGGCGTAGAAGCGCGAGTTGAAGTCGAACGAGCCGAGTTTCCCGAGGCGCAGGAGCTGGGCGACGATGAACTCGATGTTCGTGCCAGGCGCGTGGTGGCCGGTGTCGAGGCAGACGAGGGCCTGGTCGCCGAGCTGGGCCACCTGGGCGTAGGACGTTCCCCAGTCGGGGACATCGGTGTGATAGAACGCCGGCTCGAAGAACTTGTACTCGAGCACGAGTCGCTGCTCCTCGCCGAGGCGGGCGTAGATCTGCTGGAGCGAGTCGGCCAGGCGGTCCTGCCTGCCGCGGATGTCCTGCTGGCCCGGGTAGTTACTGCCGTCGGCGAGCCAGATCTTGAGGTCCTGCGAGCCGGTCGCGTGCATGACGTCGATGCAGGCGAAGTGGTGGTCGATCGCCTTCTGACGGATCGCCGGGTTGCTGTGGGTCAGGCTGCCGAACTTGTAGTCCTCATCCTGGAAGGTGTTCGAGTTGATCGTGCCGAGCGCGACGCCGTGGTCCTCGGCGTAGCGACGGAGTGCGCTGAAGTCGTCCACGAGGTCCCACGGGATGTGGAGTGCGACCTTCGGCGCGAGGGCCGTGAACTCGTGCACCTTGGCGGCGTCGGCGATCTTCTCCTCCGGCGTCCGCGGGGTGCCGGGCGTCGTGAACACCTTGAAGCGGGTGCCGGAGTTGCCGAACGCCCAGGAGGGGAGTTCGATGGCCTGCTTCTCGAGCAGCGGGGTGATGGTGTCGAAACTGGTCATGGTCACTTCTCTGTGCGTGTTCCGGTGGTCTGGGGCGCGCTCACGGCGCTGGTTGCAGCATACGTGAATCGTTTCAACGTCGCTACTCGCGGAGGGCGGCGAGCTGATCTTCGAGGTGGAACACCTCGGCGAGCTGGAGGAAGCCCTGGTCCGGCGGGAGGTCGAGATCGACGAAGAACTCACCCATCTCCGCCTGCCAGCGCGCGTTGACCTCGGTCTCGGCCATGCCGGCCTGGGCCGCCTCGAGCGATTCCGTCTCGAAGTACCCGATGAGGAGGCCGTCGTCGCGGACGAAGAGGGAGTAGTTGTGCCAGCCGGTGTCGGCGAGGGCCTGCAGCATGTCCGGCCAGACGGCGGCATGTCGGTCGCGGTACTCCGCGAGGCGTTCGGGTTTGACCTGGAGCTGGAAGCACACGCGGTGCAGGGGTCGGGCACTCGTCATCGAGGCGTACCTTTCGGTTCGGTTCACGGATACTCTGAATCGATTCAGAGGATCGCAAGCAGCGTATCCGGGCGATCGGCCGCGGGTCAACGGACCGACTGCCCGGATGTCTGAAGGTCTGGACAGGGTGCATCGACCGTTCGACGGTCAGGGCGCGCCCGTCGTCCGCGCCGATCACCCCTGGACACCTCGGAGCGAACTCCCTAGCGTGGACCCATGGCTGCCGATGACGCGCCACCCGATGCACCCACGATCGACGGTTCCGACGGTTCGGAGGAGACGACCGTCGCATCGGAGAGCCCGCGCTGGCGTCGCGACGTCGCGGTGTTCCTGTCCGGCCAGACGGTCTCGCTGTTCGGCTCGATGCTCGTGCAGTACGCGATCATGTGGCACCTCACGCTCGAGATGAAGTCCGGTGTCGTGCTCGCGTTCGCCGCCGTCGCGGGGTTCCTGCCGCAGGCGATCGTGTCGATCTTCGGCGGGGTGTGGGCCGACCGCATGAACCGCAAACTGCTCATCATCGCGGCCGACGGCTCGATCGCCATCACGACCCTCGCGCTCGCGATCTTCCTCATCAACGGCGCCGCCGACCTCTGGCTCATCTTCCTCACGCTCGCGATCCGCTCGGTCGGCGCGGGCATCCAGATGCCGGCCGTCTCCGCGCTCATCCCGCAGATCACGCCGACCGACAAGCTCATGCGGGTCAACGGCATCAACGGCTCCATCCAGTCGGCCATGATGCTCGTCGCCCCGGCTGCGGCCGGCGCGCTGTACGCGAGTGCGTCGCTCGTCGCGATCTTCTTCGTCGACGTCGTCACGGCCGCGGTCGGGATCGGTCTGCTGCTGCTCGTACCGGTGCGGACGCTCGTGCGGTCGGGCGAGCGCCCCGGCTACTTCGCCGACCTCACCGAGGGCGTGCGCTACGTCTGGCACCACGGCTTCGTGCGCTGGCTGCTCATCCTCTTCGCGATCGTGTTCCTGCTGATCGTCGCGCCGTCCTACCTCACGCCGCTCATGATCGCCCGCTCCTTCGGCGACGAGGTGTGGATGCTCACCGTGAACGAACTCGCCTTCAGCGTCGGCATGGTCGGCGGCGGAGCGATCATCGCGATCTGGGGCGGCACCAAGAACCGCGTGCTCCTCATCGTCGGGTCCTCGGTGGTGTTCGGGGCGCTGTCCATCGGGCTCGGACTCTCGACCAACCTCTGGGTCTTCTTCGGCTTCATGTTCCTGCTCGGGATCGCGGTGCCGTTCTTCTCGACGACGTCGATGACGCTGCTGCAGGAGCGCGTCCAACCGGAGCGGCAGGGTCGCGTGTTCGGGTTCGTCGGCATCGTCATGGCAGTGTCGATGCCGCTCGGGATGATCGTGTTCGGACCGCTCGCCGACGTCGTGTCCGTCGAAGTGCTCCTCGTCGTCGCCGGCGTGCTCACCTTCGTGGTGCTCGCCGTCGCCGTGCTCGTACCGTCCGGGCGGCGGGCGATGGCCGAGGTGACGAAGCAGCCGTGATCCGCTCCGGTCGTCCGATCAGGGGAGCTGCGCCGAGTAGCCCTCGCGGTAGGTGGGGTAACGGTAGGTGAATCCGGTGTCGCGGAGGACGGCTGCCATGATGCGCTTGCCGCGGTGCGGCTCTTCCGGCGTGCGACCGGCGTCGTCGAGCGCCGGGGGAGCGACGCCGAGTCGATCGGCGAGGAAGTCGGCCACCGTCGACAGCAGGACCGGCTCCTCGTCGATGCCCGCCACGACCGGCGGGATTGATGCCGCCGACAGGTCGAGCAGGTGCACGATCACGCCCGCGGCGTCGTCGCGGTGGATGCGATTGGTCCAGCCGGAGGGCCGGGTGACACGGCCGTCGCGGACCTGGTCGACGAACATCGTGGACGTCGGACCGTAGAGGCCGCCGAAGCGGATGGCGCTCGCCTCGGGCACGGCGGCGAGGACGGCCTCCTCCGCGGCGAGCAGCGCGCGTGCGGTGCCGGTGGTCGGGACGGCCGGCGTGGTGTCGTCGATCGTCTCCCCGCCGTCCTCGCCCCACACCGCGGTCGACGACACGAACAGGATGCGAGGCGGGGTGCCGGGGAGTGCGGCGACCGCGCTCACGAGATGTCCGACACCGTCGCGGTAGAGGGCGTCATAGGCCTCGACCGAGCGTGCCCGGGGCGCAAGGGCCACCACGATCGCCGTCGTGTCCACAGGGAGATCGGGGGCGGAGGTCGTGAGGTCGCGGAGCTGGAGGGTGAAGCGCCCCTTGACCGACTCGCGCGCCGGGTTCGGCTCAGGGATCGGGTTCGACTCGGGCGCCGTGCGCTTCACGCCGACGACGTTCTCGCCTCGGGCCAGGAGCCTCCCGGCGACGTCCGAGCCGAGCTGTCCGAGTCCCACGATCACGACGGTCATCGCTCCACCGTACCCGGCGCCAGGGGTGAGAATGGTGGGATGAGTGCTGCGGGGGAGTTCATCGACGCGGCGCTCCAATACGAGGGCGACGGCTACCGCGCAGCGGACGTCGCCGAGCGGCTCGGCGACGGGCTCCGGTCCTACGGTTCCTCCGTCGGGGCCGTGCGCGGCACGGTGCGCGACGCCCTCCGGAAGTTCCGCGGACTGGAGCACGACGAGCTGGCAGCCCTCGCCTCGGAGCTGTGGGCCGTGCCGGTCTTCGAGCGTCGGCTCGCCGCGATCGTCCTCCTGCAGTCGAGCGTCGCGGTACTCAGGCACACCGACCTGACGAGGATCGAAGGCTTCGTCCGCGCCGGTCGGGTTCCCCAGCTCGCCGACCCGCTGGCCACCGACGTCATCGGACCGCTCCTGGAACGCCTCGACGGGACGGCCCGAGCCAAGGCCGAGACCGTCCTCGACCGGTGGATGCAGGGCGAGCCCTGGTTGCGACGGGCGGCACTACTCGCCCCGATCCGCGAGCTCGGTGCGGGTGGTGGCGATGTCGATCGTGCCACCCGTCGGCTCGCCGTCGCCCTGGACGGGTTGCAGCGGCCGGCGCCGATCGCCGTCGTCGAGCCCGCTGTGGAGCGTCTTCGCGCCGTGCTCTGATCCGTCCGGTCGCGACTGCCCTTCGACAGGCTCAGGGACCGGGTTGGGCTCAGGGGCCGACGGCGCCTCATACCTGGCGGAAGTCGATCCCCAGCAGGCTCGCCGCAGCCCGGTAGTCCGCCGCCCGGTGTCCGAGCGACAGCGACCAGTGGTGACCGATACCGGTCGCGCTCCACTCGTCCACCCAGACACCCGGGTCACGCCCGAAGTCGACACGGCTCGTCGTGTTGCCGATCGCGAGCAGCGGGCCGGGGACGACCTCGCCCTCCGACGCGACGAAGGCGAGCGAGCCGTCGCGGTCCTGCCCCAACCCGAGCAGCGTGACCGGCCCGTGCCGCACGTCGAACTCGACGCTCACACCCCAGCCGCGCTTGCCGTGATAGACCCCGAGGCCGCGCAGCAGCGGGTCGCGGGAGCTGACGGCGAGGTGCGCCGGACCGTCGTGCCCCATCTCGACGACCTCGTCCTCGAAGTCCAGCGCCTGGATCTCGCAGAACGACCCACCGGCGCCGA
Organism: Plantibacter sp. 2H11-2; assembly: GCF_050031945.1. NCBI lineage: Bacteria > Bacillati > Actinomycetota > Actinomycetes > Micrococcales > Microbacteriaceae > Plantibacter > Plantibacter sp. 2H11-2. The sequence continues at coordinate 52,974 of NZ_JBNBBL010000009.1, read as the reverse complement.
CGACCTGGGTCGCGAGCTGTGCGACCGTGGTCCGCAGCTCGTACTCGCCGGTCGTGGGGATGCCGCGAGCGGTGAGGAGGGACGCGCCGAGGATCATGCCGGCGCCGAGTCGCTCGTGCTGTTCGCCGTCGCGACCGCGGTGGTAGTAGGCGAGGCTGTCGAGCGCGAACTCGTCGACGAGCCGGTCGAGCCCGACCGACACCTTCGCTCCCCACGCGAAGTCGTCCTCGACCACCGTGTCGTCGAGGGTGAAGATCTCCCGGGCGAGGGCCATGCGGTCGGCGACCTCGGCGTCGGTCACCTCGTCGACGAGGACGCGGAGGTCGTCGAACTCCAGGACCTCGACGTGCGAACCGAAGGTGGTCGGCAGCAGGGTGAGGTCGGTGGAGACGTCGAGCATGCCGGGGTAGACGTGCCCCATGAGGCCGTGGCGGGCGTGGCGGATGGCTGCGCGGACGTGCGCCGCCCGGATCCACTGCGAGATCCGGTCCCACGCCGACTCCTGACGCAGCCAGCCCGACACCGAGCGGAACGGGATGCCCGCCCGACGGAAGACGTTGCCGACCTCGGGTACCGGGCACTGCCCGCAGTAGGCGAGCCAGGCACCGGTGTCGAAGCTCGCGTGGTCCATCCGCTCGGTCGGCTGCAGGTCGATGACGAGGACCGGGGTGTTCGCGCGCTGGGCGATCGGCAGGACCATCGAGGAGGTGAGGTAGGTGGTGAGGAACAGGACGATGAGGTCGCAGTCGCCCTGTCGGAGCTGTTCCGCCGCGGCGTCGCCCTCCTGCGCGTCCGAGATGAAGCCGACGTCGACGACCTCGGCGTCCATCTGCTGGAAGCGTTCCGAGACGTACCGGGCCGACGCCTGGAGCTGGGGGAGCAACTCCGGGAACTGCGGCCAGTAGGTGCCGAGGCCGCCGGCGACGAGGCCGATGCGGGGCTTCCGCCGTGCCTTCGGGGTGAGGAGCGGGTGGACGGCTGCTGCAGTGTGGGTCATCGTCGATCCTTGGTGGGTGCGGGTACGGGGTATTTAATCGATTAAATACTGCTGACGACTGTACCCGGGCGTCACCGCCGCGTCCAGCCTCGCCGCTGCTCAGGCCGGCAGGGGAGCGGACTCGCGGACGACGAGATGCGGCTCGAGCGTCCGGGTGACGTGCTCGTGCGCCGCGCGGTCGGTGCCCAGCTCGGCCAGGAGGATCTCGACGGCCACGCGCCCGAGTTCGTCCTTCGGCTGCTCGACCGTGGTGAGCGGCACCCGCCCGTCGGCCGCGAGCGCGAGATCGCCGTAACCGACCACGGACACCTCGTCGGGCACCGCCAAACCACCGTCGTTCAGCCCCCTGATGACGCCGAGCGCGAGCTGGTCGTTTGTGCAGAACACACCGGTCGGACGCGGTGTCTGCCCAGCGATCCGACGACCGGCGATGCGCCCCGCGTCGACGGTCATCTCGTCCACGGTGACCTCGCGGAGGTCGTCGGGGTCGAGACCGGCCGCGATGAACGCGTTCCGGGCACCCTCGCGTCGGTCGGCGCACTGCGGGATCGCCAGGTCGCCGTTCACGAGCACGATCGACCCGTCGGACGCCGGGGTGGGACTGGCGAGCAGGTGGGCGACCGCCAGCTCTCCGCCGTGCACGTCGTCGATCGCGACGGAGCAGCCGGTGCCCTCGGGGGCGGTGCGGTCCATGAGCACGAGGCGGCTACCGACCCGTCGTAGCTGGGCCAGTCGGGAGGCGTCGGCGGTCAGCGGAGCGACGAGCGCACCGGCCGCCCGGTGCTCGGCGAGCATCTCGAAGTGTCGGAGTTCGAGGTCCGGGTCGTCATGGCTCACGCAGAGCGCGACCGTGTAGCCGTGTTCGGCCGCGGCCTCGGTGACCCCACGGGCGATCGCCGAGTAGAACGGGTTCGCGATGTCGGGGATGACGAGACCGATGAGCCGGTTCGTGCCCTGCCGCAGGGTGGCGGCGGCACGGTTGGGGACGAAGTCGAGTTCCTCGATCGCGGCGAGGACGCGGTCGCGGGTGGCGGGGGCGACGATCTCGGGGCGGTTGAGCGTGTTGGAGACGGTCGCGTTCGAGACGCCGGCGAGTCTGGCGACGGCGGCGAACCCGATGTCGTGCTTCGCCATGCTGCCCTCCGCTTCCACTCCGAGCGTACCCGGCGCGACCCTCGTCCCGTTCTCAGGACTCCTTCGGCGTGGTGGGGCGATCTCCACCCGACACGCCGCGGAAGTCCTGAGAACGGGACGGAGGCGACCGCTACGGGAGGGTGTGGCCCGCGGCGGTGAAGAGGCGGTACCACTCCTCGCGCGACAGCGTCACGTCGGAACCTGCGGCAGCTTCCTGGACGCGCGACGGCTTGGTGGTGCCGAGCACGACCTGGATGTTCGCGGGGTGACGGGTGATCCACGCGGTCGCGATGCCGGAGGGCGTCACGCCGTGTGCGGCTGCGAGCTCGTCGAGCACGTCGTTCAGCTCCGCGTAGTGCTCGCGGTCGCCGATGAAGACGCCCGTGAAGAAGCCGGCCTGGAACGGCGACCACGCCTGCAGGGTCATGCCGGTCAGGCGGCTGTAGTCGAGCATCCCGTTGTCGCGGTCGATCGACTGGTCGAGGCCGGCCATGTTCGCGGCGACGCCCGACGCGATGATCGGGGCGTGGGTGATGCTCAGCTGCACCTGGTTGACGATGAGCGGCTGCTCGACGGAGCCCTTCAGCAGCTCGACCTGCGCCGGCGTGTGGTTCGAGACGCCGAAGTTCCGGACCTTGCCTGCGGCCTGCAGGGTGTCGAACGCCGACGCGACCTCCTCCGGCTCGACGAGGCTGTCGGGGCGGTGCAGGAGCAGGAGGTCGAGGTAGTCCGTCTTCAGGGCGGCGAGGGACTCGTCGACGGTGCGGAGGATGTGCCCTTCCGAGAAGTCGAAGAAGCCCTTGCGGATGCCGACCTTCGACTGGATGAGCACCTGCTCGCGCTCGGCGGCGGTGAGGGTGACGGCGTCGCCGAAGCGACGCTCGCACCCGTGACGCTCCGAGCCGTAGATGTCGGCGTGGTCGAACACGGTGACGCCGGCGTCTCGTGCGGTGTGGAACAGGGTGCGGATGGCCTCGTCGTCGAGGGCCTCGATCCGCATGAGGCCGAGGACGATGCTGGACGCGGTCAGGTCGGTCTGGGGCAGGGGGATGGTCTTCATCCGACCATCCTGGCCGAACCCGCCGGTGGTCTGCCTAGGATTGACGACATGTTCGTGTTGTCGTTGCTGCTCATCGTCCTCACGATCATCGCGCTCATCGACGTGGTGGGGCAGCCCGAGCCCGTCGTGCGCAACCTGCCCAAGATCGTGTGGGTGCTGCTCATCGTCTTCATCCCGCTCATCGGCGTCGCCCTGTGGTTCCTGCTCGGCAAGGACTGGTCGACGAGCCGGATCAAGCTCCCCGAACGCCGGGGCCGGAAGCAGTCGCGGACGTCCGGCTCGTGGGGTTCGGGTCGAGGGTCCTCGTCGACCGCGACGCCCTCGCCGTCGCAGCCCGACCGCGCCGTCAGCAGCACGGAGGAGCAGCTCGCCGCCCTCGAGCGCGAGATCCAGGCCGCCGAGGACGCCGAGCGTATCCGCAAGCTCGAGCTGGAGATGAAGCGCGCCGATCCTGACGCCGACGACAAACTGCCCTGACTCAGGAGTCCGTCGGCGCGTCGACCGGGTGTGGTCGCGGCACGCCGAGGAGTTCCTGAGACAGGGCAGTCGGGTGTGACTGGGTGACTCCTAGAAGTCGTACTTGTCGATGTTCGACGCGTCGAAGGTGGTCGGCGGGCCGACGATGACGGTGCCGTCGGCGCCGACCTCGCGCTCACCGAGGTCGCCGGCATCGAAGGTGTCGCCCTCCTTGCCGGTGATCGTGCCCTCCGCCAGTGCCTTGCCGGCGAACGCTGCGACGTAGCCGAGCTGAGCCGGGTCCCACAGCGCGAACGCGGTGACGGTGCCGTCCTTCACGAACGGACGCATCTCGTTCGGGAGGCCGAGGCCGGTCAGTGCGACCTTGCCCTTGTACTCCGAGGTGGAGAGGTAGCGGGCGGTCGCGGCGATGCCGACCGTCGTGGGCGAGATGATGCCCTTGAGGTTCGGGTGCGCCTGGAGCAGACCCTGGGCCTCCTGGAACGACTTCGTGTCGTCGTCGTCACCGTAGACCTTGGCGACGAGCTTGATGTCCTTGTAGTCCGGGTTGGAGGCGAGCTCCTCCTCCATGTACTTGATCCACTCGTTCTGGTTCGTCGCGTTGGCCGTGGCCGAGAGGATCGCGATCTCGCCCGAGCCGCCGATCTGCTCCGAGATGAGCTTCGTCTGGATCAGGGCGACGTCCTTGGCGACGACCTGGGAGATGAAGACGTCGCGGCAGTCCTTGCTGGTGTCGGAGTCGAACGCGACGATCTTCGCGCCGCCGTCACGGGCCTCCTTGAGGGCGGGGCAGACGGCGTCGGGGTCGTTCGCCGCGATGACGATGACGTTCGTGCCGGCCTGGGTCTCGGCGTTGATGAACGACACCTGGCTGGACGCGCTCGCCTCGAGCGGGCCGACGACCTCGGTGGCGCTGAAGCCGGCCGCCTTCGCGCCGTCCTTGCCGCCGCCGAGCACGACGTCCGTGTACGGGTTGTTGAGCTGCTTGGGGATGAAGGTGATGCTCTCCGCGGCACCGCCGCCACCACCTGATCCGGCGGAGTCGCCGGTGGCGCACCCCGTCGCGATGAGGGCGAGGGAGGCTGCTGCGGCGATGAGGGCCGCTGCGCGACGGGCCGAACGGCCTGCTGCGCGGTTTCGAATCGACTGCATTGTCTGTTCCTTTCTGGATACGCCTGGTGCTGTGGCGTGGGGTGCCCCGAGGGCTGCGCCGATCGGGAGATCAGTGCTGGGGCAGGCTGCGTCGGATCCGTCGGTGGTGGTTCCACTGCTTGACGGATTCGAAGATACTGGGGCCGACCACCGAGGCGATCAGCAGGGTCCCGGTCACGATGATGAGGACGACGTCGGAGACGCGGCCGAGTCGGAGCGCGTAGTTGATGGTGCCGATGAGCAGCACACCCGCGACGACACCCGGGATGGACCCCTTGCCGCCGAAGATCGAGACGCCGCCGAGGAGCACGGCCGCGATGACGGCGAGTTCGAGCCCGGAGGCGTTGTCGCTGCGGGCGCTCGAGTAGCGGAGCGTCCAGAACACCCCCGCGAGGGCGGAGACACCGCCGGTCGCGACGTAGAGCCAGAACTTCGAGCGGGCGACCTTGATGCCGACGAAGCTCGCGGCCTCCGTGCTGTACCCGAGCGCGTACAGCCCGCGGCCGAAGGGGGTCAGGTGCAGGACGACCCCGAAGGCGAGCACGACGACGAGGACCCCGACCATGACCACGGGGATGCCGGTCGAGCCGATCTTCGACGTGAAGAACGCGGTGAGCTCGGGCGGGAAGTTGGCGACCGCGTTGTCGCCGATGACGACGAGCGCGAGGCCGCGGAACAGCGCGAGCGTGCCGATCGTCACCGCGAGCGACGGGAGTCCGACCACCGCGATGAGGAAGCCGTTGAACGCGCCGGCGACGACTCCGACGAGCAGCCCGATGAGGAGGACGACCCCGATGTCCATCCCGCCGCCGGCCCACAGCACACCGATGACCCCGCTGGTGAGGCCCGCGGTGCTTGCGACGGACAGGTCGATCTCGCCCGTGATGATGACGAGCGTCATCGGCATCGCGATGAGGAGGATCGGTATGACGTCGAGGAGGAGGAAGCCCACGGTGACGGGGGAGGCGAACCGCGGGATGAGCAGGCAGGCGCCGATGACGACGACGAGCAGCGCGTAGATCATGATCGCGTCGCGACCGAGGAGGATGCGCGAGGCACCGGTGCGGCCCTTCGGTTCGGCCACGAGCACGCCGGTGGTGTCGGTGCCGAGCGGGCCGGAGCCCTTGGTGAACGGAGCCTTCGGGGCTGCCGGGGTCTTCAGATCAGACATCGCGTGCCTCGCTCATTCGCAGTTTCTTGGCCGTACGGAGGCTGGCGACGCGGTCGATGATGATCGCGGCCAGGATGAGGATGCCCACGATCGCCTGTTGCCAGAACTTGTCGACGCGCAGGGCGGTGAGGGCGCTCGTGATGGTGGTGAGGAGGATCGCGCCGATCGCGGCCCCGGCGACCGAGCCGCTGCCGCCGAAGATCGCGACACCACCGACCACGGCCGCCGCGACGACGTCGAGCTCCATACCGGACCCGGTGGTCGCGCCGACCGAGTTGAAGCGCGAGGCGTAGAGCACACCGGCGAGTCCGGCGAGCAGGCCGTTCGCCAGGAAGGCGAGGAAGACGCGGCGGCCGACCGGGATGCCGAACAGCTTCGCGGCGTCGGGGTCCGACCCGATCGCGTAGAGGTCGCGGCCGGAACGGGCGCCGGCCATGTAGACGGCGACGACGACCACGACGAGGATCGCGATGAGGGTGATGACCGGGAAGCCGAGGACGGTGTCGACGGACAGGTTCCCGAACGCGTCGGGTCGGTCGTCCGCGAAGTACTGTGTGCCACCGGCCCACGCGTTGTTCAGGCCTCGGTAGATGTAGAGCGTGCCCAGGGTGATGACGAGGGCGGGGACCTTCGCGATCGTGACGAGCGCACCGTTGATCGCGCCGAGCACCGCACCGAGCAGCATGGCGATGGCGAACACCGCGATGATCGGCAGCTGCGGCATCGTCGCGAACATCGTGCCGGTCGCGAAGGCCACGAGCCCCAGGATCGAGCCGACGGACAGGTCGACGTTGCGGGTGATGATGACGAGCGCCTGACCGACGGCGAGGATGATCATGATCGTCGCGTTGAGGAGGAGGTCCTTCACCCCCTGTGCCGACAGGAACAGCGGGTTCGCGAGGTAAGTCACGAGCACGAGCACGACGAGGGCGACGGTGACCGGGAGCTCCCGGAGTCGCACGATCGACGTGATCGGGTTCGTCGTGCGCTCGGTCGCGACGGTGACGGGGCGGCCGCCTCCCGGCTTGGTGGTGGTGTCGGTCATCGTGCGCCTTCCAGGGAACCGGTGGCCGCGTGCATCACGGTCTCCGGGGTCGCTTCTTCGCGGGTGAGCTCGGCGGTGATTCGGCCCTCGTGCATGACGAGGACGCGGTCGGCCATGCCGAGGACCTCGGGCAGTTCGGAGGAGATCATGAGGATCGCGATGCCGCGGCCGGCGAGTTCGGAGATGAGGCGGTGCACCTCGCTCTTCGTGCCGACGTCGATGCCGCGGGTGGGCTCGTCGACGATAAGGAAGGTCGGCTCGGTGGCGAGCCACTTCGCGAGGACGACCTTCTGCTGGTTGCCGCCGGAGAGGGTGGAGACCGCGTACTCCTGCGAGCCGGTCTTCACCTGGAGGCGGGCCGACCACTCCTCGGCCGCCTCGCGTTCGCGGCGGCCGGAGATGATCCCGAACCGCGCGAGCCGGTGGCGGAGGGTGAGGGTCGCGTTGCGGGCGACCGACAGGTCCATCACGAGCCCCTGCTTGCGACGGTCCTCCGGGACGAAACCCATGCCGGCGTCGATCGCGGCCTGCGGGTCGCCGGCCTTCACCGGCTTGCCGTCGAGCGTGACGCGTCCGGTGTCGTAGGGGTCGATGCCGAAGACGGCGCGGGCGACCTCGGTGCGCCCGGCGCCGACGAGTCCCGCGAGGGCGACGATCTCACCCGAGCGCACCGTGAACGAGATGTCGGAGAAGACGCCGGCGCGCGACAGCCCGTCCACGGTGAGGACCGCGTCGCCGATCTCCGCGTCCTGCTTGGGGAAGAGGGCGGCGATGTCGCGACCGACCATCTGCCGGACGATCGCGTCGACGGAGGTATCGTTCGTGACGTGCGTGGCGATGTAGCGGCCGTCGCGCATGACCGTGATGCGGTCGCACAGCGCGAAGACCTCCTCGAAGCGGTGGGAGATGAACATGATGCCGGCGCCCGCGTCGCGCAGGGAGCGGGCGACCTGGAAGAGGCGGTCGACCTCGACGCCGGAGAGCGCGGCGGTCGGTTCGTCCATGATGAGGACCTTGGCGTCGAGCGAGATGGCCTTCGCGATCTCGATGATCTGCTGGTCGGCGATCGACAGGCCCTCGGCGACGCGGTCGGGGTCGATCTGGACGCCGAGGCGGTCGAACAGGGCGCGGGCGGCCTTCCGCATGGCGCCAGTGCTGATGAGTCCGAGGCCGTTCTTCGGCTGGCGGCCGATGAAGATGTTCTCGGCGACGGTGAGGTCGGGGAACAGGGTCGGCTCCTGGTAGATCACGGAGATGCCCGCGGCCTTGCTGTCGGCGACGCTGCGGAAGGCGACGGGCTTCCCGGCGAGGGTGAAGTCGCCGGCATCTGGGGTGTAGAGCCCGGCGAGGATCTTCACGAGCGTGGACTTCCCGGCGCCGTTCTCGCCGACGAGCGCGTGGATCTCGCCGGCCTCGATCTGGATGGTGCCGTCGGCCAGGGCGACGACGGGGCCGAAGGTCTTGGCGGCTCCGATGAGGGAGAGCGCCGGCTGGGCGCTGCGCCCGGCAGGTTCGGTGCGCGCCGGTTGCGCTGGATGGTCGATCGTCATTGAGGGTCCGTTCCTCCACGGTGAGGGGCTCGCTCCCGGCGGGATGTGAATCGATTCAGGGTCGGGAGCACCTGCACTGTATGGCCGCCGGATCGCGGGCGGCAAGGCGAAGCGGTCGTTCCTGACAGGACCTTCAGAAACGGCGCCCCGGTCGGCTCGCCTAGGCTGTGGATGCTCGATGGCGAAGGAGGACGACCGTGCGGATCCTCGTCGTCGATGACGAACGCGAGATGGCTGGCCTCCTGTCCCGCGGTCTCGGGTCGGACGGCCACGACGTGACGACGGCGTTCGACGGCCCGACCGCGCTGGACCTCGCGCGGCAGGCGATCGCGCCGGTGTCCGGTGGCGACGCGGGCTTCCAGGTCGCGGTCGTCGACGTCATGCTCCCCGGGCTCTCCGGATTCGCCGTCTGCCGCGAGCTCAAAGGCCTCGACCCGACGCTCGCGGTGATCCTGCTCACGGCGCGCGACGCCGTGGACGACCGGGTCCGCGGGCTCGACGCCGGAGCCGACGACTACATGATCAAGCCGTTCGCCTTCGCCGAGCTCGCCGCCCGGATCCGCGCGGTCCGGCGTCGGGACGCGCTCACCGTACAGCCCCGCTTGGACGTCGGTGGCCTGACGCTCGACCTGCACCGGCACCGGGCACGCGTCGGCGACCACGACGTGCCGCTGAGCGGGACCGAGTTCGACGTCCTCCGGGTGCTCGCGACCGATCCGGGCGTCGTCGTCTCCCGGGCGGCCATGCTGCGGGAGGTCTGGGAGACCTTCGACAACATCGACCCGAACGTCGTCGACCAGTACATCAGCCGCCTCCGTCGCAAACTCGACCTGGCGGAGGCGGGCGTCCGCATCGTGACGAGCCGCGGCGTGGGGTTCTCGCTCGTCGCCGCAGGGAGCTGAGGGCGTGTCGTCGGACCGTCGTCGCTCGACGCGGCACCACGGCATCCGCACGCGGATCGCCGGGGGCAGTCTGCTCATCGCCGTCGTCGTATCGCTCTTCGCCGGGCACGCGATCAACGCCCAGCTGGAGCGCATCGTCCGCGACGGCACCGTCCAGGCGCTCCGCAGTGACGGCGCACAATACGTGTTCGCGCTGCAGGCGAGACCCGACGACCCGCTCCAGGGGCCCGGCCTCGGCACCCGTATCGCGGTCATCGCCCCCGACGGCTCCATCCCGGTCTTCAGCCTGCCGACGACGCTCGCCGCGCAACTCCCGGCGCTCGCCGCGACGCGGGAGGTCACCACCGTCGACGCCGGTTCAGCCGCCTACATCCTGTTGTCACAGCCCGTGACCGTCGGTGGCGACACCTGGTACGTCATCGCCGGACGCGACGAGGCCGAGGAGACGACCGTCCTCGTCCAGATGCGCCTCCTGCTCGTCGGGTCCTTCGCGCTCCTCGTCCTCGGTGTCGCGGCCGGCGGGTGGATCCTGACGACGGTGTCGCTCCGGCCCGTCACGCGGCTCCGGGTGAGTGCGCAGAGCCTCAGCGAGCGGTCGACGGACGAGGTGCTGCCGGTCGGCCGTGCGGACGACGAGATCGCGCAGCTCGCGATCACCCTCAACGACCTGATCGAGCGGCTGCGGGCCTCGGCGGACCGCGAACGACAGCTCGTGTCCGACGCGAGTCACGAGCTCCGCACGCCGCTCGCGATCCTCCGCACCCAGCTCGAACTCGCGCGCCTCGAGGACTCGTCGCGTGAGCAACTGCTCGCCGACATCGAGGGGGCGGAGCGCAGTGCGACGCGGCTGTCGGCGCTCGTCACCTCGCTGCTCGAGCTGTCCCGCATCGAGGCGGCGACGCCGGAGGAGCGGACGAGCGCGGCCAGGTTGGAGGCCGACGTGCTCGAGGCGGTCGAGCGCGCGCGGTTCCGGGTCGCCTCGGACGACGCGCTGGCCGGGATCGAGGTCGAATACGTGAGCGCGATCGCTGAGAGCGGGCCGGGGGAGGGTGCGGCGGTGTACGCCGTGCGCGCCGACGATGTCGGTCGGGTCGTCGACAACCTCGCGGGGAACGCGCTGCAGGCCTTCACCGAGCGCGGGGGCGCTCCGCGCCGGGTGTCGGTCATGCTCGACGACGACGGCGGTCAGCTCACGCTCCGGGTGTCGGACAACGCCGGAGGACTCGACCCGGCCTTCGAACCGCGGGCGCTCGAGCGGTTCAGCCGGTCGGATGCGACGCGGTCCTCCGGGCACGGTTCCGGGCTCGGGCTCGCGATCGTCGCCGCCATCGCGCGCAACGCGGGTGGGGCGATCGTGCTGCACAACCGACCCGGCCACGGTCTCGAGGTCGTCGTCACCCTGCCCACCGCGTCGGCCCTGCCGGTCGATCCCGCCTGATCGTCGCCCCGTTCTCAGGAGTCGCCCGGTGTGTCGGGGGCGGGCGGGGCGCCGCGCCCGGGAACTCCTGAGTTGGGGACGGCGGCGGGCGGGTGACCCGTTCTCAGGACTCGCCCGGTGTGTCGGGTTGGGGTGGGTGCGGCGCGCCGGGGGAGTCCTGAGTTGGGGACGGCGGCGGGCGGGTGACCCGTTCTCAGGACTCGCCAGGTGTGTCGGGTTGGGGTGGGTGCGGCGCGCCGGGGGAGTCCTGAGTTGGGGACGGCGGCGGGCGGGTGACAGCGGGCTGCACGGGCGCGCGAAGGCGCTGCGTGCAACAATGAGCCAGCCCGTCCGGCGTCGCCTGGCGGGTCCGACAGGCGAAGGGGAGCCGTGAGCGCGAGCGTGAAGGACGTCGCGGCGAGAGCCGGCGTCTCGGTCGGGACCGTCTCCAACGTGCTGAACCGCCCCGAGAAGGTCTCGCCCGTCACCGTCGACCGCGTCCACGCGGCGATCGACGAGCTCGGCTTCGTGCGGAACGACGCGGCCCGCCAGCTCCGGGCCGGTCGCAGCCGCAGTGTCGGCCTCGTCGTGCTCGACGTCGGCAACCCGTTCTTCACCGACGTCGCCCGCGGTGCCGAGGACCGGGCCGATGCGGAGGGGTGGTCGGTCCTGCTCGGAAACAGCGACGAGAGCATCGACCGCGAGCGCGCCTACCTCGACCTCTTCGAGGAGCAGCGGGTCGCCGGCGTCCTCATCACTCCGCTCGGCGACGACCTCAACCGGCTCAGCCGGCTGCGCGACCGCGGGACGCCGACGGTCCTCGTCGATCGGCAGACCGATGACACGAGCTTCTCATCGGTCGCCGTCGACGACGTCGCGGGCGGGCGGCTCGCGGTCGAGCACCTCATCGGACTCGGTCGGCGTCGTATCGCGGTCGTGGGTGGTCCGTCCTCGCTCCGGCAGGTCGTCGACCGGCTCGCCGGTGCGCGTCAGGCGGTCGATGCAGCCGCGGCCGGTGGTGCCGAGGTCACCCTCGAGGTCGTGGAGACCACCGCGTTGACGGTGCTGCAGGGCCGTTCCGCGGGCGAGACCATTCGGAACCGTCCTCGTGACGACTGGCCCGACGCGGTGTTCGCGGCCAACGACCTCCTCGCGATGGGGGTCCTGCAGGCGTTCAGCATGCTCGGTTCGGTGCGCGTGCCGGACGACATCGCCCTGATCGGATACGACGACATCGACTTCGCGTCGGCGGCGGTCGTCCCGCTGTCGTCGATCCGTCAGCCGAGCGCACTCATCGGCCACACCGCCGTCGAGCTCCTGCTCCGTGAGGCGGACGCGGGCGCTCGACGCGTGCCCGAGCAGATCGTCTTCCAGCCGGAACTCGTCGTCCGGCAGTCGACGGTCGGCGTCGACCCGTCCTGAGTCCGGTGTCGTCCTGCGTCATGCCAGGTGGTCGGGGACCCACGGGTCGATGAGGTGGAGGCCGACACCGACGAAGTCGCGCGTGTTCCGCGTCGCGAGAGCGGCGTCGGAGGATCTCGCGATGGCCGCGATGATCGCATCCTGAGGTCCGATGGGGTTGCCGGAGCGGCGTCGCGTCGTCATGAGCTCCGCGTAGTCGAGCGCGGCTTCCGCAGAGAAGGGGAGGACGCGTCCTGCGAAGTCGGCGTCGAGTACGGTCGCCACGGCCCCGACGAGCGCCGATCGGCGAGCGCCTGCAGGGAGGCGCAGGGCTCCTTCGAGGAGCTCGGCAGCGGTCATCGCGGTGAGGTGGAGGTCGGCCTCGTCCTGCCGGTCGAGCCACCGGGCAACCGTGGGGTCGGGCCGTGGCCTGAACAGTTCGGAGACGACGTTCGTGTCGAGGATGATCACCTCGGGGCCGGGTCGTCCGCGTCGGCGCTCGCGGCATCGTCGAACGGATTCGGTCGGGTGGTCGTGGTGCGGTCGGGCAGTTCGATGACGAGTTCACCGTCGAGGTGGAGGTCGACGAAGCGCTGATGGATACGCTCCGCCAGCCCCGGTCGGTCGCTGTCGGCGGCCGAGGCGGCGCGGAGATCCTCAGCCGTCGTCGTCCTGACGGCCGCAGCGAGGATCGCCCGGATCTCCGCCTCCATCGATCGTCCGTGCAAGGCGCCGAGCTGTTGCAGACCGCGTTTCGTGTCCTCATCGAGATTTCGGACGGTCACCGTGGGCATGTCGTCACCTCTCATGGGAAGGAATTGCTAGCACAATGCTAGCAAATCGGCGATTCGGGCTTCATCGGTCCTCCACAGGCTGCGCCAAGCGGAGGATCCTCTCAGGGACGTCCACGTAGGGTGGCCGTTTCGCCTCCCTCGGATCGGGCAACCGGTCGACCGCGGTCATCGAGGGGCGGCTCCGCCGAGGCGATGCTGCACCCACCGAGCATGAACCGAGCGCGCCCCCGACGCGACCGAGACCCAGGACGGTACCCCGTACATGACCAGCACCACCCCTGCGCGCGCCCTCGAGCGCCGCGACCCGAACACTCCCGCCGTAACCCCCGCCCGGACCGGCGGCCGCCACGTGGCCCTCAGCCCACGAGCCGCCCGTCGCGCGGCTCGACTCGAGGACGCCAGCTGGACCGCCTCCGCCGAGGAGGAGCGACGTCACGTCGACCTCGTGCCCACCAAGCGGCCCTCGGCCCCACGCGCCAAGAGCTCGTTCGCGAAGCGCGCCAAGCCGTTCGCCACGTTCGGCGTGATGACGCTCGCCACCGGGCTCTTCGTGTCGGTGTCGCTGCCGGCGGCCGCTGCGGGCGTCGACGTCGATGCGGCGACCGGTGGCGCGATCCCGTCTGCAGCGACGATGCAGTCGGTGTCGTACTCCGTGCCGTCGACCGCAGCCGATGTGCCCTTCGTGCGCGACGGCTACGGCGCAACCAGCCAGGAGGAGGTCGACGCCGCCTCGGCCGCCGCTGCAGCTGCTGCTGCCGAGGCGGCCGCGAGTGCATCCGCCGCCTCCTCGTCGTCCGCGTCGGCTTCGGCGGGACGCACCTACGCGGCTCCAGCCGTCGCCCGATCCGGCGAGGCGATCCTCGCTTACGCGGCGCAGTTCGTCGGCGTCGTCCCCTACGGCAACGGCAACGACCCGTCCGACAGCTTCGCCTGCGACGGCTACGTGCAGTATGTCTTCGCGGCGTTCGGTGTGTCCCTGCCTCGCGGCGCCGGTGCGCAGGCCGCGTCGGGCGTGCAGATCTCGGCGTCGGAGGCCGTCGCCGGTGACCTGCTCTACTGGCCGGAAGGTCACATCGCGATCTACGACGGCGCGGGCGGCATGTACGACTCTCCCGACTGGGGTCGCTACGTCCAGCACCGTCTGTCGATCTGGGGCGACCCGGTCTACATCCGCATCCCGTAGACCGAGCGCTGAGTCGCCCGGAACGGTGCGTTTTCACCGTAAATATGCACGGTTCCGGGCAACTCAACCGGAGCGGCGGATACCGTGGAGCGATGAGCGACACACGCAGCTTCGAGACCTCCCTCGGCACGATCCTCGGTCGGGTCGACGGCGCGGTGGTTCGGGCTCGCGGCATCCCGTACGCCCGCGCGGGACGCTTCGAGGTGCCGGTGCCGACCGGTCTTCCCGTCGGCGCCGACGGCGATCCGGTGCCGTTCCGGGCCTTCGAGCGGGCGCCGGCCTCACCGCAGCGTTCCTCCCGGGTGCTCGAGGCCGTTCTCGAGGGTGCTGGCGAGGGGATGGTCGACTCGGAGGACTGCCAGGCGCTCTCGATCACGGTCCCTGCCGACATGCGCCCGGACGAGTCGCTGCCGGTGATGGTGTGGATCCACGGCGGGGCCTACGTCACGGGTGCTGGCGACCTCGACGTCTACGATCCGATCAGCCTGGTCGTCGAGCAGCGGGTCATCGTGGTGTCGGTCACGTACCGGCTCGGGATCCTCGGCTTCCTCGGTGACGGCGAGACGCTGACGGCGAACCTCGGCCTGCTGGACCTCGTCCTCGCGCTCCGGTGGGTCCACGAGCACATCGCTGCGTTCGGCGGCGACCCGGGGTCGGTCACGCTCTTCGGGCAGTCAGCGGGCGGCGATGCGATCGCGCACCTCATGATCAGCGACGGCACCGCGGGGCTCTTCCAGCGCGCCATCGTCCAGAGCGCGCCGCTCGGCATCAGCAGTGGGCGGGCGAAGATGGCGAACGCGATGATGCGGGCGGCCGGCAGCCCGACGCGGGACACCCCGGTGGTCGAGTTGCTCGCGCTCGAAGAGCAGGTGGAGCGGGCGGCGCGACGGTTCGGACTTCGCGGAGGCATGGCGTTCGGCACTCAATACGGTCACGCACCGCTCCCGGCGGAGGCCGACCGCGACGCTGCCTGGCGGGAAGCCGCCTCGCGCATCGACGTCCTCATCGGCTCGACGACGGAGGAGACGCGGCTGTACGTGCCGCTCATCCCGGCCTTCGCCCGCATGACCTCGATGCCGCTCGTCGGTGATCCGATCCGGCGGGCGCTCGTCGGCGCGACGACGCACGTGACCTATACGCGCGACGCCCGGAAGTTCGTCGAACGCCATCGGGCGTCCGGCGGTCGGGCCACGCGGTACGAGCTCAGCTGGGCGCCGCCCGGCAGTCCCTACGGGGCGTCGCACGTGACGGACCTGCCCCTGCTCCTCGGCACCGAACGGTCGTGGAGCCGGACGGCGCTCATCGGCTCGGCGACGTGGGCCGAGGTCGACCGTCGTGGCCGCTTCCTGCGTCAGATGTGGGCCGATTTCGCGCGTGACGGGGTTCTGGCCGCAGACGCGACCGCGGGCTTGAGTGACGTGGTCACGCTCGACCGCTGAGCGTGGCCGGGTGCGTGGACTCTTCGTCGGCGACCAGCGCCAAGCACGCGCGGGCGTGCGCTCGTGCTTCGGTCGGCGTCGGCGCAGCGGACAAGCTGAGCAGCCTGCGTCGATGCGGTTCGCCGAGGAGCAGGGTGTAGAGCTGTTCCGCCCGCTCGCCGACGTGGTCGGCGAGGAACGCGATCGAGCGGGCCGGGCCGGCGGCGTAGAAGCCGGCGGCGACCTCGGGGAAGCGCGGAGACTCCGCGATCACGAGCCGGTGCAGCGCGATCGAGACGTCCGAGTGCAGCGCGATGACGAGTCGTGTCGCCGCGTCCTCGAGGGGTTCGGCTTCGGAGCCTGGCTCGTCGGCCGCGAGGAGATACCCGTGCTGCCGTTCGACCGCCGCCGTCAGCATGCCGGCGAGATCGCCGAACCAGGCGTAGATCGTCCGCTTCGTCACGCCCGCGTCGGCGGCGATCGCCTCGATCGTCGTCCCGCCGTACCCGTGCTCGGTGAACCGGCGGATGGCGGCGTCGAGGATCGCGTCGCGCCGTCGGTCACGTTCGGCTGCCGTCGGGCGACCACGTCTCGATTCCATGCTCTAATGATACGGTAACGTCTCATTAAAGGGAGAGGGTGGAGATGACGAAGATCCTGCATGTCGCGATCGTCGACGATTGGGAGGCCAGTCGGCCGTTCGGCGAGTACGAGGTGTCGACTCGAGCCGTACCGTTCGTCGACGCCGGCTTCGTCCACGCGACGACCGCCGACCGACTGCCCGAGGTGCTCGAGCGGGTCTACGGGTCGCTCCAGCTGCCGCTCGTGCTCATCGTGCTCGATGTGGAGGAGCTGCAGGCGTCCGGCATCGAGGTGGTTCTGGAACCGGAACCGCGCGTGCTCGCACCCCTCCCGACCGCCGGGCCGGCCGTCGTCACCGAGCTGCCGCTGGAGCGAGACGGCTCGGGTGCCTGGCAGCCGCCGCAGACGTTGCCCTAACCTTCAGGCGCCGCGCGTGGTCAGCCGAGGAGGGCGCGGAGGTCGGCGAGGACGTCGTCGAGCAGTTCGGTGAACGATCTCGTCTCGTCGTCGGCGATCCAGGCGGCGAAGGCCAGGTGGAAGGCAGCGGAACCGCTCTGCGCTGCGAGTGCTGCGGGTACGGGGGCGACGCCCTTTGCGATGAGTGCGGTCGTGAGGGCGTCGGTGAGCGAGCTGCGCTTGAGCGACTCGCGTTCCATCAGTGCTGCGCTGGAGTCGACGATCCGCTGGCGTGCGCGGGACCACGGGCGCCGTTCGTCCGCGAAGAACGCCGCGCCCCCGTGGAGTGCGGCCTCGACGAGTGTCATCGGCGCCGTGGCTTCGGATGCGAGGAGGGCGTCCAGGAACCGCGCCTGATAGTCGTCCTGGTTCGTGAACAGCACCTCGCGCTTGTCGGTGAAGTAGCGGAAGAAGGTGCGCTCGGTGACACCGACGGCTGCGGCGATGTCGCTCACCGTGACGGCCTCGAATCCATGCGTCCCGAAGAGTTCGATGGCGGCCAGCTTGAGCCGCCCCTCGGTATCCGCTTGCCAACGAGCCATGGATCCATCTTAGCGATGACAGTGGCTGACATCAGGTGCTAGAGTGATGTCATTCACTGACATGAAAGGGGCACGCCATGCGTGTTTTCGTTACCGGAGCAAGCGGCTGGATCGGGAGCGCCGCCGTCGATGAGTTGCTCGCGGCGGGTCACGAGGTGCTCGGCCTCGCCCGCAGCAACGCCTCCGCGGCTTCCCTCGAAGCGAAGGGGGCGGTCGTCCTCCGCGGTGATCTCGACGACCTCGCGTCGCTCCGTCGCGGAGCCGTGGAGTCCGAGGCGACGCTCCATTTCGCGAACAAGCACGACTGGTCGAACCCTGCGGAGTCGAACCGCGCTGAGCGTACGGCGGTCGAGACGCTTGCCGAAGCGCTGGTCGGGTCCGGGAAGACACTCGGCCTCGCTTCAGGACTGTTCCGACCCGACGCAGACCGGCCGGTACTCGAGACCGATCCGCACCCGGCCGTCGGGCCGGAGTCGATGCGCGGTGGAAGTGAGAACCTCGCGTTCGACTACCAGGATCGCGGGGTCCGGAGCATCGCTCTCCGCTTCGCTCCGACCGTGCACGGCCACCACGACCACGGGTTCATCGCACAGATCGTCGCGGCCGCGCAGCGCACGGGTGTCTCCGGATACATCGGCGACGGCTCGAACTCTTGGGCCGCCGTGCACCGCAGCGATGCGGCCCGGCTCGTGCGACTCGCGCTCGAGCAGGCTCCTGCGGGAGCCCGAGTGCACGCCGTCGGAGAGGAAGGCGTGCAGGCGCGCCGGATCGCCGAGGCGATCGGTGAGGTGCTCGGCCTCCCGACGACGTCGATCGACCCGGATGACGCGGCGGGTCACTTCGGCTTCATCGGGCGCTTCTTCGGAGCCGAGATGACGGCGTCCAGCGCGGCGACCCGCGCCGCGTACGGATGGGGTCCCACCGGCCCGACGCTGGTCGAGGACATCGCCGCCGGGGCGTACACAGCATGATGCCGCCGCCCCGTTGGAAGATGGCGGTCGTCACCTGGCTCGGGGTGTACCCGCTCATCACGCTGCTGCTGTTGGCGCTCGGGCCACTCATCCTCGGCCTGCCGATCCCGGTGGTGACGCTCATCCTGTCGGTGACGCTCGTCTCGCTGCTCACCTTCGTCGTGATGCCGCTCCTCGTGCGCGCCTTCGGGCCGTGGCTGCGCGCGGGCGGGACCGGCGCCGATCGTCAGTAGTGGTCGCGCGCTTGCAGGATGACGATGTGGGTGTCGGTCACCAGGTACACGAGTCGGTTCGCGTCGTCGATCCGTCGGGACCAGGCTCCTGAGAGGATGTGCTTCAACGGCTCGGGCTTCCCGATGCCGATGAACGGATCCCGGAGGACGTCCTGGATGAGTAGATTGATCCGCTTGAGTGTCTTGCGGTCTTGGCTCTGCCAGGAGGTGTAGTCGTCCCAGCCGCTGCGGTCGAAGGCCAGCTGCCGGGTCACGCGTCGAGCAGCTTGTGGGTCTCGAACTCGCCGTTCCGAGCGCGTTCGATCGAGGCGAGGAGTCGCTCGGCGCCCTTGGCGTTGCGGAGCAGGTACGCCGTCTCGACCATGGCGTCGTAATCGTCCTTCGAGACGAGGACCGCGTTTCCCCGCTTCGACACGACCTCGACCGGGACGTGGTCGTCGTTCACCTGCTGGATGAGACCGAACAAGTTTTTGCGTGCGTCGGTCGCGGTGATCGCTGACATGAAGAGCCTCCTGGAGTGGTACAGGAAAGCGTACCACTCCAGTTCACCGTTGGCCTTCTTGGCCTACCCGAGCGCCGGCTTGATGTCCTTGACGATCGACTCCAGGATGCGCGCGTTGAGGTCGACGCCCAGCTGATTAAAGCGTGTCTACTGATGTACATATCGACAGATGGGCGAGAGGGGAACAATCTTGGATCGTGTCTCCTAGGGCTGTCCCGGCTGTGTTGGGCTTCCAGCCCAGACTAGGCGCGACATCCTGAACGATCGCCTCTGAACATGTGCACGAAAATGAGCTCGAGAAGGAAATCAGACGCGTTCGGCGCTGCGGTCGATTACGACCCTGATTCTGGCTGATCTGCCTCCCGGATCGTCGCTCCGGAGGCAGGTCCCTCGCTCCGGAGGCAGGTCCCTCGCTAGGCTCCAGTCATGCAGACTCTTCACATCGAGCTTCGCAACTGCCACGGGGTTCGAGAGCTCGATGCGGTGCTCCCGTTTGACCGGAAGCGAGCCGTGGCCATCTACGCGCCGAACGGGACGATGAAGTCGAGCTTCGCCCGTACCTTTCTTGACTTCTCTCGAGGGAAAGACTCAGCCGATCATGTCTTCACGGATCGTGAGACGGTCCGCAAGATCGTCGATGAGGACGGGGCACAGCCAGACCCTTCGAGCGTTGCCGTCTTCCTGGCTTACGACGAGCAGTACGCACCGGACGAGTTCGCTTCGACACTCCTCGTCAACGCGCCGCTTCGCACCGAGTTCGAAGTCATCAACAAAGAGCTGATGAAGCTTGAGCTCGCGCTGACCAAGGAGCTGAAGAAGACTGCTCGGACAAAGCAAGATGTCGCAATGCTCGTGTCACAGGTCTTCACGAAGCAAGACGACAACTTCTTCGGCGCCTTGGCCCGGGTCAGCTATGAGGTCGAGCAGCTGGAAGACACGCCGTTCGCCGACCTCCCCTACGACACGCTCTTCAACGCCAGCGTCGAGAAGGTATTGGCCGACCCCGCACTTCGAGATTCGCTCAGCGACTATGTCACCCGGCTCAACGAGTTGCTGGATCGCTCGATCTTCTTCAGTCGGGCATCATTCACCTACTACAACGCCGAAACGGTGAGTAGGAGCCTGGTCAGCCAGGGATACTTTAAGGCCAAGCACGCGCTACTCCTCTCGGGCGACGAGAGTCCACGAGAGGTTTCGAGCGAGAAGGAGCTAACGGCCCTGATCGCCGAGGAGAAGCAGCGGATCTCGGACGACGATGAGCTGACAAAGCGACTTGGGGCGCTGGAGAAGGCCCTGAATGCCAATCAGGCCACTCGCGACTTCTTCAAGCTGGTTTCCGATCGGCCTGAGCTCCTTGCCCAGTTCCAGAACGTCGAGCTGTTCAAAGAGAAGCTCTGGGTCTCGTACCTGAAGGTGTCGGAACAGCTCTTCTCAGAGGCGGTGGCTAGTCACAAGTCATCTGAGGAGCGGCGCAAAGCGATCCTGAAGCAGGCAGCGGCCGAGCGAACGCGCTGGGAGGAGGTGATCGAGCTTTTCAACACGCGGTTCTCCGTTCCGTTCACGCTCGTTCCTCGGAATCGGGAGAAGGTGATGCTTGCTCAAGAGCCTTTCCTGACGCTGGATTTCGAGTTCAAGGACGGTGGCGGGTCATCCCGCGTCGACCGGGAACACTTGCTCCAAGTGCTGAGCACCGGCGAGAAGAAGGCTCTGTACATCCTGAACATCCTGTTCGAAGTAGAGGCTCGGCGCGGCACCGGTGAGCTGGCACTCTTCGTCATCGATGACATCGCTGACTCCTTCGACTACAAAAACAAGTACGCAATCATCTACTACCTGCAGGAAATGGAGCAAGAAGAGAACTTCCGGCTTCTGATCCTCACTCACAATTTCGACTTCCTCAGGACGATCTATGGCCGAGGCGTCGTTGGTTGGGGGCACTGTTTCATGGCTGAGAAGAGCCCAGACCGGGTGAAGCTCAGTGAGATGAAGGGCAACACCATCAAGAACCCATTCACGCTCGACTTCAAGAAGGAGATTTTCAGCGATGGGATGAAGCGGATTGCCTGTATACCCTTCGTTCGAAACCTCATCGAGTACAGCCGGGGCACCGATGACGAGGACTACCTGAAGCTGACCTCTTTGCTCCACCGGAAGACCGACACTGCTTCCATCACGCAAGGTGAGCTAGACACCATCTTCAAGAGTGCTCTGGCAGGTTTGCCAGACCGGTCGTGGGCTGATCCAAGCGAGTCAGTGGTCGACATGATTTACCGCGAGGCCGATGCATGTCTCGAGGCAGACGAGGGAGTGAACTTCGCCAATAAGATCGTTCTCTCCATAGCGGTTCGCCTTCGCTCCGAGTCGTACATGTTGGGGCAGATCAACGACCCTGCGTCCACCAATGCGATTACTAGGAACCAGAACTGGGAGCTCTTCAAGCTCTTCGATCAGCGAGGACTTGGCACCTCCGTCGAGCTCGCGCTCTTGCGATCGGTGTTGCTCATGACCCCGGAGAACCTACACATCAACTCGTTCATGTACGAACCGATCATTGATATGTCAGACGGTTCGCTCCGAGATCTCTACTCGTCGATCGCCGGGCTCGATTCACCGGCAGCGTAGCCGCGGTCTGTCTCGGTTCTTCGACCCGGCAGGCTGCCGTCTCTCGGATGAGAGCGTTCGCTTAACCGTGCGTTGCAGCGCAGCGGAGAGTCGCGCTGTGGACGCGCCTCCGCCTATGAAGGAGGCTGTGTCGGACCTCTAGTTCAGGCTCGGTGCTATGTCCATCACGATCGCTTCGAGGATGCGAGCGTTGAACTCGACGCCCAGCTGGTTCGGGACGGTGACCAGGACGGTGTCGGCGGCCTGGACGGCGGCGTCCGCCGCGAGTTCGACGGCGATGACGTCGGGCTCGCAGATGAAGCTGCGGCCGAAGCGCGCGAGTCCGCCGTCGAGGTGTCCGAACTGGTTCTTCGAGTCGACCTGGGCACGCAGCCCGAAGTAGCGCCGCGTCTCATCGTCGATGAGGGGCAGCACGCTGCGGCTCACCCAGACCCGCGGCTGCCAGTCGTCACCGGCCTCAGCCCTCGCGTCCCGGAACACTTGATAAGGCGCCAGAATCAGAGCCCGCGATCACCACACTGGAGGCTTCCGCGTAGATGGCCGACCGAGGCTGCCGACGACGCGGGACCAGCCCATCAAGCCAGAGAGGAGACAACGTCACATCAATGGGTAGTACCTAATTACGCGCCCGCCCGAAGGGCTCCGCGGGTTCTCACCGGTACGACTCTGGACTATATCGAGCGAATACGACGAACTGCAGGGGCTACCTGCGCCTCTTGCGCGCAAGTCGTCTGCGGGTCGACTCGCTGGGGCGTTTCGCGCTGAGCTCCTGCAGGGAAAGGTCCACCTGCCGAACGTGCCTCATGTATCCTAGCGAGGATCCGATATTACGACTCTCCTCCAGGGACTGTTTTGCTTCGCTATAAGACTCCGGTCGGCCGGTCAGGACCTGTCCTAACGAATGAAGTACCTTGGCGCGTCCCCAGTCGTCTCCATAGCCCTCCAGGAGTTCGAGGCTCGACCGGAGCAAGGCTACAGCTTTTTCGGCGTCCTTCGGACGTTGCTTGATAAGGCACAATGCCATCGAATGTTTTACGTGGGCCTGATGCCAGTTATCGCCACGCTTCACGCCGTTGGCCAGGCTCTGTCGGAAGAGGCGAGGTAATTCGTCGACTCCGTTACCTGAACCGTGATGGCATTCCCAGTGGGCGACTAGGTGTTGCGCAATCGCGATCTCTCGCGAACCATCATCATCCTTTATGAATGAGCGGAAAAGCTTAACGGCTTCCGGCTGTCTTTGAGAACGATAATAAGTCATCGCGCGTAAGAACTGCAAGTCGGGAGAATTTTTGCCAATTAGCCCCCGATCGGCTTGCTCATCAGCTAGGCGGAGGCCCTGCAGATTCGCAGCCAGGGATTCAATTTCCGCAACTTCGCGGTATTCATGTGCACCGACGCCGGGGTCGATTTCGGTGGAATGATATGCGAATCCGGGCCCAGATGATAAATAGGTGGGCAAGCCTGGTTGGTTGGAGAGGGATAGAGCGAGGTAGTGCAGGTTGGCTTGGAGCCAGAGGTCCTCATCGCGACCTTTATCAGCGAGCACGCGTCGGCGGAGCCGCGGTTCGAATTGCCATTCGCCAGAGCTCTGGCTGAGGAGACCGAACATTTCCAGCGACGTCAAAATGCTCTCGCTGTAGCCAAATTTTGCAAGGGTATGCAATGCCGAGGATTTTGTGTGGGCGTTAGCGGCTGCGAGAAGAACCACCTCCGGACGGCGAGCCAAGTCGATGTCATTCACTCGACAGTGCTCCGCTCACGCAGGTCCAGCCTCGCCATTGCGTCGTATACTTCTCTCACAGTCGGATGTGTATCGAGAATAGCATTCGCAAGTATCTGAGCGTCCCGCAAATCTCTTTCCCAAGCGAAATCTAGCGCAACCGCGGCAAATTCATCGACGACGCCGTCAAGCTCGGATGGTAGGTTTATCGAGCTGGTTGCCATGGTTGGCAGGGAGCTACTGTTCGTATTGAAGCCTACTGGCTTATACTGAAAGACCACTCTGGCACCGAGCCGGACCATATGCGATATCGATGGTTCCCAAATGGTGTAGTAGAAAGCGCGACGCAGAGATTCTTCCATCTGATCGCAGTTGCGGAAGATGACAAGCAGGTCATCAAACCGTCTTCCCAGCTCAATTTCTCGGTTTAGTAGGTCGATGAGTGAGCTAAGTTCTTCTGCTTCGTTTACGCTCCCCAGATTCACGTGCACATTGTCGATATTTACCGAGCCAAAGAAGGCACGGATATCGCTGGCAACCGACAGGGACAGATTTTGTCGGGGTGCGGACAATGGTTTGCTTCCGCCCACCGTCTTCAAGATCGCGCGAAATGCTGCGAGTGGGCTCGCGGTGACCTGATTATTTGGGTCGAGCACGGAGGGTGTGAAGGCAGCGGGCAAATCTTCTGCTGTTGCGACGATCACATCGATAAACTTTCCCGGCAGGCAGTCTTCGTCGCCTCGTATGTGTAACACTCCGCCAGTTTTGAGAAAGGTGCGCACGCACTCTATCTCGGCAGACCAGTTGAGGTGGAAGGATCTCAACTCTGCTCATCTCGAACTCTGCGCACGTTGACGTCCCCCCCCGAATGGATGTCTGACGCGACATCGGATGATGCCCGCCCCATCATGCTGCTACTGGTCTGTACATCTTCGACAGTAACGTTTCGCTTGGCACGAATTCCCGAGGCCACGCGTCGGTGCGCAGGCTCACGGCGTCGAAGGATTACGTAACCCACTGTTCCTACGAGGAGTCCGATCAGCACGGCTACCATGATGGACCATGGTGTTTCGAGAAGACCCAGCGAGGTTGTGATCGCCCAGACGATAGCGCCGACCGAAATTGCCAGTACTGCACTACCGAGTTGAGTCCTCATGGCGACATAGTAGTGCCGCTGGTGTAGGAATGCGCGACATGTGCGCATCGGGCTTTCTGTGTCGGGATCGTTGCGCCGGCTCAATCGCAATCGGGTGGGGCTACATGCAGAAGTGGCGCGCTCCACAAATAGGCCTCTGATCTGCGGCGACTCTGCCGATCCTGTCTGGTGCGGCGGGCTGTTAGACCATCGCGGGCTTGATGTCCTTGACGATCGACTCCAGGATGCGCGCGTTGAAAGCGACGCCGAGCTGGTTCGGGACGGTGACGAGGACGGTGTCGGCGGCCTGCACGGCTGCGTCCTTCGCGAGTTCGGCGGCGATGACGTCGGGCTCGCCGATGAAGCTGCGACCGAAGCGCGCGAGTCCGCCGTCGAGGTGCCCGACCTGGTCCTTCGAGTCGGCCTGGGCGCGCAGCCCGAAGTAGCGGCGCGTCTCGTCGTCGATGAGCGGCAGGATGCTGCGGCTCACGGAGACGCGAGGCTGCCACTCGTGATCGGCTTCGGTCCAGGCGTCGCGGAACATCTGGATCTGCTCGGCCTGCAGTTCGTCGAACGGCACGCCGGTGTCCTCGGTGAGGAGCGTCGACGACATGAGGTTCATGCCCTGCTCCGCCGTCCACACCGCCGTGGACCGCGAGCCGGCGCCCCACCAGATGCGCTCGCCGAGCTCCGGCGACTGCGGCTGGATCGCGAGCAGTCCGTTGGTCCCCGTCATCTGCGGGTTGGCACGCGCCACACCCGCACCGGCGATGGCCGCACGGAACACCTCGGTGTGCGAGCGGGCGATGTCCGCGTCGGTCTCGTCGTCGCCCGGCACGTAGCCGAACGACTCCGACCCGCGGAGCGCCGTCTCGGGTGATCCCCGGCTCACGCCGAGCTGCAGTCGGCCGTCGCTGATGAGGTCGGTAGCCGCCGCCTCCTCGGCCATGTAGAGCGGGTTCTCGTAGCGCATGTCGATGACACCCGTGCCGAGTTCGATCGTCGAGGTCTTCGCAGCCATCGCCGCCAGGAGCGGGAACGGCGACGCGAGCTGTCGGGCGAAGTGGTGCACGCGCACGTACGCGCCGTCGACACCGACCTCCTCCGCCGCGACCGCGAGGTCGATGCTCTGCAGCAGTGCGTCACGCCCGGTGCGCACGCTCGAGCCCGGAACGTCTTGCCAGTGTCCGAAGGACAGGAACCCGATCTTCTTCACGCTGACTACAGCGTCGCGCGAGGTGGTTCTATTCCTCTGAATGGATCGCAGGTCACCGTCCCCGGCCGTGGACCGGCATCGCAGTCACCGGCGGCTCGCCGACCTCCTCCACCGTGTGGCCGCTGCAGTTCGCCGACGTCACGCTGGCTCGCTCGATGCGCGCCACGGTGAACCACCGCATGGCGTCGCGCATCCGACACCATCCGACGAGGTACCACTGACCGTTCGTCGAGGCGAACAGCACGGGCTCGACGTCGCGCGTGGTCGCGCTCCCGGCCCGCGAGGTGTACCGGATGCGGACGACCCGCTGCTCGGCCATCGCCTCCTCGAGTGCCGATCGGACGACGCGCGAAGCGGTCGGGGGTACATCGACCCAGATGCGACCGGCCAGCGCGTCGGCTCGTGCGCGGGTCCTGGGGTCGAGGACGTCCAGGATCTTCTGCACTCCGGCGGCGGCCAGATCCGCGTACGGGGCGTCGGGTGCCGCGGACACCGCCGACATGAGCGCCACCGCCTGCACCGGGGACAGGCTGACCGGTGGCAGTGTCGCCCCGACGGCCAACCCGTATCCGCCGCCTGGTCCCGGGCGTGACCAGATGGGCGCGCCGCTGCGCTCGAGTGCCTGGAGATCCCGCTTCACGGTGCGCACGGAGACGCCGAAGTCCCTCGCCAGCCGCTCCGCCGAGATCCCTCGCGATCCACCCCGACGCAGTGCCTCGGACAGGGCGTGGAGTCGCTCCGCCCGCTTCATCGGCTCACGAGTTCGAGATTCATGACAGAAATAGTGACACACACCTGCCTGGAGCGCGCTTCAGGCTGGAGCCATGAACACACAGAACGGCACCCCGACCATCGTCCTCATCGCCGGCCACTGGCTGGGCGCCTGGGCCTGGGACGACGTCATCGACCATCTCGACCCCGACCGTTCGCGCACCGTCGCGATCACCCTGCCCGGCCTCGACGGCGCCGATCCCGACCGGTCCAGCAGGACCCTCGACGACCAAGTGGCCGCGATCACGGAGGTACTCGCCCGGCGGGACGTCTCCGCGGACCACCCGGCCGTCATCGTCGCGCACAGCGGCGCCAACGCTCCCGTCACCCTGCTCCTCGACCGGCGTCCGGAGCTCGTCCGCCGGGTGGTGTGGGTCGACTCAGGTCCGGTGGCGCCAGGAACCGTCTTCGCGCCGGACCTGCCGGACGACGTCGACGAGCTTCCGCTCCCGGCGTTCGACGTCCTCGCGCAGCAGGCGAGCCTCGACGGCTTGAGCGCCGAGGTCCTCGACCGGTTCCGCGCCCGCGCGGTCCCCGAGCCGGCGCCCGTCCTCCGACAGGCTGTCGAGCTGACCAACGACGCCCGCGCCGCCGTCCCGACCACCCTGGTGTGCTGCTCGATCCCCGGCGCGCAGGTGCTGGACCTGGCCCGAGGCGGACACCCCATGTTCGCCGAGGTCGCGGGGCTCGCGACCGTCGAGGTCGTCGACCTCTCGACAGGTCACTGGCCGATGTGGAGCCGTGCCGGCGAGCTCGCGGAGGTGATCCGCTCAGCGGCGCTCACCCCGCGACCGAACGGTCGAGACCGATCCGACGCTGGAACCCGCCGCGTCGCCTAGCGGACGCCCGCCTCGGCTTCGGCCAACGCCCGCACCTCGGCGACCTCGCGGATCTCGTCGGCACCGATGTTCGCCCCGAAGAGCTCGTGTCCGGGTTCGAGGACGACGCCCGCGCGCAGCGGTCCGATCTCGACGGGGTCGAACCCGAGGGCGTCCACCACGGCCGAGACGGCTGCCCGGTCCGCGGGGGCGTCGCCGGCGATCGCGATGCCCTTGCGGCCCGGCGTGCCGGCCGGACGCGGTTCCCCGTCGAGGTCGTGGTACCCCATGTGGTTGAACGCCTTCACGACCCGTGACTCCGGCAGGAAGGCGGCGACCAGCTCGCTCGTCGAGGTCTCCGGCGCGCTGAGGTCGTCTCGATGTCCGTCGACCTCCCACCAGTAGTTCATGGCGTCGATGACGAGCTTGCCGCGCAGCTCGTCGACGGGCACCGACCGGTGCTTGCCGAGGGGCAGCGCGAGGATGACGAGGTCGGCCTGGGCCGCCGCCTCGGCGGCGGTCGTGGCGACGGCACCCGGCGCGAGGACGTCGATCGTCAGGGCGATCCGGGCGGCGTCGCGCGATCCGCTGATGAGCACCCGGTATCCGGCGGCGACCGCGAGTCGTGCCAGGACCGTGCCGACCTTGCCGGCGCCGAGGATGCCGATGGTGATGCCCTGCGACGGAGTCGGCTCGTCGGCGGATCGGTCGGTTCCGGAAGCGGTGTCGGACATGGGTCTCCTTCGTGGACGGTGCGGCCGCACGCGGTCGCCTGGGTCAACCGGGGGTCGTCCGTCGCTATTCCGACACCGATCGCTCGGGCCGCGCAACCCCTCCTGCCCGATCGCCCGCTCGACGTACCGTTGCCGCATGACTGACGCAGAACAGACCGATGCAACGACCCCTGACGCCACGACCTCCGGTGCACCCGAGATGATCGGCGCCACCGAGGAGACCCTCGGAGCACGAGGCGACGACAGCTCGACGAGCGCGAGCAAGGACCCCGAGGACTGGGTCACCGGCGACGAGCCGATGACCGGCCCGCAGCGCAGCTACCTCGACACCCTGGCCCGTGAGGCAGGCGAGGAGCTCCCCGCCGACCTGACGAAGGCGCAGGCCTCCGAACACATCGACCGGCTGCAGAACGCCACCGGTCGCGGTCAGTCCGGATCCTGAGCGCCGCCGCCACCGTGACCGATCCCAGGACGGCACCGCTCCATCACGAGGTGGTCGTCATCGGTGGCGGCAACGCCGGTCTCTCCGTCGCCGGGAGGCTCCGGCGATACGGCGTCGACGACGTCGCGGTCATCGAACCGCGGGAGCACCACCGGTACCAGCCGATGTTCTCGCACGTCGCGGGCGGGACCGCGTCCGCGTCGGTCGCCACGAGGCCACAGCACGCCGTGACGCCGAAGGGCGTGACCTGGATCCAGGACCGGGTCCAGTCCATCGACCCGGTCGCGAAGACGGTGACGCTGGAATCCGGCACCGCCGTCGAGTACGACCAGCTCATCGTCGCTCCGGGCATCCAGCAGGACTGGGACGCCGTGCCCGGTCTGACGGAGGCGATGGCGTCGCCGGTCGGGATCTCCAACTACACCTTCGAGTACGCGCAGAAGGCCTCGCGCGTGCTCCGGTCGGTCCGCTCCGGCACCGTCGTGTTCACGCAGCCCGCCGGCCCCGCGAGTTGCTCGGGTGCCGCGCAGAAGCCGATGTACCTCGCGTGCGACTACTGGCGGCAGACGGGCGTCCTCGACGACATCCGTGTGGTGCTGGTCGTGCCCACACCCACGATGTTCGGCATGCCGATGATCGACGCCGAACTCAACCGCAAGGTCGCCGAGTACGGCATCGACGTGCGGTTCTCGCGCGAGCTCGTCGCGGTGGATCCGGAGCGGAGCGCGGTGACCATCGCGCAGACCGACCCGCAGGACGGCCCGGACCGCGGGCAGGACGGCGTGACGGGCGGACTCCGGGAGGAGATCCCCTACGACGTCCTCCACGCCGTGCCGCCGCAGTCCGCGCCCGACTGGCTCGCGGCCACGGCGCTCGCCGACCCGGGAAATCCGGGTGGGTTCGTCGAGGTCGACTCGCTGACCCTGCGGCATCCGCGCTTCCCCGACGTCTGGGCGCTCGGAGACGCCGCCGCGGTGATGAGTTCGAAGTCCGGCGGAGCTCTCCGGCAACAGACGAAGACCCTCGCGAAGAACCTCGTCGCCGTGCGGTCCGGTCAGGAGCCGAGCACGGTCTACAACGGCTACTCGGTGTGCCCGTTCACGGTCTCCCGCGGGACGGTGGTGTTCGCCGAGTTCGACGACCGCTACCGCCCGAAGCCCTCGATCCCGTTCTGGAACGGACTCGCGAAGGAGCGTCGGTTCACGTTCATCGCCGACCGCTACGTCCTGCCCTGGGTGTACTGGAACCTCATTCTGCAGGGTCGGGCGTGAGCTCCAGCTCGCGAACTGTCACCAACCGCTAGTCCAGCGCCCCGTCACTGTGCTGGAGTGACAGTTCGCGGGCTTTGGCGGGTGGCGGTTCGGATTCGGTAGAGGGACGTGCTGGCCGTGATGTAGAGGGTGCGGCCGTCGGGGTCGCCGAAGCAGACGTTCGCGGTGCGCTCCGGGACCGGGATGCGCAGGATGGTCGCGCCGAACGGGTCGAACACCTCGACGCCGTCACCCGCCGACGACCAGACGTTGCCGTCGACGTCGATCCGGAAGCCGTCGGACGCGGGAACCGCGGTGCTCGCGAAGGTGCGTCCCGGGGTGTCACCGAAGACGACCGAGACGCCGTCCTCCGCGACGTCGTACGCCGCGATGCGGAGTGCGCCGTCACCGGTGTCCGACACGTACAGGATCGACTCGTCAGGCGAGAACGCGAGCCCGTTCGGGTGGACGAGAGCGGTGATCACCTGCTCGATCGCTCCGGTGTCCGGCTCGAACCGGAAGACGTAGCAGCCGTCGTACTCCTGCTCACCCGGGTGCCCCTCACGTCCGCTGGCGTCGATGCCGTACGGAGGGTCGGTGAACCAGATCGAGCCGTCGGAGTGCACGACGACGTCGTTCGGGGAGTTGAAGCGGCCGCCGGACCAGTGGTCGACGAGCGTGATCGGGCCGTCGGGCCCCTCGATCTCGACCGCGCGGCGCCCGTGACTGCACTGCACGACCCGTCCCTCGCGGTCGATCGTGCGGCCGTTCGTGTACTCGGCGCCGTCGCGGAACACGGCCGTCTCACCGGTCGCGGTGTCGAACTCGAGGATGCGGTCGTTCGGGATGTCGCTCCAGCGCACGCGGCCGGTCTCCGCGATCCACGCGGGCCCTTCGCTCCAGATCGCGCCCGTGTACAGGTGCTCGAGTACGGCTCCTTCGGCGAGCAGCGGTGAAGGATCGGTCATGGTGACGTCGTCGTCGGTCATGACGCCCAGCCTATTCGGCAGGAGCCGGTCTACGCCTGGTCGATGGGGGAGGAGCCGAGGTTGCGGGCGCTCGGTCGGGTGACGGGCGGCTCGACGATCGACTCCAGGAAGGCCCACGCGTCCATTCGCCAGCGGTCGCCGGCGACGTCGATCGCCTCGATCCGGAACGGTGGCGTGAGGATCGCGTCCCAGTCGATCGAGTCGAGGACGCGTCGCGGGATCATCTCGTCGACGTACGGTGCCTCACGTTCCGGATCCGGTGCGACCTCGGGGGCGTCGTCGTCGACGAGGACCTCGAGTCGGTCGATCATCGCGTCGTCGAACGCCTGCATGCGGGTCACGAGCGTCTGGAGTTCGTCGGGTTCGAGACCGGCGACGAGTTCGAGCAGATAGGCGCGCCCCGGATACGCCTCCGCGGGCACGTCGACGATGTTGTACCGGCCGTCGTCGGAGATCCACATACGTCAACGCTAGCCCGTCGCGGCTGGAGGCCTGCGGTGAGGTGCATCGATTCGTCCTCGAGTCACCGTCGCGCGACGCGTCTCCGCATCTCAGGCGGTCGGCGCCTGGCTCGGGTGGACGGGCAGCTGCGCGGCTGGACGGACGAGCGCCGTCGGGCCGGGATCGGTGAACCCGAACTGCTCGTAGAGGCCGTGCGCGTCGCTCGTGAAGAGTGTCCACCGGAAGTGCGCGCCGGGACCGTCGTCGATCATCGCCTGCACGATCCGCTTGCCCAGTCCGTGGCCGCGGTGGGCCTCGAGGACCACCACGTCGGCGAGGTAGGCGAAGCCGACGCCGTCGGACACCGCTCGTGCGAAGCCGACCTGCTCACCGGTCTCGTCGTCATAGGCACCAACAACCCGCCAGGCGTCGTCGATCTGCGCCTCGACGTCGGTTCGGCTGCGCCACTTGGCCCAGTAGACGGCTCGCAACGCGCCCCAGACCATGTCGCGGTCGATGCGGTCCTTCGAGTCGTCGATGCGGTAGCCCATCGGCCCACTGTAGGACGGTCGTTGCCGGGCCGTGGAGAGCCAGTCCGGCCTCGGCGGCCCGCTCGTCATCGGGCGACACGACGGAATAGTCGAGCCGTCTGCGGGCTTAGCGTGAGGAGAAGTACCAGCGATGCACCGAACCTCTGGAGGATCATCAGATGACTCACGCCCGCACCACCCTCGGAACGTCCGACCTGTCCGTCTTCCCGCTGAACCTCGGCGGCAACGTGTTCGGTTGGACCGCCGACCGGCAGACCTCGTTCGACATCCTCGACGCCTACGTCGCGGGTGGCGGTAACTTCATCGACACCGCCGACGGTTACTCCGCGTGGGTACCCGGCAACACCGGCGGTGACTCCGAGCGACTCATCGGCGAGTGGCAGGAACTCCGCGGCAACCGCGACGAGCTCGTCATCGCGACGAAGGTCAGCCAGCACCCCGACTTCCAGGGGCTCGCGGCCGACAACATCCTGAAGGCCGCCGACGCCTCACTAGAGCGCCTCCGCACCGACCACATCGACCTCTACTACGCGCACTTCGACGACGAGTCCGTGCCGTTGGAGGAGACGGTGACCGCGCTGTCGTCGCTCGTCGACGCCGGCAAGGTCCGCCACCTCGGCATCTCCAACTACTCCGCAGCGCGCATCGCCGAGTGGTTCGAGATCGTCGAGGCCAAGGGGCTCCACCGCCCGATCGCCCTCCAGCCCCACTACAACCTCGTCGAGCGCGACTTCGAGGGTGAGCTGCGCACGATCGCCGAGCGCGAGCAGCTCGCGGTGCTGCCGTACTTCTCGCTCGCTAAGGGCTTCCTGACGGGCAAGTACCGCGAGGGGTCGAGCGTCGACAGCGTCCGCGCCGAGGGAGCCCAGGCCTACCTGGCCGACCACGCCGCGCTCCTGCCGGTCCTCGACGAGGTCGCCGCCGCCCACGGCGTCTCGGTCGCGACGGTCTCGCTCGCGTGGCTCCGCTCGCAGCCGACCGTCGCCGCTCCCATCGCGAGTGCCCGCACGGTCGAGCAGCTGCCCGACCTCCTCGCCTCCGCGACGCTCGAGCTCTCCGTCGACGAGCTGGCCGCCCTCACCGCCGCCTCGGTCGCGTAGGGCTCGCTTCACCCCGCCGGTCCCTGAGCGACCTCCTTCGGTCCCTGAGCGACCTCCTTCGGTCCCTGAGCTTGTCGAAGGGCGCACCTCGACAAGCTCGGTGGCCGGGGGGCGGTGGCAGGTGGGGCGTCCTCTCCGCGCTCCGAAACACCCCGGCAACATGTGTCCCGGTAGAGTCGGCCCATGGGTGACCTGTTCAACGGCTATGGCGGCACGCTCGCCCCGCGCAAGACTCCGGGCGGCGTTCCCGCCTTCGACGAGATGTTCGGCGAGGCGGCGGAACACGCAGGTGGTGCGACCGCCAGGCGGGCGTATCAGGAGATCTACAGCTCCCTCGCACGGATGACCCAGGAGGAGCTCCGAGGCCGCACCGACGCCCTCGCCAGCTCCTACCTCGCGCAGGGCGTGACCTTCGACTTCGCCGGCGAGGAGCGTCCGTTCCCGCTCGACGCGGTCCCGCGGGTGATCGAGCAGCAGGAGTGGACGCAGGTCGAGGCCGGCATCAAGCAGCGTGTCAAGGCGCTCGAGGCCTTCCTCGCCGACGTCTACGGCCCGCAGCTCGCCGTACGCGACGGCGTCATCCCCGCGAAGCTCATCTCCTCGTCGTCGCACTTCCACCGGCAGGCCTACGGGATCCAGGCGGCGAACGGCGTCCGCATCCAGGTCTCCGGTATCGACCTCATCCGCGACGAGCACGGTCAGATGCGTGTCCTCGAGGACAACGTCCGGGTCCCGTCCGGCGTCAGCTACGTCATCTCCAACCGTCGTGTGATGGCGCAGACGCTCCCCGAGCTGTTCGTCTCGATGCGCGTCCGTCCGGTCGGCGACTACCCCAACAAGCTTCTGCAGGCGCTGCGTGCGTCGGCCCCGCCCGGCGTCGAGGACCCGAACGTCGTCGTGCTCACCCCCGGCGTGTACAACTCCGCGTACTTCGAGCACACGCTGCTCGCGCGGCTCATGGGCGTCGAGCTCGTCGAGGGCCGCGACCTCTTCTGCTCCGGCGGCAAGGTCTTCATGCGCACGACCGCCGGGCCCACGCGCGTCGACGTCATCTACCGCCGTGTCGACGACGAGTTCCTCGACCCGCTGTCGTTCCGCGCCGACTCCATGCTCGGTTCGCCCGGGCTCATGCTCGCCGCGCGCCTCGGCAACGTGACCATCGCGAACGCGGTCGGGAACGGTGTCGCCGACGACAAGCTCGTCTACACGTATCTGCCCGACCTCATCAAGTACTACCTCGCCGAGGACGCGATCCTCCCGAACGTCGACACCTGGCGTCTCGAGGACCCGCTCGCCCTCGAGGAAGTGCTCGACCGCCTGGACGAGCTCGTCATCAAGCCCGTCGACGGCTCCGGCGGCAAGGGCCTCGTCGTGGGTCCGGACGCGTCGAAGGAGGAGCTCGCGACCCTCAAGACGAAGCTGCAGGAGGACCCGCGCGGCTGGATCGCGCAGCCGGTCGTCATGCTCTCCACCATCCCGACGCTCGTCGAGGACGGCATGCGTCCCCGTCACGCCGACCTGCGACCGTTCGCGGTGAACGACGGCAACGACGTCTGGGTGCTGCCCGGCGGCCTGACGCGCGTCGCCCTCCCGGAGGGGCAGCTGGTCGTGAACTCCAGCCAGGGCGGCGGCTCGAAGGACACCTGGGTCGTCGGACGTCCGTTCGACCCCAACGCGGCGCCCGAGGCGTCCTCGCACGACATCCAGGGTCTCGTCGCCGAGCAGGCCACGACCGAGACGACGTCGATCCCGATCATCTACGACCACGGCACGACCCCGGAGCACTCGCCCCAGGACCGTCCGGCCGGCAACCAGGACCAGCAGGAGCAACAGCAGCAGACGCTCTCCGAGCCCGCTGCCGACGGGTCGACGCAGGAGGACGCATCATGCTGAGCCGCATCGCCGAGAGCCTCTTCTGGATCGGCCGCTACATCGAACGCAGTGACGGCACCGCGCGCATCCTCGACGTCCACCTGCAGCTGCTGCTCGAGGACCCGTGGATCGACGAGGACACCGCCTGCCGGTCGCTGCTGTCCGTCATGGGCAGCGACGCGCCCGCCGACCAGGAGCTCACCCGCCAGGACGTCCTCGCGCAGCTCGCCGTCGACCGCACGCACCCGGCGTCGATCGCCTACTCGCTCGGCGCCGCCCGCGAGAACGCCCGGCGCGCCCGCGAGATCGTGTCGACCGAGCTCTGGGAGTGCCTCAACACGACCCGTGCCCGGATGCCGCGTCGCGTCGCGAGCGACAAGGTGCACGAGTTCTTCGGGTGGGTGCGCGAGCGTTCGGCCCTCGCCGTCGGCATCGTCGACTCCGCCACGAGTCGTGACGACGCCTGGCGCTTCTTCACCCTCGGTCGCAGCCTCGAACGCGCCGACATGACGGCCCGACTCCTGGCGACGCGGTCGCTCACCGAGGCGAGCGGTCCGTCCTGGACGACGATCCTCCGCTCCTGCGGCGCCTACGAGGCCTACCTGCGCACGTACCGCGGCATGCCGAGCGCGAAGAACGCGGCCGAGTTCCTCCTGCTCGACCAGCTCTTCCCCCGGTCGGTCATGTTCTCCATCAGCCGGGCCGAGGAGTGCATGCGCGACCTCGAACCGCGCCGAGGCCGCGTCGGGACGGTTGATTCCGCCCAGCGCCTGCTCGGTCAGATCCGCAGCGACCTCGAGTACCGGCCCATCCAGGACACGCTCGTCGACCTCCCCGGTCGGATGGACGCCGTGCAGAACGTCACCAGCCAGGTGTCGGAGGCGATCCGCGAACGCTACTTCCCCACTCATGCGGTGCCCGCATGGATCGGAGAGAACTCATGACCCGGCTCCACATCAAGCACAGCACGGGCTTCTCCTACGGCGGCAAGGTCAACGCCTCGTACAACGAGGCGCGCATGCTGCCGGTGACGACCGAGGACCAGTACGTCCTGTACTCGCACATCGACATCCAGCCGGGGGCGTCGCAGTCGACGTACACCGACTACTGGGGCATGAAGGTCTCGGCGTTCGAGGTGCTGACGCCGCACGAGGAGCTCTCGCTCACGGCGACGAGCCTCGTCGAGGTCCGGCCGCGCAAGCACGAGCCGCACCCGACCGGCTGGGAGCAGCTCGACATCGCGACCCAGGCCGCTGTGACGCGGGTGGAGCACCTGGAACAGACCCGCCGCACGACCCCGCCGGACGATCTCGTCGAGCTCGCCCGGACCATCGCCGACCGCTACGAGAGCCCGTGCGAGGCCGCGATGGCCATCAGTCGGGAGATCGGCGAGCAGATGGACTACGTGCAGGGCGTCACGAGTGTGTACTCGACCGCTGCCGAGGCGTGGGCGAACCGCAAGGGCGTCTGTCAGGACATCACGCACATCGTCCTCGGAGCGCTGCGCTCGGTGGGGATCCCGGCCCGCTACGTGTCGGGGTACCTGCACCCGAAGCCGCATGCGGCGATCGGCGAGACGGTGACGGGGGAGTCGCACGCGTGGGTCGAGTGGTTCTGCGGTGACTGGCGTGGATTCGACCCGACCAACATGGTCGACGTGGGCGAGCGTCACGTCCTCATCGGGCGGGGTCGTGACTACGGTGACGTCTCCCCACTCCGTGGTGTGTACGCGGGCCCCTACCGCTCGAAGCTCTTCGTGAAGGTCGAGATCACCCGAGAGGCCTGACCCGACTGGTGCTGCTGCCAGCGCGGTGCGCTGACGCGAGCGCGGGTCATGCGCGTGAGCGCGGGTCTCCGGAGGGTCGCGCCCGCGCGTGCGGCCCGCGGTCACGCCCGATCAGGCGTTCTCACGTCAGCGCACCGCGCTGGGGCAGATTCGAGCGGGTTCACGTCAGCGCACCGCGTTGGCACGAGTCCGTAGAGGCGACACCCGTAGGATCATCGGCATGCAGACCGAGATGATCGTCCCGGCCCGCCGCCCGATGAAGCTGATCCCCGCGGTATTGCTGGCGGCGTCGGCGTTCTGTCTGTTCGGCCTGATGCAGCCGCTCGCCGGCTACCCGCTCCTCGTCGCCGCGCTCGTGACCGCGATCCTCATCGACCGCGACCTCGCGAAGGACCTGTTCCTCATCGCGATCGGCATCGGGATCGTCTCGACCACGTCCGTGGAGGCGGACGTCTCCTGGCCGAGCTTCTTCCGGATCGGCACCGTGCTGCTGCTGGCGGTCGGTGCCCCGTTCCTCATCGACCGCTTCGTGTACCGGCGGAAGGCGATCACGTTCCCCTGGCGGAGTCGCGAGAAGAAGACGAAGGGCGAGATCGCCTACCTCTTCGCCGTCCCGCTCCTCGGTTGGGCGATCCTGCCGTTCTACTTCATCCGATCCGGCGCCTACGAGAACTGGCCGGTGATCAGCGACGCCGGGGAACTCGGCCGGTTCTTCGTCGGCGTCAACGCGGTCGGCACGTGGGATGAACTGTTCTTCATCTGCACCTGCTTCGCCCTGCTGCGACGGCACTTCCCGGTCTGGCAGGCGAACCTGCTGCAGGCCGTCATCTTCGTCTCGTTCCTGTGGGAACTCGGTTACCGCTCGTGGGGTCCGCTCCTGACGTTCCCGTTCGCGCTCCTCCAGGGGTACCTGTTCTCGAAGACGCGGTCGCTCGGCTACATCCTCGCGGTGCACCTGCTCTTCGACGCGATCGTCTTCCTCGCGATCGTCCACGCCCACCATCGCGACTGGATCCCGATCTTCTGGTACTGAGCGATGTGTCCGCCCGCCCGCGCGGTGCGCTGACGCGAATGTCGGTGTCCCGGGCCCAGCGCGGAGCGCTGACGCGAGCGGCGGTGTTCAGGCTTCAGCGCGGGTCTGGCGGGTGACCGCGGGTCTCCAGAGGGGCGCGCTCACGCCACAGACCCGCGCTCACACGAGCACACCGCGCTGGCAGCAACCCGGACGGGAGTCAGGGGGCGGCGGGCTTCGTCGCCGCTCCGTCGAGCCAGAGTTCGGTCGACTCGTCGCGGTGCACCCCGTCGGTGCCGACGTGCTTCTCGCTGATCGTCGGACCGTTCT
This sequence comes from Plantibacter sp. 2H11-2, assembly GCF_050031945.1. Classification (NCBI taxonomy): domain Bacteria; kingdom Bacillati; phylum Actinomycetota; class Actinomycetes; order Micrococcales; family Microbacteriaceae; genus Plantibacter; species Plantibacter sp. 2H11-2. The sequence continues at coordinate 15,198 of NZ_JBNBBL010000009.1, read as the reverse complement.
TGATGACGTGGACGAGCGCCATCCCATGACCCCGGCCGAGCTCGTAGTCCGTCTTCAGCCACTCGAGGATCTCGCCGGCCTTGGTCGACGCGTCGAAGCCGCGGGCGTGCGCCTCGTCGACGAGCTCGCGCGGGGTCTTACCGGTCTTCGCCTCGGCGGCATCGAGATAGGCCTGGAACGACATGACGGCTCCTTCGTCGATCGGGTGTCAGCGCCATCGTAGCCAGCGAGGGCACCGAGCGACAGGCCCCGCAGCGCGCCATGCGGCCTCCCTCCAGGGTGGGCGGCGGCGACGCCAATAGGGTGAGGGGATGGATCGCCCCAGCAGGACCCCCGCCGGATTCGCCGCGACCGTCGGCATCGACCTCCTCGCCGTCATCGTGTTCGTCCTCATCGGCCGCGCCAGCCACGGCGAAGGCATCCTCGGACTCCTCGTGACCCTGTGGCCGTTCGCCGTCGGGCTCCTCGTCGGACACGTCCTTGCGCTCGTCCTCGGTCAGCGCGAGGCCCGCTCCGTCCGCTGGGCCGGCGTCGTCGTCTGGGTGTCGACCGTCGTCGTCGGGATGGTGCTGCGCGCGGTCTCCGGCCAGGGCGTCCAACTCAGCTTCGTCATCGTGACCGTCCTGGTCCTCGCCGCACTCCTCCTGGGTTGGCGCCTCGTCGCGTGGCTCATCGCCCGCCGACGTCGATGACGCCGCCGACACCGCCACCGACGATCGCATGAGCGCCGAGCGCTGGGGGCGCTGGTACTTCGTCGTGCAGGCCCTCGCCGGCGCAGCATGGTGGGTGTCGGTGTTCCTCGTCCCGCCCGTCCGTGCGGCGACGCTCGGCAGCCTCGACCCCGTCGTCATGGCCGTGCTCGACGTCCCGCTCTTCGTCGTCGCCTCGGCGCTCGCCGCATGCGCCATCCGATGGGCGGCGATCCTCGCGACCGGATGGACGCTGCTGGTCACCGTGTCACTGGGGATCTTCGCGGCCGTGACCCAGGAGGCGGGGATCGGCGCCCTGCTGATGGTCGGCGCCGCGGTCGGCTCGGTCACGGCACTCGCGCTCGTCCTCACCGGCGGGATCCCGAGAGCATGGATCGCCATCGGGCCGTTCGCGTTCCGCCCAGCCGATGCATCGGCGTCGACCGGTTCGCAACTCGTGAGGACCGCCGTCGAGATCGTCGCGTTCTGGGGCGTCTTCCTCGCGGTGATCCCCGCCGTCCTGCGGTTCTTCGAGCTGCGATGGCGGGTCGCGGTCGCCCTGCCGCCGGGTGCGGAGCAGTTCGCCGTCATCGCCGGCATCGTCGTCTTGGCGCTCGGGAGCGTCGTCGGGCTCTGGTCCGCAGCCGCGATGGCGACGACCGGGGGTGGGACGCCGCTGCCCGCCGCGATGCCGAACCGACTCGTCATCGCCGGGCCGTATCGCTTCGTCCGCAATCCGATGGCCGTCGGCAGTATCGTCCAAGGTGTCGGCGTCGGACTCCTGCTGTCGTCCTGGATCGTGGTCGTGTACGCAGTCTTCGGTGCCGTCGTCTGGAACGTCCTGGTCCGGCCGGTCGAAGAGGCCGACCTCGAGGCGCGCTTCGGCGAGCCGTACCGCCGCTATCGCGAGGACCTGCGGTGCTGGGTCCCGAGCCTCCGTCCGGTTGCGGCTCGTTCGTAACTCCTGCTGCCTGCGACGACCGGCCGCGTCACCCGCCGCCCCGCCCGCCCGGGAGCCCCGGCGGTCGCAGGATGCAGGAGTTGTGAACGCCGAGCGGGTCGGAGCGGAGGCCCGCCTAGCGGCGGGAGCCGGTGAGGGTCGTCGACTCGTCGACCGGCGACGATTTGGGACGCGACTCCGAACGCGGCTCGGGCGCCTTCGCGCGCGACTTCGGCTTCGGCAGCGGGATCGGCGAGGTGAGCGCGATCTGCTCCGAGAAGTCCTCCGGCGTGACCGGGGAGACGACGCCGTCGTGGGTGAACTGCAGGCGCCAGCGGGAGTCGGGCGCCACGCGCAGGCGGAGGTGATGACGGAACACCCCGTAGGCCAGGCCGGTGGCGCAGGCGGCGAAGCCGGCGAGTGCGCCCAGGCCGAGCGCCCAGCGCGGCCCGAAGGTGTTCGCCACCCACCCGACGATGGGCGCGCCGATCGGGGTGCCACCCATGAGGATCGCCATGTACAGCGCCATCACCCGGCCACGGACGGCCGCCTCGGTGCTCGTCTGCACGAGTCCGTTCGCGGTGGTCAGGAGCGTTACCGTCGAGAAGCCGACGAGGATCAGCACGGCGGCGAACGACCAGTAGCTCGGCATGAACGCGGCCGTGAGTGCAGCGACCCCGAAGAGCCCGGCCGCGCCGACGATCATCCGCATCTGGGCCTTCGCCCGCCGCGCCGCGAGGAGTGCCCCGGTCAGGGAACCGATCGCGAGCACCGACGAGAGGATGCCGTACTCGCCAGCTCCCTTGCCGAACTCGACGGCCATGGTCGAGGCGAAGATCGGGAAGTTCATGCCGAACGCGCCCATGATGAACACGATCACGAAGATGACCATGAGGTCCGGCCGCCCGCGGACGTAGCGGAAGCCCTCGACGAACTGTCCTCGAGCCCGAGGTGGGCGCGGCGCGCGACGGAGCTTGCCGGTGCGGAGTGCCAACAGGGCGCCGATGACGCCGAGGAACGTGAAGGCGTTCACGACGAACACCCACCCGGAGCCGATCGCGACGATGAGGAGACCGGCGATGGCGGGGCCGACCATGCGCGCCGCGTTGAAGGACGCCGAGTTGAGCGCGACGGCGTTCGACATGTTGTGCTCGTCGACGAGCTCGGAGACGAAGGTCTGCCGGGCCGGGCCGTCGACGGCGTTGATGATGCCGAGGGCCAGCGCGAAGAGGTACATGTGCCACAGCTCGGCGTGACCGAAGATGAGCAGGGCGCCGAGCGCTGCGGCCAGGAGCATGAGGCTCGACTGGGTGAGGATGAGGATCTTCCGCTTGTCGAAGCGGTCGGCGATGAGACCGGTGATCGGCACGAGGACGAGCTGCGGTCCGAATTGCAGGGCCATGGTGGCGCCGACGGCCACGGCGTCGTTGTCGGTGAGGTCGGTCAGCACGACCCAGTTCTGGGTGGTGGCCTGCATCCAGGCGCCGACGTTCGACACAAGGGCGCCGATGAACCAGATGCGGTAGTTGACGCTGGACAGGGAACGGAACATTGCACTCACTGGGTGGCGAGTCTCCTCATGATCTCGGCTGCGCGGGCGAGGGTGTCGCGTTCGTCCGGGGTGAGCGCGCGCAGCTGCTGGGTGATCCACGCGTCGCGTTTCCGGACGGTCTCGGTGACGGTGGTGTGGCCCGCTTCGGTGAGGGCGATGGTGACCTTCCGGCGGTCGGCCGCGTCGGTTTCTCGGGTGACGTACCCGGCCTCTTCGAGGCAGTTGACGGTGCGATTCATGGATGGCGCGGACACGCGGTCGCGTTCGGCCAGTGCCCGCAGGGTTGCGGAGCCCTCTTTGTAGAGCCCTCCGAGGACGGAGAACTGCGGATCACTGAGGTCGTCGACCGACTTCTCCCCGCGCAGTCGTCTCGCGAGCCGGAAGGTGCCCATCCGGAGTTCGGACGCCTGCTCGGCGATCGTCAGGGCCCTGGTCTTCGTCGCTGCTCCGCTTGCCACGATTCGTTAGCCTAGCAAATTAGCCACCCTAAGTAAACCCGCGAACTGTCACCAACCGACAGTGCACGGGGTGCAGGACTGACCGTCGGTGACAGTTCGCGGGCTGGGGTGCGGTCAGAGCCAGCGACGCGCTCGGAAGATCGCGTAGAGAGTGCCGGAGAGGACGAGCATCGCTCCGATCGCGACCGGGTAGCCGAACTGCCAGTGGAGCTCCGGCATGTCGTCGAAGTTCATGCCGTAGACGGTGCCGATGAGTGTCGGGGCGAAGAGGATCGCCGCCCACGAGGAGATCCGCTTGATCTCCTCGTTCTGCGCCAGCGCCGTCTCGCTCATCCGACGCGACTCCTCGTTCTGCGCGAGGCTCGCCTCCGAGAGGCGTCGCATCTCCTCGTTCTGCTGCTGCGTCATGAGCGTCGCGTGCACGGTCAGCGCGTTCCGGAGCAGGTGACGGAAGGAGTCGACGCGCTCCGCGATCCGGAGGGTGTGGTCGAGCACGTCGCGGAAGCCGTTGCGCAGCTCCTCGTCGAGACCGTACTTGTCGGCGCCCTGCAGCAGGCCGTGGAGCATGGCCCGCAGGGGCGTGGTCGCGCGCTGGAACGCGATGACCTGACGCAGCAGCTCGTAGATGCGACGCGAGACGTCCGCAGCGTCGCCGAAGAGCTCGTCCTCGATCTCGTCGATGTCGTTCTCGAGCCCCGCGACGACGGGACCGTAGCCGTCGACGACCTGGTCGAGCACGGCGTGCAGGACGGCGTCGGGGCCGAGCGCGAGGATGTCGGGCCGGGCTTCGAGTCGCCGCCGGACCTGGCCGAGGTCGGGCTTCTCCGCGTGGCGGACCGTGACGACGAACCCGGGTCCGACGAACAGGTGCACCTCGCCGAACTCGACCCGCTCCTCCTCGTCCAGGTAGCGTGCCGGACGCAGGACGACGAACAGCGTGTCGCCGTAGCGTTCGAGCTTCGCCCGCTGATGGCCCTTCAGGGCGTCCTCGACGGCGAGCGGATGCAGGTCGAACTCCTGAGCGACGGAGCGGATCTCCGACGGTTCCGGGCGGTACAGACCGATCCAGGCCATGCCCCGCTGTTCGTTGAGGAGCTCGTACGTCGCGTCGAGCGATCGCGGGCTCGCCGAGCGCCGTCCGGTCACGTAGATGCCGTTGTCGATGAGTGCCATGAGGTCTCCGTCCATCGATCGACGGGAACGTGCGGCGGCCGCGCGGGTGCAGGTGATCGCGGTGGATCGCACCCGGGGAGGTGTGAGTGAGGGCGCCTCGGCACCGGCGGTGGCAGCGCCTACCGGGTGAGGGAGGCGAGGCGGTTCGTCGATGCGATGGCGCGGATACTGTCACCAGCCATGGCCGCTCACCTCGCTTCCGTCGAAACCTGCCGGCCCGCCGTTCGGGCCTCGTTCACCGTACGCCTGCCCTCCGGGAACTGCAAACGGACTCGCCACGCCGCCGGGCCGAGGGCCTACGCTGGCGGGATGAGCGAGCAGACCCCGCCACCCGTCGACGACGCGAACCGCCCCGTCGAGCCGCGACCGTATGCGACCGAGACGATCGTCGACGACGACGGCGTCACGGTCTACGTCTACCTGTGGGAGGTGCCGAACCCCCGGGCCGTCGTGCACATCGCGCATGGAGCGGGGGAGCACGCCCTCCGCTACGGGCGCCTCGCCGCACGGCTCAACGACGCGGGGTACACGGTCGCGGCCGACGACCACCGCGGCCACGGTCGCACGGGGCTCGAGCACCTCGGCCTCGGCAAGCTCGGCCCTCGGACGACCCGGGGTGCGATCGACTCCGTCGCCGCCGTCGGCCGGTACCTGCGGACCCGCTTCCCCGAGTCGCGGCTCGCGTTGCTCGGGCACAGCTGGGGCTCGCTCATGGCGCAGAAGGTCGTCGCCGAACACGATCTGTACGAGCTCCTCATCCTCTCGGGCACCTCGCTCGCGATGCCCGGCGTCATCAACGCCGGTGACCTCAACAAGCGCTGGCGGAAGACCGGGAAGACCGGTCTCGAGTGGCTCAACCGCGACCCGGCCGCCTGGGCCGCATTCGCCGCCGACGAGCGCAACTTCGACATCGGCGTCACCCCGGTGTGGAACCCGATCCAGGCGTTCGCCTTCCTCGGTCGCCCGCCGAAGCGTCTGCCGCGCGCGGTTCCGGTGCTCATCCTCGGCGGATCCGACGACTCCCTCGGTGGTGTCCGTGGCCTGACCCTCCTCCGCGACGCGTACGTGAAGCGGTCGAAGCTGACGGACGTGACGCTCGTCATCTACCCCGAGGCGCGGCACGAAATCTTCAACGAGCTGAACCGCGAGGACGTCGAGCGCGACGTCGTGGAGTGGCTCGACAAGCGCACCTGAGCCGCCCCGGCCCGGCAGCGCCCGCCCCGGTCCGTGAGCGCCCGCTCCGGTCCCTGAGCCTGTCGACGGGCAGCGAACGCCACCACCCGGTGACAAGCTCAGAGGCCGCGGGGTACAGTCGCGGCACCCACACTCGACGCAGAGGAGACCCGGTGACCTCGGACGGACCCACCTACAGCCACCGCAGACGGAACTCGGCGGAGCGCATCACGCTGTCGCTCGCGGGAGCGAGCACGGTCCCGTACTGGCTCGACAGCCCTGATCGGCCGTCGCCGGAGCCTCGACTCGTCGGCCAGGTCACGGCGGATCTCCTGGTCGTCGGTGGCGGCTATTCCGGACTCTGGACGGCGCTCATCGCCAAGGAGGCCGACCCCTCGCGTGACGTCGTGCTCATCGAGGGCAAGGAGGTCGGCTGGGCGGCGAGTGGCCGGAACGGCGGCTTCTTCGAGGAGAGCCTCACCCACGGCGTCGACAACGGCGAGCGCCACTTCGCCGACGAACTGCCGGAGCTCGATCGCCTGGCGGACGAGAACTTCGACGAGTTCGTCGCCACGCTCGACCGCCTCGGGATCGACGCCGAGTTCGAGCACACGGGTGTGCTCACCGTCGCGACCGAGCCGCACCAGGTGGACGCGCTGCGCGAGGTGTCGGGGGACGGTGTGTTCCTCGATCGCGAGGCTGTCCAGGCACTCGTGCATTCGCCGGTGTACCTGGCTGGTCAGCGGGAGTGGAAGAGCACCGCGCTCGTCCACCCGGCGAAGCTCGCCTGGGGTCTGAAGCGCGCGTGCATCGAGCTCGGCGTGCGGGTCTTCGAGCACACCCCGGCGACCCGGCTGCGGCGCTCGGGCGACGGCGTCGCGGTGACCACGAAGCAGGGCGGGGTACAGGCTCGGCAGGTCGCGCTCGCCACCAACGGCTTCCCGTCGCTCCTCAAGCGCACGGAGCTCCTGACGATCCCCGTGTACGACTACGTGCTCATGACCGAGCCGCTCTCCCCGGAGCAGCTCGAGAGCATCGGGTGGACCGACCGCTTCGGCATCGCCGATTCGAGTCGTGAGTTCCACTACTCCCGCCGGTCAGCCGACGACCGCATCCTCTACGGCGGCTTCGACGCGGTCTACCACCGGGGTGGCAGGATCCGACCGGAGCACGATCAGCGCCGCGAGACGTTCGAGACCCTCGCCGACCACTTCTTCACGACCTACCCGCAACTCGACGTCCGGTTCACCCACGCGTGGGGCGGCATGATCGACATGTGTTCGCGGCTCTCGGCGTTCCAGGGCACGGCACTCGGCGGGCGCGTCGCCTACAGCGCCGGGTTCACCGGGCTCGGGGTCGGCGCGACGCGCTTCGGGGCGAAGGTCATGCTCGATCTCCTGAGTGGTGAGTCGACCGAGCTGACCCGCCTGAAGATGGTCCGGTCCAAACCGATCCCCATCCCGCCGGAGCCCATCGCGAACCCCGCGATCCAGACCGTCCGCCGCGCGGTCGCCCGTTCCGACGCGAACGATGGCCGCGACGGCCTCCTCCTGAAGGTCATGGACCGCTTCGGTATCGGCTTCGACTCCTGACCTGGTTCGACGCCCCTTCCGGGGAATCCGGACGCCGTCCAGGAATAGGCTGGGGGCATGCATGGTGAGTACAAGGTCCCGGGTGGCAAGCTCGTCGTCGTCGATCTCGAGGTGGTCGACGACCGCATCGCGGACTTCCGCCTCGCCGGTGACTTCTTCCTCGAACCCGACGACGCGCTCGCGCTGATCGACCGCGCGGTCACGGGCCTGCCGGCCACGACCGACGCCGCAGGTCTCGCCGCCGCCATCCGCGGCGCCCTGCCGGAGGACGCCGTGCTCCTCGGGTTCACGCCCGAGGCGGTCGCGACGGCCATTCGCCGCTCCCTCGCGAAGGCGACGGGCTGGGGCGACTACGACTGGCAGCTCATCCACGAGGGCTCGGTGTCGCCGCAACTCCACCTCGCGCTCGACGAGGTCCTGACGAACGAGGTCGGCGAGGGCCGCCGCGGTCCGACGCTCCGCATCTGGGAGTGGGACCAGTCGGCGGTCGTCATCGGCAGCTTCCAGTCGCTCAAGAACGAGGTCGACCTCGACAACGCGAAGGCGAACGGCTTCGAGGTCGTCCGCCGCGTCTCCGGCGGTGGCGCGATGATGATGCAGCGCGGTGGCATCATCACCTACTCGCTCTACGTCCCGGCCGAGCTCGTGAACGGCATGACGTTCGCCGACTCCTACGCCTACCTCGACGACTGGGTGCTCGTCGCCCTGCGCTCGCTCGGCATCGAGGCGACGTACCAGCCGCTCAACGACATCACGAGCCCGTCGGGCAAGATCGGCGGTGCCGCGCAGAAGCGGCTCGGGAACGGCGCCGTGCTGCACCACGTCACGATGAGCTACGACATGGACGGCGAGCTCATGACGCAGGTGCTCCGCATCGGGCGCGAGAAGCTCAGCGACAAGGGCACCACCTCGGCCGCCAAACGCGTCGACCCGCTCCGCAGCCAGACCGGGCTCTCGCGGGCCGAGATCATCGATCGCATGAAGGACACCTTCGTCGAGATCACCGGCGCGACCCCCGGCCACGTCACGGATGCCGAGCGCGCCGCCGCCGAGCAGCTCGTCACCGACAAGTTCGCCACCGACGCCTGGCTCACCCGCGTCCCGTAGCCTGCCGCAGCCCGCGAACTGTCACCAGTGGCGGGTGTGCGGCTGCATCACCCACCGTTGGTGACAGCTCGCGGGCTAGGGTGGGGGGACGATGACAGCGCAGAACGAGACACCCGACCCGTCGACCCCCGCCACGCAGGCCTCCCTCGAGCAGCGGCTCGCCGACGCGGTGGCCGCCGAGAGCGAGACCCGGGTCGTCGAACGCTGCGTGTCCCTCCTCGCCGGTCGCTACGAGGGTGAGGACTTCCTCCGCGTCGTCGGCGGACACCACGCCGAGGGCATCCTCGGCGGAGCGCCCGCGCTGTACTGGCCCGAGCTCTGGGGCACCCGCGCCCTGCTGCACGTGTGGGACGACTCGGCGACCGCGCCCGTCATCGGAGCACTCGGCAACCAGGCCTGGCGCGTCCGCGAGATGGCCGCGCGCGTCTGCGCCGAACGCCGCATCGGCGACGTCGCCGCGATCGCACCACTGCTGAGCGACGACCACGCCCGTGTGCGCGCTGCCGGAGCCCGGGCGCTCGCCGTCGTCGGTGGTGAGGACGCCAAGCCGCTCCTCGAGGCGCTCCTCCGCGACCCCGACCGCGAGGTCCGTCGCGCCGCGCAGCAGTCCGCGAAAGCACTCGCCGCCCGCCGCTGAGCTCGCGAAGGGGCTCGAACGGTGGGTCCCGGACGCTCGACACCAGCCATTCGGGACCCGTCGCGGACCGGACTAGTGGGTGCCGGCCTCGAGCAGGATGATCACGATCCCGAACAGGGCCGTCGCGACGCCGCCGAGGAGACACCACCACCAGCGTGACCCGCGCACCACGAACGCCGCGCACCCGAGTACGAAGAGCATCAGCGTCGACACCTGCAACGCCAGGATCACGGCGTGCTCATGGCTGAGCACGCCGGCGACGCCGAACACGAGCGGGATCGTCGGAAGGACGGCGGACAGGAGCATCCCGGACGACTCCTGGAACCCGTGCCTGATCGACGCGCCGAGCGTCACCAACGCCTCGTGTCGGTCGTCACCGTGGTGCGCGAGGGCGGCCGAGTAGACGTGCGCGAGCCAGAACACGATGAGGGTCAGCGCACTCGTGATGAGCACCTGCTCGACGTCGTCCTCCTCGTACACGCTCGACGCGCCGACGAGGCCGGCGTAGACCACGGTGCCGTAGATCGCGCTCGACGAGGTGAGGCGTCGCAACGGTGACGGTTTCGGCTGCATGATCCAGAGGATAGCGGGCGCTGCGGCCCGGCGTCCCCGGTTCAGTCGCCGAGGTTGCGCTCGCCGCGTTCGTAGACCGAGGCCGCTGGCCCGACGATGTTGGTGTCGGGCGTGCCGACGACCTCGTGGTCCTTGTTGTCGTAGTCGAAGCGGTGCAGCACATGCCGCATCGCCTCGACCCTGGCGCGCTTCTTGTCGTTGCTCTTGACGATCGTCCACGGCGCGTCGGCCGTGTCCGTCGCCTCGAGCATCGCCTCCTTCGCGCGGGTGTAGTCGCCCCACTTGTCGAGTGAGGCGAGGTCCATCGGGGAGAGCTTCCACTGCCGGACCGGATCGACCTGGCGGATCGCGAAGCGCGTGCGCTGCTCGTCGGCGGAGACGGAGAACCAGAACTTCACGAGGTCGACGCCATCGCCGACGAGCATCTGCTCGAACAGCGGGGCCTGGCGCATGAACTCGTCGTACTGCGCCGGAGTGCAGAACCCCATCACGCGTTCGACGCCCGCGCGGTTGTACCAGGACCGGTCGAACAGCACGATCTCGCCGGCGGCCGGCAGGTGCTGGACGTAGCGCTGGAAGTACCACTGCGTGGACTCGCGGGTGGTGGGCTTCTCGAGCGCGACGACGCGGGCGCCGCGCGGGTTGAGGTGCTCGGTGAAGCGCTTGATCGTGCCGCCCTTGCCGGCCGCGTCGCGTCCCTCGAACACGACGACCAGCCGACGGTCGTTCGCCTTGATCCAGTTCTGCAGCTTCAGCAGCTCGATCTGGAGCAGTCGCTTGTCGCTCTCGTACTGCTCTCGCGACATGCGCTCGGCGTACGGGTAGCCCTCGCGCCACGTGTCGATGTGGCTGCCGGAGGCGTCGAGCAGGATGGGGTCGTCGTCGTCGACGTCGACCACCTGGTAGCCGTCGACCTGGTCGAGCGCGGGCGGCGGGGCGTAGTGCGAGACGAGCTGCTGCATGGTCGGGACGCTAGTCCCCGCGCGTAACCGTCAGGTGGCCGGGGGGTGACGCGCTGGTGGCGGTTCACAACTCAGGACGCGTCCGGCGTGTCAGCGCCGAGGACGGGCCTCCGATCGAGACGCGCCGGGGTGACCCTGAGTTGTGAACGGTGGCTAGCCGGCTGAGCGGGTGAGGAGGTCCTGACGCTCGGGGTGCGCGTCGAACCACTCGCCCACGTACCAGCACATCGGCACGATGCGCCGCTTGCTGTGCTGCTCGACGTCGTCGACCGCGTAGGCGACGAGGTCACCCGCGTACCCCTTGCCGCGGAAGGGCGGCGTCGTGAAGGTGCGGGGGAACGAGATCGAGTCGCCCGAGATCCGGTAGTCGACGACGCTCACCAGCTGGCCGTCGACGTGCATGGTGTAGCGCTGGGCATCGGTCTCGTTGGTGAACTCCGTGGTCATACGCGGTACAACGCGCGGGGCCGATCGTTCCTTCCCGGGTGTGCGGGCTGCTGGCTGCCAGAATAGGCACATGTCCCTCGCCGCAGCAGCCGATGAAGTGCCGCTGCGATGGACCCCGGACGGCCCCGACCTCGTCCTCGAGGGCGACAACCTCGACGTCGTGGCGCAGCTGCCCGACGAGTCGTTCACGCTCATCTATCTCGACCCGCCGTTCAACACCGGCCGCGTGCAGCGTCGCCACTCCTCGACCTCGGTGCGGACGGCCGAGACGGGGGTGAACCGTTTCGCCGGCTTCAAAGGGCAGGCGTACGAGCGCATCCGCGGCGACCTCCGACGCTTCGACGACGCCTTCGACGACTACTGGGGCTTCCTCGAGCCGCGCCTCGTCGAGGCCTGGCGTGTCCTGGCCGCCGACGGCACCCTCTACCTCCACCTCGACTACCGCGAGGCGCACTACGCGAAGGTGCTCCTCGACGCCCTCTTCGGCCGGGAGTGCTTCCTCAACGAGATCATCTGGGCCTACGACTACGGCGCGAAGGCTCAGAGCCGCTGGCCGACGAAGCACGACACGATCCTCGTCTACGTGAAGGACCCGAAGGGGTACCACTTCGACAACGCGACCGTCGATCGCGAGCCCTACATGGCGCCCGGGCTCGTCACCGCGGAGAAGGCTGCGCGCGGCAAGCTGCCCACCGACGTCTGGTGGCACACGATCGTCTCCCCGACCGGTCGCGAGAAGACCGGGTACCCGACCCAGAAGCCGGAGGGCATCCTGCGTCGTATCGTCCAGGCGTCCTCCCGCGAGGGCGACTGGGTGCTCGACTTCTTCGCCGGCAGCGGCACGACGGGGGCGGTCGCGAAGGCGCTCGGCCGTCGTTACGTCCTCGTCGACGAGAACCCGCAGGCGCTCGAGATCATCCGCGCCCGCCTCTCCTAGCCCGCGAACTGTCAGTTCAGCACAGTCGCTGCGCCCGGGACTGTCGTCTGGTGACAGTTCGCGGGCTGGCGGGGAGGGTCAGACGGAGGCGCGCGGAACGAGGCGGGTCGGCATCATCGTGACGCGCTCGACCGGCTCGCCCGCGAGGCGACGGACCAGCACCCTCGCCATCTCGGCGCCGAGGTCGACGGGCGACTGCGCGATCGTCGTGAGCGGCGGCGCGGCGGTCTCGCCGTAGCGGTCGTCGTCGTAGCCCACGACGGCGATGTCGCCGGGGATCGTCAGGCCGGCCTCGCGGATGACGGAGTACGCGCCGGCGGCCATCTGGTCGTTCGCGGCGAAGAGCCCGTCGATGGGTACGCCGCGCGCGAGGAGACGCCGCATCGCGGCAGCGCCGTCGGCCGGGGAGAAGTCGCCCACCTCGACGAGGTCGTGTGGAAGACCCGCGAGCTCGAGCTCCGCACGCCACCCCGCGAGTCGGTCGACCCCACCCGGCATGTCCTGACGGCCCGCGATCGTCGCGATCCGCGTCCGGCCGGCCTCGATGAGGTGGCGGGCCGCGGTCCTCGCGCCCTCGACGTTGTCGACGTCGACGTACGTGCTGTCGACGACGTCGGCACCCATGGGGCGACCGCCGAACACGATCGGGAGCTCCCGGCCGAGTCGGGTGTACGAGTGGTCGCCACTGTGGTGCGACACGACGAGCGCGCCGTCGACGTTGCCGCCGAGCAGGTAGCGACGGGTCTTCTCGGAGTTCGCCTCACTCGCGATGAGGAGGTTGAGCGTGTAGTCGGTCTCCGCCAGTTCGAGCGCGACGCCCTGCACGACCGACGCGAAGAACGGGTCCGAGAACACCCGGGCGGTCGACTCCGGGACGACGAGCGCGATGACCTGGGTTCGGCGGGAGGCCAGGGACCGGGCGGCGCGGTTCGGGACGTAGTCGAGTGCGGCGATGGCCTCGTTCACGACGGCGACGACCTCGGCCGTGACCTTCGGTGAGCCGTTCACGACCCGCGACACGGTCGCGCGGGAGACGCCCGCGCGGGCCGCGACCATCTCGAGCGTGGGGGCTCCTTGACCGGACTGCATCATCGTCCCCTTCCGAGCGGGTGAGCGTGTCGAGTGCAGTGTATCGCCGGGCGTCTGGACATCCGTGGCCGGTGCCGCTCCTCAGGAGGTGACCGGCGTGTCGCGTCCCCTCGATCGCGACACGCCGGAGTGTTCCTGCGTCAGGGAAGCTCCGCCACGGCGGGCACCACACGCGAGGCGGCGATGCGGCGCGCGTAGGCGAGTCCGCTGTCCTTGATCGTGCGCTCCTGCGTGTCGTAATCGACCCGCACGATGCCGAACCGCTTGTCGTAGCCGTACGCCCATTCGAAGTTGTCGAGCAGCGACCAGACGAAGTAGCCGCGCACGTCGGCACCGTCGGCGATCGCGAGTTCCACCTGGTCGATGTGGTCCTGGATGAAGGCGTCGCGGTCGACGTCGTGGATGCGGCCGTCCTCTGCGACGACGTCGTCGTAGGCCGCACCGTTCTCGGTCACGTACAGCGGCGGCAGCGTCGGGTACTCGCGGCCGAGCCGGACGAGCAGGGTGCGGAGGCCGGCGGGGTGCACCTCCCAGTCCATCGCGGTGCGCGGGAGTCCGCGGCTCGGGAAGGAGATGTCGGGCGAGGCGAGCCAGGGCGAACCGGCCTCGCGCTCGGTCGCGCCCGAGTGGCCGCCGTCGGCGCCGGAGTCGTCGGGGTGACCCGACACGAGGTCGTCGTGGTAGTGGTTGACGCCGAGGAAGTCGATCGGGGCGGAGATGGTCTCGAGGTCGCCGTCGTGGACGAGCGTGTCGAGGCCGAGGCCCTCGAGGTCGTGGGCGACGTCGGCCGGGTACGCACCGAGGACGATCGGTTCGAGGAAGATGCGGTTCATGATCCCGTCGACGCGGCGGGCGGCGTCGACGTCGGCCGGGTCGGTGGGGTCCGCTGGGATCGCGTTCGTGAGGTTGAGGGTGATGCCGATCTGCTCGGCACCGAGCTCGCGGAGGCGCGTGGCGGCGAGGCCGTGAGCGAGGTGCTGGTGGTGGATGGCGGCGAGCGCGGCGGCCTCGTCGCGGCGGCCGGGTGCGTGCACGCCGACGGCGTAGCCGAGCAGGGAGGAGCAGAACGGTTCGTTGAAGGTCGTCCAGTGCTGGACGCGGTCGCCGAGCGCCTCGTAGGTGGCCTCGGCGTAGTCGACGAAGCGCAGGGCGGTGTCGCGGTTCGTCCAGCCGCCCTGCTCCTCGAGCGCCTGCGGGAGGTCCCAGTGGTACAGGGTGAGCCAGGGGAGGATGCCGGCGTCGAGGAGTTGGTCGACGAGACAGCTGTAGAAGTCGAGGCCGGCGGGGTTGACGTCGCGGTCGCCCGGCTTGATGCGCGCCCAGCTCGTGGAGAAGCGGTAGGCGTCGAGGCCCAGCTCGGACATGATCGCGACGTCGCCGGCGGTGCGGTGGTAGTGGTCGACGGCGACCTCGAGGTCGTCACCGTTGGCGATCGCGCCGGGCACCCGGGCGAAGGCGTCCCAGATGGAGTCCTCCTTGCCGTCCTCGTGCGCTGCTCCCTCGACCTGGGCGGCCGCGGTGGCGGAACCCCAGAGGAACGGCGGCAGGATCAGGGCCGGACGGGTGGTGGGCTGGGGGGCGTGCGTCATCGAAGCTCCTCGTGGCTGGGTGCACGCCCATGCTATCGCCTGCTGAGAGCGCTCTCATGCTGGTCTGGTGTGTGGGTGGGGTGTGGCGCCAGCGCGGTGCTGTCTCTTATACACATCTCCGAGCCCACGAGACTTAAGACAAGATCTCGTATTCCGTCTTCTGCTTGAAAATTGGGGGGGGGGGGGGGGGGGGGGGGGGGGGGGGGGGGGGGGGGGGGGGGGGGGGGGGGGGGGGGGGGGGGGGGGGGGGGGGGGGGGGGGGGGGGGGGGGGGGGGGGGG
>NZ_JBNBBL010000008.1:0-212003 GCF_050031945.1 Plantibacter sp. 2H11-2 | reverse complement strand
ATCTACACGGCTTAATTGTCGTCGGCAGCGTCAGATGTGTATAAGAGACAGGCGGCCCGTGGGGGGGCCGCTGAGCGCCGTCGCCGGACGTGATGGGTCAGTTGGCTGCGCGGTAGGCGTCCTGGACCGCCTGAGGGATGCGTCCGCGCGACGACACGGCGTGCCCGTTCTTCGCGGCCCACTCGCGGATCGCGGCGAGGTTCTCGGCGCTGTTGCGGGTGCTGGTGCTCGAGGTGCGGCGCCCACGCTTGACCGGGCGTCCGGCTCCGATGTAGGGCTTCAGCGACTCGCGGAGGTTCTTCGCATTGTCTGCCCCGAGATCGATCTCGTATTCGGTTCCGTCGATCGCGAACCGGACGGTCTCTCCTGCACCGGAAGCGAGTTCGCTGCCGTCGAGATCGTCGATGTATGTGGTGATGACTTTCTGAGCCATGGGGGGTCCTCCTGAAGATATCCGTGGTGGGTCCGACGGTTATCCGATCATATCGAACACCACCAAGCGAATATGAATACCGACACGATACCGAAGTAATTCATCACCCAACGGATAGCGATGCTTCGGAGAAGAATGCAGATGCATATATCGGCGGGCCAATGCATATTCGGTTGATCGCCCAATTGTATTGAGTGAATCTGTCGAGACTATTCCGCTCGGCGTGACCGACTCCGCGCACGACGCCCGCGTGCTCCACCCGCCGAGCGCCGCGAGCGGTCGCGCACCGGCGCCGGCTCCTGGTCCAGGAGGGTGGACACGAACCGCCGCAACGCGACGGGCAGCGCCCCGCGCGGGGCCTGGTCGCGGAGGCTCCTCCCCGCGATCACCGCGGCGTCCACCACCCGCTGGTCCTCCGGCAGGAGCGCGGCCGCCTCGATCCCGCCGAAGCGGGAGAGCGTGGACGCCAATTGACCGGCCGGGCCGGTACCGAGCGCGACGCCACGCATCCGGTTCACCACCACCGAGATGCGCGACGGGTCGACGAGTTCGACGAGTTCCGCGTGGCCGCGGAGCAGCCTCGTGACCCCGACCGGGTCTGCCGCACCGACCTCGACCACCCGGTCTGCGGACCCGAGGACGGCGAACGCCGCCCCGTTCCGTCTGGGCGCGAACAGGTCGCTCGAGATCTCCTCGTCCGCCTCCAGGCAGAACGCCGTGTCGATCACGATGTCGTCCATCCACGCCCGGCACCGTTCGATGGTCGTCGCGACGCGTTCGGTCGACAGTTCCGTCCAGCGTGCCGCGCGCGAGATGCCGGTCAGGACCCGGAACGCGCCGGACGGCGACGGATGGACGACCGCGATCCGCTCGAGCTGCTCGATGTCGAGCGCCCCACTTCCGGCCAGTCGGCAGGCCGCGGCGAACCCGGGTGCCTCGTCGAGGAGGCCGAGCATGGCCGCGACGGATGACCCGTAGGTGTCCGCATCGATGAGGACGACCCGGCGGCCGCGCGCAGCGAGCTCACTGGCGATGCCTGCGGCGACGGTGGTCGTGCCGGGCGACCCGGCCGCACCCCACACGGCGATGACCCGCCCTGCGGCCTGGGCGACCGGACGAGGGCTGTCGCCGCCGAGGTCGAGCGGCGCGATGCTCCGATCGAGCTCCTCAGGATCGACCGGCAGGAGGACGATGTCGACGAGACCGAGCCCAGCCGCATGGCGCCGTTCGGACTCGCCGGACGCGAGCGCCACGACCCTCGTGCCCACGCGGTCCGCGAGGTCGATGAGTTCGGCGCGCAGGCGGTCGGTCCCGGGTGACACGAGCAGCACGTCGACGGGCGTACCGGCGCCGACGCGCTCCTCGAGTTCGGCGCCGTCGTGACAGCGCCAGGCGACGCGGTGTCCGAGGTCGAGCATCGTCGCGAGGATCTCACCCTCGACCCGTGGATCGAGGGCGAGTCCGACGCGCAGCATCAGCGTTCGCCGGGCTCGGTGGGGACCACGGACAGCAGGTGCGCCGCCGCCGTCGCCGAGAGCACCGTCGCGACGGCGGAGCGCGGGACCGCGAGCTCGAGGGCGACCGAACCACGGCCCGACAGGAGCCCTTCGTCCTCGCCGACCCGGACGACGGTCGCGGCCGAGACCAGCACCTCCGGGACACCGTACCCGTCGCCGTCCGGCGCGGCCGCCCAGAGGTCGACGACGGTCCCCGGCAGGATGTCGGCGCCGAGCCGTCCGGCCGGTTCGACGACGAGCGTGGTCACGCCGACGGCGCTCGCCTCGCCGAGCGCGTCGAGCGGCACGAGCTCCCCCGCTGCGATCGTCCGCGTGACGACGATCCCCGGCGGCGGTGCCGCTCCAGCTCCGAGGTACCCGCCCTCGACCGACCCCAGACGTGCGTCGATCACCTGGAGTGAGGAGCGGTCGAGCCGCGTTCCGGGCGTCAGCGTCTCGGACGCCGCATACACCGGGGTCGTCCGACTCGAGGTCGTGACGAGCCACCACACTCCCAGGATCGACGCGACCACCAGCATGAGGCCCACCAGGAAGCGTGGGTCCACCCAGATGCGCGACCGGGACACCTGCCGTCCGCCGACACCATGACGCAGTCCGGCGAGACGGTCGGTCATCCGCTCCCCGTCGATTCGCGCTCCTCCCGACTCCGATCCGTGTCCCCGCTCGCTTCCCCGCACCGTCTCCTCCTTCATGGGCACCCCGTGCGCCGCCTCCGGTCCCATGCTGCCCGGGCTCCGGACATCGCGCCGAAGTTATCCACAGCCCGGCGGACGCCGCCCGCGCGAGAGGATAATCGAGGAATGGAATCGCAGCGCGATGCGGCCCCGCTCGGTCGCTTCCTCACCGTCGCCGATACGGCCGAGGTCTTGAACGTCTCGGCCCAGCACGTGGCCGAGCTCATCTCGAGCGGTGAACTGCCCGCTATCCGGATCGGGCGCAGCGGACCGTGGCGCATCGAGTTCCCGGCACTCGAAGCCTTCATCAGCGGTCAGTACGAGGAGGCACGTCGTGCAGGCCTCTGGCACCAGGCCCAGCTCACCGAACTCGCCGAGTTCACCGGCGCCCCGATGCTCCGGCCCGTGCCGCCCCTCGGCTGAGCCCCGGTTCCGGCAAGCGCCCGACGCGCCGCCTCAGGCGGCACGCTCGACGACGACGACCTCAGCGAGCACGATGACGCGGATCTGCTCGATGCTCCGGCTGCGGCGCGGCGACCCTGGCTCGTGGACGGCCAGATCCAGATGGTCGCGGCCCACCCGGTCGACCGTGCCCGTCCAGCTCCCCGTCCGGGTCCGCACGATCACTGCTGCACGGCGTCGGCACAGATCACGGAGCAGGAACGAGACGGTGAGGCGGTCGAGCAGTCGCGGTTCGCGGACCGAGACGTCGTCGAGACTCCAATCGATCTGCGTCTGCGTCATGGCGATCGCCGCGATCGCATCGAGCGGGACGACCACCTCTCGGCCGCCCGGGGTACCGGAATCGGCCTGCAACCAGTCCTTCCCGATGCTCCGGACCCGCAGCCGCCAGGTCGTCCCGTCGACGAGTTCGACGACGAGCGGTCCTGGTGCGTCGGCGTCGCCGCAGAGGGCGACCAGCCGCTCGCGGAGCATGAGACGCCCACGCCGAAGCCGCTCGGCCTCGATGCGGACGGCGTCGTCGTCGACGGCGAGCTCGTCGTCGAGCTGACCGGCGAGATCGTCGAACAGGCTGTCCCAACGCATACGCCGACGGTAGTGCGCAGAGGGCGGCGACGTCCTGCGTTCTCCACAGACCCCTGGTCCTGGACACCAGGGAACTGACATGATGAGTGTGACATGTCAGATTCTGGTCGCCCGACTCGTGGCGGCCGCTCACCCCTCGGAGGCCCCATGAGCACCGTTGCCCGGCACGACGACGACGAGCCCGAAGCACGCACGGCTCGCCTCCGGCCGGCGCCTCCGCTCCCCGAGCGACGCACGCCGGAGATGCGGGCGGCGGCGCGCACCGGCGCTGACGACTACTTCGCGCCGCAGCCGGCGCCCCGAGCCGAACTCCCTGATCCGCGACCACTGCTCGAGAACCTCACGCGGAGCGTGATCGAGGTGATCGCCGGAGCCCGCGACCTCACACAGCTCGCGCGGTGGATCACCGCCGACGTGCACACCGTCCTGCTGAAGCGCGTGATCCTCGCCGAACGGGCACGACGCGTCCGCGGTGTCCCGGGTACCGTCCCGGTCGTCTCCATCGGCACCGTGACCGTCTCCGAGCCACGCGACGGCGTCGTCGAGTCCGTGGTCATCGTCCACGGACGAGCACGGTCCCGAGCCGTGGCCATCCGGCTGGAGGGCTTGGACGGCCGCTGGCGAGCGACCTCGGTGAGCGTGCTCTGACCGCCGCTGCACATCCGCCCGCAACCGACAGACGGGAGCCCTCCGAACCGATGTCACCATGGTCCGGAGGGCTCCCGTTCGTTCCGGCGTGGGCCTACTTCTTCTTGCCCTGCTTCCGACGGTCCGAACGGTTGCTCGGAGCAGCCGCAGGCGCCTCGGACTGCTGACCGAAGGCCCCGCGCGACGCCTTCGCGGCCGGGGCGGCCTTCGTCGCCGGAGCCGCATCGCCGGCGGGACGGTTCGTCTGCTGGAGCCGCTGTGCGCGTTCGGTGGCCGCCTTCTCGATCTGCCCGCGCTGGTTGCGGACCTCGACCCCACCCTGCTCACTCGGAGCGGAGTAACTGAGCTTCTCGGTGTCGGGGGTCTCCTGCGTCAGGCCCTTGGCCGTGATCGCCGGTGCAGCGGTGCCCGCATCGACCTCGCCGGCGACCTCGACCTCGAGGTTGAAGAGGAAGCCGACGCTCTCCTCGCGGATCTGCCCCATCATCTGCTGGAACATCGCGTAGCCCTCGCGCTGGTACTCGACCAGCGGGTCGCGCTGCGCCATGGCCCGCAGACCGATGCCGTCCTTCAGGTAGTCCATCTCGTACAGGTGGTCGCGCCAGCGGCGGTCGATCACCTGGAGGACGACGCGGCGCTCGAGTTCGCGCATCGCCGGGGCACCGAGCGACTCCTCGCGGTTGGTGTACGCGAGCTTGGCGTCGGAGAGGATCTCGCGGCGCATGAAGTCGCGGTTGATCCGTCCCTTCGTCCCCGCCTCCTGGACGACCTCGTCGATCGTCAGGCCGACGGGGTAGAGCGTCTTCAGCTCGGCCCAGAGTGCGTCGAAGTCCCAGTCGTCGCCGTTGCCCTCGCCGGTGTGCTCGTCGAGGACGTCGTCGACGACGCTCTCCAGGAACTGCTGTGCGCGATCGTGGAGGTCGTCGCCCTCGAGGATGTGGCGGCGGTCGGAGTAGATCGCCTCGCGCTGCCGGTTGAGGACGTCGTCGTACTTGAGCACGTTCTTGCGGATCTCCGCGTTCCGCGCCTCGACCTGCGACTGGGCGCTGCGGATCGCGCGGCTGACGATCTTCGACTCGATCGCGAGGTCGTCCGGCACGTTCTGGCGCCCCATGAGGCTCTCCGCGGCTCCGGCGTTGAAGAGGCGCATGAGGTCGTCGGTGAGGGACAGGTAGAACCGGCTCTCGCCGGGGTCGCCCTGACGGCCGGAGCGACCGCGCAGCTGGTTGTCGATGCGGCGCGACTCGTGGCGCTCGGTACCGAGGACGTAGAGTCCGCCGGCGTCGATGACCTTGTCGGCCTCCTCCTTGACCGCGGCCTTCACCTCGGTGAAGACCTCGTCCCACGCGGCCTCGTACTCCTCGGGGGTGTCGATCGGGCTGAGACCCTTGGCGTTCATCTCCGCGACGGCGAGGAACTCGGCGTTGCCGCCGAGCATGATGTCGGTTCCACGACCGGCCATGTTGGTGGCGACGGTGACCGAGCCGAGTCGACCGGCCTGGGCGATGATCGCGGCCTCACGCGCGTGGTTCTTCGCGTTGAGGACCTCGTGCTTGACGCCCTTCTTGGCGAGGAGCCTCGACAGGTACTCGCTCTTCTCGACGCTCGTCGTGCCGACGAGGACCGGCTGGCCCTGCTCGTGGCGCTCGACGATGTCCTCGACGACCTGCGCGAACTTCGCCTCCTCGTTCTTGTACACGAGGTCCGACTGGTCGATGCGCTGCATCGGGCGGTTGGTCGGGATCGGGACGACGCCGAGCTTGTACGTCGACATGAACTCCGCCGCCTCGGTCTCAGCCGTACCGGTCATGCCGGACAGCTTCTCGTAGAGACGGAAGTAGTTCTGGAGCGTCACGGTCGCGAGGGTCTGGTTCTCGGCCTGGACGGCCACGCCCTCCTTGGCCTCGATCGCCTGATGGATGCCCTCGTTGTAGCGACGTCCGACCAGGATGCGACCGGTGTGCTCGTCGACGATGAGCACCTCGCCGTTCATCACGACGTAGTCCTTGTCCTTCTTGAAGAGCGCGCGGGCCTTGATCGCGTTGTTCAGGAAGGAGATGAGCGGGGTGTTGGCGGACTCGTAGAGGTTGTCGATGCCGAGGTAGTCCTCGACCTTCTCGATGCCGGGCTCGAGCACGCCGACGGTGCGCTTCTTCTCGTCGACCTCGAAGTCTTCACCGGGCTCGAGTCGCACCGCGAGCCGGGCGAACTCCTGGAACCAGCGGTTCGCCTCGCCGGAGGCCTTCCCGGAGATGATGAGCGGGGTCCGTGCCTCGTCGATGAGGATGGAGTCGACCTCGTCGACCACGGCGAAGAAGTGACCGCGCTGGACCATGTCCTTGGCCTGCCACGCCATGTTGTCGCGGAGGTAGTCGAACCCGAACTGGTTGTTCGTGCCGTAGGTGATGTCGGCCGCATACTGCTCGCGGCGCTGCTCCGGCGTCTGACCCTCGACGATCACGCCGGTCGTCATGCCGAGCGCGCGGAAGACGCGCCCCATGATCTCCGACTGGTACGACGCGAGGTAGTCGTTCACCGTGACGATGTGCACGCCCTTGCCGGCGATGGCGTTGAGGTAGGCCGGGAGGGTCGCGACGAGCGTCTTGCCCTCACCGGTCTTCATCTCGGCGATGTTGCCGAGGTGCAGCGCGGCGCCACCCATGATCTGGACGTCGAAGTGACGCATGCCGATCGTGCGGCGTGCAGCTTCGCGCACCGCGGCGAAGGCTTCGGGGAGGAGGTCGTCGAGGGTCTCGCCGTTCTCGAAGCGCTCGCGCAGCTCGACGGTCTCGCTCTTCAGCTCCTCGTCGCTCAACTCCGTGAAGTCGTCCTCGAGGGCATTGACCGCCTTCGTGAGGCTGGTCAGCTTCCGGAGGATGCGACCTTCGCCGACGCGAAGGATCTTCTCAAGTGGTGAGGCCACGAATTGCTCTCCATTACGTGTTCCTGATCTCCGTCCTGGTCGACTGACCGGGACGGACGGGGTGCACCAGAACGGGGCAGTCCTCTGAACATGTTAGCGGGGAGTCCCTTGAGTGGACGCTGTGTATCGAGGGGCGGACGGATGTCGACGGAGCGCCGCCGCAGCGCGGGACGGACGGGTCACTAGGCTGGCGACACCTACGGCGTAGGTATTTCATGGAGGTTCGATGTCGGTCAAGCACGGTCTGCTCGCGATCCTCGCGCTCGGCGACGACTACGGGTACCGTCTGCGCGGTGAGTTCGACCGGCGGACGACACCCGACACACCGCTCAACGTCGGCCAGGCCTATGCGACCCTCGATCGTCTCGAGCGGGACAGGCTCGTCGAGCGGGCCGCCGTGGATGCGCAGGGGCATGTCTTCTACCGCATCACCGCCGACGGGCGCGACGTCCTCGAACGCTGGTGGGCGACACCGGTCACGGCGAGCGCTTCGCGAGACGAACTC
This sequence comes from Plantibacter sp. 2H11-2, assembly GCF_050031945.1. Lineage (NCBI taxonomy): Bacteria > Bacillati > Actinomycetota > Actinomycetes > Micrococcales > Microbacteriaceae > Plantibacter > Plantibacter sp. 2H11-2. The sequence continues at coordinate 204,256 of NZ_JBNBBL010000008.1, read as the reverse complement.
CCGAACAAGGTCGCCCTCGCGGCGTCACTCGACGGCGTCGACGTGTTCGGGGTCATCGCCGTCCAACGCGCGTGGGCGCTCGATCTCGTGCAGCAGCTCGACGAGGATCTGTCGGCGCTCCCCCCGACGCCGCAGGGTGACATCGCGTGGATCGGGCTCGAAGCCAGACGGCGACGCTCCCTGGCCGAGCTCGACTGGCTCGAGGTGACCTCGGCACGCCTGCGGGTACACGACGCCGTCTTCGACGTCGCCACCGACATGCCACGACGCGGCCGCCCGGCGAACCGGGCGACCGCGTCGGTCGGGGTGCAGGACGCTAGTTCGAGCCGTCCTCGAGGCTGATCACGCCGTAGTCCCAGCCCTTGCGGCGGTACACGACGCTCGCCCGCTCCGACGAAGCGTCGATGAACAGGAAGAAGTCGTGGCCGACGAGTTCCATGCGGTCGACGGCGTCCTCGACGCTCATCCACTCCGCGGGGAACTCCTTCGTGCGGATGACGACGGGCGAGTACGCCTCCTGCTCCTCGTCCTCGTGGGTCAGCGTCGCGACGCTGCCGGTCGCGACCTGCTCGAGCAGCTCCGGTGCGGCAGGCGTGATGTCGACGCCACTGAACCCCTCGCTGCTGGCGGCGTGCAGGGAGGTGCGGTGCTTGCCGCGGTGCTCCTTCTTGCGGTCCTTCGAGCGGCGGACGCGCTCGAGCATCCGCGCGATCGCGAGATCGAAGGCCACGTACTTGTCGGAGCCGGTCGACTCCGCACGGACCAATGGTCCGGGGCCGACGAGCGTCAGCTCGACGCGGTCCTCGCCCTTGCGTCCGTTGGCGTCGTGATGGCGGGACACCTTGATGTCGAGCGACTGCGCCTGCTCGACCAGATGGGCGACCTTCTCCGCCTTCTCGGTCGCGTATTCGCGGAACCGATCGGTGATGCCGAGTCCAAGTCCGACGATGTTGATATCCACGTTCGACCTCCTCATCCGGCTGACCACCCGGTCCCGGGCGGTCCTTTCACGCCGTTCTGCAACCGTAGTGCCCGAGCCTGCGGAAGTCATCAGCGGTGTTCAGGGAACGTTCATCTTCCGGCCTCGTGACCCGCCGTCCGTTCACGGTCCGACCCTGGCGAGGGCCACGACACCGACGACGAGGCCACCGCCGTCGTGCATCGCCCGGACCGCTTCCCCGACGGTGGCGCCCGTCGTGACGACGTCCTCCACGAGCAGGAAGCGGCGCCCGTCGAGCCGCCGTGGCGCGACCAGGGCTTCGGCGAGGTTCTCCAGACGCTCCGCCCGGCCGAAGTCCCGCTGGTCGGCGGGCTCCCGCGCCCATCGCAGCGGGCGCGACGGTCTGGCGCCGAGCCGGCGCACGAGCTGCTCCACCGGGTGGAAGCCCCGATCGCGGGCGGCGCGTCGTCTGGCCGGAATCGTCGCGATCTCCGGCGAGACGCCGCCCATCGCCCGGCTCGCCTCGAGCACGGCGGACCGGAACGCCGGTTCGAGTGCGGCGGCCAGCGGTCGGACGAGGCCGGTCCGGGCATCCTCCTTGTAGGCGAGGAGGATGGCGCCGACGAACTCGTCGTAGCGACGGGCGGCGAGACCGGGGGTGCCGTCCGCACCGTTCCACCGCACGAGGAGGGCGTCGTCGTCGAGGGCCGCCGGTCGGACCAGACGCCTGCGGCAGTCGTCGCACAGCCCGCGGTCCGGCGCACCGCATCCGGCGCACGTGACCGGGACCACGAGGGCCCATGCGTCCAGGCAGGCCTCGCGGGCATGAGCGAGGGGCGTGCTTCGACTCGACGAGGATCGCATCATCCGATGGTCGCGCCCGTGCGGCGCGTCCGGTGGCGCATCGTCCGAGACGCAGACGGCCCCGGCACTCCGAACGCGCTGTGGAGCGCGTTCACTCAGTCGGGTGACCCCAGCTGGGTCGCGATGAACCGGACGCCGCTGCCCGCCTCCTGCCAGCTCGACCCACGGGGCAACAGCAGCCGACCGTCACTCGTGAGGGCCCGCAGTTGCGTCGGTCCATTGCCCCCGACCAGGTTCGTGACGTCCGCGAGCTTCGGTACGGGCGCGGAGCGGCCGCCGATCTGCTGCGTGACGATCGTCGTCCCGTCACCGCCGCCCAGCAGGACGGCGACGGTGATGTCGTCGACCCAGGTGACGGTCGTCGCCTCCGTGGACATGACGCGGAGCTCGACGGGATCGCCGAGTCGCAACGGCGCGTTCCGGTCACCGCGGATGATCGCGGCGGCCACGAGCCGCGACTGCGTCCCGTCCCGGAGCAGCGCGACGAGGCGAGTACCCTCCCGGGACACCTGGATCGAATCGATCGTGGACGCGCCGGTCCAACTCGTCGCGACCTGCACCGTGCCACCCGCGGCGTCGTGCGCGAGCAGCGCGGACGGCGCCGCCGCCGGCACGGTCCAGGTGAAGCCGAACGGGTCCATCGTCGGCGGGAGGAGTCCCGGGCGGGTGTCGACGAGCCGGATGTCGCCGTCGGCCTGGATCACCGTGACACCGGCGGCGGAACGGACCGCGGCCTGGTCATGGTCGGCGGACAACACGGCCGCGTCGGCCCCGGCCGCCACGACCGCCGTCGAGATCCCCGGCACGGCCTCGAGCCGGTTCCCCGAGGCGAAGCCGAACTCGTCCCCGCGCTGGACGAGCGCCCGGGGGTCGACCCGCGGTGCGGCGAGCGACAGCGGCGAGACCGTCTGCGTGGAATTGCCGACGACGGTGATCGCGACGTTCGAGACGGCGGCCACCCCGCCGACGCTGCCGGACAGCTGCACGAGGCTGCTGCTCAGCTGGAGCTGCATCCGCTGGAGGGTGACCGCGTCCGCTTGCAGGGCCGGTTTGGTCAGGTCCACGCGCGCGGTCCCGGCCTCGACCGGAACGGCGTCGCTCGTGAGCGAGGTCCCCTCGGGGAACGCCGTCGCCACCGCGCCCTTCAGCCACTCCGCCGGTCCGTCGAGCAGCGCCCCCACGATCCTCGTCGCGGTCGACGCCCGCGAGGGGAACCAACGTTGGTCGGGGACGAGTCGGGTGAAACTCGGGTCGAAGTAGCTCAGTGAGTAGGCCGCGAAGACGTCGGCGAAGGTCGATGACTCGAGGACGATGCCCGGCGGAGCGGCCGCGATCCGCCACTCCCCCCGCACCTGCTCGAAGGAGTAGGTCCAGCTCAGTGGCGACGAGTTCCCCGATTCGCGGTACTCACCCCGGTCGTCGACCGCCGCGACGGGGCTGACGGTGAGTTGCACCGTGTCGGCGACCGGGGCGAACGTGCGGCCGCCCTGGTCGATGGTCACTCCGGCGTCGGGATCCCAGTCGGACCGGAGCGCCGGTGCGAGGAACTCGCGCGCGATCTCGTAGTTGTTCTGCGGGCTCGCGGCGGCGTCGATGAAGCCCCGGAGGATCTGCTCCGGCGTCGCCCCCTCGGCGGGGCCCGGCGCGATGAAGTTGACGTCGACGTCGCCGCCGTCCCCCTCGACCGTTCCGCCGTCCTGCACGGAACCGCCCCGCGGGATGCCCACGCAGGCGCTGAGCACCACCACGAGGAGCATCGGCAGCGCCGCCGCAGCGATCCGACGTACTGCGGATCGTCGTCTCGGCGATCGTGCGGGGACGTCAACCACGAGCATCCTCCTTGTCGTCGTCGGCCGATCGCACGGTCGGGAGTGAGCGGGTCGTCGGCGCGGTGAGCTCGTCGACGATGGACTCGATCGCATCGTCGGGCGGCAGGCTGATGGGCGAGCGGACGATCTCCGTCCCGGGTTCGCGTGGGATGGTGAGGCGGAAGGACGAGCCGGCGGCGGGCTCCGACCAGACCTCCAGCCACCCCTCGTGCAGGACCGCGTCCTCGAGGGAGATCGCGAGTCCGAGCCCGGTGCCGCCGATGGTGCGCTTGCGGGACGGGTCCGCGCGCCAGAAGCGGTCGAACACGCGCTCGGTGGCCTCACGCGTCATGCCCTGGCCGTAGTCGCGTACCGCGATCGCGACCGAGGACTCGTTGCTGTCCACCGACACCACGATCGGTTTGCCCTCGCCGTGCTCGATGGCGTTGCCGACGAGGTTGCGCACGATCCGCCGGATCCGCCTCGGGTCCATCGGGACCGCCGAGTAGCCACCCGGTGCGACGATCCGGAGGTCCGAACCGGTCGGCTCCGCGAGCGGTCGGAGCTCCTCCACGACCTCCTCCGCGAGATGGACGAGACTCGTCGGTTCCAGTTCGAGTTCGATGCTCCCGGCGTCGTAGCGGCTGATCTCCAGCAGATCGGCCAGCAGGATCTCGAACCGCCCGACCTGATCGTGGAGGAGCTCGGCCGTCCGCTCGGTGGCCGGTGGGAAGGAGTCGCGCTGGTCGTAGAGCACGTCGCCGGCCAGGCGGATGGTCGTCAGAGGTGTGCGCAGCTCGTGTGAGACGTCCGACACGAACCGCTGCTGCACGAGCGAGAGGTCCGCGAGTTCCTTGATCTGCTTCTGCATGCTGGCGGCCATCCCGTTGAAGGAGCGGGCGAGGATGGCGAGCTCGTCCTCGCCCTTCTCGGGCATCCGCACGTCCAGGTCGCCGCCGGCCAGACGCTGACTCGTCTCGGCGGCGAACCGGATCGGTGTCGCGACGAAGCGGACGATGAACCACGCGGCACCACCGACGAGGATCATGAGGCCGACGCCCGCGAGGAAGAGGGTCCGTTGGACGAAACCGAGCGTCTGCTCCGAGTCGCTCAGGTCGTAACCCAGGTAGATCTCGTATGACCCCGCGGTCGGCATCGACACCATGGAACCGACGACGATGCCGGCGGTGGTCGAGCCGTCGGCGGCCGTGAGGGTCACCGACTGCCACTGGAGGGTGTCCGGGTCGGCCCGGACCGCCTCGCTGAGCGCGTCCGAGATGACGCCCCCTCCCAGCCCCGGCGACTCGAAGCCCGGAGGCGTGACCTGACTGGGGTCCTGCCCGGGCGCCCGGTAGGCGGCGATGAGACTGCTGCCGGAGGTCGTCTGGAGATCGGTCCGGACGGTCCCCATGAGCTGCTGGAGGGCGACGCGCTCGCTGGCGTCGGACGCGTCGAGGATGCTCTGCGCGGACGCGATGGCACGACCGGAGCCGCCGAGCGCCTGCTGCAGTCGGGATTGGAAGAGATCGTTGCCGATGCTGAACGAGAGGTAGGCACCGGTCAGGAGGATGGCGAGTCCCGAGAGGCCGACCGTGATGGCGACCGTCCGGAACTGCAGCGAGCGCCGCCACTGCGAGCGCACCTGCTGCGGCCACCTCCGCCACAGCCGCCAGTCGGCCGCCCAGCCGGCGAGTCGGGAGGCCATGTCGGATCAGCCGGTGACCGCGCCGGCGCGGTATCCGACGCCACGCACCGTCATGACGATCTTCGGGTTGTCGGGGTCTTCCTCGACCTTCGCGCGGAGCCGCTGCACGTGGACGTTCACGAGTCGGGTGTCGGCCTTGTAGTGGTATCCCCAAACCTGTTCGAGCAGCATCTCGCGGGTGAACACCTGCTGGGGTTTGCTCGCCAGTGCGAGGAGGAGGTCGAACTCCAGCGGCGTGAGCCCGATGACCCCGTCGGCGCGACGGACCTCGTGGCCCGCGACGTCCACGGTGAGGTCGCCGATGCGGAGGGTCTCAGCGAGGTCGGCGGCCGGCGCGCGCAGCCGCGTGCGGATCCGGGCGACGAGCTCCTTCGGGTTGAACGGCTTCACCATGTAGTCGTCGGCGCCGGACTCGAGCCCCTTCACCACGTCCGCGGTGTCGGACTTCGCGGTCAGCATGATGACCGGGACACCGGACTCTTGACGGATCAGGCGGCACACCTCGATCCCGTCGATCCCCGGGAGCATGAGGTCGAGGAGGACGAGGTCGGGCTTGGTGTCGCGGAACGCCTGGAGCGCGCCGCCCCCGTCCGCGCAGAACGACGGCTCGAAGCCCTCGGTGCGCAGCACGATGCCGATCATCTCGGCGAGTGCGGTGTCGTCGTCGACGACGAGAATGCGTGCGTTCATAGCTCCGTCTCGGGTGTGACCGGCCGGCCGCGCTGCCTGACCGGTGTCCTTACGTCTCGCCTCAGCGTAGTCGAAGTGTCCAGGAGAACCGCCGAACCGCCGGTCGCGGGCAGGCTCGGTGTGACAACATGGAGGGGTTCGAGACGGCGAGGGGGTGTTGCTGATGGACACGGAACAGCGAGCCGGGGGCGAGATGGGCGATCAGGATCCGAACCCGTGGGTGACGCCGCAGGGGCCACAGCAGCCGGTGGCGCCGGAGCAGGCGACACCGCAGCCGCTGCCACCGCAGCAGGGGTATCCACAGCAGCCCGGGTATCCGCCGCTGCCGCCGCAGGGGGCCCCGCAGCAGCCCGGGTATCCGCCACAGCAGGGATACGGCCAGCAGCCCGGGTATCCGGCGCAGGCGACGTACCCACAGCAGGGATACGGCCAGCAGCCGTATCCGCAGCAGGTCCCGCCCCAGTACACCCAGCCGTACCCCCAGGCTCAGCAGCCCGGGTACGGGACCCCTCCTTCGGCTCCGACCGCCGCCTATGACGCGAACCCGTACGCGACCGGTGCGTCCTGGGCCCCGGGTCCCCAGCAGGGATGGGCACCGCCGCCGAAGCCGGGGCTCATCCCGCTCCGGCCGCTGTCCTTCAGCGACCTGTTCGGCGCCCCCTTCCTCGTCCTGCGACGCAACCCGAAGGCGACGTTCGGGAGCGCCCTCCTCCTGCAGGGTCTCACCGCCGTCCTCTCCCTCGTCATCGTCGGCGTCGTCACCTGGCTCTCGTTGAGCCGGCTGTCGCAGGCGGCCCCCGGCGAGGAGGACGCCATCAGCGCCGGGGCGATCACGGCCATCATCCTGTCCTTCCTGATCCCGGTGGCGGTCTCGATCGCCGGCAGCGCGATCCTGCAGGGCATCATCGCGCAAGAGGTCGCTCGCGGCACCCTCGGCGAGAAGTTGCCGCTCGGCGTGCTCTGGCGACGCACGAAGGCGCGGTTCCTGCCGCTCATCGGTTACACCTTCCTCCTGATCGGTGTCGTGACGGTGTTCATCGCCGTCGCGGTGGGCCTCGGATTCGTGCTGACCGGTCTCGGCGGGACCGCGGGCGTGGCCCTGACGGTGGTCATGGGCATCGGCGCACTGCTCGTCCTGATCGCCGCTTCCGTGTGGCTCGGGACGAAGTTCTCCCTCACACCGAGCATCATCGTCCTCGAGAACGGCAAGGTCTTCGCCTCGCTCGCTCGCTCCTGGCGCCTGACCGACGGCTATTTCTGGCGGACCTTCGGCGTCCAGTTCCTCGTCTCCTCGGTCGTCAGTGTCGCGTCGCAGGTCGTCGCGACCCCGATCAGCCTGCTCGCGAGCCTCGTCCCCGTGCTGTTCGTCGGGGTGGACTCGGAGGCGACCATGATCGTCGCCACCATCGCCGCGCAGGGCCTGTCCCTGCTCGTCTCCGTCATCATCGGTGCGATCACGGTCGTCGTCGTCAGTGCCACGTCGGCGGTCATCTATGTGGACCTGCGGATGCGCAAGGAGGGGCTCGACCTCGACCTCGCGCGGTTCGTCGAGGCGCGCGCCGGCGGTCGCGAGACGGTCGACAACCCCTTCGACGTCGCGGCCGCCGGAGGCAAAGCGACCCGATGAGCCCGCTGTTCCTCGCGTCGCGCCTCGACGTCCCGCTCGTCCCGGATGCACCGGGCGCCCGGGACCTCCTGCAGCGCGAGCTGTCGAAGCCCGAGTACCAGACAGCGCAACCGTCGTTGTGGGACATCGTGTCGAAGGCGTTCTGGGACTGGGTGAACTCCCTCCGGGTGCCGGGTGAGGGCCCGTTCACCGGCCTGTTCCCGATCATCGCGATGACCGTGGTCGTCGTCGGGATCGTCATCGCGTTCATCGTGTGGGGCGTCCCCCGCCTCAACCGACGGAGCGCCCGTCAGCTCGACCTCTTCGGCGAACGCGACGATCGGACCGCCGATCGGTTGCGCCAGGACGCGAGGACCGCCGCCGCGGCCGGCGACTGGACCCTCGCGCTCCAGGAGCTGTACCGGGCGATCGCTCGCGGACTGTCCGAGCGGACGATCGTCGTGGTCACCCCCGGCACGACGGCGCACGGTTTCGCCGCCCGGGCGGCGGCCGCGTTCCCGCAGGACGGGCGGGCGCTCGCGGAGGCCGCGGACGTCTTCGACGCCGTCCGCTACCTCGAGGCGACGGGCACCGAGGCACAGTACCGTGAGCTCGAAGCGCTCGACGCACGGCTCTCCGCCGCCGCGCCGCAGCTGCTCGCCGACCCCGAGGAGCTGGTCCGGTGACGCTCACGATGAAGCCCACGGTGCAGCGGGAGCCCGAGCCCGACGTCGCCACGCCTCGGCTGCGAACCCGGCTGCGACGGAACCGGTTCTGGATCGTCGCGGCGGTCTTCGCGGTCGGGATCGCCCTCGTGCTCATGTTCGCGACGCGAGGCGCGTCGATCGACGCAGCCTTGCTCAGCCCGGGCAACCAGACCCCGAACGGCGGACGCGCGCTCGCGCAGGTGCTCCGCCAGGAGGGCGTCACCGTGACGGAGACCACCTCGCTCGACGCGACGCTCGAGGCGGTCGAGGACACCGGCAGCACCGTCCTCCTGTTCGATCCCAGCGGACTGCTCGACGCCTCGCAGCTCGAGCGGTTGAGCGACGCCGACGCCGGACTCGTCGTCGTCACCCCCCGGGCCGCGGCGCTCCGCACCCTGTTCCCCGGCGTCTCGTTCGCGGGCAGCTCGGACACCGCCGACGTCCTGTCGTCCGACTGCGGCGACCCCACCGCCGAGCGGGCGGGGACGGTCACCGGTGGCTGGACCCTGTACACGACCACCGACGCCGACGCCGAGCGCTGTTTCACCGCCGACGGCGGCGGGAGCGCGGTCGTGACGCAGGCGGACGGCGCACGGGTGCTGCTCGGCTCGGCCGACGCCCTGACGAACGATGTCATCGACCGTGCGGGGAACTCCGCCCTCGCGCTCGGCCTGCTCGGCTCCACCGAGCAGTTGGTCTGGTACCTGCCGAGCCTCGCCGACGTGCCGGTCACCGGTCCCCCGAGCCTCGACGAGCTGACGCCGAGCTGGGTCGCCGGAGTCACCGGCACCGTCGTCGTCACGGCGATCCTGGCCATGTTCTGGCGCGGACGACGCTTCGGCCCGCTCGTCATCGAGGACCTGCCCGTCGCGGTCCGCGCGAGCGAGACGATGGAGGGGCGCGCACGCCTCTACCAGCGGTCCGGCAACCGTCAGCGGGCGCTCGACGCACTGCGGATCGGCACCGTGTCCCGCCTCGCGGTCGCCGCAGGCCTCTCCCGCCACGCCTCGGTCGTCGAGGTCGCCGACACGGTCGCCGGGCTCGCCGGACTCGACCCTCGGCACGTGCGGTCCGTCCTGCTCGACGCCGTACCGACGAGCGACGCCGACCTCGTCTCCCTGTCCGATCACCTGCTCGATCTCGAAGCCGCCGTCGCGCGCGCCACGGACCTCACCGGAAGGAACCATCCATGACCGACGCCCCCGTGCCAGGATCCACCGCACCGAACCCCGACGACCTCCGGCGAGCACTCGCCCAGGTCCGGGTCGAGGTCGGCAAGGCCGTCGTGGGTCAGGACGCCGCCGTCACCGGGCTCGTCATCGCGCTTCTCGCCAAGGGCCACGCGCTCCTCGAGGGTGTGCCCGGCGTCGCGAAGACGCTCCTCGTCCGCTCGCTCAGCCACGCGCTGAGTCTGGACACGAAGCGCGTGCAGTTCACGCCCGACCTCATGCCCGGCGACGTCACCGGGTCGCTCGTCTACGACGCCAAGACCGGCGAGTTCGAGTTCCGCGAGGGCCCGGTGTTCACGAACATCCTGCTCGCCGACGAGATCAACCGCACACCCCCGAAGACCCAGTCCGCCCTGCTGGAGGCGATGGAGGAGCGCCAGGTCAGCGTCGACGGCCGTTCGCTCCCACTCCCGGACCCGTTCATCGTCGCCGCCACGCAGAACCCGATCGAGTACGAGGGCACCTACACGCTCCCCGAGGCTCAGCTCGACCGTTTCCTGCTGAAGCTCGTCCTCGACGTGCCCGAACGCGACGTCGAGGTGGAGGTGCTCCGTCGGCATTCCGCCGGGTTCAGCCCGCGCGACCTCACGGCTGCAGGTGTCAGGCCGGTCATGGGCGCGGCCGATCTGCGGGCGGCGCAGCTCGAGGTCGGACGCGTGGGTGCCAGCGCCGACGTCCTCGCCTACATCGTCGACCTCGCGCGCGCCACTCGGCGCAGCCCGTCCGTCCGGCTCGGGGTCAGCCCTCGAGGGACGACCGCCCTCCTCGCGTCGGCGAAGGCCTGGGCCTGGCTGAGCGGCTACCAGTCGATCACCCCCGACCACGTGCAGACGATGGTCCTCCCGGTGTGGCGCCACCGCATGCAGCTGCGGCCCGAGGCCGAGCTCGAGGGTGTCTCGGTCGACGCGATCCTGCGTTCGATCATGCAGCAGGTGCAGGTGCCCATCTAGATGGCCGTCACCGGGAGGTTCGTCGCGCTCGTCGCGTTCGGCATCGTGCCGATCGTGGTGCTCGGCGTGCTCACGGGCGACGCAGCTCCGGCGTTCATCGCATGGCTCGTGCTCGCCGCCGCGCTCGGAACGGTCGACCTCGTGGTCGCCGGTTCGCCTCGGGACATCGTCCTGCAACGGCAGCTGCCGTCCCGGGTCCGGCTCGGTGACTCGGCGACGAGCACCCTCTTCCTCACCAACCGCGGAGGTCGCCGCGTCCGGGCGCTGGTACGCGACGCCTGGCAGCCGTCCGCCGGCGCGCCCGCCGAGCGACTCCGCGTCGACCTCCCGCCCGGTGAGCGGCGGAGCGTCAGCCTGGTGCTCACGCCGTTCCGTCGGGGCGAGCGGCGGGTGTCCCAGGTCACGGTGCGGTCGTTCGGTCCGCTCGGTCTCCTGGCTCGACAGGCGACGCTGAACAGCGCCGGGCACCTCCGAGTCCTGCCGGCGTTCAACTCCCGGAAGCACCTCCCGAGCCGGATCGCACGCCTCCGCGAGCTCGACGGCGCGACGAGCGTCATGGTCCGCGGTCAGGGCACCGAGTTCGACTCCCTCCGCGAATACGTGCGAGGTGATGACGTCCGTTCGATCGACTGGCGTGCCACGGCACGACGCGGCGACGTCATGATCCGCACCTGGCGGCCAGAGCGCGACCGCCGGGTCGTCATCGTCACCGACACCGGCCGCACCTCCGCCGCGCGCATCGCCGACGAGCCGCGCATCGACACCGCGTTCGAAGCCGCGCTCCTCCTGGCCGCGCTCGCCACGAGAGCAGGCGACCGCATCGACTATCTCGCCTACGACCGTCGCGTGCGTGGTCGCGTCCAGGGGGCGACCGGCGCCGAACTCCTCTCCAGGATGGTCGATGCGATGGCGCTCGTCGACCCGGAACTCATCGAGACCGACTGGGACGCCGTCCCCGGCCAGGTCAGGCAGATCACGAACCAGCGCGCCCTCGTCGTCCTGCAGACCTCGATCGACGCCCCCGGGGCCGCGCGCGGGCTCCTCGCCGTCCTCCCCCAGCTCACGCAGCGCCACACGGTCGTCGTGACGAGCGTCGTCGACCCGGCGACCCTCGAGGCCACGCGCGACCGCGGCGACCGCGAGACCGTCTACCGCGCCGCTGCGGCCGAACGCGCCCTGCTGGACATCGAACGCGTGTCGGCGGCGATCAGACAGCTCGGGGCCGACGTCGTCACCGGTTCGCCGGAGACCCTCCCCCCGGCGCTCGCCGACGCCTACATCGCGCTCAAGGCCTCCGGTCGGCTCTAGCCCGATCCGTCGCCGATCGAGCGGCTTCCTCCGAGTGCCGGCCGGAACCGGATCGACGGGTCAGCGGCCCTTACGCTTCTTGCGGCGTTCCCGGGCGAGCTCCTCCTGCTTGGCCTTGCGCGCGGCGAGCTGGGCGCCTCGGCTCGTCCCGGCGGCGGTGCCCTGGGTCGAACCGGCCTTCGGCGCCTTCCGTCGTCTCGCGGCCTGCTGCGGTGCAGGAGCGGCGGCCTGCTCGGTCGGGGCGGACCGTCGCGAGCTGTTGGCCGTGCGTCCGCGCACGATGCCGATGAACTCCTCCACGGCTTCGTCCTCGCGGTCCTGCGGCCAGACCAGCACGACCGGGATCGAAGGAAGACCGACGATCGGACGGTACTCCACGTCCTTCCGCTGGTGCAGTCGCGCGACCGACTGCGGGACCACGACGATCCCGACCTCGGACGCGGCCAGTTCGACCGCTGCCTCCGGGTCGTCGGTCAACGGGGCCGCCGGGGCGTCGAACCCGAGCACGGCGGCACGTTCGGCCCACTCGAGGACGAGCGGCGTCATGATCAGCTGCTCGTCGGCGAGCGCGGCCATTCCGACCGTGTCCTCGGCTCCGAGTGCAGCGCCCTTGGCGAAGACGACGACGGGGAGTTCCTCGAACAGGGCGATCGTGTTCAGCCCGTCCTGGTCGATCGGGACTCGGGCGAGCACGACGTCCGCCGCACCGGAGGCCAGGACCGCTCGCTGCTCGTCGAGGTCCACTCGGATCAGGCGGAGTTCGTCGTCCGGACGGCGCTCGCTCCAGATGCGCGCCCACTTCCCCGGGTTCACGCCGCGCGCGTAGGCGACGGTCAGCGCCGGCGGGACGATCTCCGGCACCGTGTCGGCACCGATCCCGTCGTCGCCGACCTCGATCCCATCGACCTGGTCGTCCTGCCTGTCCATCGAAGCCTCCACTGCTCGGCTTGCCACACTACTGCAGCTCGGTCGACGGGTGATCCGGCCGGTTGGGCGAGGACACCGCAGCGAGGTACGCTGAGCGGATGGGTGCGAGCGAACAGATCATGAAACCGGCGACCGCGGCGAAGAAGCTCGGGGTCTACCTGCCGGCGACCCCGGCGTCGTTCCAGGAGGAGCCGATCACGCGGTCGGCGTTCCTCGAACTACAGGCGAACCCGGCGGACTGGCTCGTCGAGCTCCGCAAGAACGGACCGCACCCGCGCGACGTCGTCGCCCGCAAGCTCGGCGTATCGACCTCCGGTCTGGCTCGCGCCGAGATCACCGAGGCGTTGACCACCGAACAGATCCAGGAACTCCTCCGCACGCTACCCGCCTGGCTCGTACAGGAGCGCGCCGTCCACGCCGAGGTGAACGCCGAGAACGCCCGGGTCAACGCGAGGAACGCCGAGCGCCGCGCACGATCCGAAGCCGGCGAGTAGCCGTCAGCCGGCGACGATCCGCTTCGCGCCGGCCTCGAACTCAGCCAGATCACCGCGCTCGCCCGAGCGGTACGCGCGGCCGCCCCACCAGCACATGTAGGTCAGGAATGCGGCGAGCGCTCCCCCGCCGATGAGCATCTTGACCGCCCACGGCCACGGTGCGGGCGTCACGAAACCCTCGACGAGCCCCGAGACGAAGAGCACGATCACCAGCCCGATGGCGATCGTGAACAGCGCTCGGCCCTCCTCGGCAAGCGCCTGGCCCCTCGTCCGTGGCCCCGGTGCCACCCAGGCCCAGAAGATGCGCAGACCCGCCGCTGCCGCGACGAACACCGCCGTGAGCTCGAGCATGCCGTGCGGGAGGATGTACTCGAAGAACACGTCGCCCTTGCCGTAGGCGAACATGACCCCTGCGGCCTGCCCGACCCCCTGGGCGTTGGTGACGATGATGTACGGTACCCAGACACCGCTGATGCCGAACGCGACGCATTGCGCTGCGATCCACGCGTTGTTGGTCCACACCTGGCCGGCGAAGCTCGCAGCCGGGTTGTTGGAGTAGTAGGCGACGAAGTCGTCCTCGACGTACTGCTTGAGCTGGGCGTCGGTACCGAGGTTCGCGAGGACCTGTGGGTTGCCGGCGATCCACACGGCGTACAGGGTCGCGATGACGACCGTCGCGACCGCGACCGCGAGGGTCACCCATCGGACCCGGTAGAGCGCGGCCGGCAGCGCCAGGACGAAGAACCGCGGGACACTCGACAACACGTTCGCGCTGGCCCCGGTGAACCGGAGGCGCGCCCGCGAGAGCGACACCGAGAGGCGGTCGCCGACGAGGGTCGATCCGGCCGTCGTCTTGATCGCGGAGAGCTGGGTCGCTCCGGCCTGGTAGCGGTCGATCAGCTCGTCGGCCTCCGGCCCGCTGAAGAACCGCTGCTTGCCGAGCGCGTCGAGGCGGTCCCATTCCTGGCGGTGGGCTGCGGAGTAGGCGTCGAGGTCCATCGCAGCCATGCTACGCGGTGGTGGCGCTCCATGGCCGGTCCCCCGCGCATCTGCTTGAATGGAGCACATGTCCGAACCGGCCCGGGTCCCGCTGCACGAGACGACGCTGGACGACGGCACCGAGCTGATCACCGGCGAGGCGGTCGCCCTCGACGTGCGGCCCACCGGATTCATCCTGCGCGCGGCGGGCGCCATCATCGACTACGTGGTGTCCATCCTCGTGTTCGTCGGCCTCATGCTCGCGATGTTCTCCTGGATCCTGTCCGGGGTCGCCATGGACACCGCGATGTTCACCGCCATCGTGCTCGGCCTGACCGTGCTCTGCCTCGTCGTCCTGCCGGCAGCGGTCGAGATCGCCACCCGCGGACGGTCGCTCGGCAGACTCGTGGTCGGTGCCCGCATCGTCCGGGACGACGGGGGTGCACCTGGCTTCCGGCACGCGTTCATCCGTGCCCTCACCGGGTACTTCGAGATCTACGCCACAGCTGGTGGCATCGCTGCACTCACCGGCCTGCTCAGTGCTCGCTCGAAGCGCCTCGGCGACGTGCTCGCCGGGACCTACAGTCAACGTGAGCGTCTGCCGCGGGTGGTGGAGCCCGTCGCGATGATCCCACCGCAGCTCGCGGCCTGGGCCGGCGGTGCCGACGTGGCCCGGCTGCCCGATCCGCTGGCGCGGCGCGTCACCCAGTTCCTCAAACAGGCCGGATCGCTCACCCCGGCCACGAGGACCCGATTGGCGGCCGAACTCGCGGCAGAGCTGTCCAGATTCGTGTCGCCGCTGCCGATCGCTCCGCCGGAAGCGTTCCTCGTCGGTGTCTCCGTCATCCGCCGGGAGCGCGAGTACCAGGCCCAACTCGCGGCCCGTCAGCGCCTGTCACTCCTCCAGCCGGTGCTGAGCGGTCAGCCGCACCGGTTCCCCGACCGCTGAGGCGGGGAACCGGCGGCACCGCCTAGTAGCGGTAGTGGTCGACCTTGTACGGGCCCTCGACCGGCACGCCGATGTAGTCGGCCTGCTCGCCCGTGAGGGTCGTCAGCTGCACGCCGAGCGCGTCGAGGTGCAGGCGAGCGACCTTCTCGTCGAGGTGCTTCGGCAGCACGTACACGCCGATCGGGTACTCCTCGATCCGCGTCCAGAGCTCGAGCTGTGCGAGCACCTGGTTCGTGAAGGAGTTGCTCATCACGAACGAGGGGTGCCCCGTCGCGTTCCCGAGGTTCATGAGTCGTCCCTCGCTGAGCACGAGGACGCTGCGCCCCGTGGGGAGGCGCCACTCATGGACCTGGGGCTTGATCTCGATCTTCTCGGCGCCCTCGAGCGCCTCGAGCGAGGCCATGTCGATCTCGTTGTCGAAGTGCCCGACGTTCGAGACGATCGCGAGGTGCTTGAGCGCGAGGATGTGATCGAGGGTGACGACATTGAAGTTGCCGGTGCACGTCACGATGATGTCGACCTGGTCGGCGACGCTCTCGAGGGTCGCGACCTGGAAGCCGTCCATCGACGCCTGGAGGGCGCAGATCGGATCGACCTCGGAGACGATGACCCGAGCGCCCTGGCCGCGGAGGGCCTCAGCTGCACCCTTGCCGACGTCGCCGTAGCCCGCGACGAAGACGACCTTGCCACCGATGAGCACGTCGGTCGCGCGGTTGAGGCCGTCCGGCAGCGAGTGCCGGATGCCGTATTTGTTGTCGAACTTGCTCTTCGTGACCGAGTCGTTCACGTTGATCGCTGGGAACAGCAGCTCACCCTGCTTCGCCAGCTCGTAGAGGCGGTGGACACCGGTGGTGGTCTCCTCCGTTACGCCGAGGATGTCGGCGGCGACCTTCGTCCAACGATCGCTGCTGCCGGCGAGCGAACGACGGAGCACGTCGAGGACGATGCTGTACTCGTGGCTGTCGGCGTCGGTCGTGTCGGGGACCGCTCCGGCCAGCTCGAACCGACGGCCCTGGTGGACGAGCATGCTCGCGTCGCCGCCGTCGTCGAGGATGAGGTTGGGTCCGGTCCACTCGGCTCCGGCCGTGGCGGCCTCGGTCGACCAGTCGAAGATCTGCTCGGTGCACCACCAGTACTCTTCGAGCGTCTCGCCCTTCCAAGCGAAGACCGGCACACCGGCCGGTGCCTCGACGGTCCCGTGCGGACCGACGGCGACGGCCGCCGCCGCCTCGTCCTGGGTCGAGAAGATGTTGCAGCTCGCCCAGCGCACCTGGGCACCGAGCGCGACGAGTGTCTCGATGAGCACCGCGGTCTGCACCGTCATGTGCAGCGAACCGGCGATGCGGGCACCGGCGAGCGGCTGGCTCGCGCCGAACTCCTCGCGGAGGGCCATCAGGCCGGGCATCTCGTTCTCGGCGAGGCGGAGCTGGTGTCGGCCGGCCTCGGCGAGCGACAGGTCGGCCACCTTGTAGGGCAGGGTGGTCGTGGGGGCAGTCGGTGCGGAAGAACTCATGACGCCATTCTCGCAGACCGTCAGGCGTCGTGGACCTTCATGTCGGGTCCGAGATCGGCACGGAGCGGTGGCGCGCCGACGGTCAGGAGCCGTAGCCGACGTCGCCGAGGACGCTGTGCTTCACGACGCTCCACCCCTGCGGCACGCTCAGCCGTACGGCGTGGATGGAGCAGAGGTCGTAGCTGTGCGGGCTCTTCTCGATGCTCAGCGGACCGAGGACGGCCATCGAGTCGCGGTAGTCGTAGGTCAGCGTCGCCACGGGCTCGCGCGAGCAGCCGACCTTCGAACACATCCTGTCCACCATTTGCCCCAGCGTAGCCCGGGGGCGCCGGCGGCACCGTCCGGCTCGCCGGTCGAGCGGGTCTGAACCGGGCCGCCGACGACACCTAGACTGGACGCATGGCGCAGGCTGACGAGGAGACGCGAGGCGCCCTCTCGCGCCGCCGATCACGGCACGGTCGCAACGGTCGTTCGAGCGTCGTCGGACCGGACGTGCCACCGATCGACACCCGGATCGACCAGTTCGACCTGACGGTCGCCACCACCGCCGACTACCTCCGCGGAGCCTGGCCCGCCGAACTCGCCGACGTCCGGTTCGAGGTCGGCGCGATGCCGGCGCAGAACTCCGGGACGGACGGCGTCGACCGCTGGTTCGTCGACCGAGCACGCCGACGGATCATCCTGTACCGGTTGCCCATCCAGCGGATGAGCAAGCTCCACCGGAACGACGAGCTGCATCAGCGCATGATGGTGGAGAGCTGCGTGTTCCGCGCCGTCGCCGAGCTCCTCGGCAAGGACCCCTGGGACCTCGGGCCGGAACGGTACCGGTTCCTCTGACCCGAGGCCGCCGCGGTCAGCGCGGGTAGACGCTGATCGGCGCCGCCAGCGGGTTCGGCGGCGTGACCGGCAGCGACGTGAGCCGCCCCGCCGCGGCGAGACTGATCGAGGCGTGGAGGCCGTCGGCCCCGGCGAGGACGTAGCTCTGACCGGCGCCGACGCCGATGGTCACCGCCGCTCCAGCGCCGACCTTCGCCGTGGTCTCCTTGCCGTCAGCCCCCGTCAACGTGAGTTCGGCGTCGGAGCCAGACGGGTTGAAGACGTGGAGCTTCTGCCCCGGCCCGGTGGGGACCGTGAGGGCCGCGGTGTCGTCGAGTGCGGGCGTCGCTCCGAACCAGGCGAAGTCCTCGAGCGTTCCGCCGCGCGAGTTCGTCCGGGCCGCCGCGACCACCGGTCGGGTCGAGGTGACCTCCAGCGAGAACTCACCGGCCGGGAGTTCGGCCAGGGCGATCTCACCGGGAACGCCCGGCTGGATGGTCGCGTCGATGACGATCGGCTCGTCCTTCGCGTTCTCTCGGGTGGCGGTGATGACGACGTCGGCTGGCTCGGATCCCGGCGCGAACAGTCTGAGGGCCGTGGCCCGGTCGTCGACGGACGCGGTGTCGGAGCTCGCCCCTGCGGCCGCGGGGGCCGTGACGACGACGCCGGGGATCACGAGGTCGGTCGAAGGCGACGCGGTCGGCCCCTGGACCTCGACGCCACCGGGGGTCAGGACGCGGACCGTGCTCTGCTGGAGCGCGGCCACCACCTGGCCGCCCTCGCTCGTCACGTGCACGACCGGGGTCGGCTCGTTGGGTGCGAGGCCGGTGAGGGCGATCACGCGCTGCGTGCCGGTGGCGACGACGATCCCGGCGGCACCCGGAGCGTCGATCCGCCCGGCGGCACCGAAGACCTCGAGGGTCACGTTCGCGTCGACGGCCGACGGGTTGCTCAAGAGGATCAGGGTGGTACGACCGATGTCGCTCGAACCACCGACGAGCCAGCTCTCGGCCGATGCCGGTGTGCAGGCGGCGGCCGCCAGACCGGCGACCTCGGCTTCGGCGGCGATCTGCGACTGCGCGCCACTCAGGGGCGTCACCGTGCCGTCGGTCGCGCCGGGGACGGTGATCACCGTGGGTCCGCCGTCCGCCGCACCGCTCGTGTTGTCGGGTGCTGCCAGCTCACTCGTCGTGGGCGTCACCCCGTTCGCTCCGAAGTCGACACTCGCCGGGCCGAAGGAGCCGGCTGCCGTGGCGGCCGTCGCGTCCTGGGCCAGGGCGAGCAGCGGCCCCGGGCACACGACCGACTGGTCGCCGGCCACCGGGGTGACTCGGATGTCCTGAGGGGCGATCTCGACCGTCGGGAGGGGCAGCTGCCCAGCCGCTGCGATCGTGACCGCGGCGATCCCGATCCCGACGAGGCCGGTGACGATCCGACCGGAGGTGATGGCGACTCCGCGCTTACTGGGCATGCGGCTGCTCCGTTCCCGGGGTGTCCCGGCGGGTGGTGTCGGGATCCGGCGTCGTCTCGGTGGAGTCGCTCGGATCCGGATCGGGCACGGCGACATCGCCCGTGGCGACCGCCGGTTCGTCGGGGACCTCGTCGGCTGTGGTGTTCGTGTCGGCGTCGGCGTCTGGAGTCGACCCGGTCACGTCGCGGTCCGTGTCGACGGTGTCGTCCGCGACCGGCACGGTTTCATCGCGAGCGACGGTGTCGTCGGCCGACCCGGTGTCGACGGTCGATGCACGGTCGTCGACGGACTCGGCGTCATCGGCTGGTTCGGCAGTCACCGCCGCGGGCGCGGGCGCCTCGGCGGAGGCCTGACCCCGACGCCACCAGCGCGGCTTGGGCGGGCGGGTCGACGCGTCGGCGGTGTCGGCCGACTCGGATCCCTCCGCCTCGTCGTCGAGATCGGCGGTCGGTTCCTCGTCGTCATAGGTGCCGGTCGCGTCGTCGTCGATCACCGCGACCGTCGCCCCGGAGGCGGCCGCCTTACGAGCGGCACGGCCCTTCAGCTTCGCCGGCTTCCTGGATCCCGCGCGGTACCCGTCGCGGGACGCACCGTTGGGGATGCTCAGGAGCAGGGTGATGAGGAACACGACGCCCAGGCCGACACCGATGAGGGTGCCGAGCACGTTGGACGTGGGGAGCTCGGGGCCGGTGCCGACGTCCGCGACGGTGCGCCAGAGCGTCCCGCTCGTCGTGTCGCCGACGGCGACCAGCGCTGCGTTGGCGTCGAGCGCACTCGTCGCGCGGCCGGCGGTCTGACCCGCCACCGTCTGCTCCTCGCCGTCTGCGACCGGCGACAGCAGCACGAAGGCGATGCCGTGCTCGACGAGGGTCTCCGTCGGGTCCAGTCCGCTCTGCGACGCGAGGTTGCCGGCGAGCTCGGCGACGACGCGGTCGTCCGAGGACACGCCTGGGGCCGTCTGGGCGATCGTCGACTGGCCGTCGAGCGTCTCCCCCTGGCCACGGATGACGACCGCGGTGATGGTCCCGTCGTCGCCGGGCGTGATGACGAGGGTGCCGAGCCGAGGATCGGTTTGCGTCGCGGCCGTCACGTAGGCGGGCAACTGGCGACCGGAGCTCTCGCGGACCACCGAGGTGCCGAGGGGCTGGGCGAGGGCGAGCGGGAGGGCGATCACCGCGGCGGCGAGGACCATGACGAGCGCCGGGACAGCCCGGAACCGCGGGATGCGGTCGAGGCCGAGGGTCGCAGCGCCCACGATCCCGAGCCAGTAGAGGCTGATCGCCGCGCCGGCCCAGACGGGGACGGCCGTTCCGGCGGCGGAGGCGAGGAGGAGATGCGTGGCGAACACCGCCGACACGAGTCCGAGGAACGCCGCGATCAGCAACGGGACGGCCCGTCTGGAGCCCGGGAGGAACAGGGCCAGCAGAGCGACGATCGCGAGTGGCGCGAGCAGCGCGGGTACCACGATGGCGGGAGTCGCACCCGGCAGCCCGAGCGCTGCGCCGAGCTGGCTCCATCCACCCAGGCTGCCGCCGGGGAAGCCGAGGGACAGTTGCCAGCCGGACGCCGCTGACCCGGGCGTCGCGACGCCCGGGTCGGCGAGGAGTCCGAGCCAGTTGTCGCGATGGAGCCCCTGCTGCCAGATGAGCGGGGCGAACAGCGCGATGGCGGGGATCGGGACGAGTCCGACCCTGGCGACACCTCGACCGGCGAAGACCATCGCGACGACCCAGATGACGAGCAACGCCGGGGCGAGGGACGGCGAGCTCGCTGTGATCGCTGCGAACAGGAAGGCGCTCGTGCCGGCTGCGGCCCACGACCGGGACGCGACCACACCCGCGTAGAAGAGCCAGGGCAGCAGGACATGGACGATGACGGCGGCGGGACGACCGTCGGCGAGCGCGGTCAGGAGCGTCGGGGCGAGCGCCCAGAGCAGCGCCGCCACCGCACGAGGACCGCTGCGCTCCGTGAGCCGGGTGGCGGCGAACCAGGCGCCGAGCGCCGAGAGCGGCAGCGCGAGCAGGAAGAGCAGGACCAGGGAGAACGAAGGCTGCCAGAAGGTGATGGTCCCGAGCACCGCGAGGACCGCACTGAACGGGTCGGCGGCACCGACGAAGCCGAGGCCGACGTCGCGCCACCCGAAGCCGATGTGCTGCCAGAGTTCGCCGACGGTCGCCGAGAGCGGGAGGAGTCCCCCACCGGTGAGGTACGTGGCTCCAAGGAGCGGAGCGAGGATCGCCGCTCCGATGACCGCCGTCGCGAGGACGACCCAGGCGCCTCCGCCGGAGAAGAAGCGGAGGTCGCGTTCCTCACCGATGAAGCCGATCTGCGTCGCCTCCCGCGCGAGCGCGCGTTTGCGTCGGACCTCGTCGAGTCGCATCCGCAAGCCGGCGATGCTCGACCAGCCCAAGGTGCGGTTCTTCGCGAGCTGGCGCCGGGCACTCCCGACCTTCGTTCCGGAGAACGCGACGGCGAACGCCGCCGAGAGCTCGCCCAGCACGAGCTCGGGTTGCTTCTTCACGAAGTGGCCGATGACCCGCAGGATGGCGAGGGGCACGAGGCTGAGCCAGTGCACGGGGACCATGATCCCGGGTGCATAGACGAGACGCCGGTGGAGCTGTGCGGCGCGGGCCTGGCGATGGCGACGACGACGCGCGCCGAGCCGGTTCGACCAGGAGGGCCCGGCGATGCCTTCGCCGGCGGAGGCGACCCGCGCCGTCGGCACGACCGCGACCAGGTAGCCCGCGAGGCGGGTCCTGATGCAGAAGTCGAGGGCGTCGTCCGCCACGAGGGCCTGGTCGAAGCCGCCCAACTGGTCCCACAGCTGATGGCGCACGAGCATGCCGGCCGGACCGACCGCCATCACGTCGTTCATCGTGTCGTGCTGGGCCTGGTCGAGCTCGTCCTCGACCACCGGGACCGCCGCCCCGAGGGTGGTGATGGTCTCACCGTAGCGACGGAGGAACGACGCGTCGTCCCAGTCGAGGATCTTCGGGCCGGCCACACCGACGGACGGCGAGACCTCGAGGGCGCCCAACAGGGCCGCGAGCGCCGTCGGCTCGGGAGCCGTGTCCTCGGAGAGCAACCAGAGCATCTGCTCGGCGTCCTCCGGCTGATCGGTGACGCGGACGCCGGCGGCCACAGCTTGCGCGAAGCTGAGGTCCTCGGTCGAGGTCACGAGCTTCATGCCGGGGACGCGACCGAGTTCCTCGATCGTCGCCTCACTCGCGCGGGTGGCGACGGCGATGATCCCGTCCGCCGGACGGGTCTGGGCACGGAGGGCGTCGAGCGTGCGTGCGAGCGGCTCTGAGCCGTCGCGCACCACGAGAATCGCCGTTACTCGGGGAGACATCGGATTCAGACTAAGCGGGTCCGGCCGGAAGAGCGGGAACCGAGCGGGCGCGCCCCGAATCGGGGGTGTTCCGGTGAGTCGGGAGCGGTTCGGTCAGCGTCCGGCGACGGGTCAGACGGCGCGTTTGCGGAGTTTGCGACGCTCGCGTTCGGACAGGCCACCCCAGATGCCGAAGCGCTCGTCGTTCGCGAGTGCGTACTCGAGGCACTGCGACTTGACGTCGCAGCTGGTGCAGATCCGCTTCGCGTCGCGCGTGGAGCCACCCTTCTCGGGGAAGAACGCCTCAGGGTCGGTCTGCGCGCACAGCGCGTCGGTCTGCCAGGAGAGCTGGGTGTCGTCCTCGCCCTCGGCAGCGGGCTGACGGACGCCGGGGACTCCGAGATTGACCGGATCGACGAACCAGTCGTCGGGTACTCCGGCACGATACTCAGGAATCGCCATACCGTCTCCCCACCTAGTCGTACCCTGCGCCACGCGGCGCGATACATAATTACACCCTTGTAGTTATGGTCGAGTCAAGTCGCACATCGTAAAGCCTCAATCACGAGGTGAGGGTTCGCGACGCGCCGGGTGTGACCCGAACTGGGTGTCGGGGCCTGCCTGGGCGGATCATGCGGTCGCGCGACGTCAGTCGGCGGCGCGCCTGGCCCGCCATGCGCTCTCCACCATCTGGCGCAGATCGTGTCGCATCCGCCAGTCGAGATCGCGAGCTGCGAGCGCACCGGACGCGACGATCCGCGCGGGGTCGCCCGCCCTCCGCGGCATGATCTCGGGGGTGAAGTCGATCCCGGTCACCTCCGCCATCGCGGTCATGATCTCGCCGACGCTCGACCCGTCGCCGCTCCCGAGGTTGTAGGCGGCCTCGAGGGACTCACCCGCATCGAGCCGCTTGGCTGCGGCGACGTGCGCGGCCGCGAGATCCGCGACGTGCAGGTAGTCGCGGACGCAGGTGCCGTCCGGCGTCGGGTAGTCGTCACCGTTGATGCGGGGGGTGCGTCCGGCGAGAAGCGCGTCGAAGACGAGTGGGAAGAGGTTGTGTGGGCTCGTGTCGTAGACCTCGTCCGTCCCGGAACCGACGACGTTGAAGTACCGCAGCGAGGTGTGACGCAGCCCGGTGGCGACACCCTGGTCGCGGAGCAGCCACTCGCCGATGAGCTTGGACTCGCCGTAGGGCGACTCGGGCGCTTTCGGGGTGTCCTCGGTGACCAGGTCGACGTCCGTCGTCCCGTACACCGCGGCGCTCGACGAGAAGACGATGCGCTCCACCCGGTGCTCCTCCATCGCGGCGAGCAGCATCGCGGTGGCCGTGACGTTCTGGGCGTAGGTGTGGAGCGGGCGCTGCACGGAGACACCCGCGTACTTGTACCCGGCGACATGGACGACACCGCTCAGCTCGAACTCGGAGAAGGTGCGCTCGAGGACCGAGCCGTCGAGCAGGGTTCCGCGGACGAACGGCACCCCGGCCGGGACGAAGCGCTCGTGCCCGCTCGACAGGTCGTCGAGGACGACGACGTCGATCCCCTCCGCCTGGAAGGCCCGAACCACATGGGCTCCGATGTATCCGGCTCCGCCCGTCACCAGCCACGCCACGATGCTTCCTCCAGGGAGTCCTCCACCTGCCGTGCTGCAGACGGAGTGACCAGACTACTGGAGGCGCGTGCCCCGTGCGGCGGGGCGGACGGGGACGCGGCGATAGCCGTCCGTCAGGACGGCACGGATGGTCGCGGCGGAGGCGACGACCGCGACGAGGACGATGAGGAAGCCGACGACGAGTGCGATGATGGACATGTCCGAATCTCTAGGAATAGCGAAAAACTGCCACCAGTGGCAGGATGGACGCAAAGCAGCACATTCCTGCCAAATCGATCATCCGGAGGTCCCATGCTGTCGAAGGTCGCCCTGCTCGCCATTCCGGGGCTGCAACCGTTCGAGTTCAGCGTCGTCTGCGAGGTCTTCGGCATCGACCGGTCGGACCAGGGCGGTCCCGCCTTCGACCTCCGCATCGTCACGAAGGACCCAGGTCCGGTCCGGATGAACCTGAGCGACGACGGTGCGCGGGGCTTCGACATGATCGTCGACGACGACCTGTCCTTCGCGGCCGAGGCGGACCTCGTGGTGATCACCGGTCGTGGCGGATCGCGTGGCGGAGCGGTCGACGAGGCCTACCTCGGCGTCCTCCGAGCGGCGGAGGCACGGGGCGCCTGGGTCCTCAGCGTGTGCAGCGGATCGTTCGTCCTCGGTCAGGCAGGGCTGCTCGACGGTCGCCGCAGCACGACCCACTGGATGTACACCAGCGAGCAGCAGACCATGTTCCCGGGCACCACCGTCGACCCCGACGTGCTGTTCGTCGAGGACCGCAAGGTCATCACGGGCGCGGGGACCGCTGCCGGCATCGACGCGTGCCTGCACCTGGTACGACAGGAGTACGGCGCGGCGAGCGCCAACGTCATCGCCCGCCGGATGGTCGTCCCGCCGCAGCGCGACGGCGGTCAGGCGCAGTACGTCCTCTCCCCCGTCGCGGCGCAGCAGTGCGAGTCGCTCGCCCCGGTCGTCGACTGGATGCTCGACCACCTCGCCGAGGACCTGCCCATCGGGCGTCTCGCGCGGCAGGCGCACATGTCCGAGCGGACCTTCGCACGCCGCTTCCGCTCGGAACTCGGCAGCACGCCGGCCGCTTGGTTGAACCGGCAACGCCTGTTCCGAGCGCAGGAGATGCTCGAACGGACCGACCACGGTGTCGAGCGGATCGCGGCGGACACCGGGTTCGGCACCGCAGCCGTCCTCCGTCACCACTTCGACCGCGTCCTCGGCACCACGCCCGCCGCCTACCGGCGGAGTTTCGGGACGCGGGAGAGCGCCTGAGCTGCGTGGACCGGACCAGCCGGCCAGGCGGTCAGCCCTGGGTCGTCGCGAGGAAGAGGGTCCCGGTCCCGGAGAAGCGCAGTTCCGCCTCGTCGGGCGTGATGAAGGCGTAGCCACCTCGATCGAGCTCGATGGACGAGGTGGCTCCGGTGATCCGCACCGAACCGTCGGTCACGATCGCGATGCCGGGTCCGGGGAGGTGGAACGAGGGATCCTGCTCGGACGGCTCTGCGGGCAGATCCACCCGCAGCAGCTCGAAGTCCGGCACGTCCGGGACGAAGAGGCTGCGTCCCCCACCCAGGTCCGTCGGGGTCAGCCACGGCACCGGCCGCGGCTCGAACTCCAGGACCTCGAGCAGCTCGGGCACGTCGACGTGCTTCGGCGTGAGCCCGCCGCGGAGGACGTTGTCGCTCGCGGCCATGAGCTCGACGCCGATCCCCCTGAGGTAGGCGTGGATGTTGCCGGCGGGGAGGTAGAGCGCTTCGCCGGCTCGCAACGTGACGAGGTTGAGGAGCAGGGCGACCGCGATGCCGGGATCGCCCGGATACTCCTCCGCGAGCCGCCCGACCAGGGCCCGCTCGGCGTCGAATGCACCCGACCCGGGAGCCGCGGCGGACGCGACGAGGGCGTCGAGCAGCCCGCCGGGGAGCTGTTCGAGCAGGATCCGCACGGTGTCGCGGAGCCCGTCGGGGACGGCCAGCATCCCGCGGAGCATCGTGATGCGCGCTGCCGCAGCCGGATCGGGTGCCGAGGCCACCAGCTCGACGAGCAGCGCATCGGTCGCGGCGAGTTCGCGGAAGCCGCAGAGCGCCTCGAAGCCGTCCCGGAGCGCGACGATGAGTTCCGGCTTGTGGAGCGCGTCCTTGTAGTTGCGGTGCGGAGCGTCGAGCGGCACACCTCGCGCGTTCTCGGCGGCGAAGCCCGCGGCGGCCCGGTGCAGGTCGGGGTGGGCCTGCAGCGAGAGCGGATGGGCCGCTGCGAGGACCTTGAGGAGGAACGGCAGCGAGCCGTGCCCGCCGAGCGCGGCGGGATCGGCGGCGAGCCAGCTTTCGAGATCAGCGTGCCCTCCCACCCTCGGCGGATCCGCGATCGGCGTCGGAGCCCCGGGGTGTGCGCCGAGCCAGAGTTCCGCCTCCGGACGTCCCGAGGGCTCGGACCCAAGCACCTCCGCGATCGCCGTCGACGACCCCCACGCGTAGTCACGAGGAGTGGCACGGAGCGGCACGAACATGGTGGGGCCCTTTCGACGGACGAGGGTGACGCGCCAGCCGGACCCTGGGGCCGCTTGGCGTCGTCCTACAAGCCGTGCGACGCGGTCGCCCGGCACCGTGCACCAAACTACCAAGCCGTTGTCCGCGCCGAGCACACCTGCCTAGGCTGGCCGGGACGCCGATCCGGCGCCAGCGGACGCAATGGAGCAACGGACCATGATCTTCGAACCCCTCGCCAGCGACTTCTACGGCTTCGAGAGCCTCCTGACGGCTCCCGAGCAGGAGGCCATCGCCCGCCTCCGAGCCTGGGCCGAGACCGAGGCGAAGCCGATCGTGAACGAGTACTGGGAGCGAGCCGAGTTCCCGAAGCACCTCATCACCCCGCTCCTCGAGCTCGACGTCGCCAGGTGGGCCTGGCCGGAGACGACGCCGTTCGAGAACAGCGCCGTGTTCCGCGGCCTCGCCTCGATGGAGCTCTCCCGGATCGACGCGTCGATCTCCACCTTCGTCGGCGTGCAGGACGGTCTCACCATGGGATCGATCAGTGAGTGCGGCTCGCAGGAGCAGCAGGACGAGTGGCTCCCGAAGCTCGCCTCGGGCGAGGTCCTCGGTGCGTTCGGCCTCACCGAGCCGCAGTCGGGGTCGGACAGCGCACAGGGGCTTCGCACCACGGCCACGAGGGACGGCGACGACTGGATCCTGTCCGGCTCCAAACGGTGGATCGGCAACGCGACCTTCAGTGACATCACGATCATCTGGGCGAAGGACACGGCCGACGGTCAGGTGAAGGGCTTCATCGTGCCGACCGACTCCCCCGGCTACTCCGCGACCAAGATCGAGGGCAAGATCAGCCTGCGCATGGTGCAGAACGCCGACATCACCCTCGAGGACGTCCGGGTCCCCGAGCGCCTCCGGCTGCAGCACGCGAACTCCTTCCGCGACACGGCGAAGGTCCTGCGGCTCACCCGCGCCGGCGTCGCCTGGTCGAGTGTCGGCGTCGCTGTCGGCGCGTACGAGGCGGCGGTCGCCTACGCCAAGGAGCGCGTGCAGTTCGGCAAGCCGATCGCGGGCCACCAGCTGATCCAGGACCTCCTCTCGAAGTGCCTCGGGAACATCACGGCGTCGATGGCGATGTGCGTCCGGGTCTCGCAGATGCTCGACGAGGGCACCCAGCGCGACGAGCACTCCGCGCTCGCCAAGGCGTTCTGCACCGCGCGGATGCGCGAGACGGTCGCCTGGGCACGGGAGATCATGGGCGGGAACGGCATCGTGCTGGACTACCACGCCGCCCGGTTCTTCGCGGATGCCGAAGCCCTCTACAGCTATGAGGGCACGCGGGAGATGAACGCGCTCATCGTCGGGCGGGCCATCACCGGCACTGCGGCGTTCGTCTGACCACCGCGCTCGACGAGGGCCTGGGTGGCGGCCGCAGCCGCTACCCTGGGGGCACGATGCTGTCAACCGAACCCGCCCCGCCCCGCCCGCCGGCAGCGCTGACGACACGCGCGCTCGTCGTCAGGCACGTCGCCGTGTTCGCGACGTTCGCGGTCCTCGCCGGGACGTTCTGGACGAACCTCTTCACCATCTGGGGGTACACGGCGGTGGCCCTGGTCTCAGGCGGCGCCGCGCTCGCGTGCCTGATGGTCGTCCGCCCGAAGTGGCGGCGCACCCGGGTGCCGTGGTCACTCGTCGGGTACGGGGCGCTGTCGATCGTCTCGCTCGCCTGGTCCGCCTACCCCAGCGGCACAGCCGCGACCCTGCTCGGTGCGGCGCTCTGCACCATCCTCGGCGTGACCCTCGCCGGCTGCTTCACCTGGCCCGAGGTCATCCGGGTCCTCGGACGTGCCGTGACGTGGGTGCTGTCACTCTCCCTCCTCTTCGAGTTCGTCGTCGCGGCGATCATCCGGCACCCGGTGCTCCCCAACTTCTACGCCGGTGACGCGGCGGACCCGCCGTTGCTCGACTACTGGTCGCGGGACCTCCTGTTCTCCGGAGGACGCATCCAGGGCATCTCGGGGAACGCCAACCTCCTCGCCGTGGTGGCGCTGCTCGGGATCATCGTCTTCGGGCTTCGGCTGGCGGCGCGGCGCGACGAGCCCGGCGCAGCCACGCTGACCGGCCCGGAACGTCGCTGGACCCTGCTCATCCGCCTCGGTCTCTCCGTCGTGATGTTCCTCCTGAGCTTCTCCACCACCATCCTGCTCGCCGCTGTGGTGACGGCGGTGGTCCTCGCCGCTGCACTCGCGATCCGTCGGGCACCTCGCCCGGAGGCGAGGACACCGGTGTACCTCGGCTTCCTCGGCATCGGGGTCGTCGGCGCGGTGGGAGCGGTCGTCTTCCGGACGCAACTCCTCGGCCTCCTCGGGAAGAGCCCGGACCTCACCGGTCGACTCGACATCTGGGCGACCGTCTGGCGCCTCATCGAACAGCGGCCGGTCTTCGGTTGGGGCTTCTCGAGCCCGTGGGCACCGTGGGAGCCGCTCTTCACCGACCTCGTCATCCGACGCGGCGTCCGACAGCTCCAGGCGCACAACGCCTGGCTCGACGTCTGGTTCCAACTCGGCATCGTCGGCCTCGTGCTCTTCGCCGCGGTCGTCCTGTCCATGTTGACCCGCACCTGGTTCCTGGCCGTCGACCGTCCGCGCGTCGACCTCGACGCACATCGGCCGTACACGGCCCTCTCGCTCGCTCCCGTCCTCATCGCGGTCTCTCTCGTCGTGCAGTCGGTCGCGGAGAGTCGACTGCTCATCGAATCCGGCTGGGTCCTCCTCGTGCTCCTCGTCGTGAAGACGAAGCAGGAACCTGCCTGGCCGATCCCCACCGTCGCAGCCTCGTCCGACCTCGCACTCGCGCACCGCCGCGACGTCGTCGACGGATGAGCCCGGCGTGAGACCGGCGGACTTCGACGCGTTCTCCGTCGCCGCGCGCGTCCTGTCGTCTGCGCCGTTGGCCGCCGCGTTCGCCACCATCGCCGTCGCGACCGCCTTCGGTGAGCACCTCGTCACGAGCCTGATCGGTGTCGCCGGGTTCAGCGCGATGCTCGTGGGCCTCGCGACGATCGGTACGGGCATCCTCCTCGCACGCCTCCCCATCATCGAGTGGCGTGGCCTCCTGCCGATATCAGTCCTGCTGTTCCTCGCCTGGAGCGCGCTGTCGCTGGTGTGGAGCGCCACGCCGCTCGCGACCGTGCCCGCTATCGGCGGACAGCTCGCGTGGGCCTTCATCGCCATCGTGATCGCGCTGACCCGCGACACCATCCAGATCGTCCGGGCGACGGGCACCGCCTTCCGAGCGCTCCTCGGCACCTCACTGGCACTCGAGGTCGTGAGCGGCGTCCTCATCGACACCCCGCTGCCGTTCCTCGGGATCAGCGGGAACCTCGCCTTCGGTGGCCCGTTGGAGGGGGTCTTCGGAAGCCGGAGCGCTCTCGGCATCACGGCTCTGCTCGGTCTTGTCACCTTCGTCGTCGAGTGGCGGACCCGTTCCGTGCGTCATGGGGTGACGATCGGGTCCATCGCCCTCGCCGCCGGGCTCATCCTCGGCACCCGCTCGCCGAGCATCGCGCTCCTCGCCGCGACCCTCGGCATCGCGACCGCCGTGCTCTACGTCTTCCGGCAACTCCGTCCGGAACTGCGCCGCACCTGGCAGTTCGTCCTCCTCACCGTCCTCGCGCTCGTCGGCCTCATCGGGTACTTCTTCCGATCCGAGGTGTTCCGCGTCCTCGGTCTCGGACTCGAGATCGAGCAGCGTTACGCACTCTGGCAGGAGACCCTGCGACGCCTGGCCCCGAGCGAGATCAACGGCTGGGGATGGACGGGTGGCTGGGTCTCCGATGCGGTCCCGTACCGGTTCATCGACGCGGGCCTCGGCCGCGCGAACGACTCGGCGCTGAACGCTTACCTGGACGTGTACCTGCAGCTCGGACTGATCGGGCTCGCCCTGTTCCTCCTCCTCGGCGGCCTGGCGCTCGTGCGGACCTGGCTCATCGCGACCAATCGGCGCAGCGTCGTGCACGTCTGGGCTGCGCTCATCGTCGTGACCCTGCTCGCATCGGGCGCCGCGGAGAGCAGCCTGCTGCTGAGCGGCGGCTGGCTGCTCCTCGTGGTCTGCGCGGTCATCGGTGCCGGCGGGCTGAGCTGGCGGCACAGACTCCCCGAACGCTGAACCCGGCCCGCGCGGATCCGGATCACCGTGCATCGGTTCCCGGGGCGACGACCGCTCGCACCGTCTGCGCGAGGATCTTCAGATCGATCGCGGCCGACCGGTTCTCCACGTAGTACAGGTCGAGGTCGACCGAGTCGTCCCAGGAGAGGTTGGACCGCCCGCTGACCTGCCACAGCCCGCTCATACCCGGCTTCGCCAGGAGTCGTCGCTGGGCGAGCAGATCGTAGCGTTCGACCTCCCATCCACGGTGCGGCCGCGGGCCGACGAGGCTCATCGAACCGCCCAGGACGTTCAACAACTGCGGGAGCTCGTCGAGCGAATACTTCCGGAGGATCCGTCCGACCGGGGTCACGAGCGGGTTGTCCGGAGCCTTCGAGAGCAGTTCGTCCGCATGCTGCTGCACGGCGAGGGCCGCGCCGGTGTCGGCGTCTGCGGCCATCGAGCGGAACTTCAGGATCTCGAAGGGGCGGCCGCGCAGGCCGACGCGCTCCTGCCGGTACAGCACGGTCCCCCGACTCGTCGTCTTCACCGCGAGCGCGACCGCGAGCATGACCGGGGCCAGCAGCAGGAGCAGCATCGCGGAACCGACGACGTCGAACGCCCGCTTCGCCGCCGCCTCGAGCCGGGACAACTCCAGGTGGTCGACGTGGATGAGCGGGATGCCGGCCACCGCCTGGAGGTACAGGCGGGTCGAGGCCACCCCCGTGAGCGTCGGCGCGATGATGAACTTCACCCCGCGCTCGCTGAGGTCCCAACCGAGGCGGCGGAGCTCGGTGGGGGTGAGTTCGACGGGGCCGACGAGGATCACCGTGTCCGCTTGGACCTCCTCGGCGGCATCGACGATCGACGGTCGTCCGCTGAGGACCGGGGCATCCACGATGCGGTCGTCGTCGACGATGCCCGGGGTCGCGACACCGACCACCCGATGCCCGGCCCAGTCGCCCCTGCGCATGCGCTCGGCGACGTGCACCGCGTGGTCTCGGTCACCCACGAGCAGCGTGCGGTAGACGAGTGCGCTTCCGCGTCGCCGCGCACGGAGGTGTCGACGGGCGCCCCATCGGACCGCCAGCAGGAGGGCGACTCCGAGCGGCATGGCGGTGAGCAGGAACCCGCGTCCGATCTCGAGCTTGAGGAGGTAGGACGCCATCGCCACCGTGCCGAAGACCGTCGTCGTCACGACCACGACCCGTCGATACGGCGTCCAACCGTCCGCCAGGACCCGCGGGTGGCGCGATCGAGCCGCGGCCAGGGGCGACCACCATGCGACGGCGAGCGCGAGGGTGACCGCCGGGTATCCGAGGTGTAGGCGTCCGAACGGCCCCGCGACCTCCACGGTCCCGCGCCAGTACGCGTCCCACCACAGGAGCTGGGTCACGGTGAGCGCCAGGGTGACGGCCAGGAGGTCGAGGACGAGGACCATGCGCGAGCACCGTCGCTCCCAGCAGCGGCGGGCTTCGACGAAGGGCATGACGGTGGCCTCCCTGGGGATGTTCTGGTGTGCATCGGATCGAGCAGCGGCGGGCGAGGTCGATCGCCGGCGCGCGAGACGACCCGGCGACAATAGAGCATAATATATTCGACCAACTGAAGTATCCGATTCCAGCACAGCGCTCGGTGTCGATCCGGACGGAGTACCCATGCCCTACCTCGAGACCATGCGACAGCGCACCGAAGCCTCCTTCGTCGAGCTGCATCGCGGTGTCACCGAACTCCACTACACACAGTTCCCCGATCACCGGAACTCGGGCGACTCGGCCATCGCGCTCGGACAGGCCAGGTTCTGGCGCGCACACGACATCGCGGTCCGCACCACCTCGAGCGCCGGCAGCATGCCGGAGCGGGTCCGGGACTCGTCGATCCCGGTCCTCATCCAGGGCGGCGGCAATCTCGGAGGCCTCTACCCGGTGCTGAGCGAGGCTCGCTACGAACTCGCAGAGCGTCTCCCGGTCGACACGTTGCTCATCCAGGCACCGCAGTCGGTCGTGTTCCCCGCGGATGCAGACCGCCGGGCGTTCTCCCGACGATTCGCCGCCCGGCCCAAGCTGCGGGTCGCCGTCCGCGACCAGACCTCCTACGACCTCCTCCGCGACGAGGTCGACGACCTCAGCCTCTCGCCGGACGCGGTGCACCTCCTCGGCCCGATCAGCGCCCCCGAACCGACCCAGCGGCGCATCGTCATCGCCCGGACCGACGGCGAGAGCGCGGGTGGGCTCGTGGGCTCCGAGAGCGCCGACTGGCCGGCCGACCCGTTGGACCTCCGGGCGCACGAGTGGCTCGGCTGGCGGGCGGCGAAGCACCCGGTGTTGAAACCCCTCATGGAGCGCGACCATGCCGCGTGGATGCGGCGAGCCGAACGTCGATTCGACGCCGCCGTCCGGCTGATCGGCCGCGGCGAGGTGGTCGTCACCGATCGCCTCCACGCCATGCTCATCGGGCTGCAGATGGGCCGCCGGGTCGTCGCGCTCGACAACAACAACCGCAAGCTGTCGAACTACGCGGAGACCTGGTTCGGTGACCTCCAGCCGAGGTTGCGCTTCGAGCACACGATCCGTCCGTGACCTCCGGGCAGCCAGCAGCGCACCTGCCCCGTCGGGACGCGGCCAGGGCCCGCGCGGACGCCAGCGCCCACCATGCCGTGTGGCGTCGGCAGCTGACGCGACGGACGCCCGTTATCGGCGGGCGGGAACGTGACCGCCCGCTCGTCGGCGGTTCGCTCCTCATGATCGCCTCGCTCCTCGCGCTCGCTTGGGTGGCAGCCGAGCAACCAGGACTGCCCGGGCACTTCGCGAACGACGAGGGCACGATCATCAGCGTGAACCGGGGGACGTTCACCGAGGCAGACTCGTCGTTCCAGCTCATCGCCGCGGTCTACCGCTGGATGGGCCTGGCCGAGCTGCCGACGCTCGCCGCCCTCGTCGGTGTCGCGAGCTACCTGCTCGTCCTGACGGTGGCGATCTCACGCACTCGGACAACGACGGCCGAGTGGGTGGACTGGGCCATCATCATCAGCTGCGTCGCGCTCGCCGCCGTCTACCACGGCGCGTACACGAAGGACCTGCTGACCGTGGGCGCGGTACTCGCCCTCATCGCCCACCGCGGACGAGGTCTGTCGGCCGAGCTGGTGCCGGTGGTCGCGATGCTGCTGTACGCCCAGGGCTTCCGCACTTACTGGTTCCTCGTGGCCGGCCTCTACCTCGCGCTCCGTCTCGCGCTGCGGGCGCGGCGCGGCTGGACGGCCACCGTGGCGGTCGTCCTCGTGCTCTACGCCGGGCTCTCCGTCGTCTTCCCGCTGATCGTCGGTGTCGACCTCGACCATTACCGCCTGACGGTGAACGAGCACCGCTCCGCGGAATCGGTCAACACCCTGATCGTGCAGTTCTTCCCCGGTGCCGGCCCCGTGTCGGGGTTCGTCAACAGTGTCCTCACCTTCGCCTCGTTCATCATCCCGATCCCCCTGATGCTCCGCGGCGGGGCGATCTACCTCGTCGTGGCGCTCGTCCTGCTCGCCATCTGGGGATCACTCATCGCCGCGATCGGGTCGGCGAGGTTCCGAGCACCCCGCGGCTCGTCGGTCCTCACGGCGTTCCAGAACCGGTTGTTCGCGGCGATCCTCGCGTTCCTGATCGTGCAGTCGATCTTCGAGCCGGACTACGGCTCGTTCCTCCGGCATCTCACACCGATGCTGATCGTCGCCGTGTGCCTCCTCCTGAGCCTGCGGCCCGGAGCGACGGGAGCGTCAGCCCGGCGGGGGCCGACATCCGCCGCATCCCGTAGGGCTCAGCGACCCGTGGACACGACGGATGCTGCCGCGACACGCACGTCGGCTGCGACGCGCGCCCAGGAGAACGGACCCGCTGCGGCGAGCACACCGGCCGCAGAGAGTGCCTGGTAACGACCGGCGTCGGCGATGATCTGCTCCAGCGCGTCGGCGAGCGCGGTGGACGTCACCGCTGTGGCCACGATGCCGGATCCTGACGCGATCGCCTGCTCGGCGAGGCCGCCGACCGGCGTCACGACGGAAGGCACCCCGAGCGCCATCGCGTAGGCGAGCACCCCGGACTGACTGGCCTCGGTGTACGGCAGCAGGGCGATGTCGAACCCACCGATCACCTGCGCGATCTCCTCCTGGCCGACCCAGCGGTTCTCGAGCTCGTCGTCCTCGTGTCGGAGGAGCTCGAGGGCGTCGTCGGTCCCGGACCCGACGACCCGCAACCGGACCCGGATCCCGCGACGTCGCAGTTCGGTGATCGCTCCCACCCCGAGACCGAGCCCCTTGTACGCCGACAGCCGACCGAAGCATCCGACGACCGGAACACCCTCCCGGTACGTCGACCGGACCACGGCACGGCCCGCGTCGACACGGTACGCGGCGTGGACGGTCTCGTGGACGCGGTCCGCGGGGAACTCACCACGGGACGCGAGTGCGGCGGCGACCGGGGCGGAGAACACGATCGCTCCGTCCGCCGCCCGGCGCTCGGCACGACGCATGAGGTGCTCGAGCCGCGAGAAGTCCCCAGGGTGCATCGTCGCGTCATGGACGCAGAGCAGACTCCGACGACCGCCGAAGCGGAACACGGGCGCGACCACCCCCTGCCAGAGCTGCTCGATGGCGATGACGACGACGTCGATGCGATGCCGCCGGAGGAACCGGTCGAGCCGGAACGCCGCCCCGAGCAGACGCGGGAGACCGAGCACCGCGCCGCGCTTGTCGCGATACGTGCGGATCGTGAAGGACGGCACACCGAGTGCCACGAACCGGTCGACCACCTCGGCGTCGAGGGAATAGGACACGACGACATCGCAGCCGTCCTCCTGCAGCGCCTGAGCCAGTTCCTGGGCGAAGAGCGGGCCTCCCCCGGTCCGACCCCACTGCACGACCGCGACGCGCATCAGGCCACCCGCGGTATCCGGTACGCCTCGGCGAGGGCCGCGCGTTGGCGGGCCGGGGTGTGTTCCTTGAGGCGTTCCGACCAGCGGGAGACGTTCCGCTCCGCCCAGGCGGCGAACGCCTGTGGTCCGGCCAGCCGACTGGCGACCATCGCCTCGAGCCCGCCCTCGAGGGTGAGGGCGTCCGGGACCACTCCGAACGCGGCGATCGGCCGGACGAGCGTCGGCACGCCGGCCTGCACGGCTTCCAGAACGGCGAGGGGAAAGCCCTCCCAAGCGGCGGTGTGGAGGTAGACGTCACTCTGGACGAGGCGCGAGCCCACCTCGGCGTGCGGGATCCATCCGGTGACGTCGACGCCAGCCCTCTCCAGCCGGGTGACGTCCTCGACGCGGCCGCCGCCCATCCACACGGGAGCCACCTCGACCCCGCTCGCCCGGATCGACGCGATGGCTTCGGCGAACCGCATCGGATCCTTCTGGGGAGCGATGCGTCCGAGACTCGCGACCCGCAGCGGCCGGTGCCGACCTGGGTCGTCTCGGCGGTCATCGGGCAGCGGAACCGCGACCACGTTCGGCACGTGGACGACGCGCGGCCGGAGGGGCCCGCGACGTTCCGCGGCTTCGGCCTCGCCCTCGGAACAAGCAGCGATGGTCTCCACGTTGAACGAGAGCAGCCACTCGACGGCCCGGAACATGCGGCGGCTCCAGACGGAGAGGTCGGCGCGCTCGAACGCGTAACAGTGCGGGGTGTAGACGATGCGGGTCCGCGGCGAGCTGCGCAGGGCGACCCGCGCGTACGCACCGGCGAAGCTCGAGTGGGCGTGCACGATGTCGGCCCCGGTACGACGGCGCACCCGCCGGATCGCTCGCACGGCAGCGAGCGGCCGCCGCCCGAGCGCGGTCACGGAGGCGAAGCAGTCGGACAGTGTCTCGTCGAGCGGGGCGCCGTCCGGGATCTGCGCGAGCAGGTGATGTTCGACACCCGGCGGCGAATTCCGCACGTAGGCCTCGATCGCCACGGGGATCCCACCCGCGTAGCAGTCGGTGACATGGAGCACGGTCGTCATGTCTGCCGCCCGTCGAACGGGAGGAGCGGGTGGACGACGATGATCAGGCTCATATCTCATATGTTGCATGTTAGACGACAGTAACGTTGGTCACCTCGCCCATGACAGATCCGGAGGCCCGTGTACTCGATCGTCATTCCCTGCCGAAACGGCTCGAAGACCCTCGCCACGCAACTCGAAGCCCTGCTCGCCCAAGGCTCGTCCGTCGACATCGAGATCATCGTCGCCGACAACGGCTCTGTCGACGGCACCGCAGCACTCGTCCGCCGGTTCAGTGAGAGGGACGGGCGCGTTCGCCTCGTCGACGCGAGCGGCAGGCCGGGTATCAACCACGCTCGCAACACCGGCATCCGGGCATCACGGGGTTCAGCGGTGCTCCTCTGCGATGCCGACGACGTCGTCCGGGCCGGCTGGATCGAAGCTCACCGGCGCGCGCTCGAAGCCGGTGCGGATTGCGTCGGCGGCGCGCTCGAGCGGACCCTCCCGGACGGCACACCTGCGGGAAGACAGGAGGCCGTCAGCACCGTGCACGGCTTCCATCCATGGCCGCCGGGAGCGAACTGTGGGTTTCAACGACGGGTGTTCGACCGGCTCGGTGGATTCGACGAGACCCTGCTCGGCGGCGGCGACGAGACGGACTTCTTCTGGCGGGCGGCGGCGGCTGGTCACCCGACCACCGCGGTCCCTGAGGCCGTGGTCGAGTACCGCCTTCGCGGTGACCTTCGAGCCGTGGCTCGGCAGTTCTTCGGCTACGGCCGGGGAACGGTGCGGTTGTTCCGACGACACCGCGGGCTGGGCATGCCGAGGTCCTTCGGCTGGGAGCTCCCCATCGTCCTCGTCGTCGGAGCGCTCCAGGTCATCAGCCCGAGCCGCGACGGCACGCGCCGTCGACGTGGTGTCGAGCGGCTCTCGTCGAGGGCAGGGCGCGCATTCGAGAGCCTGCAATCGAGGACGTGGTACCTGTGATCACGACGATCGTGGCATCCGACGGCGACGAGGGTCCCGCCGACGCCACGACAACGCTCACCGACCGAGACGCGGATCGACCACCGTGCGGGTGAGCGGACGATGATCCACCTCGCTTGGGCGATCGTCGAGCGGATCCTTCCCCGGGTGGCGTCGGCTCTCGTCATGCTCATCCTGGCCGCCCGGCTCACACCGTCCCTCGTCGGTATGTACGCCTGGATGGCCCTCGCCCTCACGCTCGTCCAGACCGTCGGCGACACGGCCGCCCGGCAGACCGCCGTCGTCCACGGAGGTACCGAGGCCGGGGACCGGTTCGTCCTCCGGTTCCGGGTCTGGTCCGCGCTGATCGGAGGCGCCGCGCTCGCCGTGACCGTCGGAGCCCTGCTCCTGACCCATCACGCGGAGGACCGATGGCAGGCGATCGCCCTCGCGCCGTTCGTCCTCGTCCCGGCGGCTTCGGCCGTAGGAATCGACGCCCTGGTCCGCCTGCAGCGAGCCGGGAGATGGAAGGAGATCGCATCGCATCAGGCGTGGTCGTCGGCAGCCTCCCTGCTCTGCAGCCTGCCGACCCTCCTGGCGACGGGATCACTGCTCGCCAGCGCCCTGCAGGCGATGCTCGCGGAGGCGGGGTTCGCCCTGCTCAACCGGCGACGTGCAGCGCGACTCCCCCGCACGTCAGTCGCTAAAACGCGTTCCCGCGAACCGACCGTGAACGTTCTCGGCGACTACCTGCACACGGCGCTGTTCTCGCTCCTCGGTTGGGGACAGGGGCAGACCGACCGCCTCTCGATCGGGGCTCTCGCCGGCGGGGCACGCCTCGGCCAGTACGCGTTCGCCATGTCGCTGTCGCGGAGCATCGGCGACGCGGTGGCCCTGGCCACGATCAACGTCCTCCGGCCGGTCCTCGCCGAAGCGGCACGCGACGGCCGTGGGTCCGAGAT
This sequence comes from Plantibacter sp. 2H11-2, assembly GCF_050031945.1. Classification (NCBI taxonomy): domain Bacteria; kingdom Bacillati; phylum Actinomycetota; class Actinomycetes; order Micrococcales; family Microbacteriaceae; genus Plantibacter; species Plantibacter sp. 2H11-2. Next base: position 165,851 of record NZ_JBNBBL010000008.1, on the reverse strand, counting down.
CGTCGCGGTCACGGAGGCTTCGCTCCGACGATCGCTGGTCCTGGCGGTCGTGGCCGCCGTGGCGACGAGCATCGGGGCTGAGCTGGTCGTGGACCCCGTCCTCGCAGACGACTGGGACCCCGCCCTCGCACTCGTCCCTGTCCTCGCCCTGTCGGTCGCTCCCTCGGTCGTCGCCTGGTCGGTCACGGCGGTCCTCCAGGCCGAGAGCCGGATGCGTTGGGCGAGTCCGATCAAAGCGGTCGGCGTGCTGCTGTCCCTCCCGGTCGGCATCGTCGCCCTCCACGACCTGCAGCTCGCGGCCTGGCTCGTGAACGCGCGGGAACTCGTCGTGATGGCGCTGCTCCTCCTCGCCGCGCGCCATCGGGCGCCCTGGCGGGGCGGCCTCCTCGCGCTCGGCATCGTCATGGTCGGCGCGGCCGTATGGCAGGTGACCCGAGGCTAGGCCGGCTGCAGCAGATCCCGCACGATGTCGAGAGCCCCCTGGCTCGCATGCCGCTGGTACTCGCCGCGTCGGGCACGGAGCAAGACGGCGAGGATCCGCCGCCACCGGGCCGGAGGGAGATCGGCCCGGAACCGCTCGAAGGCCGCTTTGGCGACGACAGCCGAGGGATCGGCGAGCGGCGCCTGGGCACCAGGCTGGTCCAGCCAGGTGGCGAGCCCTGCGACGCGATCGGCGATGTCGCGGTTCCGCTGGCGCCCCGGCTCCATCAGCCTCGAGACCTTGTACGCCAGCGTCGGCTCGACGATCCCGATCTGGTTCGCACCGTGCTGCCGGTAGTCGACGAGTGGTTCGTCCAGCAGCTCGATCGGGCCGCGCGATGCGGCCACGATCGCCAACCACTCATCGTGGACCCATGGCGACGGGAACGGCGCGGCCGCGTCGAAGACCTCGCGCCGGAACATCGCGGTCGCGCCAGTGACGAGGTTGCGTCGCAAGAGCACGCCGAATGCGTCGCCCGCGCGGATACGGTCGCGCTCGGACGGCCCGATCGACAGCGAGGCGAACAGGGTGGTGCCGAGCGGGGTACCGTCGGCTCCGACGAGCCTCGCGTCCGAGCACACCAGTTGGAGCTCCGCACGCGCGTCGAAGGCGGCAAGGGCACGCTCGACGCGTTCGAGCCGCCATACGTCGTCCTGATCGGACAGGACGACCAGTTCCCCGACGGTCGCACGGATGGCGCTCTCAAAGTTGCGCGTCACGCCGAGCGCGGTCGTGTTCCGCAGGAAGCGGACCGGGATCGGCGACGCCTCGGCGAAGCGCTCGACGATGGCCGACGTCCCGTCGGTCGACCCGTCGTCGCTGATCACGATCTCGCCGGGCAGCACGGTCTGTCGGGCGATGCTCGCCAGCTGCTCGCCGAGGAACGCCTCACCGTTGTAGGTGCAGAGGGCGACGGAGACCCGTGCATCGACTGGTGCTGCTGGCATTGACCCGCTCCTCACCGCTCGCCGGACCGCCCACCAGCCTATCCCCACCGTCCCGCTGGTATCCTCGGGCCTTATGCCCCGCGTAGCCGTCGACCTCCTCTCCTACACCGGGACGAAGGGCGGCATGGAGACCTACGCCCGCGAGCTCTATCGGGAGATCGGCCGCCAGGGCAGCGAGTTCGAGTTCGTCGGACTCGCCAGCCGAGAGGGATACCGGCTCGACCGCTCCTGGTTCCCCGGTGAGATGGTGGACACCGGGATCAGCGGCGAGAACCGGTTCATCTGGGCCTACGGCGAGCTGTTCCAGGTGGCCCGCCAGGCGAAGCGACACGGAGCGGATCTGATCCACTCCCCCGCCACGCTCGGGCCGGCGCGCTCGTCGATGCCGTCGGTCGTCACCATGCACGACATGCTGTACTGGAGCAATCCGGAGCTCATGACGACGCCGCTGTACACCGCTCCCGTGAAGCTCATGGAGCGCCTCACCTCCAGGAACGCCACCAGGGTCCTCACCATCAGCGAGGTCTCACGTGCCGAGATCGAGAAGTATCTGCATGTCCCGCGGGCGCGGATCGACCTCGTGCCGCTGGCCGGCACCATGCCGACGATCGACGGCGACCGCGAACCGGATCAGGAGCGCCCGTTCGTGCTCGCGACCGGGAACCGCCGCCCGCACAAGAACTGGGCCAGCCTCATCCGAGCGCTGCCGTTGCTGGCCGAGCACGAACGCCCGCGGCTCGTGATCACCGGCAGCCACGGAGAGGATCCCCTGCAGGCGGTCGTCGAGGAGACCGGCATGCAGGACTGGGTCGAGCTGAAGGGCTGGCTCACGAGCGAGGAGCTCGGAGAGCTCTACCGCCGGGCGACGATCATGGCGATGCCGTCCTTCGTCGACGGCTTCAGCCTCCCGGCGCTCGAATCCATGATGGTCGGCCTCCCCGTCATGATGAGCGACATCCCCGTCTACCACGAGGTCTGCGGAGACGCGGCCCTCTACCTGGACCCCAGGTCGCTCGACAGCATCGCGTCGGTCATGCGCACCGCCGTGACCCGGCCCGATGAGATGCGACGACTCGCCGCGGCCGGTCTCGAGCAGGCGGAGCGGTTCTCCTGGGAGCGCACGGCGACCCAGACGCTCGAGACGTTCCGGCGGGCACTGACCGTCTAGCGCGGCGCCGTCCCCGGTCCCAGCGGCCAGGAACCGAGCCCGGAGCCGACCGTCGTCGACTGACCCACTCGACGGTCGGTCGAGCGGGTCAGTGGACGACGGGAGTCGCCTACTCCGACTGGGGCTGGATGATCGGGATCGACTCGGTGTCTGCCGGCCCGAGCGCGATGGTCGGCATCGACACGGTGATGAGCGAGCCGTCGGCACGGCGGCTGCCCTCGATGTCGCTCGCGCTCGGCTCGCCGACGAGGTGCGGACCCTGGTTGTCGAGCGGAACGGTGACCGTCGTGCCGGCTTCGACGAGGACGTTGCCGCCGCCGACGACGAACGAGGCGGAATCGCCCTCCTCGACGGTGAACCGCATCTCGGTGCGCCGGACGGAGATGCGCACCCGCGTGCCCTTGACGGTGAGCCGGAAGGTGATGCCCTGCCAGTCGACCGGCAGTCGCGGCGAAAAGGAGATCACGCCGCCGTGGTCGCGCATCCCGGCGAAGCCGAGCACGAGCGCGCTCCACACCCCACCGGTGGAGGCGACGTGCACACCGTCCGGGGTGTTGCGGTGCAGGTTCGCGAGGTCGACGAACAGCGCCGACCAGAAGTACTTGAGCGCGAGCCGCTGGTACCCGACCTCGGCGGCGATGATCGACTGTACGACCGCAGACAGGGTCGAGTCGCCCGTCGTCAGCGGGTCGTAGTAGTCGAAGTCGGCGAGCTTCTCCTCGTCGGTGAAGTGGTCGCCCTGCAGGAGCAGCGCCAGCACGACGTCCGCCTGCTTGAGCACCTGGAACCGGTAGATGACGAGCGGGTGGAAGTGCAGGAGCAGCGGGAGGTGCTCGGGAGGGGTGTGGTCGAGGTCCCACAGCTCCTTCTCGAGGAACTGGGCGTCCTGCGGGTGGATGCCGAGCCGCTTGTCGAAGGGGATGTGCATGTGCTCGGCGGCGCGCTGCCACTCACGGATCTCGGCGTCGTCGAGCGACAGCCGCGTGACCAGGCGTTCGAAGGAGGCCGGATCGTCCTCCCGGAGGCGCTCCACGGCCTCGACGGCCGACAGCAGGTTCGACCGCGCCATGACGTTCGTGTAGAGGTTGTCGTTCACCACGGTCGTGTACTCGTCGGGCCCCGTGACCCCGTAGATGTGGAACGAGTCCTTGCCGTTCGCGCGCCAGAAGCCCAGGTCGGCCCACATGCGCGCCGTCTCGACGAAGATGTCGACGGCTCCGCGGGCGAGGAAGTCCTCATCCCCCGTCGCCGCGACGTACTGCCGCAGCGCATAGGAGATGTCGGCGTCGATGTGGTACTGCGCCGTGCCGGCCGCGTAGTACGCGGACGACTCGAGCCCGTTGATCGTGCGCCACGGGAACAGGGCGCCGTGCTGGTTGAGCTCGGTCGCGCGGGAGCGGGCGGCGTCGAGCATGTTCTGACGGAACCGGAGGGCGTTCCGCGCAACGAGCGGTGCCGTGTAGCTGAGGAACGGGAGGACGTAGACCTCGGTGTCCCAGAAGTAGTGGCCGCCGTACCCGGAGCCGGACACGCCCTTCGCTGCGACACCGCCACCGTCCGTGCGTGCGGACGCCTGCGCCAGCTGGAAGAGGTTCCAGCGCGTCGCCTGCTGGATTGCCGGCTGTCCGTGGACCTCGACGTCGGAGCGCGCCCAGAAGTCCTCCAGCCACAGCTCCTGGTTGCGGATCGCCGATTCGATGCCGTTCTCCGCGGAACGGTCGAGCGTGCGGGCACAACGGTCGGCGAGTTCTTTCGGAGGGACGGCGTTGGAGGTGTGGTAGCTGATGATCTTGGTGAGCTTCGTGGGCACGCCCGCGCGGCCGCGGATCGTGTACACGTGCTTCGCGAGGTCGGCCTCGATGTGCGTCGAGACCTCGTACTCGTTCTCGGTCTCGATCGTGTGGTCGGCGCCGGCCACGATCGTCATCCCGGAGTTCGTCGTCTGGTAGCCGAGCATGGCGCGCGGACCGTCGATGAGCTTGAACCGCGGCTGCAGCACCCGCTCGGTGAGGGACTCCGCCTTGCGCGGGTCGCCCATCCCCGGCTCGGGTGCGTTCGTGAGGTAGTCGTCCTGACGGTCCTGCCGGTTGATGATCTGACTGGAGAGCACGAGCGACGCGTCCGCATCGAGCAACGTGACCTCGTAGTCGAGGACCGCGAGATGGCGGTCGGTGAAGGACACCATGCGACGAGAGCGGATGTGGACCCGCTTGCCCGAGGGCGTCCGCCATTCGAGTTCACGGCTGAGGACACCGGTTTTGAAGTCGAGGCGACGCTCGAAGCTCAGGAGGTCGGCGTCGTTGAGGATCAACGGCTCGTCGTCGACGTAGAGGCGGACGACCTTCGTGTCGGGCGCGTTGACGATCGTCTGACCGACGCGGGCGAAGCCGAACGCCTCCTCGGCGTGACGGATCGGCCAGGTCTCGTGGAACCCGTTGATGAACGTGCCGTGGACGTGGCCGTCGCGGCCCTCCTCGACATTGCCGCGGAACCCGAGGTAGCCGTTGCCGAGCGCGAACAGGGTCTCGGTCGTGCCCTCGTCGTCCGCGTCGACGTGGGTCTCGACGAGCGCCCAGTCGTCGAGCGGGAACCGGTGACGGTCAAGCGGGTCGCTGGTGATGTGGTTCATGCCTGGTCCTCGGAGGAGTCGTGGGGTGCCGTGGGGGTGTGGGAGTCGGCCGGATCGTCCGGCCCGGCTGTTCGCGAGGTCGACCGCAGCGGTTCGACGAGGTCGGCGAGGTCGTCGACCACGATGTCGGCACCCGCATCGATGAGCGCCTGGTGCCCGATGCCGCGGTCGACGCCGAGTACGAGACCGAAGTCGCCACGTCGACCGGCCTCGACCCCGGAGTGCGCGTCCTCGACGACGACGCATTCAGACGGCGCGTAACCGAGCAGACGACCGGCCTCGACGTAGGTGTCCGGAGCGGGCTTGCCGGCGATCCCCTCGCGCGCGGCGACGACGCCGTCCATCACGACCGGGAACCGCTCACGGAGTCCTGCCGCTCGGAGGACGACCTCTGCGTTCTTGGAACTGGACACCACGGCGACCTGGAGGCCTGCCTGCTCGACGGTGTCGAGGAAGGTCAACGATCCCGGGTACGCTGCGATGCCGTCGGCTTCCAGGACGGCCGAGAAGACCGAGTTCTTCCGGTTGCCGAGGCCACACACGGTCTCGAGCTCGGGGGCGTCGGACGGCGAGCCCTCGGGAAGCGTGATGCCACGCGACGCGAGCATCGCGCGCACCCCGTCGTACCGCGGCTTGCCGTCGATGTACTGGAAGTAGTCGGCGTCGGTGTACGGCTCAGTGATCCCGCGGGCGACGAGCTCGTCGGTGAAGAGCTTCGCCCAGGCATGCATGTGGATCTCTGCGGTCGGGGTGATGACGCCGTCGAGGTCGAACAGCACCGCCTTGCATCCGAGGAGGCGCGAGGCCGCCTCGGGGAGGCTCAGGACGTCGTTCGATGGCGCGTTGATCGGCTGGTTCACGGTGCACGGTCCTCGTCGGTCGGGGGAAGAGGTGGACAGTGGGGCGGAAGCTGCTGCGGACCGGTGGGGCGACCGCGCAGACCCAGCCTAGGAGAGTTTGGCCACCACGTCGTACACGCGGTCGATACCGGCGTGGACCGGGAAGTGGTGGTTGCCCACGAAGAGCCCGTCCTCGTGGATCTTGTCGGCGGCGGGGAGTTCAGCCGGGACCTTCGCGTCGAGGTACTTCATGACCGGGTTCTTCGTGAAGTTGCCCGCCACGATGGGCCGTGACTCGATCCCCTCGGCAGCGAACGCCCGCACGACCTCCTTGCGTCGGCCGGCGAGCGCGCCCTCGAGCACGAGGGAGAAGCCGAACCAGCTGCTCTCGCCCTGCTCGCGCTGGATGCGCACGGAGTCGAGGTCGGCGAAGCGTTCCGTCCAGTACACGGCGTTCTCCCGACGACCCGCGATGAGCGACGGGACCTTCTGGATCTGCTCGATGCCGATCGCGCCGGACATCTCGAGCGGACGGACGTTGTAACCGGGAAGGACGAAGCGGAAGAGGTCGTCCCACTCGTCGCCCGACTTGTCGTGGACGGCGTTCTTCTCGGGGAGCCCACGGGTCCAGCCGTGGGCCCGCAGCGAGATGAGCATCTGCGCCGTGGCCTCGTCGTCCGTCAGGATCATCCCGCCCTCCATCGTCGAGATGTGGTGGGAGAAGAAGGCGCTGAACGTGCCCATCGCTCCGACCGTTCCGGCGAACCGGCCGTCGTCCTTCGCGCCGAGCGACTCGCAGTTGTCCTCCAACAGGAGGAGACCGTGACGTTCGGCGAGCGCCGTGAGCGCCGCGAAGTCGTTCGGGTTGCCGAGGAGGTTGACCGCGATGATCGCCTTGGTGCGCGGGGTGATCGCGGCCTCGGCGAGCGAGAGGTCCAGGTTGAGCGTGTCGACGTCGATGTCGACGAAGCTCGGGATGAGGCCGTACTGCTGGAGCGGATAGTAGGTGGTGGCCCAGGAGACGGCGGGCACCAGGACCTCGTCACCGGCCTGCAGGTCGACCCGGTCGTCGAGGACGGCCGCCGCGATCGCCAGCAGGTTCGCGCTGGACCCCGAGTTGACCATGACGCCGAAACCGGCGCCGAACGCGCTGGCGAAGTCGCGCTCGAACTGCGCGACGAGCGGCCCCATGGTGAAGCGGCCGCTGTCGACGACGCGCTGGATGGCGGCGTATTCCGCGGCATCCCAGGAGGACGTGGCGAGGGGGAAACCGGAGTCGAAGGTGTCGTCGGTCATGCTGTCTGTGGCTCCTGAGCTGCGAGGTAGGCGTGGTAGCTCGCGGCGACGCCGGCCGCGAGCGGGGTGGTGGGGTTCCAGCCGAGCGCGCGGGCGGCGGCCGAATCGAGCAGGCGCTGGTGCACGCCGGAGGGCTTGGTGGCGTCGTACCGGAAACGACCGGTGAAGCCGGCGGCGCGACCGGCTGCTTCGTAGTACTCGGTGATGCTGTGGTCGACACCCGGCCCGAGGTTGAGCGTGACGGGCCATGCGTCGAGCGAGCCGAGCTGCGTGACGAGCCACGCCGCGAGGTCGGGCGTGTAGGTGAACTCCCGTCGGGCGGTGCCGTCGCCCCAGACCTCGACCTCGTCGGAGCCGCCGGTCACTGCGGCATGGACCTTGCCGAGCGCCGCGGCGATGAGGTGCGCCTGACCGTGGGTGTAGTCGTCGCCCGGGCCGTAGAGGTTCGACGGCACTGCTGCGCGATAGGCCAAGCCATACTGACGACTGGCGTACTCGCAGAGCTTCGTTCCGGCGATCTTCGCGAGTGCATATCCCTCGTTCGCGCCCTCCAGCGTGCCGCTGAGGAGCGCGCCCTCACCGATCGGCTGTGGGAGCCCCTCGGGGTAGATCGCCGCGCTCGACACGTAGAGCAGCTCGGGGACACCGGCGTCGATCGCGCCTCGGATGACCGAGGTGTCGATCAGGAGGTTGTCGAGCAGGAAGTCGGTGGGGCGCTGCAGCTTCGCCTGGATGCCGGCAACCTTCGCTGCGGTGTGCACGATCGCGTCCGGCGCCGTCCGACCGATGAGGGCCGCGACGGCGGCGCGATCGGTGAGGTCGGCGTCCGCGCGCGTCGCCACGATCAGTTCGTCGGCGGCGCGGAGCGTGGGCCAGACCTCGGCGATGCTCGAACCGAGCATGCCGGCACCACCGGTGAGGAGGACGCGCACCGCGCCTAGACCTCCGCGGTGTCGATGTAGGGCTTGCCCGACGCCTCGAGCTCGGCGACGTCGGAGTCGACCATGATCTGCGCGAGCCGCGGCGGGAGCACCTTCGGCGTCCAGCCGAGGACCGACTCGGCCTTCGCGTAGTCGCCGATCAGCGCGTCGACCTCGGTGGGACGGAGGTAGCGCTCATCGAACTTGACGTACTGCTCCCAGTCGAGGTCGAGCCGCTCGAAGGAGAACTGCAGGAAGTCCTTCACGGTGTACGCGGTGTTGGTGGCCAGGACGAAGTCGGTCGGCTCGTCGGCCTGCAGCATCCGCCACATGCCCTCGACGTAGTCGGGCGCGTAGCCCCAGTCTCGGACGGCGTCGAGGTTGCCCATGTAGAGGAAGTCCTGCCGACCGGCGGCGATCCGCGCAGCGGCGCGCGTGATCTTGCGGGTCACGAAGGTGCCACCCCGTCGCGGCGACTCGTGGTTGAACAGGATGCCGTTGACCGCGAACATGCCGTAGGCCTCGCGGTAGTTCCGGGTGATCCAGTAGGAGTAGACCTTCGCGACGCCGTAGGGGGAACGCGGGTAGAACGGGGTCTCCTCGTTCTGCGGCGGCGGCGTCGCGCCGAACATCTCGGAGCTCGAGGCCTGGTAGAAGCGGCAGTGCAGACCGATCAGGCGGATGGCCTCGAGGAGCCTGACCGTCCCGATGCCGGTCGTGTCGCCCGTGTACTCCGGCTCGTCGAAGCTGACCCGCACGTGCGACTGCGCGGCGAGGTTGTAGACCTCGTCGGGCTGGATCTCCGCGAGCAGCGTCGCCAAGCGCGAGCCGTCGGCCAGGTCGGCGAAGTGCAGCTGGAGTCTGGGCGAACCGTCATGGGTCGCCTCGGGGTCGTAGATGTGGTCGATCCGCCCGGTGTTGAAGGTCGACGCACGGCGGATGAAGCCGTGCACCTCGTAGCCCTTCGCGAGGAGGAGCTCGGCGAGGTAGCTGCCGTCCTGACCGGTGATACCGGTGATGACGGCCTTCTTGGTGGGGGTCTGGGTCACAGGGTGGTGCTCCGTCATGGGGTCCGCTCCGGACCGCTACGCGCTGGTCCTCGGTGAATGGTTCGTCCCTCTGCTGAGGCACATCGACCCGGCCGAGCTTACCCGAGTGACCCTCGGCCCCCGCTATGCTCAGACCTCATGCCGCTGCTTGCCGTCGATCTCCTGTCGTTCACCGGGACGAAGGGCGGCATGGAGACCTACACCCGCGAGCTCTACCGCGCGGTCGGTGTGCAGGCGGCGGAGTTCGACCTCATCGGCTTGGCCAGCACGGAAGCGGTTCAGGGTGATCTCTCCTGGTTCCCGGGCGAGATCGTGTCCACCGGGATCAGTGGCGAGAACCGCTTCGCCTGGGCTGTCGGCGAACTCTGGCGGATCGCCGGGATCGCGAAGCGGAACCGTGCGGACATCATCCACGCACCCGCGACGCTCGGACCGGCACGCACCACGCTCCCGCTCGTGGTCACCATGCACGACCTCCTGTACTGGAGCCACCCGGAGCTCATGTCGACACCGTTCTACACGGCACCGGTGAAGTGGATGGAGCGTCAGGTCGCTCGGGCGGCCTCCCGCATCATCACCATCAGCGAGGTCTCGAAGGCGGAGATCGTCAAGTACCTCGGGACGTCGCCCGAGGCGGTCGACGTCATCCCCCTGGCCGCGTCAGCCCCGTGGACGGCAACCCGAGAGCCGGATCGCGACGACCCCTTCATCCTCGCCACGGGCAACCGCCGCCCGCACAAGAACTACGACGGCCTCATCCGAGCGCTCGCCCTCGTCGAGGAACGCGTCCGCCCCCGACTCGTCGTGACCGGCAGCCACGGGCTCGACGATCCGCTGCGCGCCGTCGTGGCCGAACTCGGCCTGGAGCGGTTCGTGGAGCTTCGGTCCTGGTTGTCCCCGGAGGAGCTGGGTGAGCTCTACCGCACGACGACCGCCCTGGCCGTGCCCTCGTTCGCTGAAGGCTTCAGCCTGCCGCCACTCGAGGCCATGCTCAGCGGCGTTCCGGTGCTCGTGAGCGACATCGACGTCCATCGGGAGGTCTGCGGCGATGCGGCGTTGTTCGTCGACCCCCATGACCTCGCCTCGATCGCGGCCGGTCTCCGCACCCTGGCGACCGACACCGCCGAGGTGACGCGCCTCACCGAGCGCGGGCGGGCGAGAGCCGCCGCCTTCAGCTGGGCGTCGACCGCCGAGCGCACGCTCGACGTGTTCCGTGCCGCGCTCGACCCGACGGCGTCGCGACCCCGCTGAACCGCGATCGGGCTCACGCGGCCCGGCGATCTCGGCAGCCGGAGGAAGCTTGCTAGCGTAGCCGGGTGACGCTCGACATCATGATGCCCTTCTACGGCCGCTTCGACCACTTCCAGGCGGCGGTGGAGAGCGTGCTCGCCCAGTCCGACCCCGACTGGACGCTGACGATCGTCGACGACGTCTATCCGGACCTCGCTCCCGGCGAATGGGCCGTCGCCCTCGGCGACCCGCGCATCACCTACCTCCGGAACGAGGTGAACCTGCGTCCCTCGAAGAACTACCGCAAGTGCGTGAGCCTCATGACGGGCGAGTTCTCCGTCATCATGGGCTGTGACGACGTGATGCTGCCGAACTACGTTCGTCGCGTGCGCGAGCTCATCGCCGAGCACCCCGACGCCTCGATCATCCAGCCCGGCGTGTCCGTCATCGACGAACACGGCACCCCGTCCAGTCCACTCGCCGATCGGATCAAGGCGATGTACCGGTTCTCCGGCACGGGAGCCCGCGAGTACCGGGGCGAGCAGCTCGCCACGAGCCTGCTCCGCGGCAACTGGACCTACTTCCCGTCGCTCGTCTGGCGGGTCGAGGCGCTCCGCAAGCACCAGTTCCGGCTCGACCTCGACGTCGTGCAGGATCTCGCGATGCTCCTCGAGATCACGAAGGACGGCGGGAGCCTCGTCCTCGACGACGAGATCTGCTTCGCCTACCGCAGGCACTCCCAGAGCGTGTCCGCGGTCACCGGGCCGGACGGATCGAAGTTCCGGCAGGAGCGGACGCTGTTCGCCGAGGCGCGACGCGATCTCACGGCGATGGGGTGGAATCGCGCGGCGCGAGCCGCCGCGAACCACTGGACGTCGCGTGCCAACGCGCTCAGCGAGCTGCCTGCAGCGTTGCGGTCCCGCAACGCCGCAGGGCGTCGTGCCCTGCTCGAGCACGTGTTCGCCAGGGTCTGACCGCCCCACCTCCCGAGCGCTCCGCCCTCCGATTGCTAGGATTCCGCACATGACGACCTCCCTCGCCGGCACCCTCATCGTCATGCCAGCACTCAACGAAGAAGCCTCCGTGGCTGCGGTCGTCCGCGAGGTCCAGGAGAAGCTGCCCGGTGTGGCGGTGCTCGTCGTCAACGACGGCTCAACCGATGCGACCACCACCGAGGCGCGTGCAGCCGGAGCGATCGTCGCCGAGCTGCCGTTCAACCTCGGGGTCGGCGGCGCGATGCGTGCAGGGTTCAAGTACGCGCTCGCCCACGGCTACCGCAACGTCGTGCAAGTCGACTCGGACGGTCAGCACGACCCCGCCGGTGTCGTCCGGCTCGTCGAAGAGCTGCAGTCCGCCGACCTCGTGCTCGGCGCACGCTTCGCGGGCGAGGGCGATTACGAGGTCCGGGGTCCCCGGAGGTGGGCGATGGTCGTGCTGTCCGGCGTCCTGAGCGGCGTTGCGAGGACGAAGCTCACCGACACGACCAGCGGATTCCGTGCCACGGGTCCTCGCGCGGTGCGCCTCTTCGCCGAGCACTACCCGGCCGAGTACCTCGGTGACACCATCGAGTCGCTCGTCATCGCCGCGCGCGCCGGCTGCGTCATCCGGCAGGTGCCCGTCGCGATGCGTCCACGAGCCGGCGGTACTCCTTCGCACAATCCGTTCAAGGCTGCCCGCTACCTCGCCCGGGCCGGCCTCGCGCTCGTCTTCGCGCTGATCCGACCACCCGTCGCGCTCCACGAAGGGGTGGTGACGGCGTGATCCCCATCGGCACCTACATCCTCGGCATCGTCGCGGCCCTGTTCACGCTCGGCCTCGTCGTCGAGATGCTCCGCCGGCGCCAGCTCCGCGAGCGCCACGCGATCTGGTGGCTGATCGCCGGCCTGCTGGCACTCGTCATCGGCGTCTTCCCGCAGGTCCTCGTCTGGGCCGCCGGCGTGATCGGCGTCGAGATCCCGACGAACCTGGTCTTCTTCGTCAGCATCCTCATCCTCTTCCTCGTGAGCATCCAGCACAGCTCGGAGCTCACGACACTCGAGAACCGCAGCCGCACCCTCGCCGAAGAGGTCGCGCTGCAGGACCTGCGCATCCGCGCACTGGAGCAGCGGCTGGCCGACACGCATCGAGGCGACCGCTCCTCCTGAGGCCGGGCCGGCACCGATCCTCGTCGTGCGGCCGACCGCTCAGGCCGTCGGCGGTACCGGCGGGGCGTCCGCTCCGGCGACGTCCGCTCTCGGCTGGCGGAACAGAGCCGCGCCCTGCAGCAGGAGTCCCGCGACCGGGCCGACGGTCAGCGCCAGGATCGTCCGCTCGTGCAGGCCGAGGGGAAGGAGTAGCATCCCCACCGTCACGACGGCGGCGAGGATCCAGCCGCCGGCGAACGCTCCGTGCTGCGCGCGGGACAGGGTTGCGGCACCGGTCACGCAGAGCACGCCGACGAGGCCGGCGGTCGCGACGAGCAGGCCGATCGTGCCGCCCGCCAGAACGTCGGAGCGTCCGAAGAGGACCGAGAGCGCCCATGGGCCGAGCCACCAGGCGAGGAGCGCGAGCAGTCCTGCACCGACGAGGACCAGCGCGGAGAGTCTGGCGACCCAGCCGAGGACCGCGTCGGCATGGGATCGAAACACCACCACGAGATAGCTCTGCAACGCGAGGACGACGATGACGATCGGTGCGCGAGTGAGGGTGATCGCGTACGTCAGCGATCCGAACGCGTCCGGCGACACGGTGTCGCCCGTGGCCTGGATCATCAGCGGGAGACCGCTGACCATGACGCCGGTCGCCGCGGCCGCGACGACGGTGCGCAGCACGTTCCAGCTGAGTTCCCTCGGACCGACGTCGACGGCGAACCGACCCACGACCCCGCGGTGGATGAACAGCCAGAGGACGACCGGGGTGACGGCGAACGGCAGGGCGACGCCCCAGGCGAGGACGGCGGTGTCGGTGGTGACCAGGAGCAGGCCGCCGACGAGGGCGAACCGGAGGACGCCGTCGATGACGGTCATCGCGGCCGCCGCGGCCCAGAACGACAGCCCATACAGCACACCGGAGACGGCAGCCACCACCAGGTAGGCGGAGACGCCGAGGATGAGCGGTGGCACGAGCGCCCAACCCTCGTCCGGGAACACCGCGCCGACCCACATCCAGGCCGAACCGGCGAGGATCGCCGCCACCGCGACCACCGCCACGAGGGTGAAGTTCCGCACCACCGGGGCTCGTCGGGTCTCGCCGGGCACGGCCCCGGATCGGTCGACCGGGTGCGTCGCGCGGGCGATCTCCTGCTGAGCGCCTGACAACGCGCTGACGAGCAAATAGAGCGCTGACCAGAAGACCGCGAACGAGGCGTAGGCGGCGGTCCCGAGCGCGACCCCGGTGACGATCTGCAGCAGGTACCCCGCTCCCCCACCAACGGCGGTGGCCAGCAGGATCAGGACGGCGCCGTTCGGCCCGCGGCGCGCGACCTCGGGAGGCACGTCCCTATTCCTGGACGTCGGCACCACGCTGGGCGGCGATCCACTCCTGCAGTGCGGCGACGCCTCGCGTGACGTCCCAGGCGGGGGCCCAGTCGAGACCGGCGAGCGAGTCCTCGATGCTGCACTCGGCGTGCCGGACGTCGCCGTCGCGGTACATGCCGTTGACCACCGGAGCCGGAGCATCGTGGTAGGCGGCGATCGCCTGGGCGAGCTCGAGGATCGTGGTGCCGACACCGGACCCGATGTCGAACCGCGACACGTCTGCCGAGGGCCCCGTCGTGATGACGGCTCGGAACGACTCGGCGATGTCGTCGATGAACACGAAATCGCGAACGATCCGACCGTCCTCGTAGACCTGGATGGTGCCGCCGTCCATGGCGAGCTGGGAGAAGAGGGACACGATGCCCGTGTAGGAGTTGATGAGCGACTGGCCGGGACCGTAGACGTTCTGCAGTCGCAGGACGGTCAGCTTCGCGTCGTGGGCGGCCGTCCATGCCGACAGGATGTGCTCCTGGGCGAGCTTGGTCGCTCCGTAGACGCTCGTGGGCGCCGGCATCGTCACCGCGGCACGGCTCGGCAACGGCTTCGCCGCCGGGAAGTCCCACTCGCCCCGCTCGAACTGGGCGTGCGAACGCTGTCCTGGCTCGAAGACGGTGCCGTCCTCCCGCTGCCACTGCCCCTCGCCGTAGACCGCGCGACTCGACGACAGGACGAAGTGCCCGGGGACCTGCCCGGCGCGCCCCAGGGCGTCCAGCATCTCCGTCGTGCCGACCACGTTCGCCTCGGCGTGACTCGTCGCCGCGTGGAGCGACTGCGCCGTCCCGGTCTCAGCGGCAAGGTGCACGATGACGTCGGGCCGGACGTCGGCGAGGAGCGCGTCCCACGCCGCGGCGTCCGTGACGTCGCCGACGACGAGTTCAGCCGCCTCGTGGAGGTCTGCCGGGCGCTCGGCGCTCGGGTGCACCTGCGGGTGCAGCTTGTCGATGACGACCCACCGCTCCGCGGCCGCAGCCAGCTTGTGCGAGAGCGCGCAGCCGATGAAGCCGGCGCCTCCCGTCACGAGAACGGTCCCGAGGGTTGATGCAGTCACGAAGCGGTGTCCTTAGCTGTAGGCGAGTCGACATTCGATGGTACTGGACGAGCCCGCGGCGAGAGGAAGGCGATGCCTCGTCCCGGCCCGCGGTCCTTCAACGCCATCGCCCGCTTCTCCACGAGGTGCCAGCTCAACCAGGCGCACCCTGCGGTGACGACGATCGTGAGCGCGACCCACGCCCAGTAGCCGAGCAGGTGCCAGCCGAGGAACGCGGTGAACTGCTGCACGAGGAAGCCGTAGACGTACATGCCGTAGGAGTAGTCGTTCTTCGCGCCGATCCACTGGACACGCTTGGGCAGCCGGGCCGCGAGCCAGAGGACGAAGTACGCGTAGGCCGGATACCCCAGGAAGAACCATCCGCCGGTGAACAGGGTGACGACCATCACGACGCCGCACGCCGCACCGATCCAGTCGTTCAGCGGAATCCTCCGCGAGTACATGGCCAGCGTCGACCCGATGAGGAAGACGAGGGTCAGGGTGACCTTGAACCGATCGGAGAAGTAGGGCAGGTACACCTGAACGCCGAGCGGGAACAGCGTGTGGGCGATCAAGAGCAGGTAGAAGACGCCTGCGAGCGCGGGTACGACCCACTTCGCCCGACGGAGTGCACCGGTGACGAGCAGGATCGCGATGAGCAGATAGCAGGACCACTCGTAGACGAGCGTCCACAGGGAACCGTTGAACACGCTCTGACCGCCCAGCGACTGCCCGTACGGTGTCGTCTGCGCGAAGATGTCGTAGATCCCGTACTGACGCATGACCAGATCGGCGTTGAGGACGATGTAGCTGATCGGTTGCCCGCCGACGTAGGACTGCAGCGTGTTGCCGCTCAGCACCCAGACGACGGGTCCGATGACGACGGCGCCGACGATCAGGACCGTCCAGAACGCGGGGAAGATCCGCAGCGCACGACGCCACAGGAACTGCACGATGTCGGCGGACGCGCCGCTCTTGGCGATCAGGTAGCCACTGACCGCGAAGAACCCCGCGACCGCGATGCCGCCGATGGTGTCCTGACCTCGGCTGAGGTGCAGCAACGGGTCCTCACCCCAGCCCCCGGTCGGGAAGGCGTGGGAGAAGATGACGGCGGATGCGAGCACCAGGCGGATGATGCCGAGCGAGTTGCGGTGGCCGGCGAGTCCGTCGCTCAACGAGACCCGCGGGCCGCGTCGTCCGCGAGCCTGGGCCGGCTGATCGAACGGTACGTTCGTCGTCGACGTCATGCGGTCCGATCGGTCGTGCGGGAGGGTCGCCCAAGAATACCGCGCTCCTGTCGGGTTACCCGGCGTTCCGTGCACGCGCCAGTAGACTGACCGGCGAACGAACGGCGGTGACGCCCCGCATTCTGATTGGACCACTTCGCGCATGGCAGCTCTCGCTCCCACAGACCGTCCGACGCGATGGGAGCGACGGCGGTGGCTCACCTTCCTCGTGGCGTTCGTCGCGATCCTCGCGCCCATGGCCCTCTGGGCACTCGCCTCGCCGATCGGTTCGATCCCGGACGAGCCGTCGCATGCGATCCGGGCCGCCGCAGTCGCACGCGGCCAATTGGTCTCGGAGCCCTGGGACAAGAACCCGACGCTGGCCGAGGCGACGGTCCCGGAGAACATCGCCAACGCGCACGACCTCGTGTGCTTCGCTTTCGACGCCGAGAAGACCGCGGACTGCCAGGAGGCCGTCCGGGATCGCGATCAGGACCTGGTCGCCACCGGGAGCTCGGCCGGCCTCAACTCGCCCGTGTTCTACGCCCTGGTGGGCTGGCCGTCCCTCTTCCTCGAGGGTGACGCGGCGTTCTACGGCATGCGTCTCGCGGGTGCAGCCCTCTGCTCGCTCGCGTTGGCGATCATGGTGATGCAGCTCACCCTGCTCGCGCGGTTCCGTTGGGCGGTCGTCGGCGGGATCGTCGCCATCACCCCGATGGTGCTGTACCTGGGCGGCTCCATCAACCCGAACGGACTCGAAGCCGCAGCGGCAGGCGGTCTCTTCGCGACCCTGCTCGCCACGTTCCGCGGCAGGCAACTCGGCCGACGGCTCTGGGAGCAGGCTGGTCTCGCCCTCCTCACGGCATCATTCCTCCTGACCGGTCGCAGCATCTCGCTCCTGTGGGTGCTCGTGATCGCCATCGTCGCGATGTTGCTCGGGAGCAGGGAGCGGACGCTCGAGCTGCTCCGGAAGCCTGCTGCGTGGGCGCTCATCGGCGGGCTGGCCGTCGTCGGGCTCCTGACCGTGCTCTGGTATGTCTTCCCGCCGGTGTACGGTGCCGAGACCGAACCCGGGAAGCCGAGCATCGTGGGCCTGGCCTTCGTCTTCGTCTTCACCCTCCTGCAGACCGTCGACTTCGTGTTCGGCATGATCGGCTTCTTCGGGTGGGTCGACACGGGTGCGCCGTCGCTGACCATCGCCGCGTGGATCGGCGCGATCCTGCTCCTGCTCTCGACCTCGGTCCTGTGGGGACGCAAGGGCACCCGCTGGGCCGTCTGGGTCCTGCTCGCCGTCACCGTCCTAGTGCCCGCGATCACACAGATCGGTGTGTACACGCAGTACGGCTTCATCTGGCAGGGCCGGTACATGCTCGCGATCCTGGTCTGCTTGCTGATCGTCGCCGGGCTCGCCCTCGACGACGCCGGGATCGGCGCTGACGCGACGCTGTCCCGATTCGTGACGGGCGGCTACGTGCTCCTGGCGGCAGGACAGCTCCTGGCGTTCTTCATGGTGCTGCGCCGCTACATCGTCGGAGCGAACGGGAGCCTCTCGGCCATGCTCTTCGACGACGGCTGGGAACCGCCGTTCGGCTGGAACAGCCTCGTCGTGCTCTTCACGCTCGTCATGATCGTGTGGGTGCTGCTCGCGCGGCGGGTGTTCCGCGCGGCTCCGGTCGTGGAGCCATCGCACGCTGACGAGCAGGACAGCCGCCCCCGTCTCGAGGCGTGAGCTGGCGTCTCCCGACGGTCTGAAACCTTCGGAACGACCGCGGTCAGATCGCGTGCGTGCGCTGACGGTTGCGAGCGCGTCGCGACCACTCTGCGGCGGCCATGACGACTCCCCCGAGGCCCACCAGGAGGAGTCCGAGGGGTGATGCCTCGACACCGGTGTCGGGAAGGCGGGGTACACCGCCGTCCGACCCGGCATCCGGCAACGCCGCCGACGCCGGACCGGCCTCGACCGTGAACGTGTGCGCGACCGGGCTCGAGATGCCGCCCTCCTGCTCCTCCGTCACGCTGACCTCGTGATCTCCAGGACCGACCGCGGTGTCGAACCGCAATCGGAAGACCCCCTCGGCATCCGGTGTCGCCTCGGCGGTCTGTGGGACGCCGTCCAGGACCGCACGGATGATCGACCCCTGGGCCGCGAACCCGGCAACCTCGACGGGGGCTTCGCTCAAGGGGAAGACGTACTCGTCGACGGGTGAGAGGATCCGAGGCGGGAAGTACAGCGAGAACGACAGGAACGCGGGTTCGGACGTCTCGGTGCCGACGGTCTGCGTGGCGCTGAAGTCGTACTCGTTCGACGGGAACAGGGGCGGGATGAACGGGACCGACCAGGTTCCGTCGGACTGGACGACGGCCGTCCTCGTGCCTCCGCCGTCGAGCGCGATCGTCGCTCCCGGAACACCGGTGCCGAGAATGCCGTACAGAACGCCGGGTATGCGTTCGCCGTCGTCAGGAGAGGTGAACACGGGCGGCG
The DNA here is from genome assembly GCF_050031945.1 of Plantibacter sp. 2H11-2. Taxonomy (NCBI): domain Bacteria; kingdom Bacillati; phylum Actinomycetota; class Actinomycetes; order Micrococcales; family Microbacteriaceae; genus Plantibacter; species Plantibacter sp. 2H11-2. Next base: position 147,042 of record NZ_JBNBBL010000008.1, on the reverse strand, counting down.
GCAGTACTGCGGCCGGGGCCACCTCCTCCGGTGTCACCGGCGGCACGTCGACGGCGGATCGAGCCGTCGCGGACACCGGTGAGAGACCGGCCGGTGCGAGCACACTGGCCCCCGCGAGGACGAGCACGATGACTCCGTACCGGTGCTTCCTGCGCAGCAGCGTTCTGCGCGAATTCCCCATCGACATGGTCGTCCCCCCGAATAGTCCGATGGCTGATACTAGCGTGACCCCTTGCCCGACGGGTCGAACGTTGCGGCCAGCAGAGCGAGGTCCTCGCCCTGATAGCCGGCAGCCTGCGCGCCGCGCAGATTGAGACCGTGCACGCGGAGGGGGTTGCCGTACGCCTTCGCGAAATCCGGGACGTCCCGCGTGACGACCGACCCCATGCCGACCATGGCACCCCGACCGATCTCCCGACGCTGATGGACGAGGGCGCCGAGACCGATGTTGGCGCCGTCGCCCACGCGGACGTGTCCGGCGAGACGCGCTCCCCCGGCGATGGTCACGTCGGCACCGATCTGACAGTCGTGCGCGATGTAGGACTGGTTCATGATGAAGGCGCGATCGCCGATGACCGTGGCCGCCTGCCATCCCTGATGGACCTGGCTGTACTCGCGGATCACCGTGTGGTCACCGATCCGGACGCCGCGCGGCTCCTCATGACCGTCCGGACCGTCCGTCGGCAGGTGCGGGAAGGATCTGACCTCGGGGACGGCCCCGATCACCGCGCCCGCTCCGATCCAGTTGGCGTCGCCGATGGAGACCGGACCGGTGATCACGACGAACGGGCCGATGACGTTGCCGTCCCCCATCGTGACCTCGCCGCTGATGATGGCCGTCGGGTGGAGAGTGTTCATTCCCTCAGCTTAGAAGGGCCCGCATCGCTCGCCACGGACGCAGAGCGGGTATCGTGTTCGTCGGGGGGACGTCCCCCGTGCACGTTAGAACGAGGCGACATGATTCCAATCACCACGGTCCGATTCGGCGAAGCCGAGGAGCGTCGGGTACTCGACGTCATCCGATCCGGCATCATCGCCCAGGGGCCCGTGGTCGCCGAGTTCGAAGCCCGGTTCGCCGCGCTCCATGATGCCCGGCACGCGATCGCGGTCAACAACGGCACGACGGCGCTCGTAGCCGCGCTGCAGGTGCTCGACCTCGAGCCCGGTGACGAGGTCATCACCTCACCGTTCACCTTCGTCGCGACGGTCAACGCGATTCTGCAGGCCGGTGCGACAGTGCGGTTCGCGGACATCAACGACACGGATTTCGCGCTCGACCCGGCCTCCGTGGAGCGCCTGATCAACGACCGGACGCGGGTGATCATGCCGGTGCACCTGTACGGCCAGATGGCGGACATGGAGCCCATCGAGCGCCTGGCGGCTGCGCACGGGCTCCGCGTGGTCGAGGATTCGGCGCAATCGCACGGCGCACGGTACCGGGGACGAGCAGCCGGCAGCTACGGGATGGGCACGTTCTCCTTCTACGCCACCAAGAACATCACGACCGCTGAAGGCGGCATGATCACCACCGACGACGACGACATCGCCGCGCGCCTCCGCATCCTCCGCAATCAGGGGATGCGGGCGAGGTACGAATACGTCATGGCGGGCAACAACTACCGCCTCACCGACCTCCATGCGGCGCTCGCCCTCCCACAGCTGAAACGCTACTCCGAGACCGTCGCACAGCGACGTCGGAACGCGGCGGCCCTGACCGACGGCCTCCAGAACGTGCGCGGCATCGTCACGCCCGCGACCTTCGCCGATCGCGACCATGTCTGGCACCAGTACACGATCCGGGTGACGAGCGAGTCCGCCGTCACGCGGGACGCGTTCGTCGGTGCGCTGGCCGAACGAGGTGTCGGCAGCGGCATCTACTACCCCGGCCTGATCATCGATGCCGAGGCATACCAGGGCCGGCCCGACGTCATCGCCGACGCGACCCCGGTCGCAGCTCGTGTCGCGTCGGAGGTCCTCTCCCTCCCGGTCCACACGGAGCTGTCCGAGGAGGACATCACAACGATCGTCGAAGCGGTCCGTGCCGTCGCCGGAGGTGGACGATGAGCGCCCGGAAGCGGTTCGCGGTCGTGGGTGCGGGGATGATGGGCAGCAACCACGCCAGAGTCGTGGCGCAATCCGACCTCGCCGATCTCGCCGTCCTCGTCGACCCGCGCGAGGACGTCGGTCGCCGCCTCGCCGAGCAATACGGCGCGCACTGGTCTCCCGAGTTGCCGGCCCTCCAGCAGATCGACGGCGTGATCGTCGCCGCCGCCACCGAGGCCCACGAACCCCTGGCGATGCAGGTGCTTGAGAGCGGTACGCCGCTGCTGATCGAGAAGCCGATCGCCGCCGACATCGGGCAGTCACGCGACATCCTCGCCGCCGCCGACGCAGCTGACCTCCCCTTCATGTGCGGTCTGCTCGAGCGGTTCAATCCGGCGGTGCTGACGGCCCGATCGTTCATCGAGTCACCCGTCCACCTGTCGGCGACACGCCACTCGCCCTACGCACCGCGCATCCGCACCGGTGTGGCGTGGGACCTCCTCGTGCACGACGTCGACCTGTCGATCGTGCTGGCGGGCGGGCAGACCACCTCCGTGGCCTCCTCCCTCGGGTTCTTCCACGAGCGCTCCGAGCGCGGAGCGGAGGATGTGGCCGAGACGGTCCTGGGGTTCGACACCGGCGCGATCGCGCACATCTCCGCGAGCCGCATGGGCCAGAAGAAGATCCGGCAGGTCTCCGTCTACGAGCGCGAGCGGCTCATCGAGATCGACCTCCTCCGCCGGGACGTGACGGTCTACCATCACATCTCCGAGGACCTCGTCGGCGGCGCCAACCGGGGCTACCGCCAGCAGACCGTCATCGAGATCCCGGAGATGGTCACGAGCATCGAGCCCCTCACGGCACAGTTCGCCCACTTCTGCCGGATCATCGACGGCGTCGAGGACGCGGCCACCGAGCGCAGGAGCCTGTTGCCCCCGCACGAGGTCATCGCCCAGGTGCTCGACAGCGCCCTGGCGCGGGCGTGACCACTCCCCCACCAGGACGGCTCCGCAAGCTGGTCTGGAACAGCGGCGTCCGATACCTCCTCGTCGGAGGCTCGGCGTTCCTCGTCGACCTCGGTCTGCTCGCGCTGTTCTACACGGTCCTCGGGTGGCCGCTCCCGGTCGCGACGGTCGTGGCCTTCCTCTTGAGTTTCGTCTACACCTACTCCATGCAGCGCGTGTTCGCGTTCGGGTCTCAAGCCCCGCAGGGCGGTGCGCTCGTGAAGTACGCCATCCTCGTCGTCTTCAACACGATCGCGACTGCCGCGATCGTGTCACTGATCGACACCACGTTCGCCGGATGGATCGGCGGCAAGGTCGTCGCGACCGTCGCGACGACGATCTGGAACTATTTCGCCTACCGGTACTGGGTGTTCGCCCATCGCCCTGACACCCCCGCCGGCCCCGCCGGCCTCCAGGAGGAGTGACCGTGTTCAACGGAGCAACCATCGCAGCCGTCGTCCCCGCCTACCGCGAGGAGAAGATGATCTCGACGGTCATCGACACGATGCCCGACTTCGTCGACCACATCGTCATCGTCGACGACTGCAGCCCGGACGACACGAGCGGCGTCGTCAGCCGCTCAGCCGATCCCCGCGTCGTCCTCATCCGCCACGAGGTCAACCAGGGTGTCGGTGGCGCCATCATCACCGGACACCGCCGCGCCATGGAACTCGGGTCGGACGTGAACGTGATCATGGCCGGCGACGCACAGATGGACCCCGAATACCTTCCCGAGCTCTTGACGAAGGTCACGACCGACGGCTACGGCTTCGCGAAGGCGAACCGGTTCTTCTCGCCCGAGTCCTTCCACGGCATGCCCGGCTACCGCGTGTTCGGGAACATCGTCCTCTCGTTCATGACCAAATTGGCCTCCGGGTACTGGCACCTCTTCGACCCGCAGAACGGCTACACCGCGGTGCGGACCTCCGAGCTGCGTCGGGTCCCCCTCGACCACGTCTCGCGCCGGTACAGCTTCGAGAACGACTTCCTGATCCACCTCAACATCCTGCAGGTACCCGCGGTCGACGTGCCCATCCCCGCTGTCTACGGTGAGGAGGTCTCGAGCATCAAGCTCAGTCGGGTCATCCCCGAGCTCCTCAGCCTGCTCACGCAGGGGTTCTGGCGCCGCATCTGGTACCGCTACGTCCTGTGGTCGTTCTCACCGATCGCCTTGCTCCTCAGCCTCGGGCTCGTGCTCTTCGTGTTCGGTCTCGCCGTCGCCATCTGGGTGTGCTTCCAGGTCGCCGCGTCCGTGGTCGCGACTGCGGCGACGGTGATGCTTGCCGCGCTGCCGCTCATGATAGGGACGCAGATGTTGATCAGCGCCCTGCAGCTCGACATCCAGGCAAGCCCACAGACACCGACGCACGCACCGTTCGGTGCGGCTTAGCGTCACTCAGGAGCGCGCCGGGACCCTCTCGGGCCCATCGACCTGAGCGCGAAGCCCGAGCAGCGGTGCGCAGAAGACGGCCGCTGCGCCGATCGTCGCCACCACGATCCATATCGCTGTTCCGACAGGCGGCATCCACTGCGGATGGACGATCGCATCGATCCAGTTCGCCTCTGCGCCGAGCATGTACCGCCGAGTGGCGACGAGCAGGGTGGTGGCATGACCGAAGACGAACAATGCGCCGACGATGATGAGCAGCCGGCGTTGCGGCGCAGCGGCCAATTGCACCGATCCCGGTGACGACGTGGCCAGAGCGGCGGCGGCGAAGAACACGAGGGCGACGAGCGCGACGAGCGTGTAGCGGCCCTGCCAGATGTAGCCGGAGTTCATCACCGAGGCGGCTTGGATGACCGGCGGGGCGAGGAGGAAGACCGCGATGAATCCGACGAGAGCGGTGAACTCCCGTCTCCGGACGACCACGGCCGCGGCGATCACCACCGCGAACCCGAGGAACGACCAGAGCGCGAAGGCATAGTTCGGCCCGGACGTGTCCAGCCAGCCGAAGATGCCGACCAGCCCGGGATCGAACGAGCGGTCGAAGAGCATGGTGATGAATCCGCGCAACGGAGTGACCGTTCCAGCCCCAGGGAACACCCCCATGTTCGAGAGCGTGTTCGTCCCGAGGATCCAGGCGCCGGCACCGGCCGTCGCGACTGCGACGGCGACGACATAGAGCCAGGTCGGCCAGCGCTTGAGGAGACCGAGGACGTGGCCCCGGGGTGCGGTGGCCAGGACGATCGCGATGAACAACGCCAGCCAGAGAGCGGCGATACTCCGCACGTTCACCATGATCGCCGCGGCCGACGCGGCCACCGCGAGTATCGCCCACAGGTTCCGCCCACTCGGCGGGCGTCGTGTGACGGAGAACAACGCAGCCACGCTCAGGGCACCGGCGCTCACTTCGATGGCGTTTGGGTTCACCGAGGCGTTCAAGAAGAAGACCATCGGCGTCAGCGCCGCCAATCCGGCCAGCGCCACGACCCTGGGGCGACCGAGCCGCGTCAGGATCACCATCGCGACCGCCAGGAAGGCACTCGTCAGGGCAGCGTTCACCAGCCGCATCACGTAGACGGCGGCCTCGGCGCTGATGGGCAGGAGCGTCGGCCAACCGACGATCGCATAGAAGACCGGGTTGTAGAGCGCGGCCGAGGTGACGGCGGGCTGCAACCCCTGACCATCGCCATAGGTCGGCGCGCACGCTGCGGAGACGTTCGGCTTGAACGCGAAGCAGTGCCAGTTCTGCGCCTCGGCGATCCCCGCCGGGACCTGGACTGTGCGCACTGACGGATCGTCCGTCGGTTCACCCGTCAGCTCCCCGCGCACGACGGCGGCGGCCTTGATAATGTGCGAGGCTTCGTCCGGGCTCGCGCTCAGCGGGGTCGCGAAGACCCAGGCGAGCGACAGCAGGAACAGACCGATCCACGCGGTGACTCCGACAGCCGCCGGCCTGCGGGTGAGCGAGCGCAGGAAACGGCGCATGGTACCTCTTCTTGAGAACAGTGGGACAAGCTACCCCCCGGCAGCCCCGATCCAGCCTACGTCACGATCACGCTCATCCCCGAACCCGGACCGCACGTCCGGATGATCGGTTCAGGCTGCTGGACCGTTGGCGTAGAGCGAGGCGAAACTGTTCGGGACGTTCAGGTAGTTTGTCGCCGTGCCGCCGAGCTGAGCGAAGCGATCGAGCGACGAGATGGCTCGCTTGGTACCGTTCTCCAGCAGGTAGATCGTGCCACCCGGCGAACGGATGAACTGTGCTGCATCCGGCCCCACCTTGAGTAGCGCGCAGGAGATCGGGGAGAGCGTGGTGAACGTGACCGGATAGAGCGCCTCCATCGCTGCCGGGAGCTTGTGGATGGCACCGTCTGCAGCGATGTACTTCTGCCCACCGCACACGATCCCATACCCCAGGTTGCCCGGAGCGACGGCATACGCGTCGAGCCACGCCTGCGGGACGAACGAGGTCCCGCCCGCTCCCAGCGCCGTGGTGTAGTCGAAGCTCGACACCGGGACCTTCCCACCGACACCGTCGATGTAGTACACGGTCGCGTTCTCCTGGGTACGCACCAGCGTTCCGGGAGTGATGATCGGTATGCCGGTCTGCAGCTGCACCATCACCGGGGGTGAGAGCACCGCTATCTTCGGCGTCCGCGTGTTCTGCATCGCCACCAGGGCGTCCCACGATGCGAACGGCCGTGCGACACCGCCGTTGTAGAGGTAGACGCCGGCGCTCAGCCCCTTGATGGTGCTCCCCTCCCCGAGAGCCCCGAGCGGCGCGTGCGCGTCCAGGAACGCCTGAGACGCCGGCACCGTCGCGAGTCGGGTCCCCCCGATCCAGTCGTACCGACCGTCCACGGTGACCACCTGCGGCGCACTGACCCCCGGGACGGAGACCGCGCCCGTGAAGGTCCCGCCGGCGGCGATCTTCGCCGTGTTCCGTGCCCAGAGCGAGCTCGCCGTCCGCTGGGGCGCCCCGAGGAGTGGAGCCGTTCCCGCATCGATCGAGTAGCGCTTCCCCGCGTTCACGTAGGAGTAGGTGCTCTCACCACGGTTCACCAGGTAGATCGAATCTCGGAGGACCGGTGCGCCGTCCGGGAGATGCTGGATACCCGTTTCGGTCAGCACGATGATCGGCGCCGGGATCCCAGCGAGGGACTGCGCCGTCGCATCGACGATCTCACGCTTGGTGCCACCAGTGATCCAATACCGCGCGCCGGCCGTGGTGGCGTACACCTGCGTCACCGCGGGCGCAGCCGTGACGAAGGCTCCGGCTTGAGCGTCCGTCAGCTGGGTGTACCCGGCCGTCGTACATGAGCCGCCATACGCGACGACCATGTCGCAGCTCGAGAACCCGACCTTGATCCCGGCGTCGATGAAGTAGATGGCACCGCCTGGAGAACGGATGATCCGGGACGCGTCGCCCACCGTGGGATAGCGGTCGAGATAGGCCTGGGAGACCACCGTGGTCGCTCCCAACGACGCGTAGGCGCTCAGCATGGTCGTGTCGCGGATGATGTACTTCGACGTGTCCGTCACGAGGTAGATCGTGCCGTTCGTCGCCGTCTTCATCAGACTGCTGCCACCCGTGGTCGAACCGAACCAGTCCGTGTACAGTCGCCAGAAGTTGCGGTTGCCATAGGCCCCACAGCCGTCACCCTGACCGTAGAGGTTCGCCAGTGCCGACGGGTTCGGCTGGTACGGGGTGTAGTTGTAGAGGCCGGCCGTCGCAGCGTTCTGGATGAAGACCTGACTCGAGCCGCAAGCCGCGTTCGGGTTGTACCGCACGGTGTTCACGCGCCCTGCGACGTGGTTCCACCGCGTCGGATTGGCCTGGTAGTTCTTGAACTGCAGCGCGGCCGCGTACACCTGGTTGAAGAACCCGTAATAGTTCGTATCGCAGTCAGCAGTGTCGGGACATCCGTAGCCCATGGCACTTCGATACTGCCGATCGGAGGGCCAGTCGTCCGTGACGAGGCTCTGCTCCTTCTCGAGCATGACGATGAGGACCTTCTGGCTGATGCCACAGGCCGCACCCACCTTGGCGATGATGGACGCGGCTGATTCTCGTGCGGCGCCGACGTAGGTCGAGCACCTCCCGGAGACCGCGGCCCTCGTCGGAGTCGCCTGGGCTGCGTCCTTCAAACAGATGTAGCCCGCCCGACAGGTCGGTCTGGCCGAATTGAGGAACGCCTGGACGTCGCCGGTGCTCATCGCACCGCCGTCGTAGAACAAGGAGTCGCTGATGATGTTGCCTGCTTGGAAATCGCGGGCATCTGCCGCTGAGGCAGCTGGGACGGCGATTGGCGCGATGGTGAACACCCCGGCGATGAGTGCGATGACGGCGAGCATACCTGGCAAACGGAACCGCATCACGGCACCTCCACGGTGAGAGCGGACGAAGTGAGCGTGCCGGCGGCGGCCGACGTGTAGCTGAGGGTGACCGTCCAGGTACCGGATGGAAGCTGTGCGATCGGCACCGAGACCGTGCCGCAACTCGTCGTGCTCGAGTCGGCGATCCCCTCTGAGGCGACCGAGACCGGATCACCGAGGCCGGTGAAGGTGAACGTGCAGGCCCCACCGTTCTCCAGGAGCCCCTGGACGTAGCCAGCGGCGGAAACCTGCGTCCCGTCGACGTCGACTCCCGCGTAGCTCATGACCGCGTCAGCCGGATCGGGCTTCGGCGTGGTCCCGCCCTTGTCCGTCGGCTCGACACCGGGTGCGACAGTGCTCGACGAACTCGTCGGATCGGGAGCGTCGTCACCGAACGTGCAGCCGGCGAGCCCCAGGGCGACGAGCACCACTGCGGCGGCGGCGGCTCCCCCTGACATCCGTGTCGGCATGGTCTTCCTCGTTCCTCGACAGCGACTACCCCCGTTCAGGGTAGCGGTACCGTCGACACCACCGCGACACATGACCGATCGCGGTGTGGCGGGAGCGCCTGGAACCGCGCTATTCGGCTAGCGACGCGAGCAGTTCCTCGTAGGTAGCACGGACGCCGTCGTCGAGGTCGACGATCGATGGTGTTCCGAACTCCTCGGTGTACCGGCTCACATCGAGCACGACCCGGTCGACGAAGGTCGGGGGCGCCGGTCGGTCCTCGATCGGGAAGTCGATGCCCGTGACCCGACGGAGCGAGTCGAAGACCTCGTTGATCGAGTAGCCCGCCCCGCTGCCGATGTTGTAGAGGTCGTGTCGGCGATCACGGCCGACGATTGCGGTGATCATGCGCACCGCGTCCTCGACGTAGATGTAGTCACGGACCATCGAGCCGTCGCCGAGCCGGACCGTCGTCTCCCCCATCGCGACCTGTCGCAACGCGATCGGGATGAGACCTTGTTTCTTGTGCGGGTGCTGCCTGGTGCCGTACGGGTTGGAGATCCGCAGGCTCGTGGAGTCGAGCCCGTGCATGGTCCGGAAGTAGTGCAGGTAGTGTTCGATCGTCAGCTTGCCGATGCCGTACGGCGAAACCGGGAGCGCACGGTCGGTCTCGCCGTAGCTCTCCTTGCCCTGCGGCCCGTAGATCGCTCCACCGGTCGAGGCGAAGTAGAAGTGCCCCACACCGGCTGCGGCCGACGATTCGAGCAGTTCCACCGTCTGCGCGACGTTCGTCCGGATGTCGAGCGTCGGATCCGCCTCGGCGGTCGCGGGATTCGTCGTCGACAGGAAGTGGAAGACGTGGTCTTTGCCGCGAACAGCGGAGTCGAGGTCGGTGCGACTCAGGAACTCCCCACGCATCAGCTCGACACCGGAAGAGCGGTAGCTCGGCTCCCCGCTGCTGAAGCGGTCGAACGCGGACACGTCGTGTCCGTCGGCGACCAGGGCGTCCACCAGGTGGGACCCGATGAAGCCGTTGGCGCCGATGACGAGTGCTTTAGCCACGCATTGCCCGTTCGAACGCCTCGACGAACTGGCGGCCGCTGTCCTGCCACGTCGTGTTCTCGAGCGATTCCGACATCGCGATGGATCGCGCGACCGCGTCGGGACGATCGACGACCTCCACGAGCCGCTTCGCGATCGCACCGGGAGCGGGCTGCACGTATTCGATGAAGGGGTTGTCCGAGACCAGACGGTTGTTCGGGGCGTCGTTGACCACCGGGGCCACGCCACTCGCCATCAGTTCCAGCGGGAGGAGCGACATGTTCGACAGCGAGAGGACCAGGCCAGCGGCGCACCGGTTGTAGATGGCGTTCAACTCGGAGATCTCGAGGCCGGAGAGGTTGTTGTACTCGAACGGGATGTCCCAGTCCGAGACGTCCCATCCGGCCATGTTGATGATGTACTCCGGCCGCTGCTTGGCGAACTCGGTCAGCGCGATGACGCCGAGCTCGAAGGCGCGGCGTGGCGTGACCGGGCGCGCGTAGAAGAAGATCTCCTTGCGCGGCTCGCGGTTCGTCACGGAGTAGTACTTCCGCTCGACGGAGAAGTCGAAGTGATCGGTCGGCATGCCGTACTCGTCATGCAGCTTCGTCGAGAGCCAGCCGCCAGCGGTGATGCCGTGGAAGCCGAACTTGTAGGTGTTCTCGGCCAGGATCGCCTCGGTCCCCGCAGCGTAGAACGAGGGTTCGAAGTCCTGGACGAAGTAGAACCGCCTCGCGTTCGAGGGATCGGTGTACGCGGGGTAGGCGGTCTCCCACCCGGTCGCGAACAGCGCGTCGTGCCCGGGGCCGACGCCGCGCTTCGGGTCGTAGTTGTGGAAACTCGCCTTGACGTCCGGGTAGGCGTGCGACTGCGTGAGCATGCGACGCATGTCGCGCACATCGACCACGACCCCGATGCTGTTGTAGAAGTGGATGCTGCACGTGTGACCCGCCTGCTCAGCGAAGTCGATGAACCGGAAGAGGTTCTGGTGACCGCCGCTGGTAGCGCTCGGGGGCGACATGATCCACGCGATGTGCGACTTCCGGTCGGTGACGACGACGGGATCCAGCAGCTGCGGGCCGGGCTCGGTCCAGTCGACGGCGATGGCGTCGTCGATGATGACCGGCAGGTAGATCGTCTTGCCCTTGACCCGGGCGCGCAGGTTCATCTGCACGCGGCGGACGAAATGCCGTGGGCCCTCGTGCCGGAGCACATGGAGGCTGACCTTGAGGTAACGCAGGAGGGATCTCATGATTCTTTCTCTGTCACCTAGACAGGGTACGGCCAGTAGCCGGGCTGGTGCATGCGGTGCTCCCAGCGACCCCACGCGGTCGCGACCTCGTAGTGTCGGACGCGGGCGTCGCGTGTCTTCGATTCGTAGTGGTAGAGCTCGGCGTGGGGCGTCCAGAGGATGTCGTATCCCTGCTGCAACACCTTGAGGCACAGGTCGACGTCGTTGAAGGCACCCGGGAGAAGCGTGGTCATACCCCCGACCTCGAGATACACGGAGCGCCGCATCATGGCGCACGCTGCGGTGATGCCCACCACCTCGCGCTCGACCCGATAGCCGTCGGTCGGCCCGGCGGTGCCCCGTGGAAGGTTCATTCCGACGTGGATGGTGTCGCCACGCCAGTAGTGGTGACCGGCGTGCTGGATGGTGTCGTCCTCGTAGTAGAGCATGCAGCCGGACATCCCGGCGTTCGGCAATTGGGCGAGCGCGAGCATGGCCTCGAGCCAGTCAGGCGTGAGCACGCGGACGTCGTCGTTCAGGATCAGGACGTACTCACCGACGGCGTTGAGGACGCCGAGGTTGATCTTGCCCGAGAAGTTGAAGGACTCGGTCCAGGTGACGAGGTGCAGTCGGTCGCCGGCGAGCTCCGCGACGCGGTCGATGACCCCGGCATCCGCCACGTCGTCGACGACGACGACGAACTCGTAGTTCCCGTAGGTGCTCCGCTCGACGATGCTCTCGATCGCGTCGACGAGGTAACTGCGCGTCGACCCGGGGAGGTACTGACCACGCGTCGGGATGACGATCGAGATGAGCGGTTCGCCCTGCACGGGGCGAACGGTGTCGTGCACCCCGTCGCGTCCGATGGAGCGGACGGTCCCGCCTCCGGTGGCGCTGAGGTGCTCCTCCAGAGCGCGGCGCGCCGGCTCCACGCTGGACTCGTCGAGGGCGCCGAGCTTGGCGTCCGCGTCGACGACGACTGCAGGGGTGGCCAGATGACGGATGGACAGCCCCGCACGAGTTGCTCGCAGCGCCAGGTCGTAGGCGGTCGCGTCGGCGAAGCCCTCGCGCGGACCTCCCAGCCGACGGAGGGACCCGGTCCGGAAGACGACGAGGTCGCCCCAGAAGTACTGGTTCCGGAGGCGTTCCGGTGCTGGGTCCGGCTTCAGGACGTCGGAACGACCGGCCTCGGTGACGAAGGCCTCGTCCGTGTACAGGACCTCGGTTTCGGGATGGGCGACGAAGGTCTTCGCGATGTCGGCGGCGGCACCGGGCGCGAACACGAGCGGCCGGGAGACGACGGCGACCAGCGGCGTCGACACGAGATCGATCGCGGCACCGACGACCGCGGCATCGTCCGATTCGAGGGCGACGATTTCACCGGCGTCGGCCGGGAACGAATCGCGGAGTCGGGCGAGAGCGCCGTCGGGCAACCCGGCGGCCAGGATGGTCAGGGTTTCGGGCGTGACAGCTGGCACCGTCAGCTCCGGCCTCGCGACACGATCCGGAGCGGAGCGAGTACGGCACGTCCGGCCTTCCAGGTGCGCGTCGTGTGGAGGGCCGCGACCTGCTGTCGAAGCCCCTCGTTCTCGCGCTCCAAGGCCTCGAACTGCTCGCGCGTCGGGTTGTTGTAGACGGAGACCCGGGCGAGTTCGGCTTCGAGACCGAGGATGCGGTCGACGAGTTCGAGCACGCGACGCTCCTCGACGATCCGTTCAGGTGTCGGACGGTCAGCTGACATGGTGATGGGCCTCGCTCTGCGTCTGCCGGATGAACTGGTCGAGTGTAACACCGGGGCTCCGAGGGGCCCTCTGGGCGCACTCAGGAACGCCTGAGGCCGTGCACCACTCGGCGGAGCGGGGCCGTCACCCGCCAGGAGGTGCTGTCGAGCACGGCCGCACGATCGCGCTCGGCCTGTGCGACGCGGTCTTCGGTGACCGCGAGTCGAGCTTCGGCCTCGGTGACCGCCTCGGCTGCCAGGTGAAGACGGTTGCGGTAGTCGAGGTCCTCCTCGTATCGGACCGCCACTGCACGGCCGAGGTGGTGGTAGTCGGCTCGGACGCGCTCGGCGTCCGTGCGTGCAGCACGGAAGAACGCGCTCACCGACTCCGGCAGCTCGTCACCGACGCCGATGACCCCAAGGCCGTGGCCGTGCTCGAACTGGAAGCTCGTGTCGGGGAACCGCTCGACGAGTTCCGCCCACAGTCGGTGGACCCCGAAGCCGTTCTCGAACTCGAAGGTGTCGTGGAACATGACGACGCCGCGATTGGACAGCTTCGGTGCGTACGTCTCCCAATCCTCCACCGCGTCCTCGTAACCGTGCCGACCGTCGATGTGCAGGAGGTCGACCGATCCGTCCGGGATATGGTCGGCGCTGTCGCTGAAGTAGCCACGGAGCAGAGTCGCCACCTCCGCGTACTCCTCGTCACGGATGGTCCGGACGGACTGGTACACGTCCTCGCCGTAGAAGCCCGCCTGATCGTCCCCCTCCCAACTGTCCAAGGCGGTGCAGGCGGTTCCGAGGCCGAGGCGCGTCACCGCGTCGCAGACGGTGAAGAAGGAGAAGCCGTTGTGCGTCCCGAGTTCGACATAGCTGGCGGGACGCAAGGCGTCCACGATCCAGAAGGCGAACGGCGCGTGCTCCAACCAGGCGGACTGGACGATGTGGTTCGGCATCCAGTAGGAGGCCGGGCTGATCCACGGGGACCCGATCACCGGGTCTCCGACGATGGGTCGGGTTTCGTCGGCATGGCTCATGAGGCTCCTTCTCGGGGTGGGTCGTGCCGTCGGCGCGATGTCCAGGAAAGCTAAGGTAGATTGACGTGGTTCACGTCGTCGAATCATCTCCCGAATGCACAATCGAGGCTCAATGCAGTATCTCAGGGATCTGGCTTCCGCCAGGGAACTCCTGGCGAATCTCACCCTCCGAGACATCCGCGGGCAGTACAAGCGGACCATCTTCGGACGACTGTGGTCACTCGCCAGCCCGCTCGCCTCGATGCTCGTGTACACCTTCGTGTTCGCCTTCATCTTCCGCGTCCAGCCGAGCCCCGGTGATCCCAGCGGGGTCAACGTCTTCGCCATCTGGCTCCTGTGCGGACTGCTGCCGTGGACCTTCTTCTCCACGGCACTGAGCACGAGCATGGGTTCGATCGTCGGTGGCGCAGGGCTCATCACGAAGGTCTACTTCCCGCGGATGGTGCTCCCGATCTCGTCGGTGCTGACAGTCGGTTACAACTGGCTGTTCGAGATGGCCGTCTTGACCATCGCGCTCCTCATCGTCGGATCGTTCGTCCTTCCCTGGCTTCCCCTCGTCGTCCTGATGATGGCGCTGCTCGCCGTGTTCGCCACCGGCGTGGGCCTCATCCTCGCCGTGGCGAACGTCTACTTCCGGGACACGCAATACCTGCTGGGCATCGTCCTCCAGATCTGGATGTACCTGACGCCGATCGTGTACCCATCCACCCTGGTCAGCGATGCGTCGAAGAACGTCGGCGGACTGTTCGGAACGCCGATCACCGTCTGGGACATCTACGAGCTGAACCCGATGCTGCACTTCGTCGACGTGTTCAGGAACCTCATGTACGACAACCGTTTCCCCGATCCAGCCGACGTCCTCGCATGCGTCGCCTGGGCCGTCGTCGCCCTCTCGGTCGGCATGTGGGTGTTCGCACGGAAAGAGAAGAGACTGGCGGAGATCCTATGACCGACATCGCAGTCCACGTCGACGACGTGAGCAAGAAGTTCCGCCTGTACCACGAACGGAACCAGAGCCTGAAGTCCGCGATCATGCGTCGCAAGATCTCCGTGCACGAGGACTTCTGGGCCCTCCGCGACATCAGCTTCGACGTCCCGACCGGCTCGACGTTCGGCCTGATCGGTAGCAACGGTTCGGGCAAGTCGACCCTGTTGAAGTGCCTGGCCAAGATCCTCTACCCGGAGACCGGCACCATCACCGCCAACGGCAAGGTCGCCGCGCTCCTCGAGGTGGGTTCCGGGTTCCACCCGGAACTCTCCGGACGCGAGAACGTCTTCCTGAACGGTTCCATCCTCGGCATGAGCCGCAAGGAGATCCAGGGCAAGTTCGACGAGATCGTCTCCTTCTCGGGTGTCGAGCAGTTCATCGACCAGCCCGTCAAGAACTACTCCTCGGGCATGTACGTGCGTCTGGGATTCGCAGTCGCGATCAACGTCGACCCGGACATCCTGGTGGTCGATGAGGTCCTGGCCGTCGGTGATGCGGAGTTCCAGCAGAAGTGCTTCCAGAAGTTCGAGGACTTCAAGGCGGCGGGCAAGACGGTCATCCTGGTGAGTCACTCCATGGGCTCCGTGAAGTCCATGTGCGACCATGCCGCATGGATCAACAAGGGGAACCTCGAACTCGTCGGCGAGGCGGATTCCGTGATCGCGGCGTACGAACAGTCCTACCCCCACCAGCCGTAGGCGGCCAGGCAGTACAGATGCCCCTCGGGTACGCTACGGGCGTCCCCCGAAGAAAGGACCCCGATGTCGACGGCAACCGACCATCGCCCGTCCGGAGCTGACTCCGACACTCTCGCCCACGTGATCCTCCAGCTCAGAGACGAGCTGATCGCCCAGGCCGGCCATGCGACCGCGCTACAAGCCGCTCTGGATCGCGAGCACGAGACCCGGATCGCGGGTGAGGCGAGCGCCGCGCTGGAACTCGAGCAACTCCGCCGCCGTCATGCGGAGGATCTCGCGGCCGTCGAGGCAGCCCGTGTCCAGGCGTTGTCCGATCTCAGCCATCAGTTCACCGGATCCGCCACCTGGGGTGTGGGTAAAGCGCTGCTGGCGCCGGCCCGGCTCGTCAAGCGACTGGGCAATCGCACCTGATGACCGAGGCTCACGCAGACGTCCGTCCGTTGATCTCCTTCATCGTCGTCGAGGGCGTCGCCGACCCCGACGCGCTCGACGCGACGCTCGGATCCCTCGCCGCGCAGCTCTCGAGCGATTGGGAGGTACTCGTCGTCGGCGCCACAGAGCACCGCTCGTCGGACGACCCCCGCGTGCGCTCACTGCGGACCGAGCCGGGCGCCTCCGCGATCGCATCGATGAACCGCGCTCTGCGGTCCGCGACCGGGTCGTTCGTGACGCTCGTCCGACCGGGCGACTCACTCCGTGACGACGCCGTCGTGCGGATCGCCGCGGCCCTCGCGTCCTGCCCGGACGCCGACTTCCTGTATTCCGACGAATACGTCCGGGTCGGCGACGACACGACCACCACCGAGTTCACGAAGCCGGAGTGGTCTCCGGAGCGTCTGCTCGGTCAGCCTTACGCCCTCCGTCTCGCGGTCGTCTCCCGCTCCCTCGCCGACCGCATCGGCGACTTCGAGGAGCGCTTCGAACAAGCGGCGCCTCAGGACTTCGTGCTCCGCGCGACCGAGCAGGCCGAGCGGATCGTCCACGTTCCACACGCCCTGTACCGCGTGGCCGGTGGTGGACGCGCCCTCTCCGACACCACCGATCCGGTCGGCTGGGAGTTCGGTCGACAGGCCGTGCAGGCGGCACTGGATCGCCGCGGTATCGCGGCCTCCGCCGTGCTCGGTCCCCTACCGGGCACGTTCGGGGTGCATCGACACCCGGGCGACCCCCGCCACGTCAGCATCGTGATCCCGACCCGGGGCACGTCTGGCACGGTCTTCGGATCGGAACGCGTGTTCGTGCTGGAAGCCGTGCGGTCGGTGCTGGCGGCGCCGACGATCCACCACCTCGAAGTCGTCATCGTGCACGACCTCGACACGCCGGCGCCGGTGCTCGACGCACTCGTCGGTCTCTCGCCTGATGCCGTCCGGCTCGTGCCCTTCGACGGACCGTTCAACTTCAGCCGGAAGTGCAACGTCGGTTTCCTGGCGGCGCACGGCGAGATCGTCGTCTTCCTCAACGACGACACCGAGCTCATCACCCCGGACGCGATCAACCGCCTGGTCGCACCGCTGCGCGAACCCGACGTCGGCATGACGGGCGCGAAACTCCGATACGAGGACGACTCACTGCAGCATGCAGGGCACCGGTACAACGACAACGAGTTCACCCACGCCTTCCTCGGCGCGACCGACGATGATCGTGGGTTCGGGGCCCTCCAGGTGAACCGTGAGGTCTCCGGTCTCACAGCCGCCTGCGTCGCCCTCCGGAGTGAGGTCTTCGAGGAGGTGGGCGGATTCTTCGAGGGTCTGCCGATCAACTTCAACGACGTCGACCTGTCGCTCAAGCTCCGTTCCGTGGGCTACCGTCTGCTCTGGCTTGCAGGCGTCGAGTTCTCGCACTTCGAGTCGAAGTCCCGGGCACCCGAGTTCTCCCGGAACGAGGTCGAGATCCTGCTGGCGCGCTGGGTGGCGTTCGGTCGCGACCCCTACACGCCGGTCGTCTGACCGCCCTCTTTCGGCTCTGCGTCGTTCTCGACCCCGACGTCCCCCGGCCGACGGGCTCGACGGACGACGCGTATGCCGATCCACCAGAGCAGCAGCAGGCCGATCGTCGCGAGAGAGATTGCCGCGCCTGCGGCGAGCCCTGGTGCACGGTAGACCAGTTCGACGGTGTGGTCACCCAGCGGGACGGCGATCGCAGCACCCGCGTGTTCGGCGTCGAGCAAGGGAACGGACGTCCCGTCGATCGTCGCGGTCCATCCTGGACGACGGAGCGAGTCGTCGAAGACGACCCACCCGGCCTCGGTCCCGGACGTCTCGACCCGGATATCCCCCGTGACCCCGGTGTCTTCGACCCGCGTGATGGCCGATTCTGCGGGGACGGCGTCATCGTCCGTAGCAGGCTCCGCAGTCCCTGGCGGGAGATCGGACGGGTGTTCGAGCACCACGGTCGAACCGGGGAGGTCCGGGTCCGCGAGCATCGACACACGCCGCTCCGGGTCCGTCTCGACGACCGCGTCCGACGCCCATCGGACACGCTGCAGCGCACCGGCTCGCTCCAGGATGGTCGCATCGCCCGTGTGCACGACGTTCAGGTCGTCGTCGGCCGGAGCGGTCGTCGACATCGCCGGGACCGTCGGGTCGCCACCGGCCGCGAGGAGCGAGGACCGGCCGCGATCGGTGGAGAAGACCGCGTACCACGCCCTGCCCGCGGCGATCTCGTCACCGTCGACGGCGATGTTCTGAGAGCCACTCAGCATCGGCTGCCAGGTCGAGGTCGTCGTGATCGACTCACCCGAGGTTGCATCGACGATATCGGTCGTGAGCTCGACGTCGTCGACCGGCGCGACCGAGCCGTCGAACTGGACCGTCACGGCACGCACGGGGCCCGTCCTGACTCCGGAACGGATGGGCGCCGATCCATCGAACTCGAGGCTTCCGCCGCCGGCGAGTTCCTCGGTGACGACGCCGGGAACGGCGACTCCTGGCCCGAGGAGGGCGAACCGGACCCCGAGCCGGTCGAGGACCGACGAACGCAGTGAGGAGCCCAGCTGCGCCGACGGCAGGGTCGAGTAGGTGGGCGTGAGCAGCATGTCGGGGTCGATCTCGGTGAGGAGGTCCTTCCACTGGGAGGTCTGGTAAGCGTGACCGTCCACCGAGCGGAGCCCGTACATCGCGTTCGTGCCCGGGAAGCCCGCCTGATCGACGCTGACGTAGCGTTCATCGCCGAGGTGGTCCGCCAGGTAGTCGAGCGCCGGGGTCGCCGGGTACACGGTCGTCGTCGGCGAAACCGGCCACCAGGTGTCGGTGAGCGTGAGCGCCGGCGCAGCGACGAGCACCGGGACGACGACGAGTGCCGACAGCCGCAGTGGCCTCAGGCGGCCGAAGCTGGCGACGAGTACGGCGATGGTCGCTACTGAGCCAATCCACGCGGCGGTGACGGAGGCGTCTCGGATATAGCTGCGGTACTCGCTCGGCACGAGCGCCATCGCGTCGCGGAGGACGAAGACGCCGCCCACGATGATCGCGAGGACCACCACAGTGGCCGACGTCCGACGGGCCCACCTGGTGCGCCGGGACTCGACCGGAGTCGTCGGGTCGACGCGCGAGGTCGATGCGGTCGACGCCCCGTCGAGCAACCGCCCGCCGACGGCGGCGAACCCGAGTGCCGCCGCCACGGCCGCGAAGAACCCGAACATTACGCGCAGGCGCCCGATCGGGTTGTTCGAGAAGATCGGCAGGTGTTGGGCGGCAGCGAGGACGGGGCCGCCGATGTAGATCAGGACACCGCACAGTGCGAGGCCGCCAACGAAGTACCACAGGACGGGGCGCCGCCCGCCGCGCGCTGGAACCAGGATGATCGCAGCGAGGACGAGCAGGACCGCCACGACGCCGACATACGAGAGGCGTTCGATGGGCGATCCGTCACCCCAGGTCGCCCCGCTCGCTTCGAACCCGACGAACTGCGCCACGACGGTGGTGGCCAGATCCGTGAGCGGCAGATGGCTGTCCGCCGTCTGCTCCCGGACCGAGAAGTCGAGGACGCTCGTCGCGTTGATCGCGAAGGGGACGAGGGCGACGGCGGCGAGCAGACCGCCGAGGACGACCCCCGTCGCGCTCACGAGCGCCGCGCGGAGCAGTCCCCGCAGTGCGCGGTCGGCTGCCAGCGAGCGCAGGACGACGTACGCGCCGCCAGCGTAAAGCGCGTAGCCGACCACGGCCGGGAACCCTCCGAGGAACATCGCCGCAAGCGTCGCACCGACCGGCACCGCGTCTCGGAGCCGCCTGGCCACTGCGGCGCGGTCCAGTGCCCAGAAGAGGAGCGGGATGAACGCCGCCACCCGCGTCTGCGACCAGTTCGTCCAGGCGATCATGAAACCCGAACTCACGAAGACGAGGCTGCCGATCGCCCAAGCGGCGTTCGGAGCACCGAGACGGCGGAGCAGCAGCGACATGCCGAGCGTCGAGACGGCGATCTCGATCAGCTTCGTCACGCCCGGTGCGTATTCCAACGGCACCACCCACCAGGCGATCGAGATCGGCGAGTAGACACCGGAGTTGGGCAGCGCGCCGAGCTCCGTCCCACCGCCGACCCACGGGTTCCAGGCCGCGAACACCCCGTGCCTGGCAGCCTCGACGATCGACCAGGCCTGCGGAGTCACGGTGTCGACCGTGTCACCGATCATGCCGTTGGTAATGGGGAGGGAGTTGCCGAACGCAGAGGTCCAGGGCGCGACGATGCCGAGCGCATCGGTCCCGAGGAACGTGCCACTCCCGATCAACGGACCACCGATGGACAGGACGGTGAAGGCGACGAGCGCGCCCCAGGAGACGACGGACACGGTCATTCGAAGCGACCGGATCACCAGACTCCCGCGAGCGTCACGGTCGTCGTCTCGGTCCACGGCGGGAGCCGTACTCACATCGATCGTCCTGCTCCTTCACACCGGGTCGGCTCGGGTAGCCCCGTCAAGTATGCCAGCCAGGCACGGTGCCGCTCGGTGGGCCGGGTTCCGCCGACCTCGGGGATAATGGGAGGGTTGTGTCCGGAGCCACCCGAGAAGGTCGTATGAAACTCATTGTTCAGATCCCCTGCCTGAACGAAGAGGAGACCCTTCCGTTGGTGTTGAGTTCCATCCCCACCGTCATCCCGGGAATCGACGAGATCGAGATCCTCGTCATCGACGACGGGTCGACCGATCGCACGGTCGAGATCGCTCGGGCGCACGGGGTGCACCACATCGTCCAACACACCCGGAACATGGGTCTCGCGCGGTCCTTCCGCGACGGCGTCGACTACGCGCTGCTGCACGGCGCCGACATCGTCGTGAACACCGACGGCGACAACCAGTACCCCCAGGACCGCATCGGAGATCTCGTCCAGCCCATCCTCCGCGGTGACGCCGACATCGTCGTCGCCGACCGCCAGACCGCGCTGATCGAGCACTTCTCGCCGTTCAAGAAGTCCATGCAACGCTTCGGCAGCTTCGTCGTGAACAAGGCGGCGGGCACCGACCTCCCCGATGCGGCGAGCGGCTTCCGGGCGTACTCGAAGTACTCGTTGATCCGACTGAACGTCGTCACCCGGTTCAGCTACTGCATGGAGACGATCATCCAGGCCGGCTACAAGCGTCTCGCGATCACCAGCATCCCGGTCACGACCAACGCGAAGACCCGCGAGTCCAGGCTCTTCCGGAACATCGGCGAGCACATGTACCAGTCCGGCGTCGCGATCACCCGTGCCTACCTCATGTACCGGCCATACGTCGTGTTCGCCGGTCTCGGAGCCCTGCTCGCGGTCGCCGGACTGATCCCGTTCCTGCGGTACGCCGTCCTCATGTGGATCGACGACGGCGGGAACCACCTGCAGTCGCTGCTCGTCGGTGCCACGCTGCTGATGGGATCGCTCCTGTCCTTCGCGATCGGGGTCGTGGCGGACCTCACCCGGATCAACCGGACCCTCAGCGAGGAGACACTGGACTACCTCAAGCTGCAACGCTACGGCGACTGAGGGCGGTTCACCGAGCGCGCTCGGCGAGCACCTCGTGCAGCACGGCCGAGTATCGAGCGCCCGCCGTCTCCAGGGAGTACTCGGTCGCCCGTTCCCGGGCACCCCGCCGGAGGTGCGCTCGGAGTGGAGCATCGGCGAGCAGCCGACCGAGCACCTCGGTCAGACGGTCTGCGTCGTCCGGCGGCACGATCAAGCCGCTCACCCCGTCGACGACGGCCTCGTTCAGCCCGGGGAGGTCGGAGACGACGATGCAGGCTCCGGCGGCGAACGCGTCCAGGATGACCACCGGCAGGCCGTCCTGATCCCCTGAGGCGGAGAGCACCGAGGGGAACACCACCACATCGGCCCTCGCGAAGGCGGCATCGAGCGCGTCCCGATCCAACTGGCCGTGGAACGTGACCGGAAGGCCCTCGGCCTGCGCCTCGGACGCTCCGCGGAGTGGACCGTCCCCGCCGACCTCGAGGGTCCACGCGGGACTGGCCGGGAGCCCACGCAGTGCGCGCAGGAGCACGTGCAGCCCCTTCTTCTCCACGAGCCGCCCGACGAAGAGGATGCGCAGGGGGCGGTCGTCCTCCGGAAGCGGCACGATGTCGAGTCGCGAGTCGGCTCGGGCGTCGACCGCAGGCAGCCGGGTGCCCATCGGGAGCACCCTGGCGTGCTCGGCGGGGACCCCGAGCTCCACGGCTCGCGCCAACATGTCCCGGTTCATGACCGTCACCCGGTCCGCGTTCCCGAGGACCCAGCGCTTCACCCGGCGCATCGGCGCCGAATCGAGCGCGTAGATGTCGCCGCCAGGCGAGGTGAGGAGCTTCGGCACCCGAGCGGCGGCGACACGCGCGATGATCCCCTGCGGCACGATCCAGTGCACGTGGAGCACATCGGGCTTGAATCGCCGCACCGCCCGGCGGGTCGCGACGAGCTGACCGAGCAGGAAGAACGGCAGTTGCAGCCACCGCGTCCGGCGGGCGCGAAGGTTCTCGAGGATGGCGCCGTCCGCCAGATCCTCCCATCTCGTCGGGAAGAAGCGGTAGCGCCGGACGAGGATCGGTCCGTCCTGCTCCTCGGCCACGGAACCGGGCACCCTCGGCACGAGGGCGAGCACCTCGAACTGCTCCGCCTCCTCGATCGCGAGGTCGCGGACGAACGACGGCGTCCCGTCCTCGGGGACCGCCGGCCAGGTGGACGCCAGCACGAGGAGTCTGGGCTTCGGCATCGGGTGACTCCTTCACGGGTCGCTGCGGGATAATGGGCACATCCCATGAAGATCCTCTCCAAGTATAGGAAGCCGCTCCAGGTCGGCTTCGCGGCCGTGGTCGTCGCCTGCATCGCCTGGACCGTGGTCGCGAACTGGTCCTCGTTCTCGACGAGCGTGGGACGGATGGATCCGTGGTGGCTCGTCGGGTCCGCGCTCGCCGGGTTCGCCGGGGTGGCCCTGTCCATGCTCGCGTGGCGGGCCATCGTGATCGCGTTCGGCCACCGCATCTCGGTCCGCGAAGCCGGCTACGTGGTCTTCGTCTCGCAGATCGGCAAGTACATCCCGGGCGGGGTCTGGCCGATCGTCGCCGGAAGCCAGCTCGGACGTCGCGCGGGCCTGCCGACTGCCACGACGGTCGTGACGCTCACGGCACAGCTGGGAGTCAGTCTCGTCACCGGCTCGACCCTCGCGGTCGGAGCGCTCTTCGGGTTCCCCGCCCTCCGGCAATACGCGCCGCTCCTGATCGCCCTCGTCGCCATCGGCGTGATCGCGCTGCTGCCCCCGGTCATGCGGCTCGTGCTGGGATGGATGTTCACCCTGATGCGGCGTCGGGACGAGCTCCCGCAACTCCGCAGTCTGCCCCTCCTCTCCGCCGTCGGCTGGTCGCTGGCCAGCTGGGGCGCGTTCGGGGTCCACCTCTGGTGCATCGTGTCCGCGCTGGGCACTGTCGACCCGGCGGCGATCCTGCCGGCGGTCTTCGGTTACTCGCTCGCCTGGGTGGCCGGCTTCCTGGCGGTCATCGCACCGGCGGGCGCGGGCGTCCGCGAGGCGATCCTGGCCCTGGTGCTCGCGAACACCGTCGCCGCCGGTTCGATCCTCGGTATCGTGCTCGTCAGCCGCTTCCTGCTCATCATCGTCGACGTCGCCGTCTGCGTCTACGCGGTCGTACGAGGTCGTGTGACTGCGGTCGTCGTCCATCCGGAGTCGGCCGATGCTGCAGACCTGGACCCACCGGCGGACGCTGGAACGCCGACACCCGACCCACGCTGAGCGCAGGTCGGGTGCAGGGAGCGAACCGATTCAGCTCTGCTGTGCCAGCAGCGTCTGCAGGTACCGGCCGTAGCCGCTCTTCACCAGCGGCGCTGCGAGGGCGGCGAGCTGCTCGTCGTCGATCCACCCGGCGCGCCAGGCGATCTCCTCGATGCAGCCCACCTTGAAGCCCTGGCGGTCCTCGATGACGCGCACGTACTCGGACGCCTGCATCATCGACTCGAAGGTGCCGGTGTCGAGCCAGGCGGTACCGCGGTCGAGCACCTGGACCTGCAGCGCGCCCTGCTCGAGGTAGCGCTCGTTGACCGTGGAGATCTCGAGCTCGCCTCGCGCGGAGGGCTCGATCGTCTTGGCGATCTCGACGATCGAGTTGTCGTAGAAGTAGAGCCCGGGGACCGCGTAGTTGCTCTTCGGCTTGGCCGGCTTCTCCTCGATGGAGAGCGCCTTGAAGTCGTCGTCGAACTCCACGACGCCGTAAGCCTTCGGGTCTGCCACCTGGTACGCGAAGATGAGCGCGCCGTCGATGTCGTTGTGGCTGCGGAGGGCGGAACCGAGGCCGGTGCCGTGGAAGATGTTGTCACCCAGGACCAGGGCGACGCTCTCGTCGCCGATGAACTCCTCACCGATGATGAAGGCCTGTGCCAGGCCGTCTGGCGAGGGCTGCACCGCGTACTCGAGCCGGATCCCGAGGTCGTCACCGTTGCCGAGGAGTGCACGGAACTGCTCGTTGTACTCAGGGGTGGTGATGATGAGGATCTCCTTGATCCCCGCCATCATGAGCGTCGACAGGGGGTAGTAGATCATCGGCTTGTCGTAGATCGGCATGAGCTGCTTCGAGATGCCCTTGGTGATCGGCCAGAGCCGCGTGCCGGATCCACCGGCGAGAATGATGCCGCGCATCGTCAGTTCCCCTTCAAGGTCGCGTAGAACGCCCGGGCGTCGTCCCAGGTCGGCAGGAGGCCGGCGGCGGCCGCCTCGTCGAGGCCGGGGGCCTCGGTGTCCTTCGGTGAGAGCAGCGGGATGCCTGCCTCGGGCGGGATGACGAGGCCGACCCGCTCGTCGAGCGGGTTGATGCCGTGCTCACGGTCGGGACGGTAGACGTCGGTCACGAGGTAGCTGACGGTGGCGTCGTCGGTGAGCGCGACGAAGCAGTGACCGAGGCCCTCGGAGATGAAGATGGCCTTGCGGTCGGTGTCGTCGAGCAGCACCGAGTCCCACTGGCCGAAGGTCGGTGAGCCCACGCGGATGTCGATGACGTAGTCGAGGACGGCGCCGCGCGTGGCCGTGACGTACTTCGCCTGGCCGATCGGGATGTCCGCGAAGTGGATGCCGCGCACCGAGCCGCGCTTCGACACCGAGGTGTTCGACTGGGCGAGCTTGATGGACCGGCCGGAGACCTCTTCGAGCTTGTCGAAGCGGTACCACTCGAGGAAGACACCTCGGTCGTCGCCGAACTGCTTCGGCGTGATCTCATAGCTGTCGGGGACGTTCAGTTCGCGGATCTGCACCCGGGGAGTCTACCAAGACGGTGCCCTGCGGAGGGATGCCGCGGTCCGGTTGCCGGTCGCCTCAGGCATAATCGAGTGTCCGCGCACAGAACGGCCCGCCATGATCCCCCTGCTCCGCCGCCTTTGGGACGGCGTCGCCGCGTACGCGGTGAAGTTCGGCGTCGTCGGACTCATCGGCTTCGGCCTCGACGTCCTCGTGTTCAACCTGCTGCGGGTCGGCGTCTTCGGGCATGACCACCTCGCCCAGTCTCCCATCGGCGCCAAGGTCATCAGCGTCTCGGTCGCGATCGTCTTCAATTGGATCGGCAACCGGTACTGGACCTTCCGCGAGCACCGCCGGAAGAACTTCATCCTGGAGCTCGGCGAATACGTGATCGTCTCCCTGGGCGGGATGGCCATCGCGGTCGGGTGCCTCTACATGAGCCACTACGTGCTCGGCTTCACCTCGCTGCTCGCCGACAACATCGCGTCGAACGTGATCGGGCTGGGCCTCGGAACCCTCTTCCGGTTCTTCCTCTACCGGTTCTGGGTGTACGGGCACCACCGGGCGGACGGTCTGGCCAACCTCGCCCGTGTGGAGGAGGCCCAGCGGACCCTGTTCGAGGAGCCGCCGACCGACGCCACCCGGTCAGCGACCTCCACGACCGAGCCGGGTACGATGAACGGGCCACTCCCGAGAGGACCCCTATCTTGACGTACCTGATCACCGGCGCTTCCGGCATGCTCGGCCACGACCTGCAGGAGGCCCTGACGGGTCGTGAGGTCACCGCCCTCGGTCGCGCCGAGCTCGACGTGACCGACCTCGAGGCGGTCCGCGCCGCTGTCGCGGGTCACACCGCCGTCATCAACGCCGCCGCCTACACCAAGGTCGACGACGCCGAATCACACGAGGCCGATGCAGCCGCCGTGAACGCCGTCGGCGCCCGCAACCTCGCGGTCGCCGCCCGGGAGGCCGGCGCGAAGCTCGTCCAGGTGTCCACCGACTACGTCTTCGACGGCTCCGCCACCTCGCCGTACCAGGAGGACCACCCGCTGGCCCCGATCAGCGCCTACGGCCGGACGAAGGCCGACGGGGAGCGAGCCGTCCTCGCCGAGCACCCGAACGGCGGCTACATCGTCCGCACGGCCTGGCTGTACGGCAAGAACGGGCCGAACTTCGCCGCCACCATGGCGAAGCTCGCGGCGAACGGCGTCGACCCGGCCGTCGTCACCGATCAGCTGGGACAGCCCACGTGGACCGCCGACCTCGCTGCGCAGATCGTCGCGCTGCTCGACGCCGACGCACCTGCCGGGATCTACCACGGCACCAACGCCGGACAGGCCTCCTGGTACGAGTTCGCACAGGCGGTCTTCGCGGCGGTCGGCGCCGACCCCGCAAGGGTCTCCCCCACCGACAGTTCGGCGTTCGTCCGCCCCGCGCCGCGGCCCGCCTATTCGGTGCTCGGTCACGACGCCTGGTCCACCGCCGGACTCGCGCCGATGCGCGACTGGCGGGAGGCCTTCGAGGCAGCGACGCAGCACGGCGTCGTCACGGCGCCGTGACCACCCTCCGCGTCGTCGTCGACCAGATCGTCGCACCGGTCGCCGGTGGAGTCGGTCGCTACTCCGAGGAACTCACCCGGGAGCTCATCGCGAGTGCCCCGGCCGGATGCGACGTCGAGGGCATCGTCTCGGCGGTGCCGAAGGAGAAGATCGACCTCCTCGAGTCCAAGCTCCCCGGGCTGGCGACGCTGCATCGCACCACGCTGCCGCGACGCGAGCTCAGTGCCGCCTGGCAGCTCGGCATCGTGGCACCGGGGACGGCGAACGGCATGGTGCACGCCCCGGGCCTGCTCGCCCCACTCAACCGCCACGACCGCATCAACGACGGCAACCAGATCGTCGTCACCATCCACGACACACTCGCCTGGTCGCACCCCTCGTCCCTGACGCCGATGTCGGTGGCCTGGCAGAAGGCGATGGTCAAGCGGGCGCGGAAGCACGCGGACGCCATCGTGGTCCCGACGCATGCGGTCGCCGACGAACTGCGCGACATCGTCGATCTCGGCGACCGCGTCCGCGTCATCGGCGGTGCCGCCGCGACCACGCTCACCATCCCGACCGACGCCGACGGCCGTGCACGGACGCTCGACCTCCCATCCGAATACCTCGTGTCGGTCGGTTCGCTCGACCCCCGCCGCGGCATCGCGGAGCTCATCACCGGCCTCGGCCGCCCCGGCGCCCCCGACCTCCCGCTGCTCATCGTCGGCACCGACAGCTGGGGCGACGTCACCCTCGCGCAGGTGGCCGATGAGGCCGGTCTGCCGGAGGGGCGGGTGCGTGCACTCGGATTCCTCGACGACGCCGACCTCGCCGTCGTCCTCGACCGCGCGACCGCCTTCGTCTACCCGAGTCTCGCCGAAGGGTTCGGGCTCCCGCTCGTCGAGGCGTTCCGCTTCGGCACGCCCGTCATCCACTCCGACGTGCCGGCGCTCGTCGAGGTCGGCGGTGGAGCCGGCGTCGTGGTCGAGTCCGGTGCCAAGGGGTACGCCGATCGACTCATCGCCACCATCAACGACGTCATCGGCGACAGCGAACGCCTCTCGCGCCTGCGCATCCTCGGCATGGACCGCGAGCAGGCCTTCAGCTGGCGCGACTCCGCCGAACGCGTCTGGCAGCTCCACGCGGAGATCTGAGCCGGCCGGGATGATGACGATCAGCGTCGATTCACGCCGCTGAATCCGCCCGTTCGTAACGTGGGCGGACGGCCGATCCGACACTCGTAGGGTTGATGGGTGACCTCTTCGACCGCTCGCGAGCGCTACACGCTCGGCCACCATCCCAGCGTCCTGCGTACCCATTCCTGGCGCACCGCCGAGAACTCCGCTGCACACCTGCTCCCCCATCTGCACGCGGGCCTCCAGGTCCTGGACCTCGGCAGCGGGCCAGGCACGATCACGCTCGACCTCGCCCGCCTCGTGGCGCCCGGCACGGTCATCGGCGTCGACGCCTCGGACCAGGTCACCGCCGACGCCCGAGCCCGTGCCGCCGCCGCCGGCGTCGGGAACGTCAGCTTCACGGTCGGTGACGCCTATGCACTCGACCTCCCTGACGACAGCGTCGACGTCGCCCACGTGCACCAGCTCCTCCAGCATGTGGCCGACCCGGTCGCCGTGATCCGCGAACTGCGACGGGTGGTCCGACCGGGCGGCATCATCGCCCTCCGCGAGATCGTCTACGGCGGGGCGGTCTGGTACCCGCTGTCCGCCGGCCTCAGCCGGTGGATGGAGATCTACCAGGAGCTCGCCAGGGCGAACGGCGGTGAACCGGATGCCGGGAGCCGGCTGAAGTCGTGGGCGATGGAAGCCGGGCTGACGGAGCTGCGCAGCACGGCGAGCGTCTGGTCGTTCGAATCCCCTGCGGACCGCGAGTGGTGGGGCGGCGCGTGGTCGGAGCGGGCGCAGACCTCCAGCTTCGCGACCCAGGCGCTCGAGACCGGGATCGCGGACGACGACGACCTGGTCCTCATCTCGACGGCGTGGCGGGACTGGGTCGACGCGGCCGACGGATGGTTCGCCGTTCCGCACGGCGAGATCATCGCGACCGTGCGCTGAGCCCTTCGACAGGCTCAGGGACCGGGTGGGTGGCTCAGGGACCGGGACTCAGCCGGCGTCGGGCTCCGGGCTCGGCGACGGCGGGAACAGCTGGTCCTGCACCATCTGGTGGATGAGCGTGTAGTCAGGCTCTTCCGGATCGATCGTCGGCGGGACGAACTGCAGGGAGTTGATCGGCAGCTCGCGCGTCTTCAGCGCGAGGTTCACGAAGTAACCGAGCATGCCCTGCGGCACATCGGTCTTGACGACGTCTCCTCCCGCGGCCGCCACGTCCTGGAAGCGCGCGAGGACGTTCGCCGGGTTGAACTGTTTGAGCATCGCCGTCTGCAGGATGTGCTGGCGCTCCATGCGGTCGTAGTCGCTCGTCGAGTGCCGCGACCGGGCGTACATGAGCGCCGTCCAGCCGTCCATGTGCTGCTTACCGGGCTCGATCCACGCCGTGACGTTCTCGAGGTCGGCGTCGCCGTCCATCGGGAGCCGTTCCTTGACGTCGATGTCGACGCCACCGAGCGTGTCGATCAGCGTGGCGAAGCCGTACATGTCGATGAGGACGTACCACTGGATGTGCAGCCCGGTGATGCCCTCCGCGGCCTGCTTCATCGCCTCGATGCCGGGCTCACTCGCCTCGGCCGTCGCCTTGGGGAACAGTTCGGGGTTCTTCAGCTCGATCTCGGTGTAGATCGAGTTGAGCTGACAGACGTCGACATCGCAGGAGTCGTCGTAGCCGTCCGGGTAGAGGGACGCCATCTCGCTGCCCTCGGGGAACGGGATGTCGACGAGGTCGCGCGGCATGGACATCGTCGTCGCCTGCCCGGTCTCCGCGTTGATGCTGACGACCGACATGCTGTCCGGCCGCATCCCGTCGCGGTCGGGGCCGGCGTCACCACCGAGCAGCAGGATGTTGTAGTAGCCGTCCACCGGCGGCTCCGACGGACCGGTGTTGCCGAAGATGGAGGAGATCGAGCCGCGGGTCGCGCCGGCGACGACCGCTCCGTACCCGGCCCCACCGGCCACCAGCACCATGGCGAGGGTGGTGAACAGCGCGACGCCGAGCCTGGCGTTCGGCGAGGCCTTGACGAGACGGACGAGCCGCAAGGTGTCGAGCGTCAGCACGACCCAGAGGATCGCGTAGGCGACGAGGAGGACCTGGGCGACGGTCAGCGCGATCGGGTTCGTCGCGAGGGTGAAGAGCACTTCGCGGGCGAGGAACATGAGGGCTACGCCGACGACGACGAGCAGCCAGAGGAAGAGGGTGAACCCGAGGCCGAACCGACCGAGCTTCCGGTTCCCGGCGAGCACCTGTGCGGAGCCGGGGATCAGCAGGTTGAGCAGGACGAGCCACCAGGCGCGCTTGGTCATCACCTCGCGTGAACGGGTGTCTGGGTACCGCATCGGCTTCGCGGCGGTGGCTGCACTCGTCATAGCTGCGCTTTGAGGTTCCGGTTCTTCTCCTCGACCGAGTCGGCGAGGGCCTCGGCGTAGGCGACGAGCGCGTGGTGCAAGGCGTCGTCGGCCGTGGCGAGGATCTTGACGGCGATCAGCGCGGCGTTCTTCGCGCCACCGATCGACACGGTCGCGACCGGCACGCCAGCGGGCATCTGCACGATCGACAGGAGCGAGTCGAGGCCGTCGAGGCGGGAGAGCGGCACCGGGACGCCGACGACCGGGAGCGTGGTGACGGAGGCGAGCATCCCGGGAAGGTGCGCCGCTCCACCGGCACCGGCGATGACGACCTTGACGCCACGGCCGTAGGCGGTTTTGCCGTAGGCGATCATCTTCTCGGGCGTGCGGTGGGCCGACAGCACCTCGACCTCGAACGGCACGCCGAAGTCGCGGAGCACCTGCGCCGCGTCGCTCATGACGTTCCAGTCGGAGTCCGAGCCCATCACGACGCCGACGAGCGGCGGGGCGTCAAGGGACGGGGCGGAGTTCTCGGGCATGAGCACCATCGTAGATCGCGGTGCCTGAAGATCGGCTCAGGACGCACCGCAGCTGGCGGACAAGCCCTCGCCCAGGAGCCCCCAGTCCGGGGACGCCTCGGTACCGCGCAGCGCACCGGTCGACCGGTGTCTGGGACAATCGGCGGATGAGCACGTCGACCGCGGACGGATCCGCAGCACGCCACGAGCCGCCCAGCCAGCGCGAGCTGCGGCGGTGGCGCGGGTACCTCGCCGACGAACGCGCCGAGGCCGCCGTCTACCGGGATCTCGCCGGGCGGCGGAGCGGTGAGGAGCGCGACATCCTGCTCGCGCTCGCGGAGGCCGAGAAACGCCACGAGTCGCACTGGATCGCGCTGCTCGGGGAGGACGTCGGCAAGCCGCAACGCGGTGACCTGCGGACCAGGCTGCTCGGCTGGCTCGCGAGGCGGTTCGGATCCGTCTTCGTCCTGGCGCTCGTCCAGCGCGCCGAGTCGCGCTCGCCCTACGCGACCGAACGGGCGGCCACCGAGCGCATGGCCGCCGACGAGCAGATCCACGAGGAGGTCGTCCGGGGCCTGGCCGCCCGAGGACGCAACCGCCTGTCCGGAACCTTCCGGGCGGCCGTGTTCGGAGCGAACGACGGCCTCGTCTCGAACCTCGCGCTCGTCATCGGCATGAGCGCCACCGGCGTCGGCAACGGCGTCGTCCTCGCTGCCGGGCTCGCGGGCCTCCTGGCGGGCGCGCTGTCGATGGGGGCCGGCGAGTACGTCTCGGTGCGGTCGCAGCGGGAACTGCTCGAGGCGTCCAGCCCCAACCCCGCGGCCGACGACGCCCTCCCCCACCTCGACGTCGACGCGAACGAACTCGCGCTCGTCTACCGGGCACGCGGCATGGAGGTCGATGAAGCCGAGGCCCACGCAGCGGACGTCCTGGCCCGCGTCGGCGCCGGCACCTACCAGCGCGAGGCCCGGACGGCGATGGAGCACGAGGCCATCGGGACCGGGCTCGGTGCCGCGCTCTCGAGCTTCTGCTTCTTCGCGTCGGGCGCCGTCATCCCGGTCCTGCCCTACCTGTTCGGACTGCAGGGTGTCGCTGCATTGCTGGTCGCCGCGCTCCTGGTCGGGGGTGCCCTGCTCGGCACCGGCGCCGTCGTCGGGCTGCTCTCCGGGGGGCCACCGCTTTGCCGGGCACTGCGACAACTCGCGATCGGGTACGGCGCTGCTGCGGCGACCTACGTGCTCGGCCTGCTCTTCGGCGCGAATGTCGGCTGACCCGGCCGTCGGTCGTCCGCCGCGCGACATCGGGAGCCGATGCGAACACGTCATCTGCCGTCCACGAGTGCGTCACCGGCGTTCCCTACGCTGAGCCCGCCGTCCGTCGACCCGGAGGGTGGAGGAGGGCGCGTGAGGCAGGTGCAGGACCGGACCGACGTGTCTCCCCTCCTCGGTGCAGTTCCGCGCACGCAGCCTGACATCCAGTTGCTCCGCGCGATCGCCGTCCTGTCCGTCGTGGTCTTCCACCTGTCGTCGAGTCTCCTGCCCGGCGGGTACGTCGGCGTCGACGTGTTCTTCGTCGTCAGTGGCTATCTGATCACGAGCCACCTCGCACGCCAGGCCGACCAGACGGGCCGCGTCGACCTCCCGGCGTTCTGGGCCCGGAGGATCCGGCGACTCCTGCCGGCCGCTCTGCTCGTCCTCGCCGTCGCCGCCGTCCTGATCTGGCGGCTGGCCCCGCCGAGCGCCTGGACGCAGTTCTTCACCGAGACCGTGGCGAGCGCGACCTCCTGGGAGAACTGGTTCCTGGCCGGGAGCTCCGTGGACTATCTCGCACAGGGCAGCGCCGCGTCACCGGTCCAGCACTTCTGGTCGCTCTCCGTCGAAGAGCAGTTCTACCTCGGCTGGCCGCTCGTCGTCGTGCTGTGCGTGTGGCTCACCCGGCGTCGACCGTCGGACCTCCGCCGCACCCTCGGTGCTGCGCTCGGGATCATCGGTGCCACCTCACTCCTGTGCTCGATCCTGTACACGGCGGCGGACCCGGCTCCGGCGTACTTCGCCACGCCGACCCGTGCCTGGGAGTTCGCGGCCGGCGGTCTGCTCGCGCTCCTCGGGCCGGTCGTGGTCGTGCACCGCACCCGGTGGCGAACGGTCTCCGGCGTCCTCGGCGTCGTCCTCCTGGCGGTCGCCCTGGTCGCCTTCACCGAGCGGACGGCGTTCCCCGGGATCGCCGCCGCCCTCCCGGTCCTCGGGACGCTCCTCGTAATCGTCGGTGGGTCGTCGACCCACCGGTGGTCCGTGACGACCCTTGCGCGCACACGTGCGTCGCTCCTCCTCGGCGATCTCTCCTATTCGCTGTACCTGTGGCACTGGCCGCTCATCGTGGTCGCGCCGTGGGTGCTCGGCGTGCCCGTCGCGCTCGACGCCCCGCTCGGTTGGGCGATCGCGGCCGCTCTCCTGGTCGTCGCCGTGGTCCTCGCCGCGCTGACGAAACGGTTCGTCGAGGACCCCGTCCGACGAGCCCCCGTCCTCGCGCACGCGCGCTCCGCACGGACCGTCCTGCTGGCGGGGGCGGCGACCGCACTCGTGCTCTGCATCCCGACGGCGGGGTTGCTGACCGTCGCCGCCGAACAACGCACCCTCGCGAGCACCGTGGACGCCTACGTCGCGGACGGCGAGCCGTGTTTCGGTGCCGATGCGGCCATGTCGGGCTGCATCAATCCGGCGTTGGCGGACGAACTCCTGCCGCCGCTGTCGGTGCGGACCGAGGACACCGGCGACACCTTCCGGTGTTCCGCGGCGGCCGACTCACCGGACTTCCCCGGCTGCACATTCGGTTCCGAGCGCCCGGACGCCACGCGGGTCGCGCTCACCGGGAACTCGCACGCCACGATGCTCATCCCCGGACTCGTCGACCAGCTCGAGGCACGCAACTGGCGACTCGACGTGTACGTCGGCAAGGGCTGCGAGTGGCGGGCACCGGCACCCGACGACTCGGCGGCCTGTGACGCCCGGCGGACGCTCATGCAGGAGGCGTTCACGGGTGAGCAGCCGTACGACATCATCCTGGTGACTTCCAAGAGTCCGGACGAGACCTCGGTGGCCGAACAGTCTGCGATCCGCAGCGCGACGCTCGCGGCGTGGAGACCGGTGCTCGAGCAAGGGACGTCGATCGTGGTGCTGCGGGACAATCCCCGCGTGCCGACCGAGGCCGCGGCGTGCGTCGACCGCACGAGCGCCGCCGAGCTCATCGCGGGGGCGTGCGCCTTCCCCGTGGCCGAGGCGTACCCGACGTTCGACCTGAACACCGCCACGGCGGCGATGACCGACGGCGCCGTGCCGGTCGTGGATCTCGGCGAGCTGTACTGCGCCGCCGGGACCTGTCCGCTCGCCGTCGGGAACGTGCTCGTCTATCGCGATCTGCACCACATCACGGCCACCTGGTCGCGGACCCTGGGCCCGTTCCTCGTCGACCGGATCCGAGCCGCCACCTCCCGAGGGTGACCAGTCCCCGATCGGGTGGAGTGCCAGCGCGGTGCGCTGACGCGAGCGTGTCGAACCCGGCGTCGGCGCGGTGCGCTGACGCGAGCGCGGCGGAACCGGCACGACCGCGGGGCACACGCGTGAGCGCGCCCCTCCGGAGACCCGCGCTCGCGTCCCCGACCCGCGGTGACGTCAGCGCACCGCGCCGGCGACCACCCAGGAGAGCTCGGGCGCGGGAGCGGTCAGGCGGAGGTGGGCTCGTACTGCCGACGGTCGCCGACGACGCCCGCGAAACGGAACGGCGCAGCGGTCTCGCGAGGGCGGTCGGAGTCGTGGACGTCGGCCGACGCCGCGTCCTCGAGGAGCTGCAGGTAGCGCGCGTCGTCGACGACCGTCCTGGCATCGAGCTGCGCACGGTTCGCGTCGCTCCGCAGAGCCGAGCGGTAGCCCGGACGCACGATGCCGCTGAAGCACTCCGCGACCGCACCCGATCCGTAGCTGAGGAACGCGATACGCCGACCGGTGAGGTCGTCGTCGCCGTCGAGCAGCGCGAGCAGCGCGAGGTACACGGAGGCCGTGTAGCTGTTCCCGATCCGGCGGTTGTACCCGGTCGTCGGCTCGATCTGTGCGTCCAACTCCTCCTGGGTGCGCTCGGAGCCGAGCGACTTGGCCAGGTGCCGGTGCGCCTTGATCGCCATCTTCGTGAACGGCTGGTGGTAGCAGAAGTGGTCGACCTCGGAGAAGTCCGCTCCGCCGCGTGACCGGTAGTCCGCCCAGGCACCCTCGATCGCGTCCTGGTAGGCGGAGATGGACAGCTTGCCGTCGACGATCGCCGTCGCGCTGTGGTTCGGGCGCCAGAAGTCCATGACGTCCTGCGTGTAGACGCCGGTCGCGGTCTCGAGCTCGAGGATGGCCGGATCGGCGGCCACGAGCATGGCGACGGCCCCGGCGCCCTGCGTCGGCTCGGCGTTGGAGTGCAGTTCGTACCGCGCGATGTCGCTCGCGATCACGAGCACGGTCTCCTCGGGGTTCCGCGCGACGAGCGCAGCCGCGAACTGCAGCGCCGCGGTGGCCGAGTAGCAG
The DNA here is from genome assembly GCF_050031945.1 of Plantibacter sp. 2H11-2. Taxonomy (NCBI): domain Bacteria; kingdom Bacillati; phylum Actinomycetota; class Actinomycetes; order Micrococcales; family Microbacteriaceae; genus Plantibacter; species Plantibacter sp. 2H11-2. The sequence continues at coordinate 111,737 of NZ_JBNBBL010000008.1, read as the reverse complement.
GCCTGCTTGAGCTCGACCACGCGGACCGCCTGCGGCAGGCCGAGCAGCCGGTGCACGTAGACGCCAGCGGACTTCGACTGGTCGATCCCGGACTCGGTGGCGAACAGGACGGTCCTGAGCCGGTCGCTGCCGTGGCGTTCGATGATGGGCGCGGCAGCGGCGGCGGCCATCGTGACGATGTCCTCGTCGGCGGCCGGGACGCTCATCTCGCTCTGGCCGAGACCGACGTAGTACTTGGCGGGTTCGACACCGAAGCGCCCCGCGAGCTCGGCGAGGTCGATGCGGTTCGCCCCGGTCGCGAAGGCGATGTCGTCGATGCCGACGGCGGGGCTGCTGGTCTGGTTGGTGTTCACGTGCGGGGTGCTCCGTTCGAGCGTCGACGATGCACCGGTCCCCCGGTGCGGTGGGAGGGTCAGGCGGGCGCGCCGGCTGCGGTCTGCGCGCTGCGTTCGAGCTTCAGGTGGGCGGCCATGAGCTCACCGGGGTTGGTCTGCGCGGCGAGGAGTGACAGTTCGCCACACCAGACGGCGGCAGCGCACAGGACGGCGAGTCGCCGGGCGTTGGCGCCGGGTTCACGGTCCTCGCGGCACCCGAGGCGGGTGAGGTTCTCCTCGACGAAGCCGAGCCCCTTGCCGTTGCCGACCGTGCCGACGATGAGGTTCGGCAGGGTGCAGGAGAAGTAGAGGTCGCCGTCGTGCACCTCGGCGTGTGTGACGCCCTGCGAGCCCTCGACGATGTTCGCCGCGTCCTGGCCGGTCGCCAGGTAGAACGCGAGCAGCATGTTGGCGTAGTGGGCGTTCGCGCTGCGCAGGCCGCCGGCGAGGATCGTCCCGACGAGGTTCTTGCGCACGTTCAGCTGCACGATCTGCTCGGGCGTCGTGTGCAGGAACCGCTCGACGATCGCCCGCGGGATCGTCATCTCGGTGACGACGTTCTTGCCGCGACCCAGGATGCCGTTGACCGCGGTCGCTTTCTTGTCGGAGCAGAAGTTGCCGGAGATCGAGCCGTAGCGGAGCATCGGCCAACGCTCCATGATGTACGGCATGAGACGGTCCGCCGCGAGCGTGACCATGTTGTGGCCGGACGCGTCACCGGTGCGGAACTCGAGGCGCAGGAAGAGCAGGTTGCCGGCGATCTGCGAGTTGATCTCGATGAGTTCGGCGAAGTGACTCGACTGGGCGACGACGGCCTGCAGCTCGGGCAGGCTGCGCTCGATCTCGCGGAGTGCCTGCAGGGCGTCGCCGGCCGAGTCGACCTCGAACAGGACGGAGCGGCTCATCCGCTCGTCGACGAGCGTCGCGCGGATGCCGCCGGGGACCATGGAGGAGATGCGGGCGCCCCGACGGACCGACGGCCAGAGCGGGCTCTCGTAGGTGGCGAGCGGGACCTCCTGCTCGCCCTCCATGACGTTGCCGCTCAGATGGAGCGGGCCGATCCACTTGAGTGGGACCGGTGCGACGCCGTCGGGTTCGTTGCTCATGCGTGGGGTTCCGTTCCGCCCCGGAGGACGTCGTGCTGCTCGGCGAAGGCACGAGCGTAGGTGGATCTGATGGATTCGACCGCGTCGTCGTCGGTGCGGCTGATCTCCGACGGCCCCCACGGGCTGTGGGCGGCGTCGATGAGTCCGGTCGGCGGGTGCACCGTGAGCGGGAGCCGCTCGATGCCGTGGGCCGACCAGTCGTCCTCGAGGGCGGCGGTGGAGACGGACTGCCCGATGAATGCGATGCCGCAGTCGCCACCACCGGCACCGGAGGACTTGGCCGCCCCGCCGAGGCGCTCGGCGGCGTCGCAGAGTTGCGCGAGCGCGGCGGTCTCGATGTCGACACCGGCGTCGCGTCCGAGACCGGCGAGCGTCGCGCGCGCGGAGCGGACGGCACCGAGCACGAGGGCCGGGTCCTCGTCGTTCAAGCCGATCGTGAGAGCGTCGACGGCGGCGCGACTGGCCGCGAGGAACGAGGTGTAGTGGGCGGTCTCCGCCCACTTGCGGGACTGCAGTTCGTCGACGAGACGCGTGGTCGAGGCGGGCTCGCCGGTCCATCCGACGAGGAGCCGGAGCGAGGTCGGCGGCGACAGGCGCTCGAGCCCCAGCTCGGCCCAGGGGTCGCGGAGGGCGGCGAGCACCCCTTCTCGGTGGCGCACCTCCCGCAGCCGGGCCCGATCGGGCGAGGTGTACCGGAGCCAGCCGCCGAACATGCTCGCCGCGAGGTCGCCCCCGGAGGCTGCCGGCGCGACGTCGATGGTGGCGAGGATCGCGAGCTTGAGCATCTGCGTGCGGGTGAGGTCGAGCTGGTAGAACTCGTCGAGGGCGCGGATGGTGGCGGTCGTCACGGCCGCGCTCGAGCCGAGGCCGAACTTCCGGCCGCTCGCGTCGTCGAGCTCGCTCGTGATGGACAGCGCGGAGAACCGCTGCGCGACGCCGAGCTCGGCGACGAGGGTCTCCATCGTGCTCACGGCGGAGAGGACGTGGTCGAGCGGGCGTTCCTCGTGCTCGACGACGACCCCGTTGCGGTTGCGACGCCAGATGATGGGCGCTCGGCCGTACTGGTCGGAGAAGATGCGGCCCTCGTGCTCGCTCGCCTCGAGTCGGACGGTGACGCACCGGTCGACCGCGACGAGGATGGAGGGGTGCCCTGGTTCGACGACGGCGTACTCGCCGGCCACGAAGAGCTTGCCGGGCGCCTTGATCTCGATCATCGCGCTCCTTCCGTTGTCTGCTCGCCCGCCGATCCGCCGGGCTCCGAGGTGATGAGCCTCGCGCCCCGTCCGGCTCTGGCGGGGATGACGCCGATGTCGGGCTGCGCCTCGAGGATCCGAGTCGCGAGCTCGTCGACCGCGTCGGCCCGACACAGGATCTTCACGTTCGGGCCGGCGTCCATCGTCGCATAGCATTCGAGGCCGTCGCCTCTGAGGTTTGCGACGAGATCGAGCAGTTCCACGCTCGCCGGTCCCCAATACCTGACCGGGGGCTCGGCGCCGAGCATCGTGGCGTGCATCCGCATCGCGTTCCGCTCGGCGATCGTGCCCACCGCGGTGAAGTCGGCGCGGGTGATCGCGGCGAGCATCTCCTCGAGTTCGACGGGGGTGCGTTCGACCCAGGCGGGGTAGTACGGGGAGGTGTCGACCGTGCGCCGCATGCCGTCGCGACTGGAGACCGACTTGGCCCGGGCGTCGAGGACGGTGAGGACCATGCCGAGCTCGAGTCCGGGGGCCGGCACCCCCTCGGCGAAGGAACTCTCGTCGTCGTGCCCGGCGTGCCAGACGGCGATCCCGTCGAAGATCGAGCGGGAGGCCGAGCCCGAGCCGCGGCGCGCGAGCCGGGAGAGGGCGCGGCGGTCGAGGTCGAGTCCGAACGCGGTCGATGCGGCGAGCGCCAGCGCAGCGAAGCCCGAAGCCGAGGAGGCGAGGCCGGCGCCCGTGGGGATCTCGTTGTGGGAGTCGACGGTGACGCGCTCGTCCCGGCCGGCGAGCGCGCGCACGAGGTCGATGAAGCGCGTGACGCGGGAGCGGGCGGTGCCCTCGAGGGGTCGTCCACCGAGGAGCACGACGTCGTCGTGTGCGTCCGTCAGTCGCACCGTCGTCGTCGTGGGCGCTGCGTCGAGGGTCAGTGAGAGGCTTCCGGTCCACGGGAGGATGAGCGCCTCGTCCCGCTTGCCCCAGTACTTGACGAGGGCGATGTTGGGGTTGGCGAGCGCGGTCGCACTGCCCTCCTCCGAGGCGGTCGTCGCGAGCTGTTGCGGGGTCAGGGTCACGCGTAGTCCTCCGCGTCGATCGTCCAGGTGCCGAGTGCTCCGGCCTCGAGCAGGGCTTGCGAGATGCGTCGAGCTGACGCGGGGTCTGCGGCGAGGGTGATGATGCATCCGCCCTGCCCGCCGCCCGTGAGCTTCGCGCCGAGGGCGCCGTTTCCCGCGGCGACCGCGGTGAGCGCGGTGATGGCGGGGTGGCCGGCACCGAGTTCGTCGAGGACGACCTGCGCCGCGTCCATGCGGGTCCCGAGGTCGTCGCGGCGGTCCGCGGCGAGGTCCGCGACGCCCGCCACGGTCCCGCGTTCGAGCTCGGCCAGGAGCGCGCGACCACGCTCGGGGTGCAGCTCGACGAAGGCTCGGACGTCGGCGACCGCCTTCCGGGTCGACCCGCGCGCACCGGTGTCGGCCACGACGAAGCTGCCGCCGAAGCGGATCGGCGGATGCTCGACGCGGCCGGCGGTGAAGAGGATGGGCGTCGAGGAGCTCGTGGCCCGGGCGTCGAGACCGCTGGGCGTCCCGTGGGCGACGCGTTCGCCGCGCTGCACGAGCTCGAACCGGTCGGCGTCGTCGAGCGCCACGCCGTGCAGGTCGGCGACGGCGTCGACGATCGCGTTGGCGGCCGCGGCACTCGAACCGAGGCCTCTGCCGATCGGGAGCGTCCCGCGGACGACGACCTCGACACCGGCCGGTGCCGCACCGACGTGCGCGAGGGTCTCGAGGACGGTGGTCCCGAGCGGATCGGAGGCGTCGAGCGGGCCGAGCGAGATCTCGGTGTCGAGCACCGAGGCTCCGTCGATGCGTCGGGCGGTCGCCTCGACCCGGAGCGACGGGATGGGCAGGGCGACGGCTGGAGACCCGTACACGACGGCGTGCTCGCCCAGCAGGATCGCCTTGGCGTGCGCGAAGCCGCGACCGGTCGCAGCCGTGTGCTCTGTCGTCATCTCACCATTCTGGTCCGAAAAACATGCAGCTGGCTGCACATCGGTCGTCCGGTCGCGATCCGATCCGCCACGGGGCCGGCTCGTGAGCCGTCCCGCAGCGCATCCGGGCGCTGCACGATGGGCCGTCGACGGGAGCTGCCGGAGCGCTCACGGCGTGTCCCATGCGTACCGGAAACACCCAGCCTACGCCGAACGGCCCGGTTCGGCTCGTTACGGTTGAGTGGGCGGGACGGCCCGGTTAGTATCGGAACACCTCCATTCATGCAGACGACGGCCGCCGCACCCAGCGCCCGCGTCGACACGGACCCTCCCTCCAGCGACGTAGATCCGGTCCCGTCATCTCACCGTCTCCGGGCCGTCCAGCGCCCGCATTCCGAGGGGTACCCCGTCGTGATCTCGTCTTCCGTTCCACCGCGCCCGCGCACCGCCGCACCATCGCCCCTGCCAGACCTCGTCGATCGCCAGACCGACAAGAGCGACTGCGGCGTCGGCTTCATCACCCGCAAGGACGGCGTGCAGAGCCACGACGTCATCGCACTCGGCGACACCGCCCTGTGCGCCATCCCCCACCGCGGCGGCATGTCCTCCGAGGGTGTCGGCGACGGAGCGGGCGTGCAGATCGACCTCTCGGTCGACTTCTTCAGCTCCCTCGTCGGCAAGCCGCTCGTCGCCGGGCGGTTCGGCGTCGCGAACGTCTTCCTCCCGGTCGACCACGGTCGGATCGGCGACGCCGAGGCGCTCATCGAACGCTCGCTCGGCGAGGCCGGCTTCACGGTGCTGCTCGCCCGTGCCGTGCCGACGGTCGACGCCGTCCTGCGCCCCAAGGCCGTGCAGTACCAGCTGCCGATCCGGCAGTGGATCTTCGAGCCCTCGGACGACGCCTCCACGGAGGACCTCGACCAGCGCGCGCACGCGGCCCTGCTCGCGATCGAGGCGACCGCCTACACGGACCTCACCCTCGACGGCCTCTACCCGCTGTCGCTCAGCACGCGCACCCAGGTCCTCAAGGGACGCCTCAACTCCGGCGAGGTCATCCCCTACTTCGCCGACCTGGCCGACCCCCTGCACCGGGTGAGGACCCTCGCCTTCCACACCCGGTTCTCGACGAACACCGCTCCCCACCCGTCGATGGCGCAGCCCTTCCGCCTCATGGCGCACAACGGCGAGCTCAACACCGACCGCAAGAACCGTCTGTCCGAGACGGCGCTGGCTGCATCGCGAGGCCGGAAGATCATCCGGGCCAGGGGCCAGTCGGACAGCTCGCGCCTCGACCAGACGCTGCACAGCCGCGTGGTCGAGGACGGACTCGAACTGCTCGAGGCGGTCGTGTCTGTCATGCCCCCGGCCTGGGAGAACGATCGCACCCTGAGCCGCGAGGTTCGGGCGATGCTCGAGTACTTCTCGCTCGTCGAGGAGAAGAACGACGGCCCGGCCGCGCTCATCTTCAACGACGGCACGACCGTCGGCGCCCGGCTCGACCGGCTCGGCCTGCGCCCGCTGCGCAGCGTCGAGACGGCCGACTACCTCTGCGTCACGTCCGAAGCCGGGCAGCTGCCGTTCCCGGACGACGAGGTGGTCCACCGCGGTCGCATCGAGGCCGGCGGCATGCTCGCCTACGACCACCGCACGGGCACGCGCCTCCGCACGGGCGAGGCGCTCGAGCTCCTCGCGGCGCGCAAGGACTACCCGGCGATGCTCGCCGCATCGGCCACCGACCTCGATGCGCTCGAGGACCGGGGTGTGCCGGTGTCGGTACCGACGGCCTCGGCGGACGACGCGTTCGCCTACCGCGGTGGGCTGAGCCAGGTGCAGCGCTACGTCGCGTACTCCCTCAACCAGGAGAGCTTCCGGTTCATGACGGACCCGATGCTCGCCTCGGGCAAGGAACGGATCTCGGCGATGGGCTACGGCAACGCCATCAACGCCCTGTCCGACCAGGAGGGCGGCCTGGCGAAGTACTTCTCCCAGCGCTTCGCCCAGGTGACCAACCCGCCGCTCGACAGCATCCGTGAGGCGGACGGCATGACCCTCCGGGTCGCACTCGGCCCGAAGCCCGGCAGCGGCACGGTCGGCACGAAGCAGCTCGTCCTCCGATCCCCCATCATCAGCGAGGACGAACTCCGGCGCCTCAGCGCTCAGCACGAGTCGCCGGCCGCGTGGTTCGACATCCTCTACCGGCCCGAGGTGGACGCGCAGGCGAACGCCGACGCGCTCGAGGCCGCCGTCGAGCGCGTGGCCGCAGCGGTCGCCGGGTTCGCCGCAGAGAACGGCGGCATCGCGATCCTCAGCGACCGCGGCGTCCACGCGGAGGGTGCCGCCCTGCCGCTCATCCTCGTCGTGGCGGCCGTCAATCAGCGACTCATCGACGACGGCCTCCGGCTCCGCGTGTCGCTCGTGGTCGACAGCGGCCAGCTGCCGTCCTCGCACCACGTCGCCTCCGCCCTCGGCTTCGGCGCGTCGGCGGTCCACCCGCTCGCGGTCCGTCTGCGTGCCGAGCAGCAGCACCCCGACGAGGTGGAAGCAGCGTTCCGACGGTTCGCCTACGCCGCCGAGAAGTCGCTCCTGAAGACCATGGGCCGGGTCGGCCTCTGCACCGTCGAGAGCTACATCGGCGGCGAGTTCTTCGAGCCGAACTACCTCGACACGAGCGACCCCGTGCTCGCGCGCGCCTTCCCGCACCTCCGCGCCCCCGTCGGCGGCGTCGGCTTCGCCGGGATCGCCCGGACGGCGAGCGCCTGGCACCAGCGCGCCCTGACGACGTCGAGCGACGCGGACGTCCCGCTCCTCGGCCTGTTCAAGGAACGCGCCGAGGGCGCCGGCCACTCCTACGGGACGACCGCGGTCCGCGGCTTCGTCGACCTCACCGAGGAGCCCGTGCAGCTGCCGCGAGCGGACACGACTGCCGTCGACCGCGACGGCGGCACGCTCGGTGACGACCCGCTGCGCCTCCACACCATCGGGAACCTCGAGGACGCGTTCGGGATCGACGACGACGCCTACCAGCACACCTCCTTCGACGCCCTCGACGACGACGAGATCGACGCCTTCACGATCACGCCCGGCTACCGCTCCTTCGTCCAGTCGATGACGACCGAGCGGCGCCGTCGCCCGGCGGCCCTCCGCGACGTGCTCGTGCTGCCGGAGGACATCACCCGGCTGACCACCCCGGAGGAGTTCGCTCGCGAGCTCGACCGGCTCGGCCCCGTCGGCAACTCCTCGATCGTCGTCCGGGGCCTGCGTGCGACGCGGACCGAGCAGGGGCGGCACCGGCTGCAGCTCACGGGACCGCTCGCGGGCGACCTCACGCGGGTCTCGGCGCTCGGCGAGTACTACGTCCACCGTTTCGGCGGCGAGGTGACGGGGCACTGGATCTCCGGTGGCGACCTCATCGTGGAGGCGACGGGGTCCGCCGACGACTACTTCTCGATGCTCGTCGAGGGTGCCGAGAGCATCTCGACCGACCTCGTCCAGCCGGCGAGCGAGATCACCCGATCCCTCGCGTCCGGGGCGATGAGCCACGGCGCCCTCGTGGCGACCGCGCACGAGGCGGTCGCGCACGGCACCAACATGGTCGGCGGGATGTCGAACAGTGGCGAGGGCGGCGAACACCTGTCCCGCTACGGCACCATCCGCGGCTCGCGCATCAAGCAGTTCGCCTCCGGGCGCTTCGGTGTCTGGGCCGGTTACCTCGCCGACCCGATGCTGCAGGAGCTCGAGATCAAGATCGGCCAGGGTGCCAAGCCCGGCGAGGGCGGTCAGCTCCCGGCTCCCAAGGTGACGGTGGACATCGCCGCTGCCCGGGGTGGCACACCCGGCATCGAGCTCATCTCGCCGCCGCCGCACCACGACACCTACTCGATCGAGGACCTCGCGCAGCTCATCCACGACTGCAAGGCGGCACGGGTCCGCGTCGTCGTCAAGCTCGTCTCTTCCGAGGGCATCGGCACGATCGCCGTCGGCGTCGCCAAGGCCGGCGCCGACGTCATCAACGTGGCCGGCAACACCGGTGGGACCGGCGCAGCCGCCGTGACGAGCCTCAAGTACGCCGGACGCAGCGCCGAGATCGGCATCGCCGAGGTCCACCAGGCCCTCAGCGCGAACGGTCTGCGGTCGAAGGTCACCCTGCGCTGCTCCGGCGCGCACCAGACCGGTCGCGACGTCGTCATCTCCGCCCTGCTCGGCGGCGACAGCTTCGAGTTCGGCACCACCGCGCTCATGATGCTCAAGTGCGTCATGGCGAAGAACTGCAACGTGAAGTGCCCGGCTGGTCTCACGACCAACCCGGAGACCTTCGACGGCGACCCGCGCGCGCTCGCGCAGTACCTCTTGAACATCGCGCACGACGTCCGCGAGCGGCTCGCCATCCTCGGCCTCCGCTCGCTCCGCGAAGCCCGCGGTCGCACCGACCTCCTCCACCTCGTCGACCACCCGGCGGCCGTCGCGGACCTCGACCTGCGTGCCATGCTCGCGGTCGTCCCCGAGGTCGTCGTCACCGACCCGGTGTACCTGGAGAAGGACTTCACGCTCGACGACGCCCTCATCGAGCGGGTACGGGCAGGACTCTTCGACGACGGCCGGACGACGCTCGACCTGGGCGCCGAGGACGCCGACGGCGGGATCCGACTCGGCAACCGCTGGCGTTCCGTGGGCGGGCAGCTCGCGATCGACCTCGAGCGCATCCTCAACCACGAGCTCGACGACGACCAGGCGGCGGCGATCCCCTCCGTCGTCACCGACGACCGCGGCCACCGTTCGCTCGCCGCCGACACCGTGACCATCCGCACCGAGCACTCCGCGGGGCAGTCGTACGCGGCGTTCTGCGTCGACGGCCTGCACTGGCGACACACCGGCACCTGCAACGACGGCGTCGGGAAGAGCGCCTCCGGCGGCACCATCGCGATCCTCTCCCCCGGCGGCGGCAGCTCGGAGGACGGCGGCAACGTCCTCATCGGCAACTTCGCGCTCTTCGGGGCGACCGGTGGCCGCACCTTCGTCCAGGGCGAGGCCGGCGACCGCTTCGCCGTCCGCAACTCGGGCGCCACGGCGGTCGTCGAGGGCGTCGGCGACTACGCCTGCGAGTACATGACCAACGGCGCCGTGCTGAACCTCGGCGGCTTCGGGATCGGCTTCGGCAACGGGATGAGCGGTGGCTTCGTCTACCAGTACGACCCGCGGGGCGACCTGCCGAGCAAGGTCAGCGCGGACTCCCTCCTCCTCGGATCGATCACCGAGGGCGAGCAGGCGGCGTTCCACGAGGCCGCCGTGCTCCTGCTGCTGGAGTGGCACGTCGAGGCGACCGGCTCGCCGCTCGCCTCCCGGTTGCTCGCCGACTGGGACACGGCCAGGCACCAGTTCGTGTTCGGCATGCCGCGCGCGCTGCTCCTCTACCAGGACAGCGACGCGATCCTCGCAGCCAAGAGCCGGAAGGAACTCCTCGACGAGCTCGGCGCGGCCCTCGCGGCACAGCAGCTGCGCACCTTCAAGCTCGACTACCGCGACCGCCGGCCGGTCCGCGGCGGTCGCGCCCCCGGACTCGGCGAGCCCGTGGCCGACCCGCAGGACGTCTACGCGCTCCTCACGAGCTACACGGTGCTGAAGCTCGCCCAGGAGGTCGCGATGTCCCGCACGCCAGGTGTCGACGACCCGTCGCACCCGCTCGTGCAGGCGAGTGTCCGCACGCTCATCCTCACCGAGGACTTCTTCGTCATGCAGCGGGTGCAGCGGGCGGCTCGAGAGCTGCTCGAACGGTACGACGACGAGGCGCTGGCCGCCATGATCGCCGCGAAGCGCCTCCACGACTACACGGAGGCCCTGCGCCTGCGGAACGTGCTGTCGATCGACCACCCGGGCACCACGGGGTGGATCATGCACCAGCACGCCAAGAACCGGGCCCGATCCGCAGCGACCGGTGGCACCGAAGCACTCCTTGCATCGGCCGCGCTGGCCGAACTGACCCTGGCGGGTTCCCGATGAACGCGCCCGAACTGGAGGGGACGATGACCTCGACCCAGGCCCCGGCGGCCACCAGCACACCGAGCCCGGTGCTCTTCGAGGCGCTCGCCGCGCTCGGCAGCAGCGCAGACGACCCGTTCATCCCGGCTGACGCGCCCTTCAGCCCCGAGCAGCGGGTCTGGCTCGCCGGATTCCTGGCGGGGGTCCGCTCCAGCGCGATCGATGTCACCGACGCCGGTGGCCGGACACCGCAGCTCGCCCTGCACGTGCTCGTCGGCACGCAGACGGGCACCGCGGAGGCCATCGCAGAAGATCTCGGCCGAGCCGCCTCCGGCTACGGTGTGGCGGTGACGACGATCGGACTCGACGACGTCGAGGTGGACCGGCTCCCGGCGATGGGACACGTCGTCGTCATCACCTCCACCTATGGCGAAGGTGAGATGCCCGACAACGCCGAACTGTTCTGGGAGACGCTCCAAGCGAGCACCGCACCACGCCTCGACGGCCTGAAGTTCTCCGTGCTCGCGCTCGGCGACTCCGGATACGACGGGTTCTGCCAGGCGGGCAAACTCATCGACACGCGCCTGGAGCAGCTCGGCGCGGAACGCATCCTCGCCCGCGTGGACTGCGACGTCGACTACGAGGAGCCCGCCGCGGCGTGGACCACGCAGGCCCTGTCGCTCTTCGGCGCCCTCGCCCCGACGGACGCCGATGCCGCATCCACTCCCGCGCCGGCCGCCAAACCGGCGAAGAAGCCCGGCCGCACGCGTTCACCGTGGACCCGCAAGACGCCGTACGGCGCGACCCTCGCCGTCAACCGCGTCCTCTCCGGGCCGGCCTCGTCGAAGGAGATCCGACACTACGAGTTCGACCTTGCCGACAGCGGCATCGAGTACGCGGCGGGCGACGCCCTCGGCGTCATGCCGAGCAACGACCCGGCGCTGGTCGATGCCATCATCGCCGAACTGGATGCGACCGCCGACGAGTCGGTCGACGGCTCGACCCTGGCGGACCGGCTCACCCACGGGTTCGAGATCCGGACCCCTTCGAAGGACCTCGTGGCCGAGCTCGCCGACCGCGCGCCCGACTCGGAACTCGCCGGCATCCTGGCGCTCGCCCAGGCGGAGACGCTCGACTCCTGGCTGCGCGAACGGGACATCCTGGACCTCCTGCGCTCCACGTCCGTGCGGTTCGACGCCGAGTCGCTGCTCGACGTCCTGCGTCCCCTCCAGCACCGCGCCTACTCGATCTCGTCCAGCCCGCTGGCTGCCGACGGGCGGGTGCACCTCACCGTGGCGAGCGTCCGCTACGCCGTCGGTGACCGGGCCCACGGGGGCGTCGCGTCGACGCACCTCGCCGACCGGGTCGCCGAGGGCGGGACGAGCGGGATCTTCGTCTCGGCCAACGCCGGCTTCCGGGTGCCGTCGGACGACGATGCGCCGCTCATCATGGTCGGCCCGGGAACCGGGATCGCGCCGTTCCGCTCGTTCCTGCAAGAGCGCCGCGAGCGCGGGGCCACCGGTCGGAACTGGCTGTTCTTCGGCGACCAGCACCGGGCGCACGACTTCATCTACGAGGACGAACTGGGTGAGCTGCTCACCGGAGGGGTGCTCGACCGCCTCGACCTCGCGTTCTCCCGCGATCAGCGCGAGAAGGTGTACGTCCAGACGCGGATGCGCGAGAACGGCAAGGAGCTCTATGCCTGGCTGGAGGAGGGCGGACACTTCGCCGTGTGCGGTGACGCCTCACGGATGGCGAAGGACGTCGACCAGGCGCTGCACGAGCTCATCGCCGAGCACGGCGGGCGTTCGACGGAGGCCGCGGCCGAGTACGTGCACGCGCTGAAGCGCGAGAAGCGCTACATCCGCGACGTGTACTGAGCCACACCTCGACCGGTCCCCGAGCACCCCACGCGGTCCCTGAGCATGTCGAAGGGCGGTCAGGCGTTCTCGGCGCCGAGCAGCGCTGCGGCGGCACGTGCCTCGTACACGACGTCGTCGAGGTCGTCGCCCGCGACGTTGACGTGGCCGACCTTGCGCCCGGGGCGCGGGTCCTTCCCGTAGTTGTGCACCTTCGCCACCGGGTGCGCACCGAGGACCTGCGGGTAGCGGTCGTCGAGCGTCCCCTCGGCAGGCCCGCCGAGCACGTTCACCATGACGGTCCAATCGCGGTGGCAGCCCGTCGAGCCGAGGGGCAGGTCGAGGACGGCGCGCAGGTGCTGCTCGAACTGGCTCGTGACGCTGCCGTCCTGCGTCCAGTGCCCACTGTTGTGCGGACGCATGGCGAGTTCGTTGATGAGCAGGCGGTCGTCGTCGGTCTCGAACAGTTCGACGGCCAGGACGCCCGTCACCCCGAGCGCGGTCGCGACGGTCACGGCGATCTCCTCCGCGGTGTCGGCGAGCCGACCAGCCGAGCCGGGCGCCGGAGCGATGACCTCGCTGCACACCCCACCGAGCTGCACGGTCTCGACGACGCGCCATGGCACCACCTCGCCGGACGGGCGCCGGGCGACGAGCTGGGCGAGCTCGCGCCGGAACGACACCAGCTCCTCGACGAGCAGTGCTCCGCCGTTGGCGTCCTCGGAGAGCGCCGTGAACCAGTCGTCGACCTCGTTCGGTCCATGGACGACACGGACGCCCTTGCCGTCGTAGCCACCACGTGGCGTCTTCACGACGCCCTTCCCACCGTGCTCGGCGAGGAAGGCGGCAAGCTCCTCCTGATCGTGCACGCGCGCCCAGTCGGGCACCGGCAGTCCGAGCTCCGTCAGGCGTTCGCGCATGAGCAGCTTGTCCTGGGCGACGGCGAGCGCGTCCGGTCCCGGGTGCACCTGCACACCGGCGTCGACGAGTGCCCGCAGGACGTGCTGCGGCACGTGCTCGTGGTCGAAGGTGATGACATCGACCGTCTCGGCGAAGGCGAGCACCGTGTCGGCGTCGCGGTAGTCGCCCACCTCGACGGTGGCGAGCCGGGCGGACATGCCCTCCTGCTCGGCGAGCACGCGGATGTCGAGCCCGAGGTTCACGGCCGCAGGCACCATCATCCTGGCCAGCTGACCGCCGCCGATCACTCCGACGCGAATGCTCATGGGTTCACTCCAGCTCTCCGGCGACCGGCCGGCGGGTCTCGTTTCGGCAGGCGGGACGGGCGGATCCGGAGGCGGATCGGCGGGTGCCCCGACTGGAACATCGTACCGGCCGGGCGCGCCCCGCACCGGTCAGCGTCGGACCGGTGGCTGCTGCATCGGAGGCGGTGCTGCCGGGTACGGCGCGGCGATGCTCTGGTTCTCCGCGACGAGCTCGTGCAGGGCGTTCTGGACGAGGACCGCACCGGGCACGTCCCTCAGGACGACCGGCACCTCGCCACCGCTCGTCACCCGGACGTTGCCGCTCCCGAAGGCGCTCTGCACCCAACTCTTGTGCACCGTGATGCCGTAGCCGCGGGCGTGGTAGAGCTCCTGGCGCGTCCGCACGAAGAACCCGCGACGGACGATCAGTCGGCGGGTCGTGATCACGTAGCGGACCGACAGCCAGGCGATGAACGGCAGGACGCAGGCGACCAGCACGATCACCCCGCCGCCGATCAGGACGGCCCAGTTCTGCCACTCGAGGTCGAACGAGCCGAAGAAGTACGCACCGGCGCCGCTCACCGCGATGAGCAGGAGGGCGGGGAGCAGGAGCCGCCGGGCATGCGGACGCAGGCGTGCGACCACACGTTCGGTCGCCGCCGCGGGAGGAGCCGGCCTGCCCGGCCCCGTCATACCGGGATCAGCCATACTCCCATTCTTAGCAGTCGCGGGAACCCGCCGCCTGCTCCCACCCCGCCCGTCGGCGATCCCGAACATCCGTGCATCGGCCGCCCGGCTAGCATGAAGGCGTGAAACCGGCCGAGAGCACCGCACCGACGGCGCAGCACCCCGGCGTGGTCGGGTCGTTCCTCGAGGGGATCGGCATCCTCTTCGGCGGGTTCCGCCTCTGGGGCACCTCGCCGAAGCGCATGCTGCTCGGCATGGTCCCCGCCGCGATCGTGGGCGTCGTGTTCATCGCGTTGCTCGTCCTCCTCGGCGTCAATGCCGCCACGATCGTCGACTGGGCGACACCGTTCGCCGACACCTGGGACGAGCCGTACCGCTCGTCCATCCGGGTGGCCGCCGCGGTGGCGTTGGTGGCCGTCGCCGTCGTGGTGATGCTGTACGCCTACGCCGCAGCGACGCTCCTCGTCGGCGATCCCTTCTACGAGCGGATCTGGGCCGACGTCGAACGCACCCTCGGCGACGCTCCTCCGGAGTCGGGTGAGTCCGCCTGGCGCGGACTCCTCACCGGTGTCACCCGGGCACTCGGCCTGCTCCTGCTCACCATCCCGACGGCGGCCGTCCTCTTCCTCCTCGGCTTCGTCCCGGTGATCGGCCAGACGGTGGTCCCGGTGCTCGGGCTCGCCGTGAGCGGTTGGTTCCTCGCCCTCGAACTGACGGGCTACGCGTTCGACGCGAGGGGGTTGTCGTTGCGCGACCGCCGCCAGGTCCTCGCCAGGAGACGCGCCCGCACCCTGGGCTTCGGGATGACGGTCGCGGTCCTCTTCCTCGTGCCGGTCCTGTCCGTGCTGGTCATGCCGGCAGCCGTCTCCGGCGCGACGGTGCTCGCACGCCGGTCCCTCAGCGAACAGGCGGGAACGCTCAGCGCACGTGCGTGACGTCGCCGGCCGCCACTGCGACCGGCGCACCACCCTCGGTCGGTCGGACGACGAGCCGCCCGTCGGCGTCGATCCGCTCGGCCGTCCCGGTCAGGACGTCGCCGCCGGGGAGTTCCACCCGCACCGAGCTGTCCAATGTCACGCATCGCTCGGTGACCGCAGCTCGGAGCCCGCTGGCCTCGGCGTCACCGGACGCCGCCAGGTAGGCGTCGTACAGCGTGCTGAACGCACGCAGGTAGCCGACGAGGACGGTGTCCGGGTCAGGATCGGCGAGGCCGGCGAGCGCGAGCGAGGTGGACCGGTCGGTCGGCAGTTCCTCGGCACGCTGACGGAGGTTGACGCCGGTCCCGAGGATCACCGCGTCCCCACTCGGCAGCAGCTCGGCGAGGATACCGGACACCTTCCGGCCGCCGATGAGGACGTCGTTCGGCCACTTCACGTCGGCGGGCACCCCGAGCTCCCGCAGCGATTCCGCGAGCGCCGCACCCGCGAGGAGCGGGAGCCAGCCGTAGGCCTGCAGCGGGAGCGGATCACCCGAGGGAGTGACCGGCCGCAGCAGGACCGACACGGCGAGCGATGTGCCGGGCGGCACGGTCCACACGCGACCGAGGCGACCGCGTCCACCGCGCTGGTCGTCGGTGAGGACCACCGAGCGGTCCGGCCACGCGTCGCCACCGTCCTCGCGCACGCGTCGGGCGAGTTCGTCGTTGGTGGAGCCGGCGTGGCCGAGGATCTCGAGGCGTGGCACGAGGGCGGCGGTGAGGGGCAGATCCATGGCACAACCCTACTGAGGCCGGTCGTCCGCGCCCGCGTCGCCCACCGGCATGCTTGGACGATGCCGACAACGGATCGGCGCGCCGCTTGTACCCGATCGTCAACGGGTCGGCCGGGGGACCACCGGGTAAGGTGAAAGCGTGACCGACGAAACCACCTCCGGCCCTGACCTGTACACGACGGCCGGGAAGCTCGCCGACCTCAAGAACCGCTATCACGAGGCCGTGACGGCGAGCGGCGAAGCCGCCATCGAGAAGCAGCACAAGAAGGGCAAGCTCACCGCGCGGGAGCGCATCGAGCAGCTGCTCGACCACGGCAGCTTCGTCGAACTCGACGAGTTCGTGCGGCACCGCACGACCGCCTTCGGCATGGACCGCTCACGGCCGTACGGCGATGCCGTCGTCACCGGCACCGGCACCATCCACGGCCGCCAGGTCGCCGTGTACTCGCAGGACTTCACCATCTTCGGCGGTTCGCTCGGCGAGGTCGCCGGCGACAAGATCATCAAGATCATGGACCTCGCATTGAAGACGGGCGTCCCGATCATCGGCATG
Source organism: Plantibacter sp. 2H11-2 (assembly GCF_050031945.1). NCBI lineage: Bacteria > Bacillati > Actinomycetota > Actinomycetes > Micrococcales > Microbacteriaceae > Plantibacter > Plantibacter sp. 2H11-2. The sequence continues at coordinate 95,087 of NZ_JBNBBL010000008.1, read as the reverse complement.
CTCGACTCCGGCGGCGCGCGCATCCAGGAGGGCGTCGTCGCGCTCGGCAAGTACGGCGAGATCTTCCGACGCAACACGCAGGCCTCCGGGGTCATCCCGCAGATCTCCATCATCATGGGTCCGGCGGCCGGCGGCGCCGTCTACTCCCCCGCGCTCACCGACTTCGTCATCATGGTCGACAAGACGAGCCAGATGTTCGTCACAGGCCCCGACGTGATCAAGACCGTCACGGGCGAGGACGTCGGCATGGAGGAGCTGGGCGGCGGGTACACGCACAACACCCGCTCGGGCGTCGCCCACTACCTCGCGAGCGACGAGCCGGACGCCCTCGACTACGCCCGCACCCTCGTCGGCTTCCTGCCCGACAACAACCTGTCCGAGGCCACGGTCTTCGACGTCGAGGTGGAGCTCGAGACGACGGACGAGGACCGCCGACTCAACACCCTCATCCCCGACTCGCCGAACCAGCCCTACGACGTGAAGACCGTCATCGAGCACGTCGTCGACGACGCCGACTTCCTCGAGGTCCAGCCGCTCTTCGCGCCGAACATCGTCATCGGTTTCGCGCGCGTCGAGGGACGGTCGGTCGGCGTCATCGCCAACCAGCCCTCCCAGATGGCCGGGACGCTCAACATCGAAGCGGGCGAGAAGGCGAGTCGGTTCGTCCGGTTCTGCGACGCGTTCAGCATCCCGATCCTCACCCTGGTCGACGTCCCCGGCTACCTGCCCGGCACCGACCAGGAGTGGACCGGCGTCATCCGCCGCGGCGCGAAGCTCCTCTACGCCTACGCCGAGGCCACGGTGCCCCTGGTGACCGTCATCCTGCGGAAGGCCTACGGCGGCGCCTACATCGTCATGGGCTCGAAGCAGCTCGGGGCCGACATCAACCTCGCCTGGCCCACGGCCGAGATCGCGGTCATGGGTGGGCAGGGTGCCGTCAACATCCTGTACCGCGGCGAGATCAAGCGGGCCGAGGAGGCCGGCGAGGACGTCGCCGCCGTGCGCACGCGCCTCGCGAACGAGTACACCTACAACGTGGCGAGCCCGTTCCTGGCCGCCGAGCGCGGCGAGCTGGACGGCGTCATCGAGCCGGCTGCCACGCGGGTCTCGGTCATCAAGGCGCTCCGTGCACTCCGGACGAAGCGTGCGAGCCTGCCCGCCAAGAAGCACGGGAACATCCCGCTGTGAGCACCGGCACCGAGCCGAGCACGACCGAGCCGTCGTCGATCGATCTCCGGATCGAGCGCGGTACCCCCACCGATGAGGAGCTCGCGGCACTCACCGCGGTGCTGAGCGTGGCGATCGCCGAACAGGCGCTGCGCGACGCCGACACCGCCCCGGCACCTCGCGTCCCGTCGACGTGGGAGCGGACGAGGCGGAACCTCCGCACGGGGATCACCGTGGGCCCAGGACACTGGCGCGCGTTCACGGGCTGAGCCGTCTCGACGGAGGACTCACGCCGGTTGCCCCTCGCGGCGCGCGGTGCTGTCCCCCATTCGTGTCCTCCATAGTGCCGACTGTTGGGGGTACCCCTGATGGAGGATCATCATTCTCGAAAGTTGCGTCTCATCGAGACCACTTCACCAGCTCCTGCTCCATCTAGGGTAAGCGGGCAGGAGTTCGGGGGCGGGTCAGAGCGGTATTCGGGTTACCGCTCTGACCCACGAACGTCACGGAGGGCCAGCATCGGGTGCTGGCCCTCCTTTCGTTCGTCCAGGACCAGGCACTTCGACAGGCTCAGTCGCGGGGAGCGGTTCGCTCGGATGCGTCCGGCTCATGCGCTCGTCGAAGGGCGCACGAGGAACCTCCCGCTCCGGTGATCCCCTCCCGGTCCCTGAGCAACCTCCTCCGGTCCCTGAGCAACCCCCTCCGGTCCCTGAGCTTGTCGAAGGGCACACGAAGAAGCATCCACAACCGGCGACGCCCCACCGGTCCCTCAGCAACCCCCGCCGGTCCCTGAGCCTGTCGAAGGGCACACGAGGAACCTCCCGCTCCGGTGATCCTCTTCCGGTCCTGAGCAACCTTCTCCGGTCCCTGAGCTTGTCGAAGGGCACACGAGCAACTTCCACAACCGGGCTGACTCAGCATCTGGAATGTCAGTGGTTCATGATGGACTTGTTCCATGACCGAGACCACCCTCACCGCGATCCGCGCGAGCGACGAGCACGCCGCGCGCCTCGCGGAGTTCTCGGACCACTACGCGGACATCCAGCGGCGGCGTGCGGCTCTGGACGCCGAGGAGGCCCGGCTCCTCGCCCGCTCTGCCGCCTACGCGGACGCCTTCGCAGACGTCACGGTCCCGGCGATCTTCCCGCCTGCCGAGCGGCAGGCGCTCTCCCGCCGGTCGACCTGCGCAGCCCTCGCGATGGCGACGCGCACGCCCGAGCAGACGGTCCAGCGGGCGACGAACGACGCCGAGCGCCTCGTGAACGACGCACCCGCCGTGCTCGCGTCCCTCGAGGCCGGCCGCATCTCAGCGCGGCACGCGCAGACGATCATCGATCAACTCAGTGACGTGCCGACCGCGGGGCGGGCGGTGTTCCTCACTGAGGTCCTGGCGGTTGCGGAAGAGTCCACCAACGCGAACCTCCGCAGGCGCGCCCGCGTCTTGCGCGAGCGCCTTCACCCCGAGTCCATTACCGCACGCGCCCGGCGGTCCGAGGCGGACCGCCGGGTGGAGTTCGAGCCGGCAGCGGACGGCATGGCGTGGGTACACCTGTTCACCACCGCGCCCATCGCGCAAGGCCTCGCGGAGCGGGTCGAAGCGGCTGCCGCGGAGTCACGCAAGGCCGGTGACACTCGCACGTGCGCCCAACTGCAGGCCGACGCCCTCGCGGCGCTCGCACTCACCGGCGTCACGCCTGACGACGTGGCGTCGAGCCCAGTGCTCCCGCACCCCATCGAGGGCCAGGAACACATCAAGCCGACCGTGCAGATCACCGTCCCGGCGCTCAGTATGGCCGGCGTCAGCGACGCACCGGCCATGCTGGACGGGTACGGCCCCATCGACCCGGAGACCGCCGCACGCATCGCGGTGAACGCACCCAGCTTCACCCGGATCCTCGTCCAGCCAGAGACGGGTGCGGTACTCTCCGTCGGGCGCAGCCAGTACCGGGTCCCGGCCGACCTGCAACGCGCGGTCCGCCTCCGGGACGGCACCTGTCGGGCACCAGGCTGCGGGAGGCGGGCCAGGTCTTGCGATCTCGACCATTCGGTCGCGTGGGAGGACGGCGGCACCACAGATGTCGGCAATCTCGCCTGCCTCTGCCGACATCACCACCGGATGAAGCATCTGCCCGGATGGAACCTCGACCACGGGCCCGGCGGGGCGCTCGAGTGGACTACACCTGACGGGAAGCGCCATCGGACGGAACCGGACCCCGCGCCGTTCTGACCGCTGCCTGTCCCTGAGCTGCGTCGCACTGAGCTTGTCGACGTGTCGAAGGGGTTCTCGTGGGCACTTCGACAGGCTCAGTGACCGGGAGAGGTTCACCGGGAACGATTCGGTCCCTGAGCCTGTCGAAGGGCACTCAGGTCGCGCCGGTTCTGTGGACGGCGGCGGTCCACCCGGAGTAGCTCCGGTCCCTGAGCAATGCCGCACAGGGCCTGTCGAAGGGTGTTGCACCGTCGAAGCGGTTCAGTCCTCGTCGGACACGCCGACCGCGCCCACGCCGGCACGGGAGCCGTCGCGCGGGATCTCGAGCCAGACGTCGAGTTCCTCGTCGTCGTCGTCCGGACCCGCAGCGACGCCCGGTTCGCGCTGCACCGCGCGCAGGCCGACCACGGTCACCGCGACGCGCTCGTCGTCCGGGACGCTCCGCACGATGAGGCGGGTGGCGTGCGAGGCGGCGAGCGTTTCGGCGATCTGCTCGTGGATCGCGTCGAGGACGCCGGCGTCCAGCTCCTCGAGGCCACCTTCGTCCAGCATGTTCACGATCGCTCCGCGCCGCCGCGCCGCGAGCACCTCGGACCGGACCGGGTCGCTCAGGAGGTGACGCCCGCGGATCTCGTCGCGGAGACTGGCCTCCAGCGTGCGGCACTCCGTGCGATCGGCCACGGAGAGCCTGCCGCCGTTGGCGATGATCGTGCGGAGCATCGGGGTCGCCAGGCGGCCCGTCTGACTGAGGCGTCGCCGCCGCTCGTGCACGTGCGCGTACTGCGCCGCCTGCCAGTCCGAGGTCGCATGCTCCGCCTGCGTGAGGCGCTCGGCGTCATGCTGCGCCCCGGCGATCGATCGGGTGAGCACACTCGCGAGGACGACCCAGATGAGGCTGCCCGTGACACCCATCCCGAGCGCCAGTCCCGGACCCGCCCAGAGGAGCGACTGGACCGTGAGGAAGACGATCCCGATGTAGGCGACCGCCTCCCGCTGCCGGACCACGGTGATCGTCATCAGTGTCCCGATCGACGCGACGTGCCAGGTGGCGTACCCGTTGTTCCGCGTGGGGTCGAGCTGGCTGGTCACGAGCAACGGGACGATGATCGCGGTCGCGAGGTTGATGCTCGCGAGCCACGACGGCATGCGCGTCGTGCCCATCGGCCAGAGACTCAGGACGCTCGCGACGGCGTAGACGAGCATCGCGATGAGGACCGGGACGACGTCGCGGGGTGTCTCGAGCGTCAGCGCCGCACGGAGCAGGTGGTACGCCGAGAACAGGGCGGCGAGGATGACGAGGGCGTACCGCGGTGCCGGGGTCACGAGCCGTGCTCCGGAGACCACTCGATGCGGATGACGGCACCCTCACCCGGACGGGAGATCACCGTCGAGCGGCCGCCGACCGCGGCGACGCGCTCGACGATCGAGACCTTCAGCCCGAGGCGCTCCTCGGCGACCTGCTCGGGGCAGAACCCGACGCCGTCGTCACCGACGATGACGCAGACGCCGCCGGAGACCGTGCCCTCGATCGACAGGCTCCGTGCAGCTCCCGAACCCGCATGCTCGACGCTGTTGACCATCGCCTGCACCGTCGCCCAGTAGACCGCATTCGCGACCGTGACGGGCAGGACCCGGCCGGAGGCCCCCTCGACCGTGACGGAGAACGGTTCACCGAGCATCGACGCGGCCGCACGCAGCCGTTCGATGAGCTCGGCGAGCCCGGTGACCTCGTCCTCGTTCGTCATCGGCGCTCCGACGCCCTCGAGTTGCTCGATCGCGACCCGCGCCATCATGACGGCGAGCGCCTCCGACTTCGGGGTCAGCGCCCGATCCGCGGCGAGCAGGGAGGCGAGGACGCTGTCGTGGACGATCGAGTCGACCTCCACGCGCTCCACCTCCGTGGCGTGCTGCTTGACGGCCGCGTCGTAGGTGGCGAGGGCGGCCGCCCTCGCGGTGTCGACCCGACCGGCCAGCACGCGGAACAGCCCGACGAGCACGACGATGAGCCCACCGATGATCGTCGCGTAGGACGCGTCGAGCGCCCCGATCTCGAAGGACGCGGGCGCGAAGTCCGCGTCGATCACGCGGTTGACCCCGTACATGACCGAGGTCACCACGAGGTACACGATGGCACCCCGCAACTGCAGCGGGATGCAGGCGAACGCGACGGCGATCGTGCAGAGGTACCAGATCCACGGTTCCTGGTTGATGTCCGCCGACGCCTGCGCGTTCACCGCGGGCCAGATGAGGAGGGCCACGAAGAACACGGCGGCGAAGACGCCGGAGGCGATGCGGTGGTGCCACAGGAAGAAGCAGCAGATGATGGCGCCGAACATCGTCCCGAAGACGAGGGAGACGTAGAGCACGCCGAACCAGCCGGTGATCTGGACACCCTGCCCCAGCGTGGTGAACGCGGTCTGCAGTCCGAAGACGAGTCCGATGATGGCGACCGAACGGCCGAGGAGGCGTTCGAAGTTCGCGGTGTTCAGCATCCGGCGCTGAACCTGGGCATCTTTCGTGGTCGCGGGGATCGCGGGATGCCTGGTCGGTGCCCGGAAGCTAGGAGACATCCGTCCCGCCTTGATCGAGGCCGGGGAGGATCCCGTCCTCGACCGCTCGGCGGAGCAGGTCGACCTTCGTCGGTGCCGGGCGACCCACCTCGACGTACTTCACCCGGATGCGGTCGATGTGTTCGCGGGCCGTGGAGTAGGCGATGCCGAGCTGCATGGCGACGGTCTTCAGCGGCAGGCCGGACGCGTAGAGGTGTAGGACGTCGCGCTCACGACGGCCCAGCTGCGCCCGGGCGAAGTCACTGTCGGCGTCGATCGCGCTCGCCCACTCGATGTTGTTCAGGGCCTCGCCACGGGCCACCGTGCCGATGGCGGCGATGACCGTGTCCGTCGGTGACGACTTGGGGATGACCCCGGACGCTCCGGCTGCCAGCGCCTCGCGCACCAGTGCGACCCGATCCGCGATGGAGTGGATGAGGACGTGCGCCCCCACGGCCTGCACCGCCTGGATGTTCGAGGTCGGCGTGCTGCCGTCGGAGAGCGAGAGGTCGAGCACGACCACGTCGGGCACCACGCCGTTCAACGCGGCGATGCACTCGACGGCGGTCGGGGCACTGGCCACGACCTGATACCCGGCGTGCGCGCACACCGCTTCGATCCCGAGCCTGACGGACTCGTGATCATCAATGATTGCGACGGTCACCACGGCACCATCGTAGCGAGTGACGGACCCGCCGGGCGCGACGGCCGGATCGCGAGTCGCCTCCGTCGGCACGGGCCCGCTCAAGCCGTTCGCGAGAAGCCCGCGACGGCCTCGAGGTGATGCGTGTTGGGGAAGAGGTCGTAGGCCGCGAGGTGGTCGAGCTCGTACCCCTGCTCGGCAAGGAGGGCGACGTCGCGGGACAGCGCGATGGGGTCGCACGCGACGTAGACGATCGACGCGGGCCGCAGCTCGCCGAGCATGGCGACGATCTCCGCGCCGGCACCCGAGCGGGGCGGGTCGAGCACGACGGTCGCGGTGGCGTACCGGGACCGCTCGATCCGGCTGCCCGTCGCGATCTCCGACCGCAGGAAGGCGTCGACCTTCGCGGTGACGGCCTGTGCGCCCACCCACTCGGACAGGTTCTCGCCCGCGTACTCGGTGGCGCGTTCGTCACTCTCCACGGTCGTGATGCGGGTGGTGGAGCCGAAGCGGTCCCCCACGCCCGCGGCCAGGAGGCCGACGCCGCCGTAGAGGTCGAGGTTCGCGGCACGCGGGTCGAAGCGCGCGTCGTCGATGGCCGCCGACACGGCCTGCTGGAGGGTCGTCGCAGCCTGACGGTGGACCTGCCAGAATCCGTTCGCGTCGACGATGAACTCGCGCTCGCCGACGAGCTCGCGGATCGGGTCAGCCGCGGGACGGACCGGCTTCGGTCCCCCGCGTCGACCGCGCCCGCCACCGCGTCGGCGGTCGCCGCCTCCCGCCTCGTCCGCACGCGTCAGGACGCGGACCGCCCCGGTCGAGGAGGCGACGATGTCGATGGAGGTGGTGCCGTGCGGCAGCTCCTCGAGCTTGGCCGCTTCGGCCACCGCTTCGATCGCGAGCGGCAGGTCGTCGACGGGGACGACGTGGTGGGACCTCGAGGCGTAGGGGCCGATGTTGCCGTGCTGGTCGACGTGCAGAGAGACCCGCGTCCGCCACCGGGTGCCGTCGGCCGTCTCGCCGTCGACCGCGGCGACCGTGAACTCGGGAGCGACGCCGGCGAACCGCTCGAGCCCTTCCGAGAGGACCTGGTGCTTCAACGCGCGCTGGTGGGCGAGCTCGATGTGTCCGAACTCCGCTCCCCCGGCCCGCTCGCTCGGCTCGCGGTCGACGGAGGCCTCGGCCCAGACGTGCGGACGGCGGTGCTCGGACGGCGTGAGGACCTCCAGGGTCTCCGCCCGCCAGAAGCGCTTCTCGTTCTCGTCGACGATGCGCGCCCGCACGCGCTCACCGGGGAGCGTGTCGGGGACGAAGACCACCCGGCCTTCGTGCCGGGCGACGAAGACACCCCCGTGGGCTACGTTGGTGATGTCCAGTTCCACGGTGCGTGCAGTCGTCGTGCTCATGCGTCGAGCATGTCACACGGGCGGCCGCGGGGAGTCCACCGTCCACTGCAGAAGGAACCGTCATGCGCCTCACGCTCGCCTCCACGTCACCGGCCAGACTCGCCCTGCTGCGGTCGAGTGGCATCGAGCCGATCGTCGTCCCGTCGTCGGTCGACGAGGAACAGGCCGTCGACGATGCGACCCGCGCCGCGGGTGCCCCCCTCGCCCCCGACGAGGTCGTGGCCCTCCTCGCCCGCGCGAAGGCGGAGGCCGCTCTGGCCGTCGTGCGCGAACGTGGCGACGCGGCCGACCTCATCCTCGGCGGCGACTCGGTGTTCGTCCTCGACGGCGTCGTCCACGGCAAGCCCCACACCCCCGAGCGCGCCCGCGAACGCTGGCACGCCCAGCGCGGCCGGACGGGGACCCTGTACTCCGGTCACTGGCTCATCGACTGCACCGGCGCCTCGCCGGTCGGGATCGGTGCGGTCGCGAGCGCCGAGGTCTCCTTCGCCGACGACCTCGACGACGCCGAGATCGACGCCTACATCGCATCGGGCGAGCCCCTGGCGGTGGCGGGGGCGTTCACGATCGACAGTCTGGGTGCCGCCTTCATCACCCGCATCGAGGGCGATCCGTCGACCGTCGTCGGCCTCTCGCTCCCGACCCTGCGGCGTCTCGTCCGCACGCTGGGACACGACTGGCACGAGCTCCGCAACCGGCGCGGCGCCCTCTGACACCTCAGCCCTTGTAGAGGCGACACGTCGTTCCTGCGACTTTTTTGTGCGTGTGAGCCAAAGGCTCACCCGGGCCTCCCGGTAGGCTCGTGGACTGTGCCACGTATAACCAAGGTCCTCATCGCCAACCGTGGCGAGATCGCCGTCCGCGTCATCCGAGCCGCGAAGGACAGCGGGATCGCCTCCGTCGCCGTCTACGCCGACCAGGATCGCGACGCCATGCACGCCCGTCTCGCTGACGAGGCCTACGCCCTCGACGGGACGACGAGCGCGGAGACGTACCTCGTCATCGACAAGCTCCTGTCCATCGCCCGACGGTCCGGCGCCGACGCCGTCCACCCGGGCTACGGCTTCCTCGCCGAGAACGCTGACTTCGCGCGTGCCGTCATGGCCGCCGGGCTGATCTGGATCGGACCGTCGCCCGAGGCCATCGAGCGGCTCGGCGACAAGGTCTCGGCCCGCCACGTGGCCGAGAAGGTGGGCGCTCCGCTCGCCCCCGGCACGCTCAACCCCGTCTCGGGTGCCGAGGAGGTGCTCGACTTCGTCGACATCCACGGCCTGCCCGTCGCCATCAAGGCTGCCTTCGGCGGCGGCGGTCGCGGCCTCAAGGTCGCCCGTGAGCGTGAGGAGGTCGCCGAGCTCTTCGAGTCCGCCACCCGCGAGGCCATCGCAGCGTTCGGACGGGGCGAGTGCTTCGTCGAGAAGTACCTCGACCAGCCGCGCCATGTCGAGACACAGTGCCTCGCCGATGCGCACGGCAACGTGGTCGTCGTCTCCACCCGCGACTGCTCGCTGCAGCGTCGCCACCAGAAGCTCGTCGAAGAGGCACCGGCACCCTTCCTCACCGACGACCAGGTGACGGAGCTCTACCGCGCGTCGAAGGCGATCCTCAAGGAGGTCGGCTACCTCGGTGCCGGCACCTGCGAGTTCCTCATCGGCAAGGACGGCACCGTCTCCTTCCTCGAGGTCAACACCCGCCTGCAGGTCGAGCACCCGGTCTCCGAGGAGATCACCGGCATCGACCTCGTCCGTGAGCAGTTCCGTCTCGCCGAGGGCGGCGTCCTCGACTACGACGACCCGCAGCCGAGCGGCCACTCCTTCGAGTTCCGCATCAACGGCGAGGACCCGGGCCGCGGATTCCTCCCGCAGCCGGGCCCGATCCACGTCTTCAAGACCTTCGGTGGCCCCGGTGTCCGGCTCGACTCCGGCGTCACGGCCGGCGACACGATCTCGGGGGCGTTCGACTCGCTCCTCGGCAAGATCATCGTCACGGGACGCACACGCGAGGAGGCGCTCGAGCGCAGTCGTCGCGCGCTCGACGAGTTCGAGGTCGCCGGCCTCCCCACCGTCATCCCCTTCCACCGCAAGATCGTCCGCGACCCCGCGTTCACCGCGGAGGACGGTACCTTCGGTGTCTACACCCGATGGATCGAGACGGAGTTCGTCAACGACATCGAACCCTGGGACGGATCCATCGATGCACAGCAGGCACCCGCTGCCCGCTCGACGGTGGTCGTCGAGGTCGGCGGCAAGCGGCTCGAGGTCAGCCTTCCGGGCGGACAGCTGGGGCTGAACGTCGGTGCACCGGTCGCCGCTCCCGCCCCACACCGCCGCGGTGGTGCAGCGGTGGTCTCTGGTGCGACGGGTGATTCGGTCTCGGCGCCCATGCAGGCGACCATCGTGAAGCTCGCGGTCGCCGAGGGCGATGTCGTCGTGAAGGGCGACCTCGTCGTCGTCCTCGAGGCGATGAAGATGGAACAGCCCATCACGGCGCACAAGGACGGCACGGTCGGCGCGATCGACGCGACGGTCGGTGCCACGGTCTCCTCGGGTCACCAGCTCCTCACCATCAGCTGACCCGACCGGCGCCTTCGGGCGTCGCATCGGACCCGGCGACGATACGCTGAACAGGTGTCAGCAGCCGACCTCCTCGAAGATGCGTTGGATCGTGTGGCGGACTTCGACGCCGCCGGTGCGATCGCGCTGCTCGAGGCAGAGCCGCACGCGGCGTCCGATCCCCGCGTCCTCGCCCTCCTGTCCTACGCCCGGTTCACCACCGCCGACTTCGCGGGTTGTCGCCGGGACGCGGTGGACGCGCTCGCCGCCTCGACGGACTCCGACCGGACGACACGCCTGCTCGTGCTCGGGGCAGCCGGGCTGGCCCTCGGATCGGACCGCTCGTCCGGCTCGGAGCTGGAGGGGTGCTTCGCGGAGGCGGACGCCCTCGTCGACGACGGCGGCGACCTCGAACCGACCCTGGCCTGGCTCGTCGGGTATCTGCTGGTCGAGGGTGCCGTCGTCAACGTCCTGATCCACGCCGCCCGGCGCTTCGCCGACGCGTTCGCCGACGACATCGCCGCCACCCCGGGCCGTTTGTACCGGACACTCGTCGACGGGGTCCTCGCCCGCCTCCTGCTCAACGAGGGACGCGTCGCCGAGGCAGAGGCCGCCGCGCTCGCGATGTTCGAGCGGGCCGGGAGCGGACCGACCGCACTGTACGCGGAGGCCGTGCAGTGCCTCGTCGCAGGGAACCGTGCCGAGCAGGGGGCGACCAGGACGCTCGCACGCCGCGTCCGTCAGGCCATCCCCGAGCCCACGGGCGCCTTCCAGACGACGTGTTACCTCCTCGTCGGCTACGGTCTCGCCGCCCTCGCGGACGACCACGGAGCCGCAGCCCTCGCGCGGAGCGCCTCGGGGAACGACTTCAGCGGCCTGTCCGTCCAGGACCGCGCCCTCGCGATCGAGCTGCTCGTCTCGAGCGCCTTCCTCGACCGCGACATCGTCGAATCGGAACGCCTCATCGGCTTCATCGCCGCCGACGTCGACCGCAGGGTCCCCGGGCCGGCCATCCTCCGGATGCAGTGCAAGCTCGAACTCCTCCGTGGGCGACCCGCCGAGGCGCTGGCGCTCGCGCGCACGGCGACCACCCGCGCGTTGGTCGACGGCCGCATGCTGGAAGCCGGGATCGGCGAGATCCTCGCGACGCGTGCCCTCATCGCCATGTCCGACCGGACGCAGGCCGTCCGTGAGCTGGCCGCGCTCGCCGAGCAGGCGGTCCTCGGCGGGCACACCGCCGCGACCCGCTCCGCCGCCCGGGAGCTGAAGGCGATCGGCCGACGTCTCGCGCCGGTCGCCGGTTCCGGTTGGGACGGACTGTCGCCGCGCGAGCGCGAGGTCGCCCTGCTCTCCGCGGAGGGCAACTCGACGGCGGAGATCGCGTCCGTCCTCCAGCTCTCCTCGCGCACGGTCGACGCGCACGTCACCCGGGTGCTCGCCGCGTTCGGGATCGTGTCCCGCCGCCAGCTCCCCTCACGGCTCCCGGCCACGCTGCCGTTGACCGCCGTCCCCATCCCGACCGCACCGCTGACGCCCCGACAGCGGGACCTCACCGAACTCGTCGCGGACGGCCTGTCGAACGACGAGATCGCGACGGCCCTCGGCATCTCCCGCAAGACCGTGGAGAAGCATCTGAGCGCCGTCTTCCAGGCCTGGGGCGTGCGCTCGCGGGTCGCCGTCGCACGCATCGTGCTCGCGAACCGCGATCGGTGAACTCCGGCGTCTCAGCGCCGGTTCGACGAGGACGACGCCTATTCGACGATGTGCATGGCGCGCGCAGCGTCGGTGATCGACCCGGTGAGTGACGGGTAGACCGTGAAGGCACGAGCCACCTGGTCGACGTTCAGCCGTTGCTCGACCGCGAGGGCGAGCGGGAAGATGAGCTCGCTGGCCTTCGGGGCGACGATGACCCCGCCGATGACCGTCCCGCTGCCGGTCCGCGCGAACAGCTTGACGAAACCGTCCTTGATGCCCATCATCTTGGCGCGCGGGTTCTGGGCGAGGGGCAGCTTATAGATCTCACCCTGGGCGATGCCGTCCTCGATCTGCTTCTGGGTCCAGCCGACGGTCGCGATCTCGGGCTGCGTGAAGATGTTCGCGGCGACGTTGCGGATCTCGGTCGGGTTCACCGCGTCGCCCATCGCGTGCAGCATCGAAGTGCGACCCTGCATCGACGCGACGGACGCGAGCGGCAGGAAGGTCGTGCAGTCACCGGCGGCGTAGATGTTGGGGACACTCGTGCGCGCCACTCGGTTCACGCGGATGTGACCGGAATCGGTCAGCTGCACGCCGGCCTCCTCGAGACCGATCCCGGCGGTGTTGGGCACCGAACCGACCGCCATGAGGCAGTGCGAACCCTCGACCGTGCGACCGTCGGAGAGCGTGGCGACGACGCCGGTCTCGGTTCTGGTGACGGAGTCGGCCCGCGACTTCGACAGGACCGTCATGCCGTTGCGCTTGAAGACGTTCTCGATGACCGCCGCCGCATCGGCGTCCTCACCGGGCAGCACCTGGTCGCGGCTCGAGATGAGCGTGACCTTGGAGCCGAGCGCCGTGTAGGCGGAGGCGAACTCGGCGCCCGTGACGCCCGAGCCGACGACGATGAGGTGCTCGGGGACGGAGGTGAGGTTGTAGAGCTGCGTCCAGGTGAGGATGCGCTCGCCGTCCGGCAGGGCAGAGGGCAACTGGCGCGGGCTCGCGCCGACGGAGACGACGACGGTGTCAGCCTCGATGCGGTCGAAGTCGGTGCCGCCGGACAGGTCGGTCGAGACGATGACCTCGTTCGGTCCGTCGAGCCGCCCCTGACCGTTGACGATGCGGACACCGGCACGGATGAGACTCGCCCGCATGTCCTCGGACTGCTGGCGGGCCAATCCGAGCAGTCGCTTGTTGACGGCGGCGAGGTTCACGGCGACCTCGGGACGGCTGGGCTTCCCGGTGGTCTCCGAGCGGACGAAGAACTGCACGCCGAGGTCGGCCGCCTCGCCGATGGCCCCGACCGCGTCGGCCGTGGCGATGAGGCTCTTGGACGGGACGACGTCGGTGATGACCGCCGCGCCGCCGACGCCCGTGCGCTCCACGAGCGTGACGTCGGCCCCGAGCTGTGCCCCGGCGAGGGCCGCCTCGTACCCGCCGGGTCCGCCTCCGATGATCGCCACTCGCTGCTTGCGTTCGAACTCGTAGGCCATGCGTCCATTCTCGCGCGCCACCAGGGGCGGGACCAAACCCGTTCGGGCCTGCGGCGGTGGGCATCGTGCGCGGATGAGCGGGGTCGGCACGGTTGGGCGGCGGCCCCGCCCCTGTCTAGAGTGAGAGGATGTCCGAAACCTCTGCGAACCCACTCGATCTGTCCGATGTCGATCCCTTCGAGATCGCCCGCGAAGCCGCCGGCCAGATCGCTGAGAAGACCGGCGTGGAACGCCACGACATCGCACTCACCCTCGGCAGCGGCTGGGGCAAGGCGGCCGACCTGATCGGCGAGACGACGGCGACGATCCCGGCCTCGGAGATCGTCGGCTTCTCGAAGCCGGCGCTCGAGGGCCACGTGGGCACCCTGCGCTCGGTCCTGCTCCCGAGCGGCAAGCGTGCGCTCGTCATCGGCGCCCGGACGCACTACTACGAGAACCACGGTGTCCGCCGTGTCGTGCACAGCGTGCGGACGGCCGCTGCGGCCGGCGCGCGCATCATGGTGCTGACGAACGGCGCCGGTGGCATCAAGAACCACTGGACGCCCGGCACGCCCGTGCTGATCAGCGACCACATCAACCTCACGGCCGACTCGCCGCTCGAGGGCGCGACGTTCATCGACCTCACCGACCTCTACGCCAAGCGGCTGCGGGACATCGCGCACAGCGTCGCTCCGGAGCTCGACGAAGGCGTCTACACGCAGTTCCGCGGACCGCACTACGAGACCCCGGCCGAGGTCCAGATGGCGAAGGCGATCGGCGGCCACATCGTCGGCATGTCGACCGCGCTCGAGGCGATCGCCGCACGTCAGGCCGGCATGGAGGTCCTCGGGATGTCGCTCATCACCAACCTCGCCGCCGGCATCCAGCAGACGCCGCTCAGCCACGCCGAGGTCATCGAAGCCGGCCAGGCGGCCGAGCCGGTGATCAGCAAGCTCCTCGCGCAGATCGTCGCGGCCCTGTGAGCGAGGCGACGAGCCTGCTCGCGACCGCCGAGGCCTGGCTCGCCCAGGATCCCGACGACGAGACCCGGGCCGAACTGGCAGGCCTCGTCGAACGCGCCCGGGTGTCCGACGACGTGGCCGTAGCCGAGCTGCACGACCGCTTCGACACCCGACTGCAATTCGGCACTGCCGGGCTCCGCGGTCGCATCGAGGCCGGCTCCAACCGGATGAACCGGGTCCTCGTGTCGCAGGCCGCGGCCGGGCTCGCCGCCTACCTGATCGAGCAGGCGCCGGAAGGGGTGACGCCGAGCGTCGTCATCGGATACGACGGCCGGAAGAACTCCGCCGTGTTCGCCGGCGACACCGCCGAGCTGATGGCCGGTGCCGGTGTCCGCGCCATCCTGCTCCCACGGCTCCTGCCGACGCCCGTCCTCGCGTTCGCCGTGCGGTTCTTCGACGCCTCGGCCGGAGTCATGGTGACCGCGAGTCACAATCCGCCCGCCGACAACGGCTACAAGGTGTACCTGGGCGGTGAGCACCACGGGTCCCAGATCGTCTCCCCCGCCGACGCGGCCATCGCCGCCCACATCGGGCGCATCGCCGAGACGGCGCTCGTCCAGGACCTCCCGCGCAGCGACGGGTTCGAGATCGCGGGCGAGGACGTCGTCGACGCCTATGTCGCCGAGACCGCGGCCGTCGCTCCCGCCCCGGCGGGCAGCCAGCTGCGCGTCGTCTACACGGCCATGCACGGCGTGGGTTGGGAGACGACTCGACGCGTCCTCGAGACGGCCGGTTACCCGGCACCGGAACTCGTCACCGAGCAGATCGATCCCGATCCCACCTTCCGGACCGTCAGCTTCCCGAACCCGGAGGAGCCGGGCGCACTCGACCTGTCCTTCGCGACGGCGCGAGCAGTCGGCGCCGACATCATCATCGCCAACGACCCCGATGCCGACCGCCTGGCGATCGCGATCCCCGACGACGCAGCGCCGTCGGGGTTCCGTCGACTCACCGGCAACGAGGTCGGTCTCCTCCTCGGCTGGCGGGCCGCCCAGGCCGCCAGTGCCGCATTCGACGGCGACGCGGCACCCGAGGGCACGCTCGCGTGCTCGATCGTCTCCTCCCCCGCCCTACGCATCGTCGCCGAGGCGCACGGCCTCGAGTTCCGGGAGACGCTCACCGGGTTCAAGTGGATCTCCCGGACGCCGGGCATGGTCTTCGGCTTCGAGGAGGCCCTCGGCTACCTCGTGAACCCCGGGACCGTGCGCGACAAGGACGGCATCTCGGCCGCCGTGGCGTTCCTCGGTCTCGCGACGGCGTCGGCGCAGGCGGGCGAGAGCGTCGCGGGGCTCCTCGACCGGTTCGCGGACACCTTCGGTTCCTTCGGCAGCGACCAGATCTCCATCCGCTACGCGGAGCTCAGCCGCATCGGCGAGGTCATGTCCGGGCTGCGGGCACTCCCGCCGACGGAGCTCGCGGGAGCCCGGGTGACCCGGATCGACGACCTCGCCGACGGCTTCGAGGCGCTCCCGCCGAGCGACGTCCTGCGCGTCTGGCTCGACGACGGCACCCGTGTCATGATCCGACCGAGCGGCACGGAACCGAAGCTCAAGGTGTACGTCGACGTCCAGTCCGCCGACGGCGACGCCGCCGAGCGGGCGGCGACGGTCACCGCGCGGCTCGCCGCGCTGCGGACGGATCTCACGGCGCTCGTCTCCTAGCCCCTCGACGGGCTGAGCGGCCTGGCGGTGTGCGGCCCGGAGATCGGGCCGCACCGGTCAGCCGATGGCGCGTTCGAGCTTCTCGGTGAGTTCGGCGAGATCGAAGTAGTTGTCGATGACGACGATGTCGGCGAAGGTCTTGCCGATGCGCTCGACGAGCTCCGGCGAGGTCAGGATCACCTGGGCGTCGGCCGCGGTCGTGCCGAGGCTCTCGATGTCACCGGCGACGACATCGGCCTCGAGGTCGAGGCGTTCGAGCGCGCGTTCGGCGTTGAGCTTGAGGATCGCGGAGGAGCCGACCCCCGAACCGCAGACGGCGACGATCTTCATGCCTGGTCTCCGATGCTCAGGGGGGACGCACCGAACACGGCGCGCACCTCGTCGAGCGTCGTGGCCGCTGCGAGCCGCGGGATGGCGGTCTCGTCGTTGAAGACATTGGCGATCTCCGCCACCCAGCCCACGTGCGACTCGGCGGTGGTGACGGCGAGGCCGAGGACCACCGAGACGGGGTCGTTGTGGGGGTGTCCGAACCGCACCGGAGCAGCCAGGGTCGCGACGACGAGGGCGTCGTCGTGGACGTCGGCACCCGGTCGGGCGTGCGCGAGCGCCAGGCCCGGCGCGATCACGACATATGCGCCGAACTCCTCGACGACGTCGATCATCCGCTGGGTGTATGCGGCGTCCGTCGCATGGGTGTCGGAGAGCAGCGCTCCGGCTACGCGGATCGCCTCGCGCCAGTCGTCGGCTTCGACGTGGAGCGCGACGCTTGCTTCGGACAGTTCTGGGAGTGGCATCGCTTCAATCAGAGGATCGGTCGACCCGAATGGATCGGAACCATCGTAACGCTCCGAGGCTGGAAGCCTGCCGCGCAGGTGCCGCCCAGGCGGTCGCCGGAACAGCACCTGCCGGCATCGTCAGTCCTCGTCGTCGTCGAGGAACTCGTCGAACGCCTCGCTGATGCGGTCCGCCAGAGCCTCACGGATCTCCAGCGGCTGGAACGTCGCGGCGGCGGCGTTCAGCTGGAAGGTCTCCAGGTCGGTGAGGTCGTAGTCGAACGCCTCGGAGAGGAGCGCGAGCTCCTTCGTCAGGCTCGTGTCGCTCATCGTGCGGTTGTCGACGTTCACCGTGACGGCGAAGTCGAGCTGGTAGAGGAGGTCGAACGGGTGGTCCTCGAGCTCCTCGCCCCAGGCCGCGATGGCTCCGGTCTGCAGGTTCGACTGCGGGCTGAGCTCCAACGGGATCTTGCGGTCGCGGACCCACTCCGCGACGGGACCGAGCGTGGCGTAGAGGGACTCGGCGTCGTCGCGCTCGATGAAGATGTCCTCCGCGATGCGGACACCGTGGCCGAGTCGCAGCGCACGGCCGTCGAGCATGGCGCTCCGGATCGACTCGATGCCGTCGGCCTCCCCCGCGTGGACGGTGACCGGGAACAGCTCGGCCGCGAGGTAGTCGAACGCCAGCCGGTGCTTGCTGGCGGGGAAGCCCGCCTCAGCGCCGGCGATGTCGAACCCGACCACGCCGCGCTCGCGATGGCGCACGGCGAGCTCAGCGATCTCGAGCGCGCGGTCGGCATGCCGCATGGCCGTGACGAGCTGGCCGATCTGGATGTCGGAGCCGGAGTGGGCCGCGTCCTTGATGCCGAGCTCGATGCCCTCCTGGACGGCCTCGACGACCGCGTCGAGGCTGAGACCCCGGGTGAGGTGCTGTTCGGGAGCCCAGCGCACCTCACCGTAGATGACGCCGTCCGCAGCGAGGTCCTGGACGAACTCGCGCGCGATGCGGACGAGCCCCTCCTCGGTCTGCATGACCGCGGTGCTGAGGTCGAAGGTCTTCAGGTACTCGACGAGCGAGCCGGCGTTGCACTGCGTGTAGAACCAGTCGGCCAGGCCGTCGGGGTCCGACACGGGGACGTCGACACCGTTCGCTTCGCCCAGCTCGATGATCGTGGCGGGCCGCACACCGCCGTCGAGGTGGTCGTGGAGCGAGATCTTCGGGAGCGCGCGGAGGTCGACGCCGGAGAGGGGGGATTCGTCTGCAGAGGTCACGGGGTTCACTGTACCGCTCAGCCCTCCGTCGAGGTGAGGCACTTCGTCACTCCCCATCGCCCTCAACGACCAACCGCCTCAACTCGGCCGGGGCCGCCGAGGCGCACCCGGATGCGCTCCGCGAGCATCGACGGTCGGCGGAGGTCGTCGGCAGTCAAGCGCATCACCGTCCACCCCTCATGTGCCAAGTCCTCCGTGCGCGCGATGTCCTTCCGCCATTGCGACCGGTCGGTCCGGTGATGGTCTCCCTCGTACTCGAGGACCAGACGCTGGACACGGAACACCACATCGCCCCGGACCACTCGCCCGGAGCCGTGGAGGACGATTTCGGCGTTGTGCTCCGCCTTCGGGAGCGCCGACGCCTCGAGGATCAACCGGAGCTCGGTCTCCTTCGGCGACTGGCAGCGGTCATGCAACCGCGGGATCGCCGACCGAAGGGCGACGACGCCACGACGCGACGAATACTCCTCGACGGCCTGACGAAGCCGATCGAGGGACGTCCGAGGATCCAGGAACCAGAGAAGGGCGTCGCCGGCGGCGATCAATGCCGGGAGCGGTACCACCGTCGCGAGGTCGCACCAGGTCCGCTCGACACTGGTGACCGGGAGTCCGTCGAGATCGACGATGTCCCCCGGGCCGAGGGTGCCGCGATGTCCCACCACGCCGCGCCCCTCTCGCGCCCGGACGCCAGCAGGTCACATGACATGCAGCGGGACGTCCGGACTCGTCGGCCTGGGCGTCGGGATGCCGTGCAGAGCAGCGGCCGTCTGATGGCTGAAGGCTCCCCCGATCGGGAGAGCACTCAGGTAGGCGACCGCTTGGTGGTACAGGTCAGTCGGGTAGCCCGGTGGCGTTCGGATCCCGTGGAAGGGAGCACCAAGCGCTGGGTTCCGGAGCTGGCGGGGAGTGAACCCGGCGCGCACTGCCGACTGAGCGGGCTTCGGCCCGGCCATGATCGGGATCGAGGATCGGAAGGTCATCCTTCGATCGTGCCGCCGGCAGGAGCTTCCCCCGTCGTTCTCCACAGGTCGCGTACTCAGGTGAGGCAACTCGTCGTCCGGAACGGCGATGGACGACGAGTTGCCTCATCTCAACGGACTCAGGCCTCGATGCGGGCCCGGACGATGGGGCCGCGCGGGGGTGCGGTGTCCTCGATCGTGTAGGCGCCGTCGAGGGCCTCGAGCGCCCGCGGGAAGCGTGCCGCATCGTCGGCACTCAGCGTGAAGAGCGGCTGTCCGGCCCGGACCTCGTCGCCCGGCTTCGCGTGCAGGTCGATGCCCGCCGCGTGGATGACCGGGTCCTGCTGCCTGGCCCGACCGGCACCGAGGCGCCATGCCGCGATGCCGAACGGCAGTGCCTCCTGCGTCGCCAGCACGCCGTCGCGCGACGCCGTGACGACGTGGGTCTCCTTGGCGACCGGCAGCGGTGCGTCCGGGTCGCCGTCCTGTGCGCGGATCATGCGCTTCCAGACGTCCATGGCCCGACCGTCCGCGAGGGCGCCCTCGACGTCAGCGTCCGGCTGCCCGGCGAGGGTCAGCATCTCCCGCGCGAGGGCGAGCGTCAGCTCGACGACGTCCGCCGGACCGCCACCCGCGAGGACCTCGACGGACTCGCGGACCTCGTTCGCGTTGCCGATCGCGAGGCCGAGCGGGACGTTCATGTCCGTCAACAGCGCGGTCGTGGCCACACCGGCGTCCGTTCCGAGCGCGACCATCGTGCGCGCCAGATCCTCGGCACGCTCGTAGTCCTGCATGAAGGCGCCGGAGCCGAACTTGACGTCGAGGACGAGCGCCCCGGTGCCTTCGGCGATCTTCTTCGACATGATGCTCGACGCGATGAGCGGGATCGCCTCGACCGTGCCCGTCGTGTCGCGCAGGGCGTACAGGCGCTTGTCCGCCGGGGCGAGACCGGAGCCGGCGGCGCAGATGACCGCGCCGACGTCCGCCAGCTGCGCCATCATCTCGTCGTTCGTCAATGCCGCACGCCAGCCGGGGATGCTCTCGAGCTTGTCGAGCGTCCCACCCGTGTGCCCGAGCCCGCGGCCCGACAGCTGCGGCACCGCGACGCCGAAGACGGCAACGAGCGGGGCGAGCGGCAGGGTGATCTTGTCGCCGACGCCGCCGGTCGAGTGCTTGTCAGAGGTCGGCTTCTCGAGCGACGCGAAACTCATCCGCTCGCCACTCGCGATCATCGCCATCGTGAGGTCGCGGATCTCGCGCCGCTCCATGCCGTTCAGCAGGATCGCCATCGCCAGCGCCGACATCTGCTCGTCGGCGACGTAGCCGCGGGTGAAGGCGTCGATCAGCCAGTCGATCTGCGGCGTCGACAGCTCTCCGCGGTCGCGCTTCGTGCGGATGAGGTCGACGACGTCGAATGCTTCTACGGAACTCATGCGTGGTACTCCTCGAGTTGACGTGGTCCGAAGGCGTCCGGCAGGACCTCGTCGATGGTGCGGATGCCGGAGACGGTGTCGAGCAGCATGCCCGCCGTCGAGTGCTCGTACAGCAGCTGTCGGCATCGGCCGCACGGCATGAGGCGTTCGCCCTTGCCGTCGACGCAGGCGAACGCCACGAGGCGTCCTCCGCCCGACATGTGGAGGGCGGAGACGAGCGCGCACTCCGCGCACAGTGTCAGGCCGTAGCTGGCGTTCTCGACGTTGCAGCCGGAGATGATCCGGCCGTCGTCGACGAGGGCAGCCGCGCCGACCGGGAACCGGCTGTAGGGCACGTAGGCGTGACCCATCGCCTCCCGGGCCGCGGTGTGCAGCGCCTCCCAGTCGACGTGTGGCGTGGTCGTCGTGTCGCTCACGGTCAGCCCTTCACGTAGGGCTTGCCGGCGGCTGCCGGTCCGCGGGAGATGCCGACGAGTCCGGCGACTGCGAAGATCGTCACCACGTACGGCAGCATGAGCATGAACGCGCTCGGCACCGGGGAGCCGATGGCACTCAACGCGAACTGCAGGTTCTGCGTGAAGCCGAACAGCAGCGCGGCGAGCGTCGCCTTGAGCGGGTCCCAGCGTCCGAAGATGACCGCTGCGAGCGCGATGTAGCCGGCACCCGCCGTCATCTCCTTGTTGAACGCACCGACCGAGCCGAGGGTGAAGTACGCCCCACCGAGGCCGACGATCGCGCCCGCGAGCGCGACGTTCCAGAACCGCGTCCGGTTCACGTTGATGCCGACGGTGTCGGCCGCCTGCGGGTGCTCACCCACGGCGCGGAGGCGGAGGCCCCAGCGCGTGTAGAACAGGCAGAAGAAGACCACGGCCACGGCGATGTACATCAGGTAGATGATGATCGTCTGGCGGAACAGCACAGGCCCGATGAGCGGGATCTCGCTGAGGATCGGGATGTTGATCCGGGGGAACTTCGGCGGGCTGTTGAAGAGCGCCTCGTTCTTCGTGAGCACCTGCGAGTACAGGAAGCTCGTGAGTCCGACGACGAGGACGTTGAGCACCACACCGACGATGACCTGGTCGACGAGGTACTTGATCGAGAACGCCGCGAGCAGGAAGCTCACGAGCGTGCCGGCGATCATCGCCGCGACGAGCCCGAGGAAGGCGTTCCCCGTCACCGAGGCGACGAAGGCGGACGAGAACGCGCCGGCGAGCAGCTGGCCCTCGATCGCGATGTTCACGACGCCGACCCGCTCGGAGATGACGCCGCCGAGCGCGCCGAAGATGAGCGGGACGCTCAGGGCGACCGTGCCGAGCAGGAGCCCGGTGATCGGGATCGCCTTGCCCGCGGCGGCCCACGACAGGAACCCGACCATGAACAGCACACCGAACACGGTGATGAGCCAGAGCGGGACCTTCTTGCCCGTCGTGACGAGGTACGCGCTCAGTGCCGTGATGGCGGCCAGGAGGATCGTGACGACGATGCCCGTGACCGTGGACGGGAGCACGACCGTCGGCAGCTGGATGACGTCGCCGTCGCTGGAGAGCCGGAACGTGCTGTTGCCGTCGCGGTGCCAGATGACGAACAACAGGAACGCGATGACGGTGAAGATCCCGAACGCGATCGGGGCCTTCCAGCTCCGGACGACGACCGTCTCGAGGACGATCGGGGCGTCGGGGGCCGGCTGCGGCGTCTGCTTGTCGAGCGTGAATCCACTCATGCGGACACCTCCTTCTTGGCGGAGCGACGCGTTCGGCGCGTCGAACCGTCGGGCTTCGGCAGGAAGAAGATCGCCCGCACGAGCGGCGGAGCCGCGATGAACAGCACGATGAGTGCCTGGAGGACGAGCACGATGTCGATCGGCACGTTGACGCCCTGGGTGGCCTGCATGGAGTACCCACCGGCCTTGAGCGCACCGAACAGGATGCCGGCGATGAGGATGCCGCCCGGCCGGCTACGTCCGAGGAGCGCGACGGTGATGGCGTCGAAGCCGATGCCGGCGTCGATGCCGTTGTCGAACCCGGAGGTCACCGTTCCGAGCACCTGCGAGACGCCGGCGAGACCGATCAGTCCACCGGAGAGCAGCATGGCGTACACGTAGGTGTTCTTCACGTCGATACCCGCGACGCGCGCTGCGTTCGGGTTCTCACCGACCGCCCGGAAGCGGAACCCGATCGAGGACCGGCTGAACAACCACCACACGAGCACGACCGCGAGGATCGCGATCAGGAAGCCGGCGTGCAGGTTGTAGCGGTCACCGAGGAGCTTGGGCAGGACGGCGTTCTCCGCCATCGCCGCGCTCTTCGGCACGTTCGACCCGGGAGCCTGCAGCAGCCCCTGCGTGGAGAGCATGAAGGTGATGAGGTAGAACGCGACGTAGTTGAGCATGATCGTGATGATCACCTCGTGCGCGCCGGTGCGGGCCTTCAGGACGCCGACGATGCCGCCCCAGAACGCGCCACCGATGATGCCGGCGGCGATCGCGACGAGCAGGTGCACCACGGGCGGGAGGTCGAGCGTGAAGCCGACCCATCCGGCGCAGGCGGCGGCGATGAGCATCTGACCGCGTCCACCGATGTTGAACATG
The DNA here is from genome assembly GCF_050031945.1 of Plantibacter sp. 2H11-2. NCBI lineage: Bacteria > Bacillati > Actinomycetota > Actinomycetes > Micrococcales > Microbacteriaceae > Plantibacter > Plantibacter sp. 2H11-2. Next base: position 71,690 of record NZ_JBNBBL010000008.1, on the reverse strand, counting down.
CCGACCCGGAACGCCAGGCCGACACCGAGTCCGGCGAGGATCAGCGGGGTCGCGAAGGTCAGCGTCTCCGTCAGCGGGCGGATGCCGTTGAGGAAGTCGGGGCGCTTGAAGTTGTAGATCGACCCCTGGAAGAGCGCGCCGTACGCACCGGTCGCCGACTGCCAGACCGCCGCGATCGTGTCGCCCGGGCGTGCGAAGAAGTACCCGGCGGCGGTGTGGACCTTCGGATCGGTCAGCGCGATGAGGATCGCACCGACGACCATCGCCAGGACGACGGCGAGGATCGAGATGACGATGCTCGAGTTGAGGATCTCGGCGAGCACCTTGTTCGAGCGCGGCTGGGTCGTGTCGGGCTTCGCCTCACCCGGTGCCACCGGCTGGACCGTTCCGGGCGGGGTGTGGGACGTCTCGCTCATGCTGCTGCTCCTGCCGGGAGTTCTCCGGCCATCATGAGGCCGAGGACCTCTCTGGGGGTCGATGCCGGGACGATCCCGACGATGCCGCCGCGGTACATGACGGCGATGCGGTCGGCGAGCGCGACGACCTCGTCGAGCTCGGTCGACACGACGATGACGGGGATGCCGGCGTCGCGCGTGGCGACGATGCGCTTGTGCACGAACTCGATCGAGCCGACGTCGATCCCGCGGGTCGGCTGTGCGGCGACGAACAGCCGCAGCTCACGGCTGAGCTCACGGGCGAGGACGACCTTCTGCTGGTTGCCGCCCGACAGGGAGCCGGCCGGCGACTCGATGCCCTGCGACCGGACGTCGAACTCCTGCGACTTCTCGCGGGCGAACTCGTCGCGGAATCCGCGCTGGACGTTGCCGCCCTTCACGAAGGGTGCACCCGTCGATCGGTCCAGCATGAGGTTCTCGGCGATGGTGAACTGTTTGACGAGCCCGTCCTCGGATCGGTCCTCCGGCACGAAGCCGACGCCGGCGTCGAGCACCTTGCGCGGGGTGGACCCGACGAGTTCGACACCGTCGAGCTTGATGCTGCCCTTGGTGTGCGGCTGCAGCCCGAGGATCGCCTCGGTGAGCTCGGTCTGCCCGTTCCCCTGGACGCCGGCGATGGCGAGCACCTCGCCCTCGCGCACCTCGAAGCTGACGCCGTTGACGACGAGCTGGCCGAGGTGGTCGACGACGGACAGGTCGTGCACGGTGAAGGTGGTGTCGCCGAGGTTCGGCGCCTCCTTGTGGACCGTGAGTTCGACGGGACGCCCGACCATGAGGGACGCCAGCTCGGCGTTCGTCGCGGTGGGCGAGGCCTCGCCGACGACCTTGCCGAGTCGGATGACGGTGATGCGGTCGGCGACTTCGCGGACCTCACGCAACTTGTGGGTGATGAAGACGATGGACGTGCCCTCGTCCTTCAGCTGCTTCATGATCGCCATGAGCTCGTCCGTCTCCTGTGGGGTGAGCACGGCGGTGGGCTCGTCGAAGACGAGGACGTTGGCGTTGCGGGAGAGCGCCTTGACGATCTCGACGCGCTGCTGCACTCCGACCGGGAGGTCGCCGACGATGGCGTCCGGGTCGAGGCTGAAGCCGAACCGCTCGGAGATGTCGATGACGAGCTTGCGGGCCGCTGCGACGTCGAGGCGGCCACCGCCCTTGGTCTGCTCGTGGCCGAGCATGACGTTCTCGGCGACGGTGAAGACGGGGATGAGCATGAAGTGCTGGTGCACCATGCCGATGCCGGCGCCCATGGCGTCGCCAGGGCCCTGGAAGTGCTGGACGACGTCGTCCAGGAGGATCTCGCCCTCGTCGGCCTGATAGAGGCCGTAGAGGACGTTCATGAGGGTGGATTTGCCGGCACCGTTCTCGCCGAGGAGACAGTGGATCTCCCCCGGTTCGACGGTGAGGTCGATGTGGTCGTTGGCGGTGAGTGCACCGAACCGTTTGGTGATGCCGCGGAGCTCGAGCTTCATGGGTCCCAATCTAGTCACGTGTCGGATGTCGGCACAGGCGGTCGGGATCGCCGTCCGGCCGTGCCGCGAACAAAGCGGGGGGAGGTCGCGGATCGCGACCTCCCCCCGGAGTCCCGGGCGAGGGCCCGGGTGAAGAGGGACTACTTGACGGGCGAGGAGACCGAGGTCGCCTTGATGGAACCGTCGATGATGCCAGCCTTGATCGTGTCGAGCTCGTCGGCCAGGGTCGGGGAGACCTTGGACTCGAAGTCGTGGAACGGCGCGAGGCCGACGCCCTCGTTCTCGAGGGTGCCGATGTACGCAGCTGCGTCGAACTTGCCGCCACCGGCCTCGGTCACGGTGTCGGCGACGCCGGCCTTCATGCCCTTGAGGATGGAGGTCAGGAACAGGCCCTTGTTCTCGGAGTTGGTCTCGTACAGGTCGGCGTCGACACCGATCATGGCGATGTCCTTACCGGTCTCCTGGATCTCGGCGATCGCGCTCAGGAAGATCGGGCCACCGACCGGAAGGAGCACGTCGGCGTTCTGGTCGATGAGTGTGCGGGCGAGCTGCTTGGCGGTGTCGTTCGCCTCGAAGCCACCGGTGAAGGAACCGGTCTGAGCGGCGACGTCCCAACCGACGACCTGGACGCTCTTGCCCTTCTGCTCGTTGTAGTACGCGACGCCCTCGGCGAAGCCGTCCATGAAGATCTGGACGGACGGGAAGGGCTGGCCGCCGAAGGTGCCGACGACGCCGGTCTTCGAGTAGTCGGCCGCTGCGTAGCCCGCGAGGAACGCGGCCTGGACGGTGTCGAACAGGATCGGCTTGATGTTCGGGGCGTCGACCTTGCCGTCGAAGTCGTTGTCGGCCGCGTCGTCGATGATCGCGTAGTCGACGTCCGGGTTCGCGAGTGCCGCGTCGACCGTGTCGGCGGAGAGGGCGAAGCCGACGCTGACGATGAGCGAGCAGCCCTGGTCGGCCAGGCTCTGCAGGTTCGGCTTGTAGTCGTCGGCCTTGTCGGACTGGACGGTGATGGGCTCGACGCCGAGCTCCTTCGCCGCCTCGGTCAGACCCTCGTAGCCGAGCTGGTTGAACGACTTGTCGGTGAAGCCACCGGCGTCGGAGACCATGCACGGGAGGAAGTCGGATGCGGCACCGGTCGAGTCGCCGTCGCCGGTGCTGGGAGCCGATGCGCAGCCGGCGAGCAGTGCCATGAGACCGACGCCGGCGATTGCGCCCGCAGCGGCCTTCCGAGTTGAGATTGCCAAGGTAGCCTCCAAGATGCAGCCCCGCGGGTCACGGGGCGTATGGGGTTACGTTACCCAATACGACGACCGCCGAACGGACGATCCCGGCTTCGCGACCGAAGCGTTACAGAACGGTGGCACCGGCGTCATGCGCCGGAAACACGCGGATGCGCAGACGCGCATCGCCGGGCCGTGATGCTGCGCACGTGAGCGCGGAGCGACCCCGCCGGCGGTCGCCTTGCGCTCCGGGTAGTTGCGGTTCCCACCTGGGCACCGAGCGCGGCTCGGTGCCCAGGCAGAACCGACCGGGATCCCGGTCAGCGGCGGTCGAGCATCAGGGTGTCGCCGCTCCAGCGCCGACGGAGCCATCGGTCGTGGCTCGCGATGACGACCGCGCCCGGATAGTCGCCGAGGGCGTCCTCGAGCTCCGTCGCAAGCGTGAGCGACAGGTGGTTCGTCGGCTCGTCCAGGAGGAACAGGTGCGGAGGCCGCGCGATGATCAGCGCCAGGGCCAGACGGCGCTGCTGCCCGACAGAGAGCTGGCCGATCGGGCGGTCGAGGTCGCGAAGCCCCAGGAGCCCGAGACCCGCGAGCGGGGTGCGCGCTGCACGGGCCTCGCCGAGCGCCCGGTCGTAGACCTCCCGAGGTGATCGCTCCGCATCCGGGAACGCGACGTCCTGCTCGAGGAGCCCCACGCGGAGCCCCTTCCGTCGGAGGACGGTCCCCGCATCGAGGCGCAGCGACCCGGCGAGCACCGCCAGGAGCGTCGACTTCCCCGAGCCGTTCGCCCCGGTGACCAGCACCCGCGACCGGGGCGCCAGCTGCAGGCGTTCGAGGTGCAGCCGGCCGTCCACGCGGGCGTCGGCGAGGTCGAGCAGCTGCTCCCCCTCGTCGAGGACCGTCGATCCGCTCGGGATCCCTGCGAACGAGAGCTGGCGAGGCGGGCGCCGCACCTGCTCGCGCTCGAGGACCTCGAGTCGGAGCTGCGCGTTCTGCACCCGCCGACTGATCTGCTGCTCGACGCGGTCGCCGCGCATGCCGAAGGCCATGCGGTTGTTGTCGCGGATGCCCCGATCGTGGTTGATCCGCGGGGCGACGTCGTGCACCGCGGACGCGAGGCGGCGCAGTTCGGCCTGCTCCTCGTCATGACGCGCCGACCAGCGATCGAGTTCCGCTGCCTTCCAGTCGAGGTACTCGCTGAACGGCCCGCCGAACTCCACGACGGGTGACGCCTCGCCGACGGGGACGGGGCGGGACGGATCGATGTCGACGAGCCCCGTCGCCACCTCGTCGAGGAAGGCGCGGTCATGGCTCGCGAAGAGCACCGGACCCGGCCACTCCGACAGGTGGCCGCGGAGGAAGGCGACCGCCTCGTCGTCCAGATGGTTGGTCGGCTCGTCGAGCAGCAGTGCGGTCGGTCTCGCGACGAGGAGCGCGGCGAGGGCGAAGCGGGACCGTTGTCCCCCGCTCACCTCACCGAGTCGTCGCGACCGTTCGATCGCGGCGATGCCGAGGCCGTCGACGACCGCGTCCAACCGGGCGTCCGCCGTCCAGACGTCGGCGCGTTCCGCCGCATCGAGCGCGGCGGCGTACCGCTGCTCGGCGGAACCGTCACCGGCGGAACCCGTCTCACCGAGCGCCGCCGCCGACGTCTCGAGCTCCTGCTCGACGGCCCGGACCTCGCCGAGCGCCTGCTCCAGCAACTCGCCGACCGTCGTGTCCTCCGGGAGCTCGAGTTCCTGCATGAGGATGCCGGTGCGCACCGGGCGGACGGCCTCGCCGTCGTCCGGCTCGTCGATCCCGGCGAGGATGCGCAGCAGCGTGGACTTCCCCGCGCCGTTCTCGCCGATCAGGCCGAGACGATCCCCGGCCGACACGACGAGGTCGACGTCGCACAACACGACGCGGTCGCCGTAGGAGCGGGTGACGCCGTCGGCGCGGAGTTGCTGGATGTCGATGGATCGCCCGAAGGTCGAAGCGGTGCGACGGTGGACTGGTGTTGCGTGGGTCATGGGTGCTCGCATGGAGGCCCCTTTCGAGATGGGGCACGCCGCGTACGGTCGTCGTCCGACACGTCAGGAGTGAGCGCTGGGCTCGAACTCCTGGGCGGACCTGGAAGCGTCTGGCGTACCTCGATGGATTCCCGCCGGGCACATCACGTTCGTGATGGTCTGCCGCAGGCGCGGGACGTCGATTCGCTCAGTTCTTCACAGTGATCTCAGGCTATCCGTCGGTTGTCGGCCGCCGCAAGCCCTGCACGTCACCGGTCCCGATTAGGCTGGTCGTCATGCGTGCTCCGTCGGTCCCCTCGCCCGCGCGGCGTCGCCGTGCGCATCGATCGACCGCAACCTCGCTGCTCGCCGCGCTCGGTATCGGTGCGCTCGTGGCGCTCGGCGCACTGCCGACCACGCCGGCGACCGCGGCCGCCGCGAGCTCGCAGCTGAGCCGGACGCAGACGACGCCGACGCCCACCCCGAGTCCCTCGCCGACCACGCCCTCGACGGCGAGCCCGAAGCCGACGAAGCCGGCTCCGAGCAAGCCTGCCCAGCCGGCGCCGCCCACGGTCCGCGGCACGGACTTCGACCCGGGCGAGATCATCAGCGACGCGAACTTCTACGACGCGAACGCCATGAGCGAGGCGGACGTCCAGGCGTTCTTCGCCTCCCAGCCCTGTACCCCGAAAGACGGCGTGCCGTGCCTGGCGGACTTCCGTGCCAGCACCGAGTCCGTCCCGGCGGCCGAGCCCGGGCACTGCGAGGCCTACCGCGGCGCTGTGAACGAGTCGGCGGCGAGGATCGTCGCGAAGGTCGCCCACGCGTGCGGGATCAACCCCAAGGTGCTGCTCGTCCTCATGCAGAAGGAGCAGTCGCTCATCACCGGGCCGAGCGAATACGGCTACGCGCGCGCCATGGGTTGGGGCTGCCCCGACACCGGCCCGAACTTCAGCGCGAGCTGCGACGCGGACTACTTCGGGTTCCAGAACCAGGTCTACCGTTCCGCATGGCAGTTCCGGCAGTACACGCTGTACCCGCTCAACGTGCCGGGTGAGTCCTATCAGCGGGCGTATCACCTGGGATCGGTCTACATCCAGTACAGCCCCGACGCGGCCTGCGGCGGTACCCAGGTCGACATCCGCAACCAGGCGACGGCGAACCTCTACCTCTACACGCCGTACCAACCGAACGCCGCTGCCCTCGCGAACGTCTCGGGCACTGGCGACGCCTGCAGTGCCTACGGCAACCGCAACTTCTGGCGGCTCTACACGGAGTGGTTCGGCCCCGCGGTCTGATCGCCCGGTTCGCTCTCCCAAGGATGGGCGAACGAACGGGTCATTCGCCGATGAGCAGCGCGACGCGGTCGTCGAGGTAGGCGTCGAGCGGGGTGAGCCCGAGGTCGTGCCCGGCCCAGCGGAGCATGACCGTGTCGTCGACGAGTCGCAGCGGGCCTGAACCTTCCCGGAGTGACGCCTCGTCCAGCGCGAGCTCGACGACCTCGAAGTTCACGACGTCGCCCTCGGCGAACGGGCCGCGGTGGGCCGCTTGCTGCGCGATCCGACGGTGCTCGACCTCCGAGGAGCGGTGGTTGAACCACTTCGGCTCCACGGCCCGAGTGGATTCGGCGGCGGTGAAGAGGCGACCGTCGGCCGAGAGCAGGACGACCCCGAGGCGCCACGCCCGGCCGATCGGCCGCAGCGCGGGTGCCCGCTTCACGAGCGGGAGTCCGCGGGGTGTGTAGACCTCCGCCAGGGCCTCGTCACGCACGCCTGCGGCTTGGAGACGCGCGCCCGCCTGCAGGAGCAGCTCGCGCAGCGCGGTCACCGTCGGTCGCCGATCAGAGGACGTCGTCGCGACCGGACAACTTGAGGGCGTCCACGACGCTCTTCACCCGCTGCGCGTTGGCGCTCGTGGTGACGAGCAGGGCGTCCGGGGTATCGACGACGACGATGTCCTGCACGCCGATGAGGCTGATGACCCGACCGGTCTGGCTGACGACGATGCCGCTTGAGGCGTCCGACAGCACCCGCGCGTTCTCGCCGAGGATGGCGAGGTCGGACTTGCGCCCACCGGAGTTGAGCTTGGCGAGCGAGGCGAAGTCGCCCACGTCGTCCCAGTCGAAGTGCGCCGGCACGACGGCCATGCGACCGGCGGCCGCGGCAGGCTCAGCCACGGAGTAGTCGATCGCGATCTTCTCGAGCGCCGGCCAGACGCGGTCGACGACCGGGCCACGGGCCGCCGCGTCGTCCCAGACCTCGGCGAGTTCGAGGAGGCCCGCCAGGAGTTCGGGCTTCTGCCGACCGATCTCCTCGAGGAGGACGTCGGCCCGCGAGATGAACATCCCGGCGTTCCAGAGGTGCTCGCCGCTCGAGACGTACCGCTTGGCCGTGGCGAGGTCGGGCTTCTCGACGAAGGAGTCGACCAGCAGGACCCCTTCGGCCCCGCGGATGCCGAGGTCGCGGGCGCTCTTGATGTAGCCGAAACCGATGGCGGGCTCCGTGGGCTGGATGCCGATCGTGACGATGTAGCGCTCCTCGGCGGCCGTGACGGCCTGGGCGACCGCGGCGCGGAACAGGCGGTCGCCGCGGATCACGTGGTCGGCGGCGAACGAGCCGACGATGACGTCGGGTTCACGGCGGACGAGGATCGCTGCGGCGAGCCCGATCGCGGCGGTCGAGTCGCGCGGCTCGCTCTCGAGGACCACGTTGGCGTCGGCGAGGTCGGGCAGCTGCTGTTCGACGGCCGCGCGGTGCGCACGCCCGGTGACGACCATGATGCGCTGGTCGCCGGCGATCGGCGCGAGGCGGTCCCAGGTGGCGCGCAACAGCGTGCTGCCGGAGCCGGTGAGGTCGTGCAGGAACTTGGGTGCGTCGGCCCGCGAGAGCGGCCAGAGACGACTGCCGATGCCGCCGGCCGGGATCACTGCGTAGAAGCGTTCGAGGGGCGTGGTCATCCCCCGAGCGTACCGCCAGGCTCCAGCCTGAGGACGACGGCACGGAAGCGTCATCTGACGGGTTTACGATGAGCGCCAGATCGAGCACGAGAAAGAACGGTACGAGCATGGCTGGACGCAACGTCCTCGGGATCCCGATCCCGTCCTTCGGCAGCAAGCAGGCTCCCCCGGTCCCCGTCGGTCCGCCGGACGCAGCGGACCTGGACGGCCGCAACAGCATCGTCAACGCCTGCATCTACCGCCACGGTTCCCGCAGCTCGACGCTCACCTCACTCGAGGACACCTTCCGCGCGCTCCATGAGACCCCGGACGGCGTCGCATGGATCGGGCTCTACCGGCCCGACGCCGGCGAGCTCGGCGTCCTGGCGGCTGAGTTCGGTCTGCACCCGCTCGCCGTCGAGGACGCCATCACCGCGCACCAGCGGCCGAAGATCGAGCGGTACGACGACGTCCTGTTCGTCGTCCTCCGGGCCGCCAACTACGTCGACGAGACCGAGACCGTCGAGTTCGGCGAGCTGCACGTCTTCGTCGGTCCGAACTTCGTCATCACCCTCCGGCACGCCGAGTCCCCCGACCTGTCGCACGTACGGGCGCGGATGGAGCAGGAGCACGAACTCCTCGCCTACGGTCCGCAGGCGATCCTGTACGCCATCATCGACGCCGTCGTCGACGGCTACGGTCCGGTGGTCGCCGGGCTCTCGAACGACATCGACGAGATCGAGGAGCAGGTCTTCGTCGGCGAGTCCCAGGTGTCCCGCCGCATCTACCAGCTCTCCCGCGAGGTCATCGCCTTCGAGCGGGCGACGCACCCGCTCAGCGACGTGATGCTGTCGCTCGAGCAGGGCAGCGCGAAGTACGGGGTCGCCGACGAACTGCAACGCGGCCTCCGCGACGTCGCCGACCACCTCACGAGCGTCAACCAGCGGATCGACGCCTACCGGGAGCTGTTGCGCGACATCCTGACCGTGAACAGCACCCTCGTCGGGCAACGCCAGAACGAGGAGATGGCGAAGATGACCGAGGCGAGCCTCAAGCAGGGCGACGAGGTGAAGAAGATCTCCTCCTGGGCCGCCATCCTGTTCGGCCCGAGTCTCATCGCGGGGATCTACGGCATGAACTTCACCCACATGCCGGAGTTGTCGTGGTGGTTCGGCTACCCGATGGCGCTCGCGCTCATGGCCACCACGAGCGTCATCCTCTACAAGGTGTTCAAGCGACGGAACTGGTTGTGAACACCCGGTGTCGCCCGGTCGTCGCGCAGGTGTCCGGCCTCTCTCGACGTCGAGACAGTTAGGCCAGCCTTAGCGGCGGGACCGCGCATCCCGCGCCTACACTTGGTCCAGCGCGCCGATTCGACGCACGGCAGGCAACAACCCCCGCACGGCAGAACGATCTGCCGCAGATAGCGACTATCAGGGAGGACCTCGTGACCGCGAGTCTCACGCGAACGTCACCGTTGGAATCCACGACATCCAAACGCCCGGCCGGCACCCTGTACCGGGGCCGTGAAGGCATGTGGTCGTGGGTGCTCCACCGGATCACCGGCGTCGCCATCTTCTTCTTCCTCCTCGTACACGTCCTCGACACCGCGCTGGTGCGGGTCTCCCCCGAGGCGTACAACGCGGTCATCGGCACGTACAAGAACCCCATCATGGGGCTCGGTGAGGTCGCACTCGTCGCCGCCATCGCCTACCACGCGTACAACGGCATCCGCATCATCCTCATCGACTTCTGGTCGAAGGGCACCAAGTACCAGCGGCCCATGTTCTGGATCGTCATCGGTCTCTGGGTCGTGACGATGCTCGGTTTCACGCCGCGCCACCTGATCAACGTGTTCAGCGAGATGGGCCACTGATGACGACGATCGCCGCTCCCCGCACCCCCGCTCGTCCCGCGCGCCGTAAGGGCGTCAACTGGGAGAAGTGGGGCTGGATCTACATGCGCGTCTCCGGCGTGATCCTGCTGGTCCTCATCTTCGGCCACCTGTTCGTCAACCTCATGGTCGGCGACGGCATCAAGGCCATCGACTTCGCCTTCGTCGGCGGCAAGCTGTCGAACCCCTTCTGGCAGTGGTGGGACGTCGCCATGCTGTGGCTCGCACTGATCCACGGTGGAAACGGCATGCGCACCATCGTCAACGACTACGCCACGGGTCGCACGATCCGCGGTGTCCTCAAGGTCGCGATCCTCGCCGCCGTCACCATCCTCATCATCCTCGGGACCCTGGTCGTCTTCACCTTCGACCCGTGCCCCGCCGGCGCACCTGCAGACCTGCTCGCGTCGTTCTGCCCCGCCAACTGAGCAACCGAGACCGAGCAACGGAAACCGTGACTACAGAAACCACCGAGTCCACCGTCATCGACGGCATCCACTACCACCAGTTCGACATCGTGATCGTCGGTGCCGGCGGTGCCGGCATGCGCGCCGCGATCGAGGCCGGCCCCGGAGCGAAGACGGCCGTCATCTCCAAGCTCTACCCGACGCGGTCCCACACGGGAGCGGCGCAGGGCGGTATGGCCGCTGCGCTCGCGAACGTCGAGGAGGACAGCTGGGAATGGCACACCTTCGACACCATCAAGGGCGGCGACTACCTCGTCGACCAGGATGCGGCGGAGATCCTCGCGAAGGAGGCCATCGACGCGGTCATCGACCTCGAGAACATGGGTCTGCCGTTCAACCGCACCCCCGAGGGCAAGATCGACCAGCGTCGCTTCGGCGGCCACACCCGTGACCACGGTAAGGCGCCGGTCCGCCGTGCCTGCTACGCGGCCGACCGCACGGGCCACATGATCCTGCAGACGCTGTTCCAGAACTGCGTCCGCCTCGGCATCAACTTCTTCAACGAGTACTACGCGCTCGACCTGATCATGACGAACGTCGACGGTGTCGACAAGCCGTCCGGTGTGGTCGCGTACGAGCTCTCCACCGGCGAGATCCACGTCTTCCAGGCGAAGGCGGTCATCTTCGCCACCGGTGGCTTCGGCAAGATCTACAAGACGACCTCGAACGCCCACACCCTCACGGGCGACGGCGTCGGGATCATCTGGCGCAAGGGTCTCCCGCTCGAGGACATGGAGTTCTTCCAGTTCCACCCCACCGGCCTCGCCGGTCTCGGCATCCTCCTCACCGAGGGAGCGCGAGGTGAGGGTGCGATCCTCCGGAACGCGAGCGGTGAACGCTTCATGGAGCGGTACGCCCCGACCATCAAGGACCTCGCCCCGCGAGACATCGTCGCGCGCTGCATGGTCCAGGAGGTCGCGGAAGGCCGCGGTGCCGGGCCGAACAAGGACTACGTCTACCTCGACTGCACCCACCTCGGTGCCGAGGTCCTCGAGACCAAGCTGCCTGACATCACCGAGTTCGCGCGCACCTACCTCGGTGTCGACCCGGTGACGGAGCCCGTCCCGGTCATGCCGACGGCGCACTACGCCATGGGCGGCATCCCGACGAACGTCAAGGCCGAGGTCCTGAGCGACAACAACACCGTCGTCCCCGGCCTGTACGCGGCAGGCGAATGCGCGTGCGTGTCCGTCCACGGCTCGAACCGGCTCGGCACGAACTCGCTCCTCGACATCAACGTGTTCGGCAAGCGCGCCGGCAACAACGCCGTCGAGTACGTCCAGGGCGTCGACTTCACGCCACTGCCCGAGAACCCCGCCGGCTTCGTCTCCGGCCTCATCGAGCAGATGCGGAACTCCAACGGCACGGAGCGGATCTCCACGATCCGCAAGGAGCTGCAGGAGGAGATGGACCGTAACGCCCAGGTGTTTCGGACCGACGAGTCCCTCGCCGGCGTCACCGCCACCATCCACAACCTGCGCGAGCGGTACCAGAACATCGCCGTCCAGGACAAGGGCAAGCGCTTCAACACGGACCTCCTCGAGGCGATCGAGCTGGGCTTCCTGCTCGACCTCGCCGAGGTCGTCGTCTACTCCGCTCGCAACCGTCAGGAGAGCCGTGGCGGTCACATGCGCGACGACTACCCGAAGCGCGACGACGAGAACTACATGAAGCACACGATGGCGTACCTGTCCGGCGACCCGCACTCGTCCGACGCGGCCGACCACATCCGGCTCGACTGGAAGCCCGTGGTCATCACGCGGTACCAGCCGATGGAGAGGAAGTACTAGCGATGAGCACTGCAACGCTCGAGAACCCGCCGGCAGCAGCACCGGAGGAGATCCAGTCCTTCACGGTCACCCTGATCATCCGTCGATTCGACCCGGACGTGGACGCCGAGCCTCGCTGGGAGGACTTCGACGTCGAGATGTTCCCGACGGACCGCATCCTGGACGCGCTCCACAAGATCAAGTGGGAACAGGACGGGACCCTCACGTTCCGTCGCTCCTGCGCGCACGGCATCTGCGGCTCCGACGCCATGCGGATCAACGGACGGAACCGCCTCGCCTGCAAGACGCTGATCAAGGACCTCGACATCTCGAAGCCGATCTACGTCGAGGCGATCAAGGGCCTGCCGCTCGAGAAGGACCTCGTCGTCGACATGGACCCCTTCTTCGCGTCGTTCCGCGAGGTGCAGCCGTTCCTCATGCCCGGCAAGCCTGCGGAGAAGAACAAGGAGCGCGTGCAGTCGGTCGCCGAGCGCGCCCGCTTCGACGACACCACGAAGTGCATCCTGTGCGCCGCGTGCACCTCGTCGTGCCCCGTGTTCTGGACCGACGGCCAGTACTTCGGCCCGGCGGCGATCGTGAACGCGCACCGCTTCATCTTCGACTCCCGCGACGACGCCTCGCAGGTCCGCCTGGACATCCTCAACGACCAGGAGGGCGTGTGGCGCTGCCGCACCACCTTCAACTGCACCGAGGCGTGCCCCCGCGGCATCCAGGTCACGCAGGCGATCGCCGAGGTCAAGCAGGCCATGATCTCCGGCAAGGTCTCCTAGCCCACACCCGGTTCATCCGTCCGGCCCAGCGCACTGCGCTGGGCCGGACGTGTTCGTGCAGGGCGACCTGTTCGTCGAGCGACGTCAGGCCAGCGCGGCAGCTCTGGCTTCAGCCGGTGACGCGGCGCTCAGGGCGTCCATGGCCATGGCACGAGCCGCCTCGAGCGTGTAGCGTCGCAACTCGCTCCGGACGTCGCCGAGCGCGGCCGGGGTGACCGAGAGACTCGTCGCCCCGAGGCCGACGAGCACGACCGCGAGGGCCGGGTCCGCTGCCGCCTCCCCGCAGACGCCGATCGAGCGCCCGGAGGCGAGACCGGCGTCGCCGACGAGCTTGACGAGCCGCAGCACGGCGGGGTGCCACGGGTCCTGATACGAGCCGAGCGGCCCGAGGAGACGGTCCGCCGCGAGCGTGTACTGCGTCAGATCGTTGGTGCCGATGCTCACGAAGTCCGCGACCCCGAGGATCTGCGCGGCGAGCAGCGCACTCGACGGCACCTCGATCATCGTCCCGACCGTGCGGAGCCCGAGCCGTTTCGCGAGGGTCACGAACGCCGCGGCCTCGGGGAGGTCGGCGATCATCGGGGCCATCACCCAGAGGTCCGCCTCGTGGGCGTCCTGTGCGAGCGCGAGCGCCGTGAGCTGGTCTCGGAGCACCTCGTCACGTGCGCGGAGCGCCCGGATGCCCCGCACCCCGAGCGCCGGGTTGGCCTCGGCCTCGTCCGGTCGGAGGAAGGCGAGCGGCTTGTCGGCTCCGGCGTCGAACACCCGGACGACGACCCGCTTGCCCGGGAACGCCGCGAGCAACTCGCCGTAGCGGTCAGCCTGTTCGGCGACGCCCGGCGCCTCCGCGCGGTCCAGGAAGAGCAGCTCGGTGCGGAACAGCCCCACCCCCTCGGCGCCGAGGGCCAGGGCACCGGCCGCACCGGTGACGGACCCGAGGTTCGCGAGCAGGGGCACCGGGGTGCCGTCGGCGAGTTCGCCCGGTGAGCGCGGTGAGACCCGCACGCGCTCGGCCGCGGTGGACCTGGCGGACCGCACCTCGCGTTTCGTCGGCGACCCGGTGACGACCCCGGCTCCGGCGTCGACGAGGACGATCTCACCGTCCTCGAACTGCTCGGCTCCTGCGACGCCCACGACGGCGATGAGGGACTGCTCGCGCGCGAGGATGGCCGTGTGCGAGGTCGCCGAGCCGCCACTCGTGACGAGTGCCAGCACCCGCTCGAGATCGAGGAGCGCGGCGTCTGCCGGAGCGAGGTCCGTGGCGACGAGGACGAACGGCTCGTCCGACTCGGGAGGTCCGGGGACAGGTCGGCCCAGCAACCGCGCGATGACCCGTTGCGAGACGTCACCGACGTCGGTCGCGCGCGCCGCCATCGGCTCCCCCAGGTTGAAGAGGACCTGCTGGACCGTCGCCAGGGCCTCGAACACGGCGCGCTCCGCGGAACGCCCCGCCGCGATGCGCGTTGCGACGTCCTCCGCGAGCGCCGGGTCGTCCGCCATGACCGCCTGCGCTTCGAGCACGTCCTGCGCATGTCCGCCGGCTCGTCGAGCCCGGTCCTCGAGGTCGGCCCGCGTCGCGCTGAGCGCCGCGACGGCCCGGGCCTGTTCGAGCGTGACGTCCCCGCCGAACGGGTCGGCGCTCGGTTCGGGCAGCGGTTCCGGCATGCGGAGCACGGGACCGGCGATGACGCCGCGTCCGACGCCGGTGCCGGTGAAGGTGCGTTGCCCCTCCGCCTCGCGCATGGTTCGACCCTAGTGCACCGCCTCTCCCCCGGTCCGGCCCGCTTGTAGGCTGGTCCGGTGACCAATCCGCGTGCGCCGAGGAAGGACTCCGCCGACGCGCCGGACGCCGGTACGACCCCCAGGGTGCGGCTCCAACAGACGCCACCGCCACTCGTGTTCCAATGGATCCAGAACAGCGAGAACTCGTTCATCCGACGGCTCGCGCCCCGCGCGGCGAGAGCGGAGCGCGCCACGACGTGGGTCATGCGGCTGAAGCCCTATCGCGTCATCCATCGGTATCTCGCCATGGACGGCAACCTCCTGGCCGCCGGGATCAGCTTCCAGGCCGTCTTCGCCGTGTTCGCCGCGGTCTACGTCGGATTCGCCATCACCGGCATCTGGCTCGGCAACAACGCCGAGGTCTTCCAGGCGCTGGTGGAGATCATCAACCGCGCCGTCCCCGGCCTCATCGGCACCGACGGCGAGGGCATCATCGCCGAGGAGCAGTTGTCGAGCGCCTCGCTGCTCGGCTGGACCGGGGTCATCGCCGCCGTCGGTCTCATCTGGACGGCGATCGGTTGGTTGTACTACACCCGGCAGGCGGTCAGGTCGATCTTCGCGCTCCCGAAGGTCGCCGCGAGCTTCTTCCTGCTGAAGGTCGTCGACCTCGTGCTGGCGCTCGCCTTCGGCGTCCTCCTCCTCGTCTCCGCGACGCTGTCGGTCGCCAGCACACAGGCACTCAGCTGGCTGCTGTCACTGGTCGGCTTGGAGGGCACCTTCTGGGTGACCGTCGGCAGCCGGGTCGTCGGGCTGGTCGTCGCGGTGGTCGTGAACCTCGTCACCCTCGGCGCCATGTACCGCGTGCTCAGCCGGATCCGGATCCCGTGGCGCAACCTCTTCGGCGGCGCGCTCCTCGGCAGCCTGGTGCTCTCACTCCTGAGCGTCGCGAGCAGTGCGGTGATCGCCGGGGCCTCCCGGAACCCGTTGCTCGCGACCTTCGCGGTGTTCATCGGCCTCATGCTGTGGTTCAACCTCGTGAGCCGCGTCATCCTCGCCTCCGCCGCCTGGATCGCCGTGGGGCTCGACGACCAGGGCATCAGTGTGCGCACGACGACGCCGGAGGAGCAGGCGGCCGAAGAGCTGGCGGCCAGGAGGCTGATCGCCGAGGCGGAACTGCGGGAGGCTCGCGGATCCCTTCGGCGCGCCAAGGGCCCGGCGGTCTGGTTCGCCCGCCGGCGCGTCCGGCACGCCGAGGAGGCCTCGGCCGACCTCATCCGAGAGCACGGCGAAGCCCCCGAGTCGCCAGCAGCGGACGCGTCGGACCCGCCCCATCGCCGACGCCAGGGCGGGCGCCGGGGCCAGGGCGTTGTCGGCCCCCGCGACTAAGCTGGAGGCATGTCTGCACCCCTCCGCATCGCCAGTGTCAACGTCAACGGAGTCCGCGCGGCCTTCCGCAAGGGGATGGGCGACTGGCTCGAAGACCGCGGGGTCGACATCCTCGCTCTGCAGGAGGTCCGCGCCGCGACGAGCGACCTCGAGACGCTCTTCGGACCGGAGTGGAACATCCTGCACGATGCCGCGACCGCCAAGGGGCGCGCCGGCGTCGCGATCGTCAGCCGTCGCTCGGCGGGCATCCACCGCGTCGCCCTCGGAGCCGACGACTTCGACAGCGCGGGTCGGTGGATCGAGGCCGACTTCGACATCGACGGCACCCTCGTCACGGTCGTGAGCACCTACGTGCACTCCGGCGAGGTCGACACCCCCAAGCAGGTCGAGAAGTTCCGCTTCCTCGAGGCGATGCTCGAGCGGCTGCCCGCGCTGCGCGAGCACAACCCGCTGTCCCTCGTCGTCGGCGACCTCAACGTCGGCCACACCGAGCTCGACATCAAGAACTGGAAGGGCAACGTCAAGCGTGCCGGCTTCTTGCCTGCCGAGCGGTCCTACTTCGACCGCTACCTCGGCCCGGCGGGCGAGACCGTGACGGGGGTCGACGGCGTGACCGGCACCGGCCTCGGCTGGGTCGACATCGGGCGTCAGTCCGCCGGCCAGGTCCCCGGTCCCTACACCTGGTGGTCCCAGCGCGGCCAGGCCTTCGACACCGACACCGGCTGGCGCATCGACTACCAGCTCGCCACCCCCGAGCTCGCGGCCCTCGCGTCCGGCTACACGATCGACCGCGCCGCGGCGTACGACCAGCGATGGTCCGATCACGCCCCCGTCGTCGTCGACTACGCCGTCTGACCCTTCGGCATCCCGCCACCCCACCACTCCGTGCCCCGGCTCCGGCCGCTCATCCCTCTGCGAGAACCCACATGACCAAGCCACGCCTGTACTCCGGCATGCAGCCCTCCGCCGACTCGCTCCACCTCGGCAACTACATCGGTGCCCTCCTGCAGTGGAAGCAGATGCAGCAGGAGCACGACGCCTTCTTCAGCATCGTCGACCTGCACGCGATCACGGTGCCGCAGGACCCCGCCGAGCTCCGCGAGAAGACCCGTCGCACGGCCGCCCAGTACATCGCCGCAGGCATCGACCCCTCCGCGTCGACCCTGTACGTCCAGTCGCACGTCCCGGCGCACGCACAGCTCGCCTGGGTGCTCAACACGATCACCGGCATGGGCGAGGCCGCGCGCATGACGCAGTTCAAGGACAAGTCGGCCAAGCACGGGCGCGACGCCTCGTCGGTCGGGCTTTTCGCCTACCCGATCCTCATGGCGGCGGACATCCTGCTCTACCAGACCGACATCGTGCCGGTCGGCGACGACCAGCGGCAGCACATCGAGCTCACGCGCGACCTCGCCGAGCGGTTCAACGCCCGCTTCGGCGACACCTTCGTCGTCCCGAAGGCGCAGATCCAGAAGGACTCCGCGCGCATCTACGACCTCCAGAACCCGACGTCGAAGATGTCGAAGTCCGCCGAGACCCCGGCGGGGATCATCTGGTTGCTCGACGAGCCGAAGGTCACGCAGAAGAAGATCATGCGTGCGGTCACCGACAACGATGGCGTCATCGCCTTCGACGCACAGGAGAAGCCCGGTGTCTCGAACCTGCTGAGCATCTACTCCGCGATCACCGGCTCCCCCATCGAGGCCGTCGTCGGCGAGTTCGAGGGTCGTGGCTACGGCGACCTCAAGAAGGGTCTCGCCGAGGTCGTCGTGGGCGAACTCGAGCCGGTCCGTGCGCGCGCGCTCGAGCTCCTCGACGACCCCGCCGAGCTCGACCGCCTGCTCGCGGTCAACGCCGCGCGCGCAACCGAGGTCGCCGAGCAGACCCTCGCCGAGGTCTACGACCGCGTCGGACTCCTCCGCCGCGCCTGATCCCGCCGTCCGTTCCCAACTCCTGCTTGTCACTGTCCGCAAGCCCGCACACACCGCACTCACCGCGCGGCCCGTGGAGTACCCACGCGGTGAGCAGGAGTTGTGCGTACGTCCCCGATCAGACCGGTGATCGCTGCCGCGACGAGCCCGGGCTCATGCACCACGTGCTGGTAGAGCGGTCGCAACGTCATCAGCCCGCGCGAGGCGGCTCTGAGGTCGCGGGTGCGGTCGGAGACGGCGTGCGACCACCCCTCATGATGGGCTCGACTGTCGACCTCGATCAACAATGACTCAGCCACCAGGAGATCACCGCGTCCACCCTCCGCCAGACGGGGCTGCACTTCGTACGACAGACCGAGGCTGCGGACGATCAAGCGCAGGAGTGTCTCCGGACCTGACTCGGCGCGTCCATCGATCAACGCCATGAGCGCACGAAAGCGTTCGGGCACCAGGGCGAAGACTCGTCGGAGGTCGGGCTCATCCACCAACCCGAGATGGACCGCGCTGTCGAGCGTCGCGAGTGCCATCCGCGGCGACTGGCACCGGATGGACTGGGCCAGTGCGTCGATGATCGACACGTCGCAGTCGAACGTGCCGCACGGCTGATCAAGCGGTCGCCAGTGGAGAGTGAACTCCCGTCGATCGCTGGTAGCCAGCCGTCGGTCCTCCGCCCGCGGTCCGCGAAGTCGTGAGGCGCTGCGGTCCACATGCACATGGACCCGGGTGGCGTCGAACACGAACACACCACGGGCGGCCAGGGTGGACAGGCACGCTCGCCTCCCCCCGATGCGCACTGCGGCACGGATGTCATCGTGTACTCCGGGGAGCGCGTATCGATCGCGCCGCACGCGAACGATCGTTCCGTCACGCACCGCCTGGGTGATCTCACGCGGTCGCATACCTTCCTCGAGAAGCGTCGAGCGGGTGAGGATCGTGTGACCGGAAGCTGCACTGTCCATCCATCGAGGTTCGGGGCACCGATCGAGCGGTCGGTCTCACGCGGCTGCGTCGTCGTCGGTCGAGGACTACGGGAGCACTGTGGAGGAGGGTCACGGTCAGGGCGTCACCGTCGCGCGCGGTTCACAACTCCTGCTGGCCACTGGCCAACGCTCAGGATCGACCCCAGGGAGGCGCCGCAGCAGCGAGGAGCAGGAGTTATGCGCATGTGGGACACCCATCTCGACGAGATGAGGTCGGAGCGAGTCTCGCGGGAGGCAGCGAGTTCGCGCAGAACTCCTGCGCCTGACCGGCCCGGTCGGCGCGGGCAGGCGGAATGGCGCGGTTGCTCCCGAGTCGGTCCTCCAGCTGCAGGAGTTGTGCGCAGGTGCACCCTGCGGGAAGCGGCACGAGGACGTACGAAAAAACGGCCCGCCCTCCGCGAGGAGGACGGGCCGTTCCGGTCGGTCGGGACTACTGCACGTCGTCGTCGACCCAGTCGAAGGTCTTCGTGACGGCCTTCTTCCAGTTGCGGTAGAGGCGGTCGCGCTCCGCGGAGTCCATGTTGGGCTCCCAGCGCTTGTCCTCCTGCCAGTTCTTCGCGAGGTCGTCGAGGTCGGACCAGAAGCCGACGGCGAGACCGGCCGCGTAGGCAGCGCCGAGCGCCGTGGTCTCGGCGACGACCGGGCGGATGACCGGCACACCGAGGATGTCGGCCTGGAACTGCATGAGCGTGTCGTTGGCGGTCATGCCGCCGTCGACCTTGAGCTCCGTCAGCGGGACACCCGAGTCGGCGTTGACGGCGTCGATGACCTCGGCCGTCTGGAACGCGGTCGACTCGAGGGCGGCCCGGGCGATGTGGCCCTTGTTGACGTACCGGGTGAGCCCGACGAGCGCACCGCGGGCGTCCGGACGCCAGTACGGCGCGAACAGCCCGGAGAACGCCGGCACGAAGTACGCGCCACCGTTGTCCTCGACGGTCTTGGCGAGCGCCTCGACCTCGGGAGCGGAGGAGAACATGCCGAGGTTGTCGCGCAGCCACTGGACGAGCGAACCGGTCACGGCGATCGAGCCCTCGAGCGCGTAGTGCGGCTTCGCGTCGCCGAGCTTGTAGCCGAGCGTCGTCAGCAGACCGTTCTCGGAGTGGACGATCTCCTCACCGGTGTTGAAGATGATGAAGTTACCGGTGCCGTAGGTGTTCTTGGCCTCGCCCTGCTGGAACGCCGCCTGCCCGAAGGTCGCCGCCTGCTGGTCGCCGAGGATGCCGGCGATCGGCGTCTCGCGGAGGAGGCTGTCGTCGGACGCGTGGCCGTAGATCTCGGAGGAGCTCTTGATCTCCGGGAGCATCGACTTCGGGACGCCGAACGCCTTGAGGATCTCGTCGTCCCACTGCAGGGTCTCGAGGTCCATGAAGAGCGTGCGCGAGGCGTTGGTGACGTCGGTGACGTGCACGCCGCCGTTGACACCACCGGTGAGGTTCCAGATGACCCAGCTGTCGGTCGTACCGAAGAGGAGGTCGCCCGCCTCGGCCTTCTCACGAGCACCCTCGACGTTCTCGAGGATCCAGACGATCTTCGTGCCGGAGAAGTAGGTCGCCAGCGGCAGGCCGACGGTCTTCTTGAAGCGCTCGACGCCGCCGTCCGCAGCGAGGCGGTTCACGATGTCCTGGGTGCGCGTGTCCTGCCAGACGATCGCGTTGTAGACGGGCTGACCGGTGGTCTTGTCCCAGACGACGGCGGTCTCGCGCTGGTTCGTGATGCCGATGGCCGCGATGGCGTGCCGGGTGATGTTGGCCTTGCTGAGCGCCTGGCCGATGACCTCGCGGGTGTTGTTCCAGATCTGGTTCGGGTTGTGCTCGACCCAGCCGGCCTTCGGGAAGATCTGCTCGTGCTCGAGCTGGCCCGTCGAGACGATCGATCCGCTCTTGTCGAAGACGATGGCCCGGGAACTCGTCGTCCCCTGGTCGATTGCGATGACGTAGTCCGCCATTGGATACTCCTTCGTTGCGTGCGTTGCGAGGTGAGGCACCGGAACCGGTACCCCGGGGTGCCGCGGCGGTGATCGTGTCCGGTCACCGCCGCAGCGTCAGGTCAGACGGCCGGGAGCAGCACCATCGAGGCGAGGGCCGCGAGGACACCACCGAGCAGGGGGCCGACGACCGGCACCCAGGCGTAGGACCAGTCGCTCTTGCCCTTGCCCTTGATGGGGAGGAGGGCGTGGGCAATGCGCGGACCGAGGTCACGTGCCGGGTTGATCGCGTAGCCGGTCGGGCCACCGAGGGAGGCACCGATACCGACGACGAGCAGGGCGACGGGAAGGGCGCCCAGGGCTGCGAGTCCCCCGGGGACGCCCTCGATGACCACCGCGTCGGGGCCGGTCTTGCCGAAGGACATCACGACGAAGACGAGGACGAAGGTCGCGATGACCTCGGTCACGAGGTTCCAGCCGTAGCTGCGGATCTCCGGACCGGTCGAGAAGACACCGAGCTTCTTGCCCGGGTCCTCCTCCTGGTCGAAGTGCTGCTTGAAGGCGAAGTACGTCAGCACGGCACCGATGAAGGCACCGACCATCTGCGCCGCCCAGTAGACGAGCGCCGTACCGAAGTCGATCGACCCCGTGGTGAGGAAGCCGATCGTGACGGCGGGGTTCAGGTGTCCGCCGGAGGCGTAGGACACCGTGACACCGGCGAAGACCGCGAGGCCCCAACCGAAGTTGATGAGCAGCCAGCCGCCACCGAGGCCCTTGGATTTCGTGAGGATCGCCGTGGCGACCACACCGGTACCGAGGAGGACGAGCATCGCCGTCCCCACGGTCTCGGAGAGGAAGATGGTTCCGAGGTTCATGTCTTCATTGACCTTTCATAGGTGTGGCCGTGTGGGGGCCGACGCCGAGGCGCGAGCCCCCGCTGGGCGAGGTTGCACTGACCAGTTGCTTGTAAGGTAGCCAGCTCCTGTTGCACAGGACAAGGGCCTTGCCTGCACATTCGTGCATTATGAGAACGCCGGGGCCTCCTTGGCGGCGTCGACCCGGAGGTCGACCTGGTGGGCGTCGCGCAGGCGGTCGAGCGCTGCGGTGATCTGCGCGGTCCGCTCGGCGTCGTCCCACCCGAGGACACCGCCGACGACGCGGGCGATCTCGTCGACGAGGCCGGCGGTCAGCGATCCGGTGAAGGCGAGGCTCGTGCGACGGTGCAGCACGTCGGAGAGGTGCACGACCTGCTCCTGCTCGACGAGGTACTCCAGCTCCTGCACGCTGTAGTCGGCAGCGCCCTGCAAGCGGTCGTCGCCGTGCTCCGACAGGTGCTCGAGGAGTGCGGCGGCCTTCGTGCCGTACCGGCCCAGCAGCTGCTCGGCACGCTTGGCACCGGTGCCGTCCTCGTGCGCGGCGACCCAGGTGCGCGTCGCCGAGTCGGTGCGCGGGAAGCCGGCGCCGCCGCCGATCGCGAGGCCGAGGGTCTCCACGGGGCGCGGGGCCCCGATGGTGTTGAGCACGTCCGTGCTGAGGTGCTCGGCGAGGGCCCGGAAGGTGGTCCACTTGCCACCGACGAGGCTGAAGACGGTGGTGGACGGACGTGCAGCGGCGGCCCGGCGCTCGATCCGGTAGTCGCGCGACACGAAGCCGGGGGCCTCGTCGTCGTGCTTCGGGAGCGGGCGGATGCCGGAGAACCGGTAGACGATCTGCTCGCGCGAGGTCGCGATGGTCGGGAAGACGTGCTTCACGAGGTCGAAGAAGTAGTCGACCTCCTCCTCGGTGCAGACGCTCGGGGTGCTCGGGTCGGCGTCGATGTCGGTCGTGCCGACCATGACCTTGCCCTTGAGCGGGTAGATGAGGACGATGCGGCCGTCCTCGTGCTCGAAGAAGATCTCGCGCCCCTTGGTGGCCGCGTAGAGCTCCGGGTTGTCGAGGACGATGTGCGAGCCCTTCGTGCCGCCCATGTAGGTCGTCGGCTCGCCGAGGCCGGCGTTCGTGAGGTCGGTCCAGGGGCCGGAGGTGTTGACCACGACGTCGCTCGTCACGGTGAAGGTCTGGCCGGTGACGGTGTCGCGGAGCTCGACGCCGTCGGCTCCCATGCCGACCGCCTCGACGTAGTTGACGGCACGGGCGTGCGGGCCGGCGGCGAGGCCGTCCATGAGGACGTCGAGTGCGAGACGCTCCGGGTCGTGCATGGAGGCGTCGTAGTAGGTCGCCGTGTACTTGAGGCCCGGGTTCATCTTCGGCAGGTCGGCGAGGGACTTCTTCCGGCCGTGGAAGCGGTGACGCGGCACGCTGCCACCGTCGCGGGAGAAGGAGTCGTACGCGGTGAGGCCGACCTTGATGAGCAGCGCACCACGCTCCTGCGGCTTGCCCTGCTTGTGGGTGAGGAAGCGCAGCGGTGCGGAGAGGATGCCGGAGAAGGTCGAGAAGATCGGGACCGTGGTCTCGAGCGGCTTCACGTAGTGCGGGGCGATCTTGATGAGCCCGTTGCGCTCCTGCACCGACTCCTGGACGAGACGGAACTCGCCGTTCTCGAGGTAGCGGATGCCGCCGTGGATCATGTGGCTCGACGCGGCAGAGGCGCCGGAGGCCCAGTCGTTGCGTTCCACGAGCGTGACGTCGACGCCCTGGAGCGCGAGGTCGCGGAAGGTCGCGATGCCGTTGATGCCGCCGCCGATGATGAGCACCGACGCCTGCGGGCGGTCGATGACGGACTGGACGGTGGAACGGGGAGCTGACGACTTGAGGGACATGAGATGCCTCGCTTCTTCGCGGTTGGTACGCGACGCTGCCGGGATTGCGCGCCGCTGAATGATGTGACTGAATACATCGTGACACCCGCTGCAACTCTGAACAGCCCTAGTGAACAAACGTGCAAGGAGACCCGATGTCGCTCGCAGACGCGCTCAGCCAGCCGGACCGGACGGCCGAGGCGCTCCGCGCCGCACAGCTGTATTACGTGCAGGACCTCACCATGGAGGCCATCGCCCAGGAGCTCCACACCTCCCGGTCGTCGGTCTCCCGCCTGCTCGGATATGCGCGGGAAAGCGGGCTCGTCGACATCCAGGTGCGCTCCCCGCACGACATGCCGTCGCGGCTCGAGGCGGAGTTCCGCGACCGGTTCGGCGTGACCGCCCACATCGTCCCGGTCCCCGACCACACGAGCGACATCGACCGTCTGGAGCGGGTCGCCCTCTCGGCTGCACGTTTTCTCGGCTCGGTGTTCGACTCGAACATGACGCTCGGCCTGGCATGGGGCTCGACCGTGAGTGCGGTGGCGAGGCACCTCACCCCCAAGCGGACCCACAACTCGCAGATCGTCCAGCTGAACGGTGCGGCCAACACGCGCACCTCGGGCATCCTCTACGCGAGTGAGATCCTGCATCGGTACGCGGACGCCTACGGGGCCTACGCGCAGCAGTTCGCGGTGCCCGCCTTCTTCGACGACCCGTCGACCAAGCTGGCCCTCTGGCGGGAACGCAGCATCCGACGCGTGCTCGAGATCCAACGCCGCATGGACGTCGCGCTGTTCGGTCTCGGCTCGCAGCTCTCGGGGGTGCCCAGCCACGTCTACGTCGGCGGCTACCTCGACGACAGCGACTTCGAGGCGCTCGCGAGCGCCGGCGCGGTCGGGGACGTCGCGACCGTGTTCTTCCGCGCCGACGGTTCCTGGCGCGACATCCCCTTCAACAATCGTGCGTCCGGGCCCGACCTCGACGTGCTGCGCGGCGTCTCCCGTCGGATCTGCGTGGTCGCGGGAGCCGCCAAGGTGCCCCCGCTCCTCGGGGCGTTGGCGGGCGGGCTCATCTCCGACCTCGTGGTCGACGAGGGGACCGCCCGCGCGGCGATCGACCAGCACGACGCCCAGCGCTGACCCCGGCCGCGTCAGGCGCTGCAACCGGGCGTCATCCGAACCGGGAATAGGGCCCCCACTCAGCCCGTTGACCTAGAATCGACAACACGTAACGTGCTCCGGGGTCGGTGAGAGTCCGAACCGGCGGTGATAGTCCGCGACCCGTGTCTCGCGCAAGCGAGGCCCGGTTGACCTGGTGGAACTCCAGGACCGACGGTTATGAACGCGTCTGCTCGCAGACGGCGTTCGAGTCCGGATGGAAGGAAGCACGGGTGTCGGCCGATGGTCGACGCCGGCGAGCACCTGCCCGCGACCCCGGAACTCGTGTCAGTACCGACCGAGATGACGGACAGATGAGCGCAGGAACCGAGGCACCGCAGGCGAGTGTCCGCGAGGAGCAGGCCATGCTGCGCGCGCTCGAACTCGCCGCCAACGGCCCCGCCCGCGGGGTCAACCCCCGCGTCGGCTGCGTCATCCTCGACGCTGACGGCACCGTGATCGCCGAGGGCTGGCACCGTGGAGCCGGCACCCCGCATGCGGAGGTCGACGCCCTGTCCCGCCTCGCTCCCGGAGCGGTCCGCGGCGCGACGGCCGTCGTCACCCTGGAACCCTGCAACCACACGGGCCGGACCGGACCGTGTGCCGTCGCCCTCCTCGAGGCCGGTGTCGAGCGCGTCGTGTTCGCCGTGGACGACCCCGGCCACCACTCCGGAGGTGGAGCGGAACGACTCCGCGACGGCGGCGTCACCGTCGTCGGCGGTGTGCTCGCCGGACCGGCGGAGGACCTCCTCGGTGACTGGCTCACCACCGCCCGCCTCGGCCGTCCGCTCGTCACGGTGAAGTGGGCCTCGAGTCTCGACGGGCGGATCGCCGCGAGCGACGGCACGAGCCGCTGGATCACCGGCGACGCCGCGCGCGACGACGTCCACCGTCGACGGGCCGCCCACGATGCGATCCTCGTCGGCACGGGGACGGTCCTCGCCGACGATCCGAGCCTCACCGCTCGCGACGACCGCGGCGACCTCCTGCCCGAGCAGCCATTGCCCGTCGTCATGGGCGGTCGCCAGATCCCCCTGGACGCCGCCGTCCACCGCCACCCCCGGCCGGTCGTCGTCCACCACGGGCATGATCCGGCTGCGCTGTTAGCCGAGCTCCGCGCCGCGGGCGTCCGGAGCGTCTTCATCGAGGGCGGCCCGACCATCGCCACGGCGTTCCTCCGCGCAGGACTCGCCGACACGGTCCTCACCTACCTCGCCCCGGTGCTCCTCGGCGGCCCTCGCCTCGCGATCGGCGACCTCGGTGTCGACACCATCGGCGAAGCGATCCGCCTCACCACCGTCGGCGTCGAACCACTCGGCGACGACCTCCTCGTCATCACGACACCCGACCGCAGCGCCTCCGCCTCGGCCGCCCGCCACCTCACCGCCTGACCCCCAGAGAACGGACCACCCATGTTCACGGGCATCATCGAAGAACTCGGCACGATCGTCGCCATCGACCACGGCGAGGACTCGGCACGGTTCACCGTCCGCGGCCCGCTCGCCCTCGAGGGCACCAGGCACGGGGACTCCATCGCCGTGAGCGGTGTCTGCCTCACCGTCGTCGAGCAGACCGGCGAGACGTTCACGGCCGACGTCATGGCCCAGACCCTCGCGATGAGCTCCCTCGACGGCGTCACGGTCGGATCTCCGGTCAACCTCGAACGCGCGGCCCGCGTCGGCGACCGCCTCGGTGGCCACATCGTCCAAGGTCACGTCGACGGCACCGGCACCGTCCTGGCCACGGTGCCCGGCGAGGCCTGGCGCGTCGTGCGCGTCTCGCTCCCCGCGGCACTCGCGCCGCTCGTCGTCAACAAGGGATCCATCACCGTCGACGGCGTCTCGCTCACCGTCAGCGCCATCAGCGCACCGGACGCACCGGAAGCCTGGTTCGAGGTGTCCCTCATCCCCGAGACGCTGGCCGCGACGACGCTCGGTGAGCGGGTCCCCGGCGATCGTGTGAACCTCGAGACCGACATCCTCGCCCGGCACGTCGAGCGCATGCTCGCATTCAGCCGTCTCGAGTCGGCATTCCCCAGCAGCATCGGCCAGGATCCGCAGTCCGCGGACCCGGTCGGCACCACCGCCACCGGAAGGGGCAACGCATGAGCATCGCCAGCATCCCGGAGGCCCTCGCGGCACTCCGCCAGGGCCGACCGGTCATCGTGGCCGACGACGAAGGGCGAGAGAACGAGGGCGACGTGATCCTCGCCGCGGAGTCCGCCACCCAGGAGTGGATCGCGTGGACGGTCCGACACTCCTCCGGATTCATCTGTGCGCCGATGACGAACGAGATCGCCGACCGCCTGGCCCTCCCGCCGATGGTCGCGCTCAACGAGGACCCCAGAGGCACCGCGTACACCGTCACGGTCGACGCGGCCGACCGGCTCAGCACCGGCATCAGCGCCGCCGACCGCGCCCACACCTTGCGCGTGCTCGCCGACCCGGCGTCCGTGCCCGCCAGTCTCTCGCGCCCCGGACACATCGTCCCGTTGCGCGCCGTCGACGGCGGGGTGCGTGAGCGCGACGGCCACACGGAGGCGGCCGTCGACCTCATGAAGCTCGCGGGGCTCGTCCCCGTCGGGGCGATCTCCGAGATCGTCGCCGACGACGGCGAGATGATGCGCCTGCCCGGCCTCATCGCGCTCGGGGAGCGGGAGGACGTGCTCGTCACGACGATCGCCGCACTCATCGCCTTCCTCGAGGAGAACCCCGATGCGGCTGCGGTCTGCGCCGAGGAACGCGCCGCCCAGGCGGCCATCCCCGAATCGTCGAACGTGTCGTTCGAGGTGGAGACGACCGTCCCGACCACGCACGGCTCGTTCCGGTTGCGCGCCTACCGCGACCGCAGGACCGGTGCCGACCACGTCGCCATCATCGCCGGCGACCCGCAGGCCACCGGTGCGCTCGTGCGCGTCCACTCCGAGTGCCTGACCGGCGAGGCGTTCGGCTCGCTCAAGTGCGAGTGCGGTCCGCAGCTCGACAGTGCTCTGGACACCATCCAGCGCCACGGCGGAGTCGTCGTCTACCTGCGCGGGCACGAAGGGCGCGGCATCGGCCTCGTCAACAAACTGCGCGCCTACCGGTTGCAGGAGGACGGTCTCGACACCCTCGACGCCAACCTCGCGCTCGGGTTGCCGGCCGACGCCCGCGACTACACGGCGGCGAGCGCGATCCTGACGGACCTCGGCATCACCTCCGTGCGCCTGCTCTCGAACAACCCGGAGAAGGAGCGACAGCTCACGAACCACGGCATCGCCGTGAGCGAGCGCGTCCCCCTGGTGGTCGGCGTCGGCCTGTTCAACGAGGGCTACCTCGAGACGAAGCGCGACCGCATGGGCCACAGCATCGGGTTCGAGCTCGCACCCGAACCGCACCCCCACCAGTAGTCCACCGCCGCCCTCGATTCCCTCGAGGAGCGAGAACACCACCAACCCCTCGACGCGCTCGAGGGAAGAAGACAGGAGACCGCATGAGCGGCGAAGGATCCCCCACCATCAGCGTCGACGGCACCGGCCTCGACATCGTCGTCATCGCCGGCACCTGGCACGAGACCATCACCGACGGTCTCATCGCCGGAGCAGTCAAGGCCCTCGATGCGAGCGGCGCCAACCACCGCCTCGTGCGGGTCCCCGGGAGCTTCGAACTCCCGGTCGTCGCCAAGGCCGCCCTCGAGGCCGGGGCCGACGCGGTCGTCGCACTCGGGGTCATCATCCGTGGCGGCACGCCGCACTTCGAGTACGTCTCCGACGCCGCGACGAATGGCCTGACGCAGGTCAGCATCCAGACGGGCAAGCCCGTCGGCTTCGGCGTGCTCACCCTCGACGACGAGAAGCAGGGGCTCGACCGCGCAGGGCTGCCCGGGTCGAAGGAGGACAAGGGGGCGGAGGCCGCCGATGCCGCCGTCGCGACCGCGATCGTCCTCCGCGAGCTGCGCGGCTGAGCCGAGCAGAGGCGCATCACGCGGCATTCCGGTATCGGTACACGCCCTTCCGGGCAACCGAATACCGGAATGCCGTACTTCGGCGTACAGTGTCATGGTCCTGCCACAAGCGGGCTAACCTCTGATCCTGCCGTCGTCGGCGGGCGTGCGCGACCGGTGCTGATGCTTCGACGGCGTCCATTCCCGAACCGAAACGCGCACGCATGTCTCTCGAAGCAACCCCAGTCACCAAGGCCCCGGTCAATCCGCGCTCCCGAGTCGTCCTCGCCAGCCTCATCGGCACGACGATCGAGTTCTACGACTTCTACGTCTACGCGACGGCCGCCGTCCTCGTCTTCCCGCACCTCTTCTTCCCGAGTGAGGACCCGACCGCGGGTCTCCTCGCCTCCTTCGCCGTGTTCGGCGCCGCGATGGTGGCCCGCCCCGTCGGTGCCGTCATCTTCGGGCACCTCGGCGACAAACGCGGTCGGAAGGCGACCCTCGTCGGCGCCCTCCTCACCATGGGGATCGCGACCTTCCTCATCGGCCTGCTGCCGACCTACCAGCTCGTCGGCTGGGTCGCCCCGCTGCTCCTCGTGATCCTCCGCATCGGTCAGGGCTTCGCGCTCGGCGGCGAATGGTCGGGCGCCGCCCTCGTCGCGACGGAGAACGCGCCGACCGGCAAGCGTGCCCTGTTCGGCACGTTCCCGCAGCTCGGTGCGCCGATCGGCTTCATCATCGCCAACGGACTGTTCCTGATCATCGCGGCGATCCTGCCGAGCGACGACCCGTCAATGCCGTCCGAGGCGTTCCTCGAGTGGGGCTGGCGCATCCCGTTCCTCTTCTCAGTCGTCATGGTCATCGTCGGCCTCTGGGTCCGTCTCCGTCTCGTCGAGAGCAACGCGTTCACGAACGCGAAGGAGCAGGGCAAGGTGCAGCGGTCGCCGCTCGCGAGCGTCGTCAAGCTGCACTGGCGCAAGCTGCTCCTCGGCACCTTCTTCATGCTCGCCACCTACGTGCTCTTCTACCTGATGACGACGTTCTCCCTGAGCTACGGCCGTGCGCCACTCGACGCCCCGGTCGCCGGGCTCGGCTACAGCTACACGACCTTCGTGCTCATGCTCATCGCCGGCGTGGTCTTCTTCGGGATCTTCACGCTCGTGTCCGGTCCCTTCGCCGACAAGTACGGACGCCGCAAGACGCTCATCGTCGTGACGAGCGCGATCCTCGTGTTCGGTCTCGTCTGGGTCCCGCTGCTCGGCGCCGGGTTCACCGGGGTCATGATCTGGCTCATCATCGGATTCAGCCTCATGGGGTTCACCTTCGGACCGATGGGCGCCCTGCTGCCCGAGCTGTTCCCGACGAACGTGCGGTACACCGGGTCCGGGATCTCCTACAACGTGTCGTCGATCCTCGGTGCCGCGGTCGCACCGTTCATCGCCGTCGCGCTGTGGAGCGCCGGCGGCGGCAGCCCGTTCTGGGTCGGCGTCTACCTCTCGGCGATGGCCCTGATCACGCTCGTCGCCCTCATCGTCTCCAAGGAGACCAAGGACGTCGACATCGACGCCTGATCGAGGCGACCACCGAGGGCCGGTGCGTGGAGGACGTCTCCGCGCACCGGCCCTCGGTGCGTCCGCGCTCGGTGCGTCGGCTTCGGGCTCGGCGCGTGCGACCGTCGCCTAGAGTTGAACCACGGTGCGCCGTCGCCATGGACGTCTCGGAGCCGCGCACCGCACCTCGGAGGAAGAGCACCATGAGCACCCCAGCGCGCCCGGCACGCAGCCGCAACCCGTTCAGCCGACCGAAGGACGACGGTCCCCGCGCGAGCCTCAAGCAGCTCATGCCGTACATCTTCGAGCACCGTTCGATCCTCATCGTCGTCATCATCCTGAGCGTCATCGGAGCGGCCGCGTCACTCGCCCAGCCGCTCATCGTCAGCCAGGTGATCGGGGTCGTCGAGGCGGGCCGGTCGCTCGGCAACCTGGCGTGGCTCCTCGTCGGGCTCGTCGTGGTCTCCGGCGTCATCAGCGGGTACCAGCACTACCTCCTGCAGCGCGCCGGCACCGGGGTCGTCTACTCCTCCCGGCGCCAGCTGATCGCGCGCATCTTCCGGCTGCCGATCAGCCAGTTCGACACGCGCCGGACGGGCGACCTCGTCTCGCGGGTCGGCAGCGACACGACCATGCTCTACGCCGTCCTGACGCAGGGCTTCGTGGACGCCGTCGGCGGTGCCATCACCTTCCTCGGCGCGCTCATCGCCATGGCGATCATCGACCCCGTCCTGCTCGGTCTCACCCTCCTCGTCGTCATCGTCTCGGTCGTCGTGGTCGTCGCCCTGAGCGGACGCATCCGCGTCGCCAGCCGCGAGCAGCAGACCAAGGTGGGTGAGCTCGCCGCCGCGGTCGAGCGAGCCATCAGCTCCATCCGCACCATCCGGGCGTCCAACGCGACCGACCGCGAGATCGACGCGGTGGACGGCGTGGCCAAGGAGGTCTACGGCGTGGGCGTGCGGATCGCGAAGATCTCCTCGTTGGTCGTCCCGGTCGCAGGCATCGCCATGCAGACCTCGTTCCTGGTCGTCCTGGGCGTCGGTGGGTTCCGGGTCGCGTCCGGGGCCATCACCATCGCGAGTCTCGTCGCGTTCATCCTCTTCCTGTTCATGATGATCATGCCGCTCGGCCAGGCCTTCGGCGCGATCACGAGCGTCAACCAGGCGCTCGGAGCGCTCGGCCGGATCCAGGAGATCCTCGACCTGCCCGACGAGGGCGATGACGACGCGGCCATCGCCGCGCGGGTCGGGCGTCCCGGGACCGCCTCAGCGTCCGCGCCGGCGATCGAGTTCGACGGGGTCGAGTTCGCCTACCCGGACGCGGCGGTCATCGAGCGCGAACGGGCCGCAGCGGAGGCGCTCGCGACCGAGGCGCTGAGTGAGGGCACCAGCGCGCCGGAGGTCGTCACCGCCGATGCCGCCCGACTCACCGAGGCGCAGTCCGCGCTCGGTCGGCAGGTGCTCCGTGGAGTGTCCTTCGCGGCGATGCAGGGCAGGCGTACGGCGCTCGTCGGACCGTCCGGCGCCGGCAAGAGCACCATTCTCGGGCTCATCGAACGGTTCTACGACCCGACGGCCGGTGCCATCCGCCTGGGCGGCGTCGACATCCGCACGATCCCCCGCGCCGACCTCCGGGACCAGATCGGGTACGTGGAGCAGGACGCCCCGGTCCTCGCCGGCACGCTGCGCGACAACCTGCTGCTGTCGTCACCGGATGCGAGCGACGCCGACTGCGAGCGCGTGCTGCACGCGGTCAACCTCGGCGGGGTCCTCGACCGCAACCCGCTCGGTCTCGCCGCCCCGGTCGGCGAGGACGGCATCATGTTGTCGGGTGGCGAGCGGCAACGCCTCGCGATCGCGCGCGCCATCCTCGCTGCTCCCCCGATCCTGTTGTTGGACGAGTCGACCTCGAGCCTCGACGGCGTCAACGAGCAGATGATGCGCGAGGCCATCGACGCGGTCGCGACGGGACGCACGCTCATCGTCATCGCGCACCGGCTCTCGACCGTCGTCGACAGCGATCAGATCGTCGTCCTCGAGGAGGGTCGGGTGGTCGGCGTCGGCACCCACAGCGACCTCGTGACCGAGGTCCCGCTCTACCGCGAACTCGCCAAGCACCAGCTCCTCGTGTGACGCTCCGCTCGCCCGACCGTGGTCGGGCGAGCGAGCAGACACATCAGGACCGGAGGCGGTAGCGCAGGGCGGCGAGTTCCGCACGGAGGGCGGCCGGGACGCGGTTGCCGAAGGTGTCGAAGAAGGACTCGGTGAGGTTGCACTCGACGAGCCAGGACTCACGGTCGACGGCGAACAGGGTGTCGAGGTCGGCCTCGGGCACGTCGATGCCGTCGAGGTTCAGCTCGTCGAGGACGGGCAACCGGCCGATCGCCGACTCCCGTGCGTCGACCTCGTGCTCGAGCCGCCGCACGATCCACTCGATGACCCGCGAGTTCTCGCCGAAGCCAGGCCACAGGAAGGAGCCGTCGGCGTCCTTCCGGAACCAGTTGACCTGGAAGATCCGCGGCGCCTTGCCGTGCTCGAGTGCACCGCCGACCCGCAACCAGTGACTCCAGTAGTCCGCCATGTTGTAGCCGCAGAACGGGAGCATTGCGAAGGGGTCGCGACGGAGCTCCCCGACCGTGCCCTCGGCGGCGGCGGTCTGCTCGGAGGAGATCGTCGCACCCATGAACACGCCGTGCTCCCAGCTGCTGGCCTCGACCACGAGCGGGACGTTCGTGGCACGACGCCCGCCGAAGAGGATCGCGTCGAGCGGGACGCCGTCGGCCGCGTCCCAGTCGTCGGCGATCGACGGGCACTGCGCCGCCGCGACGGTGAACCGCGAGTTCGGGTGGGCCGCCGGGCGCCCCGACTCGGGCGTCCAGTCCTGCCCCTGCCAGTCGACGAGGTGGGCGGGCGGCTCGGGGGTCAGTCCCTCCCACCAGACGTCTCCGTCGTCGCGGAGCGCGACGTTGGTGAAGATCGTGTTGCCCCACAGGGTGTCGACGGCTGTCGCATTCGTGCCGGCGCCCGTGCCGGGTGCGACCCCGAAAAAGCCTGCTTCCGGGTTGATGGCGTACAGACGGCCGTCGTCGCCGGGCCGGATCCATGCGATGTCGTCGCCGAGGGTCTCGACCGTCCACCCGGGGATCGTCGGCCGCAGCATCGCGAGGTTGGTCTTGCCACAGGCCGAGGGGAACGCGGCGGCGATGTGGAACGCCCGGCCTTCCGGCGAGACGACCCGGACCAGCAGCATGTGCTCGGCCAGCCAGCCCTCGTCGCGTCCGATGACCGAGGCGATCCGCAGCGCGAAGCACTTCTTCGCGAGGAGTGCGTTACCGCCGTAGCCGGAACCGAACGACCACACTTCGCGCGTCTCCGGGAACTGGACGATGTACTTGGTGTCGTTGCATGGCCAGACCACGTCGGCCTGCCCTGCTTCGAGCGGAGCGCCGACCGAGTGGACGGTCCGGACCCACGGCTGTCCGTCGGCGATGAGCTCGAGGACGCGGTCGCCCATCCGCGTCATGATGCCCATGCTGAGGACCGCGTACGCCGAGTCGGTGATTTGCACGCCGAGCTGCGAGAGTGGTCCGCCGACCGCGCCCATCGAGAACGGCACGACGTACATCGTGCGGCCGCGCATGCTGCCGGCGAAGACCCCGTGCAATTCGTCGCGCATCGCCACGGGATCGCGCCAGTTGTTCGTCGGGCCGGCGTCCTCCTCCTGCTCGGAGCAGATGAAGGTGCGGTCCTCGACGCGCGCGACGTCGCGCGGATCGCTGCGGGCGAGGAAACTGTTCGGCCGCCACTCCGGGTTGAGCTTGATCAGCTTCCCCTCCTCGACGAGCTGGTGGGTGAGCCGGTGCGACTCGCTCGCGGAGCCGTCGACCCAGTGGATCGCGGACGGCTCCAGGAGGGCCGCCAGGTCGTCGACCCAGGCGTGCAGCTCGGCGAGGCCGCTGCGCTTCGGGCGGGGCACCGCTCGGAGCTCCGCGCGGGCGGCGGGAGCGGGTGCGGTGTCGGGAATCAGTGCTGCGATGGACATGCGTTCCTCCGGCGTTGGTGGGACGGTCAAGAAGTGGTCGTAGAGCCACCATGCGCCCGTATCGGTCGATCTTCACGGTCTTTCACCCTTCAAGAATCGGGGTTCTTTCGATACGGTGAAGGAATGACGCCGACTCCCGCATCGAACGCCGCTGCCGAACTCCTCACGCTCGGCCATCGGATCCGGCACTTCCGGACCCGGCGAGGCCTCACCCTCGATGACCTCGGCGAACGGGTCGGGCTGGCGGCGAGCCAGCTCTCCCTCATCGAGAACGGGAAGCGCGAGCCGAAGCTGTCGGTGCTGCAGGAGCTGACGACCGCGCTCGGGGTCGACCTGACCGACCTCCTGTCGAAGGAGGCACCGAACCCCCGCGCGGCGCTGGAGATCGAGCTGGACCGCCTCCAGCGCAGTGCCCTCTACGGCGAGTTGACCCTGCCGATCGTCAAGCCGTCGAAGGGCATCCCGGACGAGGCCCTCCGCGCACTCGTGGGCCTGCACCGCGAACTGCAGCGGCACGCGAGCGAGGCGATCGCGACCCCGGAGGAGGCGCGGCGTGCCAACACCGAGTTGCGGGAGTGGATGCGGGAGCGCGACAACCACCTGCCCGAGATCGAGGAACTCGCGGAGTCGCGCGTGCTGCGTGCCGGACACAGCACCGGCGCACTCACCCACCGCACGGTGAGCATCATGGCGGAACAGCTCGGCTTCGACCTCATCTACGTCAACGACCTGCCGCACTCCGCGCGCAGCGTCACCGATCTCGAGAACGGGCGCATCTACCTGCCACCGGCGTCGATCCCCGGCGGGCACGGCCTGCGGTCCATGGCCCTGCAGGCGATGGCGCACCGCCTGCTCGGGCACCAGCGTCCGACGAGCTACGCCGAGTTCCTCCGGCAACGGCTCGAGATCAACTACTTCGCTGCGGCGGCGCTCATGCCGCAGACGGCCGCGGTGTCGTTCCTGCAGCAGGCCAAGCGCGATCGCAACCTGGCCGTCGAGGACTTCCGCGACGCCTTCGGGGTCACCCATGAGGCCGCGGCGCTGCGCCTGACCAACCTGGCGACCGCCCGGCTCGACATGCGCCTGCACTTCCTGCGGGTCTCCGAGGACGGGGCGATCTCGAAGGCCTATGAGAACGATGCGCTGCCGCTGCCCGTCGACGTGACGGGCGCGGTGGAGGGCCAGATCGTGTGCCGGAAGTGGAGCGCGCGGAACGCCTTCGCGCGGACGAACCGCACCACGGAGCTCTACCAGTACACCGACACCCCGGCCGGTACCTTCTGGTGCGCGACGCAGACCGGCACGACCGAGGCCGGGGAGTTCTCGATCTCGGTCGGCGTGCCCTGGGGCGAGGCGAAGTGGTTCCGCGGACGGGAGACCACGACGCGTGCGGTCTCCACCTGCCCGGACCCGACCTGCTGCCGTCGACCGCCGTCGGACCTCGCCGACAAGTGGCGGGAGCAGGCCTGGCCGAGCGCCCGCTTGCACACCCACATCCTCTCCCCGCTGCCGAGCGGCACCTTCCCCGGCGTCGACGACTCCGAGGTCTACGACTTCCTCGAGCGTCACGCGGCGGGCTGATCGCTGGGGGCGGCGACGCCGTCGTGTGTTCCCGGGGTGCTGCAGAACGCCCAGGCCGGGAGGTGCCCCTGGCGGATCAGCGACCCGACGGTCGCCGCCAGCGGGTGGTCCAGCTCCTCGTCGACCAGCTCGGCGAGGAAGGCGGTCGCGCGCGTGCTCTGGCCGAGCGCCCACGACAGCCAGGCGAGCATGGCGAGCGGCGCGACGCGTGCCGACTCCGACGCTCGCGCCGCGACACCGAGGAGCAGGCTGCTCGCCGCACGGATGCGCTGGACGTCGGGATGCGGTCCGTCGCCGACCAGCAGGTGGGCGACCCGGTGGAACACCTCCGGGTCGTCCGTCCCGACCGGCAGATGCCCGTACGCGCGTTCGGCGTCGTCGAGTTCCTCGCCCAGCTCGCGCCCGAACGCCCACTGCATGAGTGCGAGATCGCTCGCCCACGGGCGTGACAGGCTCAGCAACAGGAAGGCCACTTCCCGAGCGGTCATCGCATCGACGCCGCGGGCGAGCGCGTCCTCGAAGACCGCAGGAATGCCGTCGAGTCGTTCCACGGCGTCTCCGACGTCGATCCGCCAGGTCGTGCGCGCGTGATCGGCGGCCGCGTCGAGCATGGAGGCCAGTCGAGCGCAGAGCACCCGGTACTCGAGGTCGACGGCTGCGAACGTCGCCACGTCCACCCGCGGGACCTCGGTCGTGACGAGCTCCCACGGGAGCGGTGGGACCGGCGGGACCGCCGCCGAGGTCACGATCCCCGGCGAGCGCCCTCCGGCGGGGAGTGCAGGGTCGAGGTATGAGCCCCAGCCGTCAGCGGCCGAGCAGAGCGCGTCTTTGACCGTGAACCCCTGTGCGCTCGCCAGCTCGAGGACAGCGTCGGCGATGGTCCTGCCCGGCGGCTCCGCCCCTGCTCCGAACGCGTCGTCCGTGTAGACCACGGGCACGATGGCGTCGACACCCGGGGCCCGGCAGGCGAATCCGAGGGCGCGCTCCGCGGCGGCGTCCGCCACCTGCCGGTCGACGTCCGTTCCGGCCGGCAGGTGCACCTGGAGTGCGCCGCGGCTGTGACGGCCCGCGAACAGGACGACGACGAGACTCGATCTCGGAGTGCTTCCGACGAGTCCGGGGATGAGGGCGAGGAGGTCTTCGGCCGCATTGGCCTGCACGATGTGGGTCATGGAGCAAGCCTCGATCGAACCCGGGTCCGACTGTCCGGCAGGCGTCACGCATGTGGAGCGGATGCTGTCGCGGCCGTACTGTGCAGCGCGGTCACCGCGGAGTAGAGTGTGCTCGTCAGACTCCGCAACACGGGGGTCGTTGCTCGAAAAAAGGGCGATAGCGCGGCCAGTACCGGCGAGACACACACGGAATCCCATCCGTCCACGTTCTCGAAGGTCTCCCATGTCCGAACACGCTTCGTCGACCGTTCTCACGTCGATCCGCTCCTCCACCGTCTCCGCCCGGGTGGCACAGGCACTCAGCCGCCATGTCTCCGAGGTGTTCGGCGTCATGGGCAACGGCAACGCGCACCTCCTCGACGCCCTCGCCTCGACCACGACCCGCTTCACCGCCATGCGGCACGAGGCCGGCGGGGTCGCCGCAGCCGACGCCTACACCCGCGCGGGCGGCGGTCTCGCTGCCGCGACCGCGACCTACGGAGCCGGATTCACCAACACCCTGACACCCCTCGCGGAGGCGGTGATGGCCCAGATCCCGCTGGTCCTCGTCGTCGGTGACGCCCCGACCACCGGTGCCCGCCCCTGGGACGTCGACCAGTTCCAGATCGCCGCCGGGCTCGGTGCCCCGACCTTCACCGTCGGTCGTGACGACGCCACCGCGACCACGCTGCGGGCCATCGAGCACGCCGTCCACCGCCGGACCGCGGTCGTGCTCGCGATCCCCTACGACCTCGCCGCCGTGGCGTCCGACGAGCCGCTGCGGGCGGACGGGACACCACACCACCCGGCGCTCGTCCGGCCGTCCCGCGTGGAGCCCGTCGCACGGCGCCTGGACACCGCCGCCGCCGCCCTGCGCAGCGCACACCGTCCGCTCATCCTGGCCGGGCGTGGAGCCTGGCTGGCCGACGCCGGACCCGTCCTCGGCGAGCTCGCCGAGCGGCTCGACGCCCACACCGCCACCACAGCGCTCGGACGCGGGCTCTTCGGTTCCAGCCCCCGTGATCTCGGGGTGGCCGGCGGCTTCGCGACGGAGCACGCCGCGACACGCATCGCCGAAGCGGACGTCGTGCTCGTCGTCGGCGCCGGCCTCAACCAGTTCACGATGCGGTTCGGCGAGGCCTTCTCCGCCGATGCGCACGTCATCCAGGTCGACCTCGCCGACGCCCCGACGAACGCCAGGGTCGACGAGCTCATCCACGGTGACGCGGCCCTCGCAGCCGCAGGTCTCCTGGAACGGCTCTCCGACGGCGCGGGGTCCGGATGGGTCGCGTCGGCCGGCCGCGCCCGCCCAGCACCGCACCTCGACCGCGACCTGGGTGACGGTTCGACCGGCGACGGGCTGTGCGCGGACGGGCGCCTCGACCCACGAAGCCTCGCGCACCGACTGGACGAGCTGCTTCCGGCCGACCGCACGGTCGTGCAGGACGGCGGCCACTTCATCGGCTGGGCGCCGATGTACTTCGACATCCCCTCCCCCGACCGCCTCGTCATGGTCGGGACGGCGTACCAGTCGATCGGACTCGGGTTCCCGAGCGCTGTCGGCGCCGCGGCGGCCGGGCACACGGGCACCACCGTCCTGTGCACCGGCGACGGCGGCGGCCTCATGGCGCTCCCCGACCTCGACACCGTCATCCGCACGGTGCCGAGCGGCGTGATCGTGGTCTTCAACGACGCGGCCTACGGAGCCGAGGTCCACCAGTACGGCTCGCGTGGACTCGACCAGACCCCGATGCTCATCGACGAGGTCGACTTCGCCGCCGTCGCGCGCGCCTTGGGGGGCCAGGGCGTGACGGTCGACACGCTCGCGGACCTCGACGGACTCACCGACTGGGTCCACGCCGGGGCGCAAGGCGTCCTCCTGCTCGACTGCCGCATCTCCACGAGCGTCGTCGCCCCGTACCTCTCCGAGATGATGCAGCAGGGACCACGACCGGTCGCCGTCGACTGAGCCTGTGCGGCGCCACCGCGGGTATCGTTGACGGGTGCTTCCTCAGCCTGCCCCGACCGCACCCACCTACGTCATGTCGACGGACGGTATCCGGGTAGCGACGTACCTCCACGAACCGGCTCCGGGCACAGGCGACCTCGGCACGATCATCGCAGTGCACGGCTTCGCCTCGAGCGCCGGACTCAACTGGGACCTCGCCGGGTGGACACGCACGCTCACGCGCGCCGGGTACCGCCTGCTGACCCTCGATCAACGCGGTCACGGAGCCTCGGACAAACCGACGGATCCGGCCGCATACCGCCTCGACATCCTCGTCGACGACGTCCTGTCCGTCCTCGACGGCTACGGCGTCGACGAGCCGTACTACCTCGGGTACTCGCTGGGCTCCCGGGTGGGTTGGCGGCTGGGCGTCCGGCACCCCGACCGCGTGCGCTCCCTCAGCCTCGGCGGTCTCCCCGAGGGCGACTCGCTCCGCGACTTCGACCTGGAGGCGGCCCGTCACCACGTGAGGACCGGGACGACGATCGCCCACGCCCTCACCGACACGTACGTGACGATGGCCGAGGGCGTCCCGGGCAACGACGTTGAGGCGCTCATCGCCCTGGTGGACGGCCTCCGCGGAGGACCGCAGCCGAGCACGGCCGAGGTGCCGCCACTGCCCATGTTGCTCGTGACCGGAGACGACGACGCGGTCGCCGCCGGGAGTCGGCGGCTCGCTGAAGCCGCCGGTGCCCGCTACGTGGGGCTGCCCGGCCGCGAACACTTCAACGCGGTCTCGTCGCGGGCGTTCAAGGACGCCGTGCTGGCGTTCCTCGCTGAGCAGGGGTAGCTGTCCTGGGTCAGGGTACTCGCTGCGGAGGACCTGTCCGGCGGCACTTCGACAAGCTCAGTGACCGGAAGTCAAGCCGAGTCTGTCGAAGGGTGATCGCCTCGGTCAGGCCGCGTGCCGGTGCTCGACACGACCCTTCGCGAGCTTCGACGGCCACCAGATGGCGCTCCCGATGTCGTGGCTGAGGGCTGGGACGAGCAGCGTCCGGACGATGATCGTGTCGAGGAGGACCCCGAACGCCACGATGAACGCGATCTGCGCGAGGAACAGGATCGGGATGACGCCCAGCGCCGCGAACGTGGCCGCGAGCACGAGTCCGGCCGAGGTGATCACACCACCCGTGATCGCCAGCCCCCGCAGCACGCCGGCCCTCGTTCCGACCCGCAGCGACTCCTCGCGGACCCTCGTCATGAGGAAGATGTTGTAGTCGATCCCGAGCGCCACGAGGAAGACGAAGCCGTAGAGCGGCACACTCGGATCCGCGCCCGGGAACCCGAGCACGTGGTTGAACACGACCGCGGAGACCCCGAGGGCCGCCCCGAAAGACACCACCACGCTGAGGATCAGCAGGACCGGGGCGAGCACCGAGCGGAGCAGCAGCATGAGGATGAGGAGGATGACGGCGAGCACCACCGGGATGATGAGGTTCCGGTCGTGGATGGACGCGTCGTTCGAGTCGATGGCGGTCGCCGTGACGCCGCCGACCGGTGTGTGGGAGCCGACCTCGGCGTCGAGCGTCGAGCGCAACTGTCGCACGCTCTCCTCCGCCGACGCGGAGTCCGGTGCCGCGTCGAGCGTCGCCTGGAGCAGGATGCGGCCGTCGTCGACCGTCGGTTCGGCGGACGCCACCGGGGTCCCCGGCGGCCCCGCGGCGGGAGCCGTGAACACCGCCTCCCCGTCGCTCACCGTCGCGTCCGCGGTGCCGGTCGCGGAGTCGCTCGACAGCACCTGGACGCTGTCGAGACCGTCCGCCTCCTCGAGGATGCCGATGACCTGCGCGGCATCGCCCTCCTGCGTGAGGACGTACACGGGGCTCGCCGAACCGGCCGGGAAATGCTCACCGAGGGCGGCCTGACCGTCACGGGCCTCGGAGGTGCCGAGGATGAGGTCGCTCTGGGCGACGCCGTCCGCCTTGAGCTGGAAGACCCCGAGGCTCGCGACGAGGAGGAGCAGGGTGCTCCCGATCCAGACGACGCGGGCGTGACGGGAGATGAGGCGGGCGATCCCACCCCACAGACCGGTGGTCGGCACGGCGGTGTCGTCGGTCGACGAGGCGCGCACACGGTGCTCGCTCCCGACCTTCGGGCGCAGCGGCCAGAACGAGGTGCGACCGCAGGCCAGCAGGAGCGCGGGCAGGAAGGTGAGCGCTGCGAGGACCGAGAAGACGATCCCGATCGAGGCGACCGGCCCGAGCGCCTTGTTCGAGTTCAGGTCGCTGAGCAGCAGGCAGAGCAGTCCGGCGATGACGGTGCCGCCCGACGCGACGATCGGCTCGAACGATCCGCGGAGCGCCGCCCACGTCGCATCCCACCGCCGCTCGTGGTCGCGGAGCGCCTCCCGGTACCGCGAGACGTAGAGCAGTGAGTAGTCGGTCGCCGCACCGATCACGAGGATGAAGAGGATGCCCTGGACCTGGCCGTTCAGCAGGACGACGCCGGCCTTCGCGAGCCACCACACGGTGAGGAGTGCGGTGCAGAGGGCGAACAGCGAGGTGCCGAGCACGAGGAACGGGAGGACCGGCGAGCGGTACACGACGATGAGGATGAGGAAGACGGCGCCGAGCGCGGTCAGGAGGAGGATGCCGTCGATGCCGGCGAAGGCGTCGGTGAGGTCGGCGGTGAACCCTGCCGGGCCGGTGACGAAGACGTCGAGGCCGGCCGGGGCGGCTTCGACGAGCTGCGCACGGAGGGCCTCGACGACGTCGCCGACCTCCGCGTCGCCGCTGATCGGGACGAAGACCTCGACCGCGTCGCCGTCCTCGGAGGGGATGGCCGGAGAGACGCCGTCGGCGACGCCGTCGGTGGAGGACAGGGCTGAGAGCTCGTCGTCGATCGCCGCCCGGTCCTCGTCGGTGATCCCGCCGTCGCGGACGAACAGCACGAGGGCCGGGATGTCGTCACCCTCCCGGAACCCGTCGAGTGCCGTCTGCACCTCGGTCGCGTCAGCGCTCGCGGGGAGGAAGCTCGTCTGGTCGTTGGTCGCGACCTCGCTCACCTTCCCGAAGTACGGACCGCCGACGCCGGCGGCCGTGAGCCAGAGGAGGATGAGGACCGCGGGGAGCACGACCCGCAGCCACCGCGGCGCACCCGCCCGATCCCGCTGCTGCGTCCGGGTGTCCGCGTCCGTCTGCGTTCCGCCGTGTCGTCCGTGCGTCATGCGCGCGCCCCGTTCTCGCCCTGCTCGAAAGAATATGCAGCTAGCTTACTATCTGCGTCGGGTGCCCGGCGACGGAGTTCAGGCGGGGACGACGACTCCCCCGGCTTCAGCGATCTCGGCGAGCGCCGCATCCCCGGCGGCCCGGTCGACGGGCGCGACGAGACCTGCGAGGACGCGGACCTGCAGGCCGTGCTCGATGGCGTCGAGCGCACTCCGGCGGACGCAGTAGTCGGTCGCGAGACCCACGACGTCGACCTCCGTGATGCCGGCATCCGTGAGGACCTCGTCGAGGCTCAGACCCTCGGGCGTCACGCCCTCGAAGATCGAGTATCCGTGGGCACCCTGGCCCTTGCGGATGTGGGTGTCGACGCTCTTGGTGTCGAGCGCGTGGTGGTACTCGGCGCCTGCACTCCCCGCGACGCAGTGCACCGGCCAGTTCGTCACGTAGTCGGGCTCACCCGTCGCGAAGTGACCGTCGTTGTCGCCCTCGGCGTCGTGCCAGTCGCGTGAGGCGAACACGTGCGCG
Source organism: Plantibacter sp. 2H11-2 (assembly GCF_050031945.1). Classification (NCBI taxonomy): domain Bacteria; kingdom Bacillati; phylum Actinomycetota; class Actinomycetes; order Micrococcales; family Microbacteriaceae; genus Plantibacter; species Plantibacter sp. 2H11-2. The sequence goes on along the minus strand of NZ_JBNBBL010000008.1, from coordinate 28,905 downwards.
TAATCGGCCCCGTGCTCGGCCAACAGCTGCGTGACCCCCGCGGCGACGACCTCGCCGCCGTCCACGCCGAGCGCACCGCCCTCGGTGAAATCGTTCTGTACGTCGATGATGAAGAGCGCGCGCGCCACGATGCCTCCGGGTTGTCGTCGTCCCGCCTCGGTGGAGGTGGGTTCCATCGAGGGTAACGCCGGGGAACCGACCGGGTCAGGTGGTTGCGCGGTCAGGGTTCAGAGCCGACGTGCGCGCTCCTTGCGGCGGTCGAAGAACTGGAGACCGATGTTCACACCCATGACGACGGTGCCGAGGAGCATGGACACGAGCCCGGCGATCCGGAACCCGACCGGCAGCTCCAGGAGCAACGCGAAGACGACTCCGAGCACGATGAGCGCAGCACCCGCGGAGAACAACACCAGATACTTCATGCCCCAACGGTACCGGCTGAGCGGCGACCTCGGGACGGGACCGCGACCTAGGGTGGAGCCATGACCCGTCTCCCCCGTCGCGCGCACCTGCTCACCGCGGCGGGCGCCGCCCTCCTGCTCGCGGTCACCGCCGCCGGCTGCTCCACGTTCCCGAGCGGTGCGAGCTCCGACACCGGACCGACCCACTCAGCGGGTGGATTCCCCACGGACGTCGTCTTTGACTACCAGCTCGGTGGCGGCTACGAGCCGACGGCCGGCGTGGGCGGCGTCGCGCGCGACAGCACCGACTCCCCCGACCCCGACCGGTACTCCGTCTGCTACGTCAACGGGTTCCAGAGCCAGCCGGCCGATCGCGAGGCCTGGCTCGCCGAGCCGGACCTGGTCCTCACCGACGACGCCGGCGAACCGGTCATCGACGAGAACTGGCCCGACGAACTCATCTTCGACCTCTCCACCGACGACCGTCGCGCGCGCATCGCCGAGCGGGTCGGTGCGAGCATCACCCGCTGCGCGGAGGCCGGCTTCGACGCCGTCGAGATCGACAACCTCGACTCGTACACCCGGTCCGACGGTCGGCTCACCGTTGAGGACGCGATCGCCCTCGCCACCCGGTACGCCGACCTCGCCCACGACGCGGGCCTCCTCATCGGGCAGAAGAACGCCGCCGAGCTGGGCACGCGAGGACGGGACGACGTCGGGTTCGACTTCGCCGTCGCGGAGGAGTGCCACCGCTTCGACGAGTGCGCCACCTACACCGAGGTGTACGGAGGCGCCGTGCTGGACATCGAGTACACCGACGACCTGCGCGGCACCTTCGACGAGGTGTGCGCCGATCCGCAGGTCCCGTTCTCCACGATCCTGCGCGACCGCGACCTCCGGACGGCCGACGACCCCGCCCACGTCTTCGACGCCTGCGCTCGGTAGGCCCCGGCAGGAGATCCGCTCCGGGGCAGGAGCTTCCGCGGCGAAGCATCCTGTTGCGGGGTGGACCCCCGGCGCCCAGGCATCTCCAGCAGATGTCGGTAGCGTGGAGGCATGATCCGGACCCACGACGCATGAACCTGGAGCAGCTGGAGGCGGTCGTCGCGGTCGTCGACTACGGATCGTACGCCGCAGCGGCCGACGTCCTCCGGATCTCGCAGCCCTCGCTCACGAGACGCATCCAACGCTGCGAGACGGACCTCGGGCTTGCGCTCTTCACCCGGGTCGGTCGGCGCATGCAGGTCACCGATGCCGGACGGTCCGTGCTCGGCCCGGCGAGGCGGATGCTCCAGGAGGCGAACGGGCTCCGTGCGCTCGCCGACGCCCAGCAGGCGCTCACCGCCGGCACGCTCCGCATCGGCGCGCTCCCCTCGCTCGTCGCGACCCACGTCCCGGAGCTCGTCGCCCGGTTCCATGCCGCGCACCCCGACGTCCGCATCGAGGTCACGGGCGCCGTCGACTCCGCCGAACTGCTCGAGGCCGTCGACCTCGGGCGCATCGACCTCGGCGTGGCCGATGTGGCCACCGCCGGCCCCGGTGTCGAGGTGCGGCTCCTGGAGGAACAGCGGTTCGCGATCGTCCTCCCCGGCCTCAGGACCGTCGCCGAGCGCGAGGCCGAGCACACGCCGCCGACCATCACCGGCGACGAGCTGGCCGCGCACACCCTGGTGACCCTTCCGCGCGGGACGTCGATGCGCGCCGTGACCGACGAGGCCTACGCCCGCTTCGGCGTGCAGCCACCGCGGGTCATCGTGACCACCCAGCGCGACGCGCTCACGCGGTTCGCGACCGCCGGCGTCGGGCTGACCGTGGTGCCCGAGCGTCTCGCCGACTGGGCTGCGGCGAACGGCGCCCGGGTCCGCCGGTTCCCGACACCGGTCACGAGGAGCATCGGCCTGCTCGTGCGCCACGACAGCGTCGGGACACCCGCCGTGAGTGCCTTCCTCCGATTGGCGGAGCGGGTCCCACCCGGGGACTGACGACGACCCGCGTCAGCCGCAGAGGTCCGCGGCGGCGTTGCGGGACTCGACCTCGACGGGCGCCGGCGCGGCAGGCGGGGTCAGTGAGGCGAAGTCGTCGCCGATGACGAGCACGACGTCCTCCTCGTCCGGTCCCGGTTCGCCGCTCACGACGACCGTGATCCCCAACTCCTGGGCGAGCGAGGCGGCCGTCGCCCGAGCCGCGTCCGAGTCGCGCGCGAGCAGGAGCGTGACCGGGGTGTCCGTCTCCGCGTCGCCGATCGAGGCGACGGTGTAACCGAGGGCGGTCAGTCGGTCGGCCGTCGCCGTCGCGACCCCGTTCGTCTGCGAGCCGTTGAGGACGCTGACCGCCTCGACCCGCACCGGTTCGACCGGGGCGACCGGCTCGGCGGGGGACGCATCAGCGGTTCCCGCGATCGGCACCGGGACATCGGTGGCGAGGCTCGAGAAGACGATCGCGGCGTCATCGCTCGGGACGACCCGGTTGGCGTCCGACGGCGCCTCGGTCCACGGCATGGTCAGGAAGGTGATGGCCGACGCCGGCACCTGCGAGACCCGGTGCGCGAGCGAGGTCAGGCTCGCGAGGTCGCCGAGCGCGGTGTCGACGGTGAGCGAGGAGGTGACCGCGTCCAGGAAGCGGATGAGGCGGTCCGGCCGGGTGAGCACCTCGGCACTCAGCGCCCGCTGCACGATCGCGGACATCACCATCTGCTGGTTGCCGAGGCGCGAGATGTCGCTGCCGTCACCCACCGCATGCCGGGTGCGGGCGAGCGCGAGCGCCTGCGTCCCGTCGATGACCTGTGCTCCAGCGGGCAGCGCGAGGTTCGAATAGGGGTCCTCCATGTCCGACGGCAGACACACCGCCAGCCCGTCCATGCCGTTGACGATCGCCTGGAAGCCGCTGAAGTCGAGCTCGACGAAGTGGTCGATCGGCACACCGGTCATCGCCTGCACCGCGGCGACCGAACAGGCGGCCCCCGAGTTCAACGCCGCGTTCACCATCCCGTAGTCGTCGGGCGTCCCCCGCCCGGTGTCCGTGCACATCGACAGGTCGGTCAGCGTGTCACGCGGGATCTGCATCGCGTCGATCCGGGTGTTGCCCTCGGACACGTGCACGAGCACCATCGCGTCGCTGCGCTTGGTGCCGGTGTCCTCGCCGTAGTCGCCGACCGCGAGGTCACGGCTGTCGGAGCCGAGGAGGAGGACGTTGATGGCCGGGTCCGGTGCGCCCGGCTGCGCGGGCTCGGTCGGACGTCCGGTCGGGGCGGCGATGGCCTCGGAGCTGAGGTTGCCCTGCAGTCGCAGTGCGAGCGCACCGACACCCCCGAGGAGCGCGAGCACGAGGCCGCCTGCGATGCCGACGATGAGGCGTCGACGGCGGACCCGTGCGCTCACCCCACCGCCGTGACGGCGAGCGTGAGCGGCACGTGGGCGGACGGGTGCCTCGGGGAGATCGGGTCTGCGCATCGTCCCAGTGCACCAAGCGTCGAAGCGGCGGACAAGCAGCCTGCCCGGTGCGACTCATACGCGGCACGCATGCGTCGGAGATCAGCTCACGGGCGAGGCGACCTCCGAGCCACGCAGCCCGGGCGCCGCACGCTTACCGAACTGGCCGGTGACGACCAGGATGAGCGTCGTCGCTGCGAGGAGGATCCAGCCCGGCCAGCCGAGCAGGGTGCCGAACACACTGCCGGTGTCCTGCATCGACGTCGGGCTGGCGAACAGCAGCAGTGCCCCGACGGCGGCGTTCACCGCGCCGTGGGCGATCACCGCCGGCCAGACCGAGGCGGAGCGGAGACGCAACCAGCCGATGACGACGCCGAGCAGCATGCACCAGCCCACCATGAGGAGCAGGCCGAGGACGTCGGTTCGCTGGTAGTTGTAGCCGAGGAGGATGAGCGGTGCGTGCCACACGCCCCAGATCGCCCCGGAGAGCAGGAGGGCGGGCCAGGTGCCGAGCGGCAGGAGGTTCGGCAGCAACCAGCCGCGCCAGCCGAGTTCCTCCCCGAACGCGGACAGCGATGCCACCAGGACGCCGAGGGGCAGGGTGAGGAGCTGGACCAGGGCGACCGTGGTGAGCTCGTCCCGCCCGAGCTCGCCGGCGCCCGAGGCGGTCATGATGGCGGCGAGACCGGACAGGTCGACGAGGTCGAGCTCGATGAGCCCGATGGCCTGCCCGAGCAGCATGGAGCAGAACGCGAGGACGGGGAATCCGACGAGCGCCGCCGCGCAGAGCCCGAGGGTCCGGCCGAGGGGACGCAGGGGCGCGAGTCCGAGCAGCCGTGGGATGCTCCTCGGCCGGGCGACGAACAGCACCACGACGAGCGCGGCGATGGTCGGGGTGTACATCATGCCGAGGGCGATGAGCTGGAACCACGGGTTCGCGAGTCCCTCACCCGACAGCCACAGCGGTGCGGCGATGAGCCAGGCGAGGCCGACGGCGAGCACGGTGAAGACCGTGACGGCGACCCACGGGACCCTGGTGGGCAGGATCGGGGCCAGCTCGCGGTTGCGCCGGCGCTGGCGGTCCGCCGCCGACTCCGGTTGCTGCGCGAGCACGGCCCGCCCGGCGGCACCGATCACCGGGCCCGCAACCGGTGCGGGCGACCCGCCGACGATCGGCGTCCGGTTCGGTCCAGGCGCGGGCTGTCCGATCGGCGCCCAGCCGCCCTCGGTCGGTGTGTCGTCCGGTCGCTGCATGTGATCCCCCGTGGTCGCGAACAGCTTCCCACGCTACGGAGCGACGGCGCGGGGCGCATCCGCCGACCGGGGGATCACGCGGTGAGGTGACAGCCGCAGGACTCCCGCAGGAGGAGCCCGACGGGGACGACGGTGCTGCGCTCGTGCTCACCGTCCGCGTCACCGAAGCGGGCGAGCGCCCGGGTGGCGGCCAGGCGGCCCAGTCGTGCCGGGTCCTGTTCGATGACGCTGACCGCCGGATCGAGCTGGTCGGCCATCGGGAAGTCGCCGAAGCCGAGCGAGGCGATCCCCCGCGAGCGCAGCGCTGGGACGAGCGCCATCGTCACCCGCGCGTTGGCCGAGAACAGGGCCGTCGGCGGGGAGGCGAGGGCGAGGAGACCGTCGACAACGGCGGCGGCCGGTTCGCGGTCCGTCGCGTCGAGGCTGACGAGGGCGTCGTCGAGGTCGATCCCGCTCTCGGCGAGCGCCGAACGGTAGCCCTCGAGTCGGCGACGGGTGCTCGGCGGGTGTGCCGAGTCGGCGATGAAGGCGACCCGGGTGTGCCCATGCTCGAGCAGGTGCCTCGTCGCGAGGTAGGCGCCGCGGTGGTCGTCCTCGACGAAGCTGTCGGCGTCGAGCCCACCGGGGGCCCGGTCGACGAACACGATGGGTGTGTGCTCGGCCCACGGCGCGAGCCACGACTGATCCTCCGCGACGGGCGCGAGGACGAGCCCCATGAGCTGCGAGCGGAGCAGCGAGTCGAGCACGGCACGCTCGCGCGCCGGGTCGTCGCCGATGCTCGTGACGAGGGTGGTGATGCCCGACACCGAGCAGACCTCCTCGACGGCGCGGACGACCGCGGCGAAGAAGGGGTCGACGACGTCCGGGACCGCGACGCCGACGGAGGAGGACCGCCCGGCGCGGAAGGTGCGCGCCAGGACGTTCGGGACGTAGTTCAGCTCCCGCATGGCCGATTCGACCCGCGACCGCGTCTCCGGGAGCACGTGCGGGTCGTCGTTGAACACGCGGGAGACCGTCTTCGAGCTCACTCCGGCGAGGGACGCCACGTCCTGCATCGTGGCCATGGCTGCTCCTCGGGTGGTTCCACCTTGGTGGCGTGGTCGGATCGGGCTGGTTCGCGGGCGGCGACCGAGGACGCCGCCCGCGATCCGTCAGCGACCGGCGAGCGCGGTCTCGATGACCTGCTCGAGCTCACGGAGGCGAGGCAGCGCACGGTTCGTGAGCAGTTCCTCACGCTTCGCCGACGAGATCGAAAGGCTATCCTTCCACAGCGAACGACCGGCCATCGCGCCGCCGGCACCGTTCTCGACCGCGGTGCGGACCTGACCGACGAAGGTCTCGTGGTCGACGCCGGCGGAGAGCACTGCCCACGGCACGCCGGCGGCCGCCTCGGTCACGGCTGCGGCGGCCTCGGCGGAGCCCGGGTACTGGAGCTTCAGGACCTTGGAACCGGCGGCGACGGAGATCTCCGCGGCGCCGCGTACGAGCTCGGGGAAGATCTCGGCGTAGGCCTCGTCGCTCTCGCCGTCGAGCTGGTAGACGAGGATCTCGACGATGAGCAGCACGCCCTCGGCGGTGCACTCCTCCACGAGGCGGGCGATCTCGTCGATGACGACCTGCTCGGCCTCGCGCTGGTCGGAGCGCAGGTAGAACAGCATCTTGGCGGCGTCGCCACCGAGTTCGCGGACTCGGCGGGCGTCCATGCCGGGCACGTACTTCGTCCGGCGCAGACCGTTCTCGGTGTCGAAGCCCGAGGAGTCCATGCCGACGACGAGACCGGTCGTGCGGGAGAGGGTGCGCTCGTCGACGACGAGCGGGAGGGCGACCTCCGGGTCGAGGAGGATGGCGGGTGCGTGGTTGCCGAGGAACCGGACGAGATCGCTCTTGGCCTCGGCGAGTTCGTCACGGCTGATGCCGGCCGCGCCGTTCGGGGCGTCGGTCATGACGGCCTTCATGCCGTTGCGCTGGTCGCCGGCGACGATGAGCATGCCGCCGCCCGGGGTGCTGATCGTGGCCATGGCGCGGCGTTCGAGCGTCGTCAGCTCGTTGGTCCTGGTGGCTACTGCGTTCATGAGGTGCTCCTTGTGCTTCGGATGGGGTCTGATCCCGGCAGCGGTCGCGCCGGGGAGGATCGGTCTGGGTCGTCGGGTGGTCGGTCGGTCAGGGGTGTGATCGGGAGATGGCGGGTTCGAGGAGGGCCCCGGCGAAGACGGCTGCGCCGTATGCCGTGTCCTGGGACCGGTGCGACACCTGCACGCCGGGCAGGACGGCGGCTCGGGCGCGTTGCACGGACCGCATGCTGGCCCAGCCACCGGTGAGCAGCGCCGAGGTGGCCGGGGCGACCTCGCGGTCCATCGCCGCGATGAGCACGGCGAGTTCGTCGTTGCCGTGCTGGAGCACCGCTTCGAAGACCTCTGCCGGCCCAGCGCCGTCGGCACGGACCGTGAGCTTGAGGACGCCGTCGTCGTTCCGGGCGCCCGCGACCGAGATGTCACCGTCGCCGAGCAGCCCGCCCGCCGGGAGCGCCATGACCTCGTCGTCCAGGCGGTCGCGCCCTGCGCGGTCGGTCACCCCGACGAGCTGGAGGGTGCGACGCATGAGCAGGCCGGTCTTGACGCCGGCGACGAGCACCCAGGTGCCCGGCACGACGTGACGGACGCAGTTGATGAACACCTCGGCGAGGCGCTCCCGGGCGGCGAACGGGAGTGGTTCGTCGAGGCGTCGAAGCAGGACCTCGGCTGTGCCCATCGACACGTGGTACCGCTCGGCGGGGAACGAGCCGGTGGAGACGGCCGACACGAGGTGGTCGTGGCCGGCGACGGTCAGGGCCGCACCGGAGAAGACCGGCGGCACCCACGGGCTGCTCGCGGCGCCGAGCGGGGCACCGGCGTCGGTGAACGGCGGGAGGAACGACGCGTCGACGCCGAGGTGGTCGAGCAGTTCGGGCCACGGCTCACCCGTGTCCTGATCGAGCAGGCCGGTCCGCGACGAGAGCGAGTACTCGGCGGCCTCCTCGCCGCCGAGGGCCGAGACGAGGTACTCCGGCAGGTTGAGCCAGCGCGTTCCGGCGAGGTCGAGTCCGGCGTCACGGAGGTGGAGGAGCTTGATGACCGAGACCTGCACGCCGAGCGGCAGGCCGGTCCGACCGGCGAACTGCTCGGCGATCTCAGCCGGGAGGGCCGCGAGCTGTTCGGCGCCGCGCGGATCGAACCAGGCGATGGCGGGCGCGACGGGCCGGCCGACGGCGTCGAGGACGATCCCGGACTCCCCCATGCCGGAGACGGCGAGGGCCCGGACCCGCGCGGCCGGCCCGAACCGGTCGACGAGTTCCGCACCGACGTGGTCGAGGAGCTCCCGGACGGTGGCGATGAGGGACGCCGCCTCCATCACGGTCGTGCCGCCTGGACCGGCGAGCCACGGGGTGGGCAGCTGATGGATGAGGACTTCGGCGCCGTCGGCGTCCGTCACGAGGATCTTGACGCCGGTGCTGCCGAGGTCGAGGCCGGCGACGAGTCGATCCGAGGCCACGGAGGCGACGGCGGTCGAGTCGAGGTTCGCAGCAGGGTGCACGGCGGTGTCCGTTCAGGTTCCGACGTCCGTGTCGGCTTCCGACGATGACTTCATGTCATCGATGTCATGGCGAGCATACCTCGTTCATGTCATCGATGACATACCCCAGCGTGAATTCTTCGGAAACCGGGTACCTGATGCTGGCGGAGGCCGGTGGGCTCAGTCGCCGAAGTCCTCCACCGCCGACTCGAACACGATCTCGAGATCGACCTCGAACGACCCCCCGGGCTCCACGATCCGGCCCGCCTTCCCGCGATCCGGACCGGCCGCGTGACTCGGCCAGCAGGTTCCGGGTTCGATGCCGAGGGCGTACGACCCCGCGGCTGTGCTCCGCCACACCGTGAGGAAGGGCAGCTGCTCCGGCCGGAAGCGGACCGTGACCGTGCCGGCCTCGCCCGACAGGGTCGCGATGGACCAGCCGTCGGACCCGGCGACCGCGTCGAGGGCGTCGACCTGCTCGTCGGCAGCCGGTTCGGGCTCGCCGATCACCCGCCGCCAGCCACCGGGGTCCAAGCGTTCGGACCCCGCCCCGCCGGGGACGTCGGCCTCGGCCGCCACGACGGCACCGCCGTGCAGCACCGGCCAGCCGAGGTTCACGTGGTAGAGCAGGCGCACCGGCTCGGCGACGAACCCCTCGTTCCGGACGACGTCGTGCAGACGGATCCGCGCGACGCCGACCTCGGCTCGGATGCTGCGGGTCACCGTGAGGTTCTGTTGGAAGACGGCGCCCTCGCGGAGCAGGCCGTCGACGAGGAGCTCGTACCGGCCCGCCGCGGTCCATCGCCCCTCGCGACGGGTCACGGTCGCCGGGATGCGATGCGCCCGACCGTGCATCCCGCCGTCCGCCTCCGCGGCCACACCGACCGCGGTGAGCCCGCAGGTCGTCAGCAGACCGCCCTGCCAGCGACGGGCCCAGCTCTCGGCCTGCGGAGCGGTCGTCGGCGCGACGAAGGACACGACCTCGCCGTTCCAGGAGGCCTCGCCGAGGTCGAGGAACTGGTCGACCTCGACCGTGACCTCGAGTCCGCCGAGATGGCGCAGCTCGACCTGGCGCCGGCCCGTCGACGGCCCGTCGTCGACGCGGACCGCACGCGGAGCCCACGCACGCTCGACGGCACCGGATCGGGCCTCGACGAAGCGTCGACGCCGGGCGCCCCACACGGCGTCGCGGTCGGCCTGGTCGTCGGGCGTCTGTTCGGGCGGCGTCGTCGTCATGGCTGGTCCTCGGGTCGGTGTGGTCGGGTCGAACGGTTCGGTGGGTGGGGCTGGCTCAGAGGGCGGTGTAGCCGCCGTCGATGACGAGGCTCTGGCCCGTGAGGTACGAGGAGGCGTCCGACGCGAGCAGCAGTACGAGCCCGTGGAGGTCCTCAGGCTGGCCCATCCGGCCCGCCGGGATGCCCGCGGTCCACTCGGCGGCGAGGTCGGGGTTCGCCTCGGTGAACTCGCGGGTCATGTCCGAGAGGAAGTACCCGGGGGCGATCGCGTTGACCCGGACGCCGGAGGGTGCCCACTCGACCGCGAGTGACGACGCGAGGTGACTGACCGCCGCCTTCGACGCGTTGTACGAGGCCTGGAACTGCGGCTGGTTCACGATGAACGCCGACATCGACGAGATGAAGACCGCTGAGGCGGGCCGACCCGCCGTGATGGCACGACGGGCGAAGGACTGCGCGGCGAAGAAAGTGCCGTCGAGGTTCACGGCGAGCACCTTCCGCCAGGTGTCCGCCGGCACGTCGACACTGTCGCCCCAGATGGTGATGCCCGCCGCGGTCACCAGCAGCGACGGCGCGCCGAGCTCGGCCTCGGCAGCGGCGAAGGCGGCCTCGACGGCGGTGGCGTCGGTGACGTCGACCGTGTGCGCCGAGGTGCGGACGCCGTACTCGGACGCCAACCGCTCGGCCGACTCGTGGACGGTCGGCAGGAGGTCGAGCAGCGCCACCTGGACGCCCTGCGCGGCGAGCGCCGAGGCGATCGAGTAGCCGAGCCCGCGGGCCCCGCCGGTGATGACGGCCGTCCGGCCGTGGAGGTCAGAGAACATGTGCGGTCCTTCGATCGGGGCGGACTGGTGGAGGTGTCGTCGGGCGACGCGAGTCGCTCAGATCTCCTGGTCGGTGGGCAGGATGACGAGGTCGCGGATGGTGACGTGCCGGGGTCTGGTGAGCATGAAGAGCACGGCCTCGGCGACGTCCTCGGAACGGATGCCGGTGCGTGCGGCGATCTGGTCCTCCACGCCTGAGGCCCCCTCGGCGATCCCCCACAGTTCGTTGAGCACGACGCCGGGGGCGACCGCGCCCATCCGCACCCCGGATCCGACGAGGTTCCGCCGGGTGGTGTGGACGAACGACTGCATGGCGTGTTTCGTCGCGGAGTAGACGGGCTCCCAGTGGATGTCCTGGTGCCCGGACACCGAGCTCGTCACCAGCACGTCGCCCGCGCCCTGTTCGACGAGGTGCGGCAGCGCTGCGCGAACCGTCGCCATCGCTCCGAGGACGTTGACGCCGACGAGCTCCTCGATCGCGGTCATCGGGGTGTCGACGACGTCACCGCCGACGTAGAGGCCCGCGTTGGCGAGGACGATGTCGAGGCGTCCGAAGGCGGCGAGCGCCAGGGCGACGGCCTGCTCGGACACGGCGGGGTCGGCGAGGTCACCCGCCAGGAAGACGCTCGGTGTCGGCAGGGCGTCGGCGACGCCCGAGAGTCGCTCGGTGGAGCGTCCCACGAGCACCGTGCGCACCCCGGCGGCGGCGAGCGCCTGGGCGTACGAGCGGCCGATGCCCGAGGACGCTCCGGTGATGATCGCGACCTGCCCGGTGAGGTCGATGGTGCTGGTCGACACGCTCATGTCGTGGTCCTTCCGTGCGCCGCCCCGGCGCGGTCGGCGGTGGATTCCTGCGCGGCGAGCGCGGCTCGACGCAGCAGTTCGTCGGGTCTCGTGTCGATGCGGGCGACGGCCTCGTCGCTCAGGTACACCGGCCCGCCGGCGGCGAGCGCTCCGAGGAGCACCTGGGCGACCTTCACGGCCATCTCGGTGATGCGGAGTACCTCGGCCGCGCTCGATCCGAGGGCGAACATCCCGTGGTTCTGCAGGTACACGACCTTCGGTACCCGGCCGGTCGTTGCGAGCTGCTCGCGCAGCAGGCGGCGGACCGTGCGGGCGAGTTCGAGACCGGGGTCGACGTACGGCACGAGCAGCGGATCGGTACCGAGGACCACGATCTGGTCGGGGAAGAGCGACCCGCGGGTCAGGGCGTCGGCCGACGGCGAGCACAACAGCGCGTTGACCGGCACGGGATGGGTGTGGCCGACCGCGACGACGCCGGGCAGGTCGAGGCAGACGGCGTGGAGGATCGCCTCCACCGAGGGGCGCCGACCGTTCCCGGCGAGCGCCGCGGCATCGAACAGCGCGGCCACCTCGGCATCCCCGCCCGTGTGCGAGTCGACGAGGTCGAGCACCGGTACGATCGCGAGACGGACCGCGTCCTCGGTGGTCGCCACGGCCAGGGACGCGCCGCTCGCCTTCACGAGCATCGCCCGAGCACCGTCCTCGGTCAGGAGCAGGGAGGTGTTGCCCTCCGCCAGGAGCGCCCACGCCCGATCGGGACGCCCGAGGTCGCGCGAGAAGGCGACGAAGCGGTCGAGGAGGTCCGTCTCGGTCTCCGGTTGGTCGATGCGGTCGGTCATGTCGGTGTCCGCTCATGGTCGTGGTCGTCGTGGTCGTCCTGGCCGTCCTGGCCGTGCCGGTAGACCGTGTCGAGTGACGGTGCGTGGCCGGCCGCGACGAGTTGCGCGGCCAGATTGCCGAGCGCCGAGGCCTCCGCAGGACCAGCGGTGACGGGAAGACCGGTCCGTGCCGCCGTGCGGGCGCACAGGAGCCGGTTGCGCGATCCGCCGCCGACGATGCGGACCGAACGGATCGTCACCCCGGTGATCGCCTCGCAGGCCCGGACCGTCTCGGCGTAGGCGACCGCGAGACTCTCGACCGCGCTGCGCACGACGTCGCTCCGTCCGCCCGGTGGACGCTGTCCGGTCTCCCGGCAGAGGGTCGCGATCCGTTCCGGCATGTCACCCGGGACGAGCAGCCGGGGGTCGGCGACGTCGAACACGGCGGGCGTGACGTCCGTGGCTGCGTCTCGTTCCAGCTCCGACACGGCCGCCACGAGTTCGACGAGGTCGACCGCGCTGCCGTCCTCGGCGGACCAGGCGCGGGCGCACTCCGTGAGCAGCCACATCCCAGCCAGGTTGCGGAGGAGCAGTGAGGATCCGGCGACACCGGCCTCGTTCGTGAACCCGGCGGTCCGCGCATGCTCGGTGAGCACCGGCGCCGGCAGACATACCCCGACCAGGGACCAGCTGCCACTCGAGACGAGGAGCTCCGCACCGTCCGGGCGGGCGAAGGCGAGCGCGGACGCGGTGTCGTGCTCCGCGACGCGGTGGACGGGGATCGGCCCGCTCGACCCGAGACGCGCGGTGACCTCCGGCGTCGTCGGGCCGGCGACCGTCCCCGGCGCGACCACCGGCGGGAAGTCGAAGCCGTCGAGGCCCCATCGACGGATGAGCTCCGCCGCCCAGTCGCCGGTGCCCTGATCGAGCAGTTGCGTCGTCGAGGCGATCGTGCGCTCCGCTCCGACGACGCCCGTGAGCAGCCACACCCAGAGGTCCGGGACGAGCAACACGGTCGGGCGATCGCCGTCGGCTCGGCGCGGGTCGAGGTCCTCGGCGCGGGACCGCAGCTGATACGAGGTGTTGATGGTCTGCTCCAGCACGCCGGTCACCGCGTAGGCCGTCGCGGCGTCGACGAGCACGGCGGCACGGGCCGGTCCATCAGCGTCGGCGCCGCGGTGATGCAGCACGGTCGGGAACGCCGTACCGGTGCCGACCCCCACGAGTGCGATGTCGACGCCCCAGCTGTCGACCCCGATCCCGTCGAGCACGCCGCCGGCGGCCGCTGCGATCCGGACGGCCTCCGCGAGCCCGACGATGGTCTCCTCGAACAGGCGCTCCGCATCCCACCGGAGTCGACCGTCCTGCGTGATCGGGCCGTTCGGGAACCGGTGTACCTCGGTGAGTTCCAAGCGGCCGTCGGCCCAGCGCCCGAGCATGACGCGACCGCTCGACGCGCCGAGGTCCACGGCGGCGTGGAAGCGTGGAACGGCCTGATCGATCATGGCGTCGTCGCTTCGTCGCGTGGCGGCGTGGCCGGTTCGCTCAGCGGCGTCGTCGGGTCGGGGTCCTGGACGGCGACCGGTGTGGTGAGCGCCTCGAGGGAGGTGAGGATGGTCGTCGCGCTCGACACGGCGAGTGCACCCCAGGCGGCGGCCGAAGCGACCGCCGCCGCCGGGTCGTCCCGTCCGTCCTCGCCGTGGAGTCCGACGAGGAATCCGGCCAACGAGGCGTCGCCGGCACCGGCCGTGTTCACGACCGTGGCTGCGACGTGCGCGTGCCACAGCCCAGCCGCGGTGCGGAGGAGCGCCCCGTCGGCCCCCATGCTCACGTAGACGAGGTCGCAGCCGGCACGGTGCAGTTCGTCGGCGGCGGAGGCGACATCGCCGATCGTCAGCAGCTCACGGCCGGTGAGCTCGGCGAGCTCGTGCGCGTTCGGCTTGAGCAGGTGGACGAGGTCGAGGTTCGCGACGGCGGTCTCGAGCGCCGCACCCGCGGTGTCGACGGCCACGCGCGCTCCCCGGTCACCCGCCTGACGGAGCAACTGGAGGATGTCGACCAGGCCGGTGCCACCCTGGACTGTCGGGATCGTGCCGGAGAGGACGAGCCAGTCCGCGCCGATCCGGTCGATCTCGGCCCCGGCGGTCGCGACGACGGCGGCCCAGTCCTCGGCGCGCAGCGGGATCGCCGGTTCGTTGACCTTGGTCGTGCCGGTCGCGGCGTCCAGGATGGTCGTGTTCACGCGCGTCCGACCGTCGGTCGGGACCACGGCGAGCAACGTCCGGAGTGCCGGGTCGTCGGCGAGGATCCGTCCGTCCGCACCCATCGGCACCACCGCACGGACCGGGAGCCGAGAGAGGGTGACCGCCCGCGCGACATTGACGCCCTTGCCGCTCAGCTCGGTGGAGACGCCCACCGCCCGGTTGACGTCACCGAGTCGCAGCCCGTCGACGCGGTAGGTCTGGTCGATCGCGGCCGCCGGCGTGACCGTGACGATGCCGCTCATGCGTCCGCCCCGACCGTCTCGACGCGGACGCCGGTCGCGAGGAGGGCGTCGAGGGTCGGTTCGTCGACGCCCTGATACACCACCGCCACGTCGAGACGAGCGGCCGGGACGGAGGCCGCGAGGCCGTCTGCGCCGAACGTCGCCGGGTCGCCCAGGAGGATCGTCGTGGAGGCCAGCTCGACCGCCGAAGCGACGACCGCCGCCTCCTCCGGCGAGGCATGGAGCAGTCGGCCGTCCGCGGAGACACCGAGCGCCTCGACGACCGCGACGTCGAGGCGGAGGCCGGCGAGCTGCTCGCGCGCCCAGGCGCCGGTGAGGACGCCGCGCCCGTCCGCCGTCCCGCCGACGAGGTGGACGACGGCCGATTCCTCGGCAGCGGCAGCGGCCAACGCCACCGGCACCGAAGCGGTCACGATGACGGTCCCGGCGGTCGTCGCGAGGCCCCCGGCGAGCGCCTCGCAGGCCGAGCCCGCGCCGAGGAAGACCGCTGAACCCGGGTCGACCACGGTCAGCGCTTGCGCCGCGAGCGCACCGGACACCCCGGAGTCCTGGCCCGGGTCGAGGTCGACCCGCACCGCCCCGCCGTGCGCGCGTCGGAGGCGTCCGTCGAGTTCGAGGACGCGGAGGTCGCGCCGGATCGTCTCCTCGGTCACGCCGAGGTCCACTGCGAGCACGCCGACCTCGACCCGCCCGTCCTGGTCGAGTCGGGTGAGGATCTGCCGACGCCGGTCGTCCACCGGGCTGGACGTGGCCGTCCCGCGGCCTCCGATGGACGCGCTCATCGTTCCACCCCGGCGCGGTCGTCGCGTTCGGACGCCGAAGCGTCCGGGCTCGACTCCTCGGCCCGCCGTCGCCACCAGGGGCCGATGGCCTCGACGAGCTCGTCGAACGCGCTTCCGACCCCGGCCCAGTACGCGGCCGAGGCGTCCGTCGGCAGGACGGCGGGTGCGTGTCGGACGACGTCGCGCTGGGCCTGTTCCACCGACGACAGGAGTCCGGCGGCGACCCCGGCGACGATCGCGGCACCCAGGGCTCCGGCCTCCTCGGAGTCGACGACCGTCACGGGTGCTCGTAGCGCGTTGGCCACGAGTTGTACGTACAGCGGTGACCGCGCCAGGCCGCCGCCGAGGACGATCGGCTCGTCCCACCGGAACCGTTCGCCGAGCGCACGGGTGTGCCAGCGGTGCATGAGCACGATGCCCTCGAGGGCTCCGCGCAGGACGTGTGCCCGGGTGTGCCAGTCGCGGACGCCGGCGAGGGTGGCCGACGCTTCGGCACCGAGCGGGGAGTCCGATTGGAAGGGCAGGACGAGCGGCACCTGCTCCTCCGGAGGGAGTGCTGCGGCCTCGGCGATCAGCGCGTCGCGGCCGGTGGCGTCGGTCACGCCCAGGACCCGGAGCGTCCAGTCGAAGGAGGGCGATGCCGTCGCCGAGGTCGACATCGCGATCCGCAGGTCCGGGGTGATCGAGAGGCGGGACTGCCACCGCGGGTCCACGTCGGGCTGGGTCGTCGTCACGCCGTTGGTGCTGAACGAGCCGGCCACGAGGGCGAGCCGCCCGGGGACGAGCGCTCCCATGCCGATCGACGAGGCCTGCACGTCGTGGAGTCCCGACACGACCGGTGTCCCGGCGACGAGGCCCGTGACCGCGGCGGCCGCCGGCAGCACCGACCCGACGATCGTGCCGCTCGGGTTGATCGGCGGCAGCAGACGGAGCAGTTCGGCGGGCAGGCCGTAAGCGTCGAGGACCTCGGCGCTCCAGGTGGCGGTCCCGACGTCCAGGAAGGAGGCGCAGGCGTCGGAGTAGTCGGTGGAGATCTCGCCGGTGAGCCGCAGGCGGACCACGTCCTTGCAGAAGAGCATCGCGTCTGCCTGCTCGACACGCTCCGGGTCGTGGCGGAGCAACCAGCGGAGGAGGTTGCCGGCGGCGCCCGGCGTCGGCAGCTGTCCGGAGCGTTCGAGCACCACGCGCAGCCGGTCCGGGTCAGCCGCGAGTTCGGCGGCCTCGACGTGCGCCCGGGAGTCCATCGCCGTGATGGCCGGGCCGACCGGCGCTCCCTCGGCGGTCACGAGGTGCAGGCCGTCGCCGTGGCCGGTGATCCCGACGGCGGCGACCAGAGTCGGGTCGACACCCGAGGTCGCCATCACCTCCGACACCGCATCGGCGACCGCGGCCCACAGGGCGTCCTGCGACCGCTCGGCGTGCCGGGCGACCGGGCGGTCGACGGGGCTCGCGCGCCGAGCGACCGCGACCGGCAGCAACCGCTCGTCGTGCAGGACGGCCTTGACGGCGGTCTGCCCGACGTCGATCCCGAGCAGGAACCGCGACCCCGACTCGTGGGGTGCGCTGTGCGGCCCGTGCTCAGCCATCGGCGGCCTTCCGTTCGTCGTCATCGTCGTCGTCGGGTGCGCCCGATCATGTTGATCTTCGCACCGATCCCACCGAATCGGAAGGGATATCGGACAGATTCGGATACGCTGGCCGGACCGGACGGAGCAGTCATGTACCCAGCAGAGCGTCACGCCGCGATCCTCGCGGGTGCCCGCGACGGCGACGGCGCCCTGTCGGTCGCCGAGCTGAGCAGCCGACTCGGCGTCACACCGGAGACCATCCGTCGCGACCTCGCCGTCCTCGAGCGACAGGGGCTCATCCGCCGCCACCACGGTGGCGCGGTCCTCGCCCGGCGACCCGCGTTCGAGCCCAGCCTCCAACGACGCCGCGAGGGCGAGCGCATCGAGCGCGCCGCCGTCGCCCGGCTCGTCGTCGAGCAGCTCCCCGAGGAAGGGGTCGTCCTCCTCGACTCCGGTGCGATGACCCTCGAGGTCGCCGCGCTCCTCCCCCACACCAGCCGACTTCTCGTGGTGACGAACAGCCTGCCGATCGTCGCCCTGCTCGGTGGCCGGCCGCGACTCACCGTGCTCGCCCTGCCCGGGCGGGTCCGCGCCGTCACCCAGGCGACCGTCGGCGCGTGGACCGTCGAACGGCTGTCGGGGCTCCACGCAGACGTCGCCGTCCTCGGCGCCAACGGGGTGGGGCTCACCTCGGGCGCCACGACGACCCTGCCCGAGGAGGCCGAGATGAAGCGGGCGATGCTCGGCATCGCCCGACGACGCATCCTCGCCGTCACCGCCGCGAAGTTCGGCACCACCTCGTTCCACCGGGCCGCGGGGCTCGACGAGTTCGACCAGATCGTGACCGACGACGGGCTCGACCCGGACACCGTCGACGCGCTCGCCGAGAGCGGTCCAGAGCTGCTGCTGGCCACCACCTGACCATCCCCACCGCCACCGGGTCGATCGTCCCGCGTGCACCCCGAGAGGAACCACCATGACGCTCGTCTCCACCGCCGCGCTCCTCGATGCACAGCGCGCCGTGCTCGCCTTCAACGTCATCCAGCTCGAACACGGCGAGGCCATCCTCCGCGGCGCGGAGCTCGCGGGCCGCGGCGTCATCCTGCAGGTCTCCGAGAACGCGGCGAAGTACCACGGCGGCCTCGCGCCGATCGGGCTCGCGAGCCTGGAGCTCACACGCGAGACCGGCACCGCGACCGCCGTACACCTCGACCACGCCGAGGACGAGACGCTCGTCGAGGAGGCGGTGCGGCTCGGATTCACCTCGGTCATGTTCGATGCAGCGACCCTCCCCGACGAGGAGAACCGAGAGCGCACCGCAGCGGTCGCCCGCGCGGCTCAGGCGCAGGGCGTATGGGTCGAGGCCGAACTGGGGGCCATCGGCGGGAAGGGCGGCGCACACACGCCCGGCGTCCGGACCGACCCCGGTGAAGCCGCGGCGTTCGTCGCGGGCACCGGCGTCGACGGCCTCGCGGTCGCGGTCGGCAGCTCGCACGCGATGACGTCGCGGAGCGCGACCCTCGACTTCGGGCTCATCCGGGAACTCGCTGCAGCCGTCCCCGTCCCGCTGGTCCTGCACGGTTCGAGCGGCGTGAGCGACGAGGACCTCGTGCGGGCGGTTGACGCGGGCATGCGCAAGATCAACATCTCGACCCACATCAACGGCGTCTTCACCCGAGCCGTCCGTGAGCGCCTCGACGCGGACCCGTCACTCGTCGACCCGCGGAAGTACCTCGGCCCGGCGCGCGACGCCGTCGCCGCCGAGGTCGCGCGGCTCCTCACCCTCGTCGCATAGGACTCGTCGCCGACCCGACCGTCAGTCGATCGAGTCGTTCACAACCAGTGGACGATGTCCGGGTCCAGACAGACCCCGCCGAGGCCCTCGGTGGTGGTGACGCCGTCCGCGAACCGGATCACCACGGCCCGTCCCTCCATCCGCACGTACTCGGCCCGGAGCCCGAGTCGGAACGGGACGTCGGTCGACGCGGTGGCCGCACGGCTCGCGCGTTCGGGGACCGTGATGACCAGGCGGTGGGCTCGCCCCGCTGCATCGACGACCTCGGCCTCGATCCGTCCCGGAGCATCGTCGGACAGCCGGCGCACCGCGGTCGTCGCGACGATCACCTGGGTCATGTCGCGATTCTCGCACCCCGTGGAGGGTGGCGTCGAGGCGGAGCTGCCGGACGCAGCGCGACGGCGCCGGAGCCCGAAGCTCCGACGCCGTCGCGGTCTGGTGGTGCGGGGTGGCCTGAGGGCCTAGCCGCACTTGGACTGGTAGACGGCATCCTTCGCGTCGCCGTCGACGTTGTCCTTGGTGATGATGGTGAAGCCGGTCTCGATCTTGGCCTCGACCTTGTCACCGTTCAGTGCGGCGATCGCCTGGGCGACGCCGTCCTTGCCGATGGTGGCCGGCTCCTGAGCGACGAGCGCCTGGACGGTGCCCTCCTTCAGCTGCTTGACCTGGGCGGGACCCGCGTCGAACCCGACGATGGTGACCGAGTCCTCCTTGCCGGCCTGCTTGACACCGGTCGCGGAACCTTCGGCCGCGAACAGGTTCGCTGCGAAGATGCCCACGATGTCGGGGTCCTTCTGGAGCGCCGCGGTCACGATCTCGGCAGCCGTGGACGGCTCGTTGTGGCTGTACTGCACGCCGAGGTCGGTGAACTTGTCATCGCCCTTCACCGCTTCCTGGAAGCCCTCGGCACGGGCGTCCGTGGTCGAGATGCCGGGGTCGACCGAGACCACGAGGACCTTGCCGCCCTCGGGGTGCGCTTCCTTGATCGCGTCGAACGCCGCAGCGCCGCCGCCCTTGTTGTCGCTCGAGATCTGCGAGACCGCGAACGACGGGTCGTCGACGGTGGTGTCGACGAGGACGACCTTGATGCCCGCGTCGGCCGCAGCCTTCAGCGGTGCCTCCATGGCCTTCACGTCGGTCGGAGCGACGAGGATCGCGTCCGGCTTCGAGGCGACGACCGAGTCGACGAGCGGCTTCTGCAGCGTCGGGTCGAACTTCTCCGGACCCTGGGTCGTGACCGTCGCGCCGGCATCCTTCGCCGCCGATTCGATACCGCACTGCATGGAGATGTAGAACTCGTCGCCTGCGACGCCCTGGATGAACGCGATCTTGTAGCCGTCGGAACCTGCGCCTGCGCTGCTGCCGCCCGAGCTCGCGCCACCGGAACAACCGGTGAGCATGAGGCCTGCCGACGCGCCGAGCGCGAGGACTCCGAGAACTGACTTCTTCCACTTCATTGTGATTACCCGTTTCTCTTGAACTGCTGGACTACTGGGATGGTGCGGGGGGTGTTGATCTGTGTAAGGGGTTATTTCTTCTTCCTGCTGACGAGGGCTCGCCAGAAGCTCGTGGATCCACCGCGGGCTGCGGAGGAACGGCGGACCTGGTCGACGTAGACGGCCAGGATGAGTACGGCGCCGACCGCGACCTGCTGCCAGAAGGGCTGCACGCCGGTGATGACGAATCCGTTCTGGAGGACGGCGGGGATGAACAGACCGACGACGGTGCCGAAGATCGTCCCGTAGCCACCGAAGAGCGAGGTGCCACCGATGACGACCGCGGCGATGACGTTCAGGTTCGTCTGCGACTGACCGGCGATCGCGGTGGTGCCGAACTGCGACAGCGACAGGATGCCGGCGAGACCCGCGAGGCCTCCGGAGATCGCGTAGATGCGGATGAGGTGACGGTCGACCTTCACGCCGACGCGTCGTGCCGCCTCCTCGCTCGAGCCGACCGCGTAGGTGTACAGGCCGAACTTCGTCTTGTGGAGGACGAGCGCACCGATGATGACGACGACGAGGGCGATGACCGAGATGATCGGAACCGCGCCGAAGATGTTGCCGTACCCGATCGAGTCGGTGAGGACCGACGGCACCTCGCGGATGTCGACACCGCCGGTGAGGATCTGGGCGAGGCCGAGCGCCATGCCGAGGCTACCGAGGGTGACGATCAGCGGCGGCACCTTCGCCTTGGAGATGAGGATGCCGTTGAACGTGCCCCAGAGGATGCCGACGCCGATCGAGACGATGATGCCGACGATCGCGGTCCCCCAGTCGTCGCCGCCCATGGCCCGCATCGTCGTCGCAGACACGACGCCCGAGAAGACGAGGACGGATCCGATCGAGAGGTCGATGCCGGAGGTGATGATGACGTAGGTCATGCCGACGCCGAGCACCGCGAGGATCGAGGCGTTCTGCACGACGAGCCGCAGGTTGGACAGCTGCGCGAAGGTGTCGGGCGCGATCGCGGAGAAGATCGCGATGACGACGAGGAGGACGATGAAGATCTGGAAGGCCTGGGCCTTGAAGAGCTTCCTGATCGGGGTCTCCCGATCCTTGGCCGTCTCGATGGCGGTCGTCTCCGGCCCCATCTCGGCCTGCTTCACCGCGCTCATGCGACGTTCCTCGTGCTGGCACCGGTCATGAGACCGACGAGTTCTTCCATGTTCGTGTCCTTCGTGTCGACCGTCGCCGCGCGGTGGCCGAGCCGCAGCACCTGCACGCGGTCGGACACCTCCATGACGTGCGGCATCGAGTGGCTGATGAAGACGACCGCGATGCCCTTGTCGCGCACCCGGCGGATCGTCTCGAGCACGTTCTTCGTCTGGCGGACGCCGAGGGCGGCCGTCGGTTCGTCGAGGAAGACGACCTTGTTGGCCCAGTGCACCGCGCGGGCGATGGCGATCGCCTGGCGCTGCCCACCGGACATCGCGCCCACCGGGTCGGTGAGTGAGCGGACGGTCGCGCCGAGTTCGTCGAAGGCGTGCCGCGACTGCTTGCTCATCTCCTTGACGTTCATGAGGCCGAGCAGCCCGCCGAGGCCGGGCCGCATGATCTCGCGGCCGAGGTAGACGTTCTGTACAGGGTCGAGGTGGGGCGCGAGGGCGAGGTCCTGGTAGACCGTCTCGATGCCGAGCGCGCTCGACTGCATGGGCGAGGTGAGGGTGATCGGTTCGCCTTCGAACTTGATCACGCCGCTGTCGACCGCGAGGTTGCCGGAGAGGGCTTTGACCAAGGTCGACTTGCCCGCTCCGTTGTCGCCGATGAGGGCGGTGACCTCGCCGGGGTAGACCTCGAAGTCCGCTTCGTCGAGGGCGCGGACGTGCCCGAACTGCCGGGTGAGGCCTCTGGCCTCCAAGACGGGAGTCGTCATGTCGTTCTCGTTCCTTTCCAGCCGGCCCCGGTGGACGGGTCCGGCGTGTGGTGGCTGTCGTACCGCTGTTCGAGGCGGTGGTGTGTGGTGAGCTGCTGCGCGATCGTGGGTCCTGCGTCGAGGGGTGGCGTCATCGGATGCCTCCCGACGCGAGGGTCGCCGGCCAGCCCGCACCGGGGCCGGCGGCGAGCACGGTGCCCGAGCCGCTGACGGTCCAGGGCCCGAACCCGGCCGGGACGGCGAAGACCTCTCCGGCGGAGAACTCGACGGCCTCGGCGCCGGTCTCAGAGACCAGTGCGCCTGCGCCGGTGAGCGCGAGGGCCACCGAGAAGCCGGCGTCCACGGGTGCGCTGCCATCGGTGCCGGGCGCCACGGCGAAGAGCTGGAAGTACGGGTCGGCGGCCGCGGGCAACAGCGACACCGGCGCGTCCGTCCGGGCGTCGAGGTCGTGCAGCACGACGAGGTGTTCGATCTCGGACTGCGGGAGTGCCGTCGTCGACACCGCGCCCATCACGGTCTCGAATCCGAGGCCGAGGTGGGACTCGTCGCGCGTCGAGGTCGTGACCGACCACTCGAGGAGGATGGAGAGGTCGGTCGGTTCCTGCACCTCCGCGAGGAAGATGCCGCCGTCGATCGCGTGGGCCGTGCCGGCCGGGACGAGGATGCCCATGCCGCGCTCGACGACGATCCGGTTCATGTGCGACAGCATCCACTCGCTGTCCTGGGCGTCGCGACGGCGGTCGAGTTCGTCGGGGTCGACGTCCTCGCTCCATCCGAGGTGGACGGCCGAACCGGGCTCGGCGTCGAGGATGAACCAGGCCTCCGTCTTGCCGTAGGCGCAGTCGAGGTGGGAGGCGGCGAACGCCCGGTCCGGGTGCACGTGGACGGGGAGTCGCTGACGCGCGTCGAGCAGCTTGACGAGGATGCCGGTGTCGGCGGCGTCGGTGCCGTGGTCCGGTCCCGCTCCGGTCCAGTGCGCGGGGTCGGCCGCGACGAGGTCGCGGAGGAGGACGCCGTCGACGGTGCGGGCGAGGCCGATGGCGCCGCCGGGCTCCTGGTCGGCGCGGCTCACGGTCGCCCCGAGCCACTCCTCCGGCTGGAACTCGCTCTGCTGTTCGATGCCGCGCAGGCCGGCGATGCGGTCGCCGCCGCGGTAGAAGTGCTCGATGAGGTTCGGCGCGAGTCGCGTCGGCTGGGCGAGCGTCGTGGGCTGGGTCGTGCTCATGCTGCTGGTCCTCCGACCATGCTCGTGGTGGACGCGGTGCGCGCGTCCACGATGTGACGCTGTGCCGGGCCGGGGATCTCCCCGGAACCACGCGACACCAGCGAGGTCGGGACGACCCACTCGCGCGGCTCGTCGGCCGGTGATTCGCGCAGTTCGAGGAGTCGCTCGATGGCGGCGGTACCGATGACGAACGGGTCCTGGTTGATGCAGCTGACGGCCGGTCGCAGGACGTCGGCGAGGGTGAAGTCGCCGAACGCGATGTGCGCCGTCCCCTCCCGCCCGATGCGGTGCAGGGAGGTCGTCAGACCGATCGCCGCCTTCGCGTTCGACGCGAAGAAGGCGGTGGGCGGAT
This sequence comes from Plantibacter sp. 2H11-2, assembly GCF_050031945.1. NCBI lineage: Bacteria > Bacillati > Actinomycetota > Actinomycetes > Micrococcales > Microbacteriaceae > Plantibacter > Plantibacter sp. 2H11-2. The sequence continues at coordinate 4,992 of NZ_JBNBBL010000008.1, read as the reverse complement.
CCTCGAGTCCGAGCAGGCGCTCCGTCTCGGCGGCGTAATCGAGCGAGCCGTCGATGGTCCAGGAGACGAGCGACGGGTCGAGGTCGATGCCGGCCTCGGCGAGGACGTCGGTGTAGCCCTGGTAGCGCCGACGGATGGTGAGGAAGCGTTCGTCCCGGTCGTAGAAGGCGATGCGGGTGTGGCCGAGCTCCACGAACTGCCGGATCGCGAGCTGGGTGGCGGCGTAATCGTCGACGACGACGCTGTCGAAGGCGGCGAGCGGACGGTCGACGGCCACGACTGGCGTCACGTTCCGGAACGCCTCGAGGTAGGGCAGCTCCGCGGCGACCGGGGCGATGATGACGCCGGCGACCTGGTGGCCGGCGATGAACCCGGTCAGCTGGTCGCGCTCGCGCCCCTCGTCGAGCCCGGTGCTCGCCACGAGGACGCTGAGGCCCTCCTTGAGCGCACGGGCCTCGATGGCGCTCACGAGCGAGGCGAAGAACGGGTCGGCGAGCGAATCGATGAGGACGCCGATCGCGCCACCGGTGCCGGACTTCAGAGAACGGGCGGCCGTGTTGGGCACGTACCCGAGGCGATCGATCGCCTCGAGCACGCGGCTTCGGGTCTCGGGGTGCACGGACGGTTCGCCGTTCACCACCCGCGAGACGGTCTTGATGCTGACGCCGGACTGCGCAGCCACATCCTTGATCCCGGGCGGCCGCATCAGCGGGTCGCCCGGACGGGAAGCGGAACGGGTCGGACGTCGCAGCCGGTCCGGAGCGACGGGACGTGCGCATGTGTCCGGATCGGACTGGTCGCGGTGATCGCGGGGTTGCAGGTGCCCATGGGCTCCACCTCCTGACAGCGTTGTCATCGGTCGGGGTGGTGCAGCTGCAGAACCCCGTCGTTCCTTCGTGCGCCTATACTGACCGCAGACCGACAACGTTGTCAAGCAACGTTGTCTGAAAGAGATCAAATTCATTTGGAACTCGCATCGAAGAGGCGTTCAGACCCCTCGGATGCGGGTCGCCACCCCGGAATCATCGAGGAGTCAGCGTGATCGTCGTCGTCGCAGGAGCAGCCGGAAGCGGCAAGACCACCCTCGGACGTGAGCTCGCCCGGGCCCTCCGACTCCCGCTCCTCGACCTCGACACCATCACCAATCCGTTGCTCGACGGTCTCGGTGCGGTGACCGATCCCGACGGCGCCGAACCACTCCACTGGAACGACGCGAAGCTGCGCCCGACCATGCGCCCGGCACGGTACGCGGCCCTCCGAGCGGTCCTCGCCGACCAACGCGACAGTGATGTCGGCGCGGTACTCGTCGCCCCCTTCACCGCAGAGCTCCGTGGCGGCGCCGAATGGGACGCGCTCGTCGAGGCGGCCGGGGTCGTCCCCAAGGTCGTCTGGCTCCACGCCGATGCCGCCACGCTCGCGGCCCGCCGGGCCGAACGCGGTGCCGAGCGGGACACGCACATCGTGGACCCGTCGACCGACACTCCACCCGCCATCGAGCACCTGTCGATCGAAGCCGCGTTGTCCACTTCGCAGCAGCTCGCCGCCGTCCAGCGCGCGCTCGGTCTCGGACGGACCATCGAGGCCTCCGCACCGATCTTCGACCAGGTCTTCGCCGCCGGGCTCTTCGACCTCGACGGGACCCTCATCGACTCGACGCCGGCCGTGAACCGGTCGTGGGCGCAGCTCGCCCGCGAGTACGGCCTCGAGGGCGACCTGCTCGCCGCGGGACACGGCCAGCCCGCTGCCCAGCTGCTCGCCGCGATCTTCCCGCCCGAGCAGGTCGCCGGAGCACTCGCGCGGATCATCGAGATCGAGGCCGACGAGGTCGCCGACGTCATCGCGCTCCCGGGGGCGGCGGAGGCGCTGGCGGCGCTGGGTGACGACGCGAAGGCGATCGTCACGAGCGGCACAAGGCTCATCGCCGGCAACCGCATCGCGGCCGCCGGGCTCGTGCGGCCAGAGGTCGTCGTGACCTTCGACGACGTCACGAAGGGCAAGCCGGACCCCGAACCGTTCCTGCTCGGCCGCACCCGACTGGGCATGGAGTCGCAGCCGTGCGTCGTGTTCGAGGACGCACCGGCCGGGCTCGCCGCAGCGCGCGCCGCCGGCTGCTGGACGGTCGGCATCGCGGGGACGCACGAGGCGCACGAACTCGATGCGGACCTCGTGATCGACGGCCTCTTCCAACTCCGGCTCGAGCCGGTCGCCGAGGGTGGGTTCCGACTCGTCCCGGCTTCGCTCGGCTGAGCAGCACCCCGATCCGGGCGCCTGTCGACGAGCCTCCGGACACTCTTCGATCGCGACGACTCCCCCGCGACGACGGCTCGTTCTCCGCCGCCGCCTCGGGCGGTTGCGATCCCCTTCCTTGTCTTGTATCTGAAATAACACTGCTAAAATATCGACTGCTATGTCGACCGTCGAAAACGCCCACTCTCGCCAATCCGTCCGCTTGTTCTCCGCGCTCGCGATAGCCGTGTCGTGGTTCATCCTGTGGTGCCTGACCCCGGGTATCACCGACCGAGGCCCCGTGCGTCTCGTGGTGCAGGAGGACACCGTCGTGGTGTTCCTCGAGTCCCTGATCGCCGGCCTCCTGGTGATCGCCATCGCCATCCTGCAGCGCACCCACACCCGTGAACTCTTCGCACCGTCCCGGCAGCGGTTCCTGTACATCGTCCCGGTCGTGCTCGCACTCGCGTTGCCGTTGCACTACGAGCTCGAGTTCCCCGTGCTGCTCTACATCTTCTGGATGACCGTCTCGGTGTTCTGGCAGGACTACCTGACCTTCGGACTCCTGCAACGCCATCTCGCCGCGCGCTTGCCGTCGCGCATGGTCATCCCCGTCGTCGCCGTTCTGTTCGCCCTCGGACACGTCATCCTGCTCCCCGACAAGTTCGGGCTCGTGCCGAACCCGTTCCCGGCACTGAGCATGCTCGCGCTCGGCCTCCTGCTCGCGTGGCTCCGTTACCGGTTCACGACGATGCACCTCATCCTGACGCTGCACCTGTCGTTCTACTTCGTCTTCGCGTGAGGTCCGGCCGCCCGTCCGAACGCGACCATCGGCGAGCACCTCGACCGACTTGACGACCGCGTCATCGCCGGTCCCTGAGCCTGTCGAAGGGCACCCCGAGTAGGCGCCAGGTGTCGGATAAATACGCAGATCAAAGGCTGATTCGGTGCGCGTTCGAATGTCAGTGGTCCGTGTTTGGATGGATCCATGACCAGCACCGCACCGAACCCACTCGCCGCCGCCGCGGCCGGGTTCGATGCGGTCTGGAAGAGCGCGCTCGACGCGATCCGTCCCGGCTCCGGTGTCGCGGAACAGCTCGAGAACATGAACGACGAGGCGATCCTCCGGGTCCTCGACGAACTCGGTGCCGTGCAGCACGCGGTCGAGGTCCTCGCCGCCCGCGTCACCGGCACGATCGCCCTCCGGCCGTCGCCTTCCCGCCGCGACGGCACGCTCGTGCGCGCTGCGGGTTACGCGAACCCGGGTGTCATGGTGTCCGAGCGGTGGCGGGTTGCGCGCGCCCGCGGCGCGGCGATCGCGGAGGTCGGTGCTGCGATCACGCAGCCGCGCGGGCTGCTCGGCGAGTTGGAGGAGTGCCCGTTCCCCGCGGTCGCCGCCGCCCTCGAACCGGCCGCCAGTCCCGAGTCATCGAACACCGACGCAGTCCCGGATGACACCCACCCGTCAAGCGATGGCGGCACACCCAGAGCACCCCTGAGCGTCGACGGAGCCGCGGTCATCGTCCGCGAGCTCCGCAACGCGGGCCGCATCTGCACCAGGGTCGAACTGCAGGCGGCATCGGTCATCGCCATCGAGCACGCCGCCCACGCACCCCTGCAAGACGTCACCCGCATCGCGAAACTCGTCCGCACCCGCCTCGACCAAGACGGCCGCGAACCCCGCGACGAACTCCTCCGCCGAGCAGAACGCTGCACCATCCACGAACTCCCCACCGGCATGACCCTCCTCCGCGCCGAACTCGCCCCCGAAAGCGCCGCCTTCATCCGCGCCGGCCTCGACGCCCTCATCGGCGCCACCCACCGCAAACCCCACTTCATCCACCCCGACCCTGCCGACCAACCCGACGGATCCGGTCACCCCATGCCCGACGGACCCACGCTCATCCCCACCGACCGGCGACGCGCCATCGCCCTCACCGAGACCTTCCGACACCTGGCCGGCTGCAGCAGCGCCGCCACCGAACTCACCCCCGTCACCGTCATCATCCGCACCGACCACGACACCCTCGAAACCGGCCTCGGTGCTGCCACCATCGACGGCATCGACGAACCCATCGGCCCCGGCGCCCTCCGCCGCCTCGCCGCCGACGCCAACCTCATCCCCATGATCCTCAACGGACCATCCCAAGTCCTCGACCTCGGCACCAGCACCCGACTCTTCACCCGCGGACAAAAACTCGCCCTCGCCGAACGCGACGGCGGCTGCGCCTGGACCGGCTGCACCCACCCACCATCCTTCACCGAAGCCCACCACATCACCTGGTGGTCACAAGGCGGACCCACCAACCTCGACAACGGCATACTCCTCTGCCCCTTCCACCACCACCGCATCCACGACGACCACTGGACCATCACCATCCAAAACGGCATCCCCTGGTTCATCCCACCCAGCCACATCGACCGCCACCAAACCCCCATCCGAGGCGGACGCATCCACCTCGCCGCCTGAACCAAGGGCATCCGCGCGCCTCCGCACACGCCTGCCCTTCGACAAGCTCAAGGACCGACACGGGAACCACCCTGCCTCGGACACGCTCAGCGACCGACGCTGTATTCGACAACCCGGCCACCCCGGTCCCTGAGCCTGTCGAAGGGCCCACGACGAACCGTCATACCTGCCCTTCGACAAGCTCAGGGACCGAGACGGGAACCACCACCCGTCGACAAGCTCGGTGAACGACGCCGTATTCGACAACCCGGCCATCCCGGTCCCTGAGCCTGTCGAAGGGCCTACGAACAACCGTC
>NZ_JBNBBL010000007.1:0-215831 GCF_050031945.1 Plantibacter sp. 2H11-2 | reverse complement strand
TAATTGTCGTCGGCAGCGTCAGATGTGTATAAGAGACAGCGGTTGGGGTCGGCGCTCGGCGTCCGGTGGGAAGTGATCATCGCTCGCAGAGGGTCGCGTCGAGGGCGTCGACGACGATCCGGTACTGCTTCATCAACCGCTCGTTGTCGTCGGGCGAGACGACCGCCCACGGCAGCGAGGTGACGGCGATGGTGACGGCCGTGCCGTCGGGACCGACCGCGTTGCGCGTCTGGGTTCCGGGGATGTCGCCGCCATGGCCCCACGCCACACCGCCGCAGCTCAGCGGGTAGCTCTGCAGGCCGAGCCCGTAGCCCGCTCCCGGCCACAACTCGTCGCCGGCCGGAACCGTGGTCCGCATCTCGGCGAGGGTCTCCTCGTTCAGGAGTTCGCCGTCGAGCAGTGCCTTCATGAAGACGTTGAGCTCATGCGGCGTCGAGACGAGCGCACCGGCGGACCAGGCGAACGAGGTGTCGAGGGCCGTGATGTCCAGGAGGTCGCCGACGGTCTTCGCGTGGTACCCGTGCGGGTGCTCACCGCGCAGCTCGCGTTCGCCCGGCGCCGGGAAGTACGTGTGCTCGAGGTCGAGCGGCTTGACGATGCGCTCGTCGATCTGCTGGGCGAGCGCCCGGTCGGTGACACTCTCGACCATGAGCCCCAGCACGAGGTAGTTCGTGTTGCTGTACTCCCAGCGCTCCCCCGGCGCGAACACGGCCGGCTTGGCGAGGGCGATGTCGAGCATGTCGCGGGGCGAGGTGTACCGCTCCTGTGCCGCGAACGCGTCGGCGGCGATCTGGTCGGCGTACTCGGGGAGCCCTGCCGTGTGCTGGAGCAACTGACGGACCGAGATGCGGGTGCCGTCGATGCCGTCGCCGGTGATGAGCCCAGGGAGGTAGGTGTCGATCGGGGCGTCGAGCGCGACCTTCCCCTCCTCGACGATCTGGAGGACGACGGTCGAGACGAACATCTTCGTGTTGCTCGCGATCCGCACCTCGCCGTCGACCGGGGCCGGCTCGTCGGTCGCGAGGTCGCCGATGCCGGCCGCGACGTCGATCGCCTCACCGTCCGGTCCGATCACCGAGGCGAGCGCAGCGGGGTAGCCGGCGTCGACGAGCGACTGCATCCGGTCCTGCAGCGGGCCGGATTCGGAGCCGGGACCGGCGGTCTGCTCGGTGGCGCTGGAGCAGGCGCTGAGGGAGACGGTTCCGGCGAGCAGCGCGGCGGCGGCCGAGACGGCGATGAGCGTCCGGTGACGGGTCTGGTGCTGCGTCTTGGTCTGAGTGTGGGTCTGGTCGTTCATGTGGGTGGTTCCTTTCAGATGTCGCGGCGCGAGAGCGCAGCGGAGGCGGCCGCAGTGAGGGCGGCGGTGAGGGCCACGAGGGCGAGGATGACGACGGACGGTCCGAGCCCGTTCGTTCCGCCGTGGATGACGCCCTGGGCGAGGGCGACGGGCAGGAACTGGGTCCAGGCCGGCACGGTGCCGCCGGTGACCAGCTGGATCGAGGAGACGACGACCGGTTCGAGGATGAGGATCGCGATCATCGTCAGAACGCCGGCGAGCTGGGTGCGGACGATGAGTCCGACCGCCAGTCCGATGACCGACAGGGCGGTGACGGCGAGGACACCGAGCCCGAACCGGGCTGCGAGGTCCGGGAGACCGAGGACGAACGGCGTCCCGGTCGCGCCCAGGGTGATCACGAGCGTGACCAGGCTGACGAGGGCGAGCACGACACCGAGAGCGGCGCCGACGAGTGCGACCGCGCCCGCCTTGGCTGCGACGATGCGGAACCGCTTCGGCGAGGCGAGGGCGGCACCGACGATGCCGCCGTAGCGGTCGTCACTCGTGCCGGCGAGCACACCGAGCAGGGTGATCGCCAGGAGTGCGACGCCGATGGAGCCGCTGCCCATCGACGCACCGAGGGGGTTGAGCGCGTCGAGTTGGACGGCGCGGGAGGCGAGGTCCAGGACGGGGAAGTCGCTCCCGAGGGCGTCGAGGCCAGGGCCGATGTCGCCGTCGGCGAGGGCGGGCATGAGGGTGACGAAGGCGAGTTGCGTGACGATGAGTCCCACGACGGCGACCGCCGCGGTGACCTTCGTCGCGGTCGTGGTGACGAGACCGATGAGTTCAGCGCGGAACATCAGCGCACCTGCCCGTTCTCGGTGAGCTGGGTCGTTCCGGTGACCTGGAGGTAGTACGCCTCGAGGTCACCGCCCGATGCGGCGAGGATGTCACCCATCGACGACTGGGCCACGACGCGCCCGTCGGTGATGACGACCACGTCGTCTGCGATGTCCTGGACGTCGGACAGGAGGTGGGACGAGAGCAGGACCGTCCCACCCGCGTCGGCGAACCCACGCAGCCGGAGTCGCAACCACTGCATGCCCGCAGGGTCCAGGCCGTTCGACGGCTCGTCGAGGATGAGCACGGCCGGCTCGCCGAGGAGGGCTGCGGCGATCGCGATGCGCTGACGCATCCCGAGCGAGTACCCGCCGGCGGGGCGGTCGGCGTCGCGTGCCATCCCTACTTCGGTGAGGACCGCGTCGATGCGGGAGGCGTCGACCCCGATCCGTGCGGCGGCGATGCGCAGGTGCTGCCGACCGGTGCGCGCCGGGTGGAGTCCGCCCGCGTCGAGGACGGCGCCGACGGTGCGCGCCGGCTGATCGAGCTCTCGGTAGGGGCGACCGAGGATGAGGCCGTCCCCCGCGTCGGGACGGGCGAGTCCCAGCAGCAGGCGGATGGTGGTGGTCTTCCCGGCGCCGTTGGGGCCGAGGAGTCCGACGACCCGGCCGGGGGCGACGGTGAAGGACACGTCATCGACGCGCGGGCGACCGTGGAAGGTCTTGCGGAGCCCGCGAGCCTCGATGGGATGAGTGGAAAGGTTCATGGATCCAGCCTCGGCGCAAGCCGCTCCGGGCACCCCCGCCTGCCGCACAGTCCCGGGCTGGCCGAACGGACAGTGATCGACGACCTCTAGGCTGCTGGCATGGACACGACTGCTCGGATGCACGATCGACGTCACCGTCTCGCGCCGCGCGCGACCGTCGTGGCCACGGTGGTCGTCGTGGTCGCCGGTTTGCTCGCCGGCTGCGCGTCGTCACCGTCGCCGGACCGGACGACGGCGGCATCCGCATCGGTATCGGACTCCGCCACCCGCTCGGGCACCGGTGAGATCCGGCACGAGCTCGGCCCGCTCACCGACCGCTTCCCCCAGCTCGCCACCGCGCTCTCGGCGACCTGGATGTCGGGGACCATGGGCGACGAGCGGGTTCCGGGCCCGAGCACGTACTGGATCGACGCGGTCGTCGTCCTGGATGAGGCCGGCTACGCGGAACTGCGGGCGCTCGCACCCGGTGAGGCGGGCTCGGACGCGGAGGCGGAGCTCCCGGACCTCGATCCCGGGCTCGACGACGCGCTGCCGCCGGGACCGTTCGTGCGTTCGTCCGCTCTCGACGACGACTTCTCGCAGGACGGCCGCTCGACGCAGGTGCTCCTCGACGATGCGACCAGCTCCGTGATCCTCACGAGTCGGTTCCAGTAGCGGGCGGCGCTGCGGCGTCCGCGGGCTCGCACGTTCTGCGGCGAATGACCACCGCTTCACAATCGCGGGCTCGCGGGTTTGACTGGACGCATGTCCGAACCAGCTGACACCACCGTCCCCGAGAACTCCGACGACCGCATCGCGGTGCTCTTCGACATCGACGGGACGCTCGTCGACTCGAACTACCTGCACGTCGACGCGTGGGATCGCGCGTTCGCCGATGCCGGCAGGCCGGTCGACGCGTGGCGGATCCATCGCTCGATCGGCAAGGACGGCGGCGAGCTGCTCGAATCGCTCCTCGACGGGTCCGACGAGGTCGAGCAGTACGGCGATCGGGCGAAGGAGTTGCACAGCGAGTACTACCTCCAGAACACCTCCCGGCTGCGGGTGATCGGCGGTGCGCGCGAGCTGCTCGGCGAGTTGGCAGGCCGCGGGATCGCAGTCGTGCTGGCGACCTCGGCTCCGGAGAACGAACTCGAGATCCTGCGGGAGCTGCTCGACGTCGACGATGCGATCTTCGCGGCGACCTCGTCCGGTGACGTGGAGACCGCCAAGCCGGAGCCCGACATCGTCGAGGTCGCCCTCGATCGTGCGGGCGTGCCGGCGTCGCGAGCGGTCATGGTCGGCGATGCCGTCTGGGACATCGAGGCGGCTGCGCGGGCCGGTGTGGAGTGCATCGGGGTGCGCAGCGGTGGGTTCGGCGAGCAGGAGCTCCGTGACGCGGGTGCTGTCGCGGTCTACGGCGACGTCGCCGAGCTGCTCGCGAACCTCGACGACAGCCCGATCGGCAAGCTCGCGGGCTGACTGCGGGTGTGAGCGAGGGCTTGAGCGCGGCTCAGCTCCGCGTGGCGCGGCTGCGGAACCAGCGGGCGAGTTCCTGCAGGGCGCGCATGGTGGCCGTCGGGTCGTCGCGGTCGAGGTCGTCGAAGGTGTCGCGGTAGCCGTCGAGCTGTGCGGCGGAGCTGGTGTCGGCGCGTTCGAAGCCCATGGTCCAGGCGGCGAACTGGCGTTCGCGGATGGGCTCCTCGAACATCACGCGGATGCCGGTGTGACGGGGATCGGCGGCGAGGGTGACCATCAGTTTGCGGACAGCGGCCTCGGGGCCCTCGAGGACCTGGAGGAACCGGCCGTCACGGTAGACGAGCATGCCGGTGAGCTGTGCGCGGGCGTTGTTCTCGCGGCAGACGGCGAGCAGGGCGGTGAGGTCGTCGTCGCTGAACGGCTGTGTCGCCGTGCTCGCGTACACGAGTGACAGCATCTGGTCTTCGTCGGTGCCCACGTTTGGAGCCTACCCGGCGGGGTGCGGAGGTGGTCCCGGAAGCACGCCGGGGCTGCCTGCCCTTCGACAAGCTCAGGGACCGAATCGGTTCCGGGCACACCTCTCCCGATCACTGAGCTTGTCGAAGCGCGCACGAGCACGGCTCAACGTTCCGGGCACACCTCTCCCCGGTCACTGAGGCAGCGCAACCCGAGTGCCCTTCGACAAGCTCAGGGACCGAACCGGTTCCGGGCACACCCCTCCCGGTCACTGAGCCTGTCGAAGTGCCCACAAGCACGCCTGAACGTTCCGGGCACACCTCTCCCGGTCACTGAGGCAGCGCAACCCGACTGCCCTTCGACAGGCTCAGGGACCGAAACGCCTGCGAGCACAGTCCAGCCCGGTCACTGAGCCTGTCGAAGTGCCCACGAGGACCCCTCAACGGTTCGGGCGCACCTTTCCCGGTCACTGAGCTTGTCGAAGTGCCCACGAGGAACTCTTCGACAGGCTCAGTGACCTGCGGGGGCTAGAACGGTGCGGGATCTGGTTCCGTCCGGTGGTGTTTGCCGTCAGGTGTCGTCCAGTCGAGGACCCCGCCGGGACCGTGGTCGAGGTTCCATCCGGGGAGGTGCTTCATCCGGTGATGATGTCGACACAAACAAGCAAGATTGCCGACATCTGTCACCCCGCCGTCCTCCCACGCGACCGAATGGTCGAGATCGCAGGCTCTGGCTCGTCTCCCGCAGCCCGGTGCCCGACAGGTGCCGTCCCGCAAGCGGACCGCGCGTTGCAGATCGGCCGGAACGCGGTACTGGTTCCGCCCGACGGAAAGGATCGCGCCGGTTTCGGGTTGGACGAGGACCCGGGTGAAGCTGGGTGCGTTCACCGCGATGCGTGCCGCGGTCTCGGGGTCGATCGGGCCGTACCCATCGAGCATGCCGGGTGCGTCGGAGACGCCGGCCATGCTCAGTGCCGGGACGGTGATCTGCACGGTTGGCGTGATGTGCTCCTGCACTTCGATCGGGTGCGGAAGCACAGGGCTCGACATGATGTCTTCCGGGGTTACTCCGGTGAGGGCGAGGGCCGCGAGCGCGTCCGCCTGCAGCTGTGCGCACGTGCGGGTGTCGCCCGCCTGGCGTGACTCGGCCGCGGCGGCTTCGACCCGCTCGATGAGCCCCTGGGCGATCGGCGCCGTGGTGAAGAGGTGCACCCACGCCATGCCGTCGGCGGCCGGTTCGAACTCGACCCGACGGTCAGCCTCCGAACGGGTTGCGCGTGCGGTGATCGATTCCGGGTGGAGGCGCTCGCGCAGAACGCGGGCACGCTTCCGGAGGTACGCATTGGTGGATTGTTCGGCGACCGGCAGGACCTCGGCGAGGAACACCGCTCGCCCTGCGGTCGGGACGTCGCAGAGCTGGTCCGTGATGGTCTGCGCATGCCGGGCGGAGATACGACCGGCCTCAAGTGAGGCAAGCACAGTCGGCGCTTCGTTCACGAGCAGTTCGGCATCGTTGGTCGCACGCTGAACCGCCCGTTCCGGCGTCCGTGTCGCCATCGCGAGCGCCGCACAGGTCGACCGGCGGGAGAGGGCCTGACGTTCAGCCGGCGGGAAGATCGCCGGAACCGCGACGTCTGCGAAGGCGTCCGCGTAGGCCGCAGATCGGGCCAGCAGCCGGGCCTCCTCGGCGTCCAGGTTGGCGCGACGCCGCTGGATGTCCGCGTAGTGGTCCGAGAACTCCGCGAGGCGCGCGGCGTACTCGTCGCTCGCGCGGATCGCGGTGAGGGTGGTCTCGGTCATGACTCCAGTCCACCATGAACCACTGACATTCCAGATGCTGAGTCGAGCCGAGTGTGGAAGTGTCCTCGTGGGCCCTTCGACAGGCTCAGGGACCGGGAGAAGATCACCGGAGCGGGAGGTCCCTCGTGTGCCCTTCGACAAGCTCAGGGACCGGAGGGGGCTGCTCGGAGACCGGAGTGAGTGCGGGTGCCGCTGGTCTTGGACGCTTCCTCGTGCGCGCTTCGACAGGCTCAGGGACCGGAGGGGGCTGCTCGGAGACCGGAGTGGATGCGGGTGCACCTCTTCCGGTCACTGAGCTTGTCGAAGTGCCTCCGAGTACCCTTCGACAGGCTCAGGGACCGGGGAGGGTTGCTCGGGGACCGGACCGGAGGGGGTTGCTCAGGGACCGGAGGGGTCCGCGGCTCCCAGTCCACTCACCGGCCCATGAGCGCCTTCACGACCTCGACCGCGGCCGGCCCGTCGAGCGACGGATGACCGGCCCACTGCCCACCGGTGACGGATACCTCCGTCTCCGGCAGCACCACCGTCGTGACGATCACCGCGGCGACACCGGTCTCGACCGTCGCGCTGTAAGCGATCCCTCCGGCAGCCTCGATGGTCGCATCCGGGATCGGCGTGAGCCCGGCGGCGGCGAGCTCGTCGGCCGACAGTGCCTCGCTCGACTCGGGCGAGACGACGATCTCCACCGAGCGGATGTCCGCCGCATCGATCGTCCCCTCCGGCGCCTCCCAGCCGCAGACGGTCCCGTACTCGTCCGCCCCGTTGTCCTCCCGCGTGACGAGCCCGTCGATGTACGGCGCGACGGCCGCTTCCACCGCCGCGCAGTCGACCTGCAGGGACGATCCGTCTCCCGAGCCCCCGCTCGACGTCTCCGCCGGCACCGACGCAGCGGGCGACGCACTCCCGGCGGAGCCGCCTCCAGGCCCACTCCCACCAGTGCACGCCGACAGCGCGAGCACGATCGTTCCGGACACGAGAAGCGGCAGTCCCGCCCGCTGCAACACACGCATGATGTCGACGATATGGGTTCCGGAGTAGTGTCCGGAAGAGACCGACGGGAGCAGCGCGATGAAACCGACGACCCGCACTGACAACCACAGCGCGAAGCGGAGAAAAAGAGGGCGCGGAGCCTCAAGCTCCGACGACGGGACGGCCGCTCGTCGTAACGTGGACGCTGCAGACGCGACCTGAGCGTCTGCGCCGGCGCTGCTCCTCAACCTGGCGCCGGCGCGGCTGTGGGGCGTCGCTTCCGCCACGCCCCACAGCCGCCACCCGGCATTCCCGACCACTGCACCTCACTCGTAGCGGAGCGACTCCACCGGATCGGCCTTGGCGGCACGGGCGGCGGGCAGGGTGCCGGCGAGGAACGCGATCACCATGACGACCAGGACGATGATCCCGAGCGACACCGGGTCGAACGCGATGAGGTCGAGACCCGGCAGGTCGGCGAGGAGCGATCCGGACAGCGCTGCACTGATGCCGGTGCCGGCGAGCACCGCGATGCCGACGCCGATCGCGCTGCCGAGGAAGCCGATGAACGCGGCCTCGATGCTGAACAACCCGAAGACCTTGCCGCTGCCCATCCCCATGGCCTTCATCAGACCGATCTCGCGGGTGCGCTCCTGCACGGACATGAGCAGCGTGTTGACGATCCCGAAACTGGCCGCGAGGAGGGCGATGATCGCGAAGGCGTTGAGGACGAGGACGATCCCGTCGATCACCGTCTTGATGGTGCCGAGCTGGTCCGCGACGGTCGTGCCGGTGTAGCCCGCGTCGGCCAGTCGGTCCTTCAACGCCGTGACCTGCTCGTCGGTGGCGTCCGCGCCGAACCGGATGGACGCCTGCGCGTACCGCTCGACCTGGTCGGACGGGACGCCGATGTTCTGGGTCTCGTAGAGGAGGTCGGTGAGCGCGGCGTTCGGCACGATCGATGCACCGGTGGGCGAAGCGAGGCTCTCCTCGGCGACTCCGACGACGGTCGCGTCCACGGTGTGCTGCGTGCGCTGCGCATCCGTGATCGCGACGGTGACCGTCTGCCCGACCGCGTCCGCGTCGCTGCCGAAGCCGAGCGGCTCCACATAGGACGTGGGGAGCACGAGCTGGAGCGTGTCGGTGTCGTCGTCAGGCTGTGCACCGTCCACCAGCGTGACGCTCTGCCCGGAGATGAGTCCACCGACACCGACGACGTACTTCGTGCCGCCGCCCGCCTCGATGTAGTCGGTCGAGATCGACTTCACGGCCTGGACGTCGAGGACGCCGTCGATCCTGCCGAGCTCGTCGAGGTCGGTCGGTGTCAGGGCGACGACGGTCGATCCCGGCGCGCCGGCACCGGTGGCGGCGACCGCGTCCGGGTCGTACTCCTTCGGCCCGCTCGTCGCCGCACCCAACCCGCCTGCGGTGTCGGACGTCTTGGTGACGGTCATCGTGTCGGACGCGCCGACGCTCGACACCGTGTCGTCGATGTAGGCGTTGATGCCCGTGCCGAGCCCGTTGGTGAGCGTGAGCGTGAACGCCCCGACGAAGATCGCCAGGATGGTCAGGATGGTGCGGGTCTTGGACCGGAACGTGTTCGCGACGGCGGTCCCGATGAGGTCGACGGTTCTCATGCGGCCACCGCCGCGTCCTCGACGAGCAGTCCGTCGCGGATGAGGATCCGCCGATCGCAGCGTGCCGCCAGCTCCTCGTCGTGGGTGACGACGATGAGGGTGATGCCGCTCTCCCGATTGAGGGAGAAGAGGATGTCCTCCACGACTGCGCCGGTCGCCGTGTCGAGGTTGCCGGTCGGCTCGTCGGCGAAGATGATCCGCGGGTTGTTGACGAGCGCGCGGGCGATCACCGTCCGCTGCTTCTGCCCGCCGGAGAGGTTCACCGCCCGGTTCCGCGCCTTGTCCTCGAGCTGGAGCTGCGCGAGTGCGGCGAGCGCCCGGCGACGTCGGTCACCACGGCGGACGCCGGCGATCTTCATCGGGAGCAGGACGTTCTCGAGCACCGTCGCGTTGGCGGTGAGGAAGAACTGTTGGAACACGAACCCGAAGGTCTTGTTCCTGGTCGTGTTGAGGCGGCGACCGCGGAGGGTGCTCGTGTCGACGCCCTCGAGCTCGACGGTGCCGGAACTCGGTGCGTCGAGGAGCGCGAGCACGTGCATGAGCGTGGACTTGCCGGAGCCGCTCTTCCCGACGATCGCGACGCTCTCGCCGGCGTGGATGTCGAAGCTCACCCCCTTCAGCGCGTCGAACCGGTTCTGACCGCGACCGTAGGAACGCCGGACGTCCCGGACCGAGATGATCGGCGGCGCTGTGGTGCTCTGCATGGTGTCTCCTCGTCTGGGGCCGGGTGCTCCGGCTCCACTCCAGACTCGCGGCGTCGCCCGTCCGGCGCGTCCCCCACCGGCGGACACCCGTGTACCGCGTCCGTGGTACCGCGGAATGCCACGTGCGGAGGAGTCGCCCGGCGCCGGTTCCCGGCAGACTGGGCCCATGACCTCCGCGACGCAGGATCACCGGGTGCGCGATCCGCGTCGAAGACCTCCGGCGTGGGTGCACGACGTGGTCGCCGCGGTCCTCATCATCGCCTCGGCGTTCATCCCCTTCCCCAATGCGGAGTTCCGGCCGGGCAGCCCGCTCGTCGTCGCCCTGGTCGTCGCGCCGGCACTCCTGCTCCCGCTCCGCCGACGTTGGCCCATCCCGGTGCTCGCTGCCGTCATCGCCTGTTACGGTGCGGCGGCGATCACGGGGACCCTCGCTCCCGGTGTCGTGATCGCGGCCGCGATCGCGATGTTCGGGGTGGCCGTGCGCTCCGCACGTCGGACGACCCTGATCACGGCCGTCGCGACGATGGTCGCCGTCGCCCTCCTCAGCCTGCTGGCGTCGATCGGCAGCTTCGATCCGCGGACGGTCCAGTTCGCGGTGATGATCGCGTTCGCCGCCGCAGCCGGCGACGGGACGCGCTCGCGCCGCGCGTACATCCTGGCGATCACCGAACGCGCGGAGCGGGCCGAACAGACCCGCGAGGCCGAGGCGAGGCGTCGGGTGACCGAGGAGCGTCTCCGGATCGCACGCGACCTCCACGACACCGTCGCCCATCAGATCTCGGTGATCAGCCTGAACGCCGGGGTGGCTTCGAGCTCCCTGGAGTCGCGGCCGGAGAAGGCGAAGGAGGCGCTCGTCTCGATCCGCCGGGCGTCACGGACGGTGCTCGGCGAGATCGGTGACCTGCTCGAGGTCCTGCGGAGCGATGGCGGGGACGCTGGCGCAGGCCCCCGTGGAACGCTGCCGCAGCCGGGACTCGACCGACTCGACGCGTTGATCGCCGAGTTCACCACCGCAGGCCTCGACATCACGACACGGATCGACCCCGACGCACCGGAGCTGTCGACCGCCACGGACACGGTCGCCTACCGCGTCGTCCAGGAGGGGCTGACGAACGCACTGAAGCACGGTCCTGAGCGTCGCGCGCACGTGCTCGTGGAGGGCGGCGACGGGAGGATCGTCGTCAGCGTGAGCAATCCGACGGCACCCGGCGTCCCGCCCGAGCAGGCCGACGCGGCGCCGACCACCGGGCACGGACTCCTCGGCATCCACGAGCGCGTCGCCGCCGTCCGCGGTGCCGTCGACGTCGGCGCGACCCCGGGTGGCTGGCGGCTGTCCGCGAGCCTCCCGACCGGCGAGCCGACGCACCCCGGTCCGACACACCCGGCCCCGACACACCCCGAGGAGTCCCCCGCATGACCACCGTGCTCGTCGTCGACGACCAGTCGCTCATCCGCCAGGCAGTCGCCGACATCCTCTCCTCCGAGCCCGACCTCGAGGTCGTGGGCGAAGCCGTGGACGGCGCACAGGCGGTGTCTCTCGCCCGCGAGTTGCGACCGGACGTCGTGCTCATGGACATCCGCATGCCCGTCCTCGACGGCATCGGCGCGACCACCGCGATGTGCGCCGACCCCGAGCTCGCGGACACCCGGGTCCTCATCCTCACCACGTTCGAGGAGGACGAGAACCTCATCGCGACTCTGCGCGCCGGCGCGAGCGGGTTCATCGGCAAGGGCTCGGAGCCCGAGGAGATCGTCCGCGCCGTGCGCGCGGTGCACGCCGGAGACGCGCTCCTGTCCCCCGCGGCGACCCGGAGTCTCATCACCAGGTACGTCGTCGCTGCGGACGAACCGACGAGCCCGCGCCCGGTCCCCACCGAGCTGGCGCTGCTCACCGAGCGGGAACTGGAAGTGCTGCTCCTCGTGGCCCGCGGCCGATCCAACCAGCAGATCGCCGACGACCTCGTCATCTCACCGCACACCTCGAAGACCCACGTGAACCGCATCATGACGAAGGTCGCCGCCCACGACCGCGCCCAGCTCGTCATCCTCGCGTACGAGAGCGGCCTGCTCCGGCCGGGCACCGACGACTGAACCGGTCGCTCAGGGAGCAGAGGAACGCCGAGCGCAGAGGATACGACAGCCGACGGACATCCTCAAGCGCGAACGGCGGATCGCTCTCGACCGTACCCTCGTCCGGGTAGACGAGACCCGAACCGTCTGTACCGATGCAGCTCCCTCAGCCTGGCGTCGGTGTGGTTGCGGGGCGAGGCCACGGCCCGCCCCGCAACCGCGCGGAGCCGGTACTGTCGTCGTGTCCACGTCGCCGCTCGGCACCGGGACCCAGCAGACGAGGAAGCACGATGGCCGGATCCCCCACAGCCCGACAGTCGGCGAGCACGCTGCCGGCCCTCACGCCCGGGCCGCACCGCCGCCACCTCGGCCTGATCTCGATCGTCGCCTGTTTCGGCGGCCTGCTCTTCGGCTACGACACCGGCGTGATCAACGGGGCGCTGCGTCCGATGACCGCGGAACTCGGGCTCACGCCCATCACCGAGGGTGTCGTCACGAGCTCGCTCGTCTTCGCGGCCGCCGTCGGTGCGCTGCTCGGCGGGCGGGTGTCGGACGCCTGGGGCCGACGTCGGAGCATCATCGTGCTGGCCGTCCTCTTCTTCGTCGGCACGCTGGTCGTCGTCTGCTCACCGAACGTCGAGCTCCTCGTCGCCGGCCGCGTCCTCCTCGGACTGGCCGTCGGCGGTGCCTCCGCCGTCGTCCCGGTCTACCTGGCGGAGCTCGCTCCGTACGAGATCCGCGGGTCGATCACCGGCCGGAACGAGGTCGCGATCGTCCTCGGACAGTTGTCGGCGTTCGTGATCAACGCGGTCATCGGCACCGTGTTCAGCGAGCACACGAGCGTGTGGCGCATCATGTTCGCCGTCTGCGCCCTCCCGGCGGTCGCGCTGTTCGTCGGCATGCTGCGGATGCCCGAGTCACCGCGGTGGCTCGTCGACCACGGTCGCCGCGAGGACGCCCTGGACGTCCTGCGGACCGTCCGCTCCGACGACCGCGCCGTCGCCGAACTCGCGGAGGTGGAGGCGTCCATCACCGCGCAGCGCGACCAACACCGGATCGGGCTCGGGGCCGTCCTCCGCAACCCGTGGCTCGTGCGCATCCTGCTCGTCGGTGTCGGCGTCGGGATCGCCCAGCAGCTCACGGGGATCAACTCGATCATGTATTACGGGCAGACCGTGCTCGTGGAGTCGGGCTTCGACGAGAGCGCCGCGCTCATCGCCAACATCGCGCCCGGGATCATCGCCGTCGTCGGGGGCTTCATCGCCCTCACCTACATGGACCGACTCGACCGACGGAAGACGTTCGTCATCGGCTTCTCGCTCACGACCGCGTGCCATCTACTCATCGGCTTCTCCTCGATGGTGCTCGAGCCGGGCGACCCGATGCGTCCCTGGGTCATCCTGTTCCTCGTGGTCGTGTTCGTCGGCTCCATGCAGACGTTCCTCAACGTGGCGGTCTGGGTGTACCTCGCCGAGGTCTTCCCACTCCAGATGCGCGGCCTCGGCATGGGTGTCTCGATCTTCATGCTCTGGGTCGCAAACGGGTTCCTGGCGCTGTACTTCCCGTCCCTGGTCGACGGCCTCGGCATCACCGGGACCTTCTTCCTGTTCGCGGGTGTCGGCGCACTCGCGCTCCTGTTCGTCGCCACCCAGGTACCCGAGACGCGTGGGCGGAGCCTCGAGGCGCTCGGTGAGGACGTGTCGACCGGCGCGATCTTCACCCGGAAGCGGTGACCTCCGACTAGCCGGTGAGGTGGTCGATGAGGATCTTGACACCGATGAGGATCAGGATGACTCCACCGGCGATCTCCGCCGGCTTGCCGAAGCGCTGACCGACGCGACGGCCGATGAAGACGCCCAGGAAGGCGAGCACGAACGTCGTCAGTCCGATGAGGACGACGGCTTCGAGGATCGAACCGGGCAGGAACGCGAGCGTGATGCCGATGGCGAGCGCGTCGATGCTCGTGGCGAGCGCGAGGATGAGGAGTCGCCGGACGTCGATGCGGTCGGAGTCGACCTCGGTGTCCTCGTGGCTCGAGAACGCCTCCCAGAGCATCTTGCCGCCCACGAGGGCGAGCAGGCCGAAGGCGACCCAGTGGTCGACCTCCGTGATGTACCGCGCGAACTGCGTGCCGAGGAACCAGCCGATGAGCGGCATGACCGCTTGGAAGAGTCCGAAGGTGCCGGCGATCACGAGCGCGTGACGCACGTTGAACCGCCGCATGTGCAGGCCCTTGGTGAGGGCGACGGCGAAGGCGTCGGCGGATACGCCGAGCGCGATGAGGAGCAGCGGCCAGAACGTCATGTCGCGAGGTCTTCCTGTGATGCGTCCTGGACGCGGAGATGCGTTCGGGCGCCATGCCGCGAGGACCCGTCAACGTTGCCAGCGCCGTGCGGCGGCAGCAAGCCGAGACGCCCGATTGCCAGCGTTTCGCCTCACCTAACGCGGCTGTTCGGGCGACCGCGAGACTTGCTCGATACAGCGTTTCGTGTACTGTCGTTCGCGTGACCGACACCATGACACCGACCGCGACCCTGACGCACACCGCCGCGCTCGCGAGGCTGGGGCACGCCCTGTCGGACGAGACCCGGGCCCGGATCCTCCTGACCCTGCGCGAGGCACCGGCCTTCCCCTCCGATCTCGCGGACGCACTCGGCGTCTCCCGACAGGTCATGTCGAACCAGCTCGCCTGTCTCCGCGGCTGCGGCCTCGTCGAAGGCGTCAAGGAAGGACGCAACACCTGGTACCGCCTGGCGGACAGCCACCTGGCGCCGGCGCTCGACGACCTCCTCCGGCTCGTCCTGATCGTCGATCCCGCCTGCTGCTCGGGTGAGAGCTGCACCTGCGCATGAGCACCGTCGGCCTGCCGAGCCCTCGTCTCCGCGCCCAGCTGAGCCCCGCCAGACGCGCGACGCTGCAGCGCCGGATCCGCTGGATCGTCGCGGCGACCATCGCCTACAACGTCGTCGAGGCCATCGTCGCCCTGTCGGCCGGGACCGTCGCCTCATCGGCAGCCCTCGTCGGCTTCGGTCTCGACTCGATCGTCGAGGTCCTGTCCGCCGCCGCGGTCGCCTGGCAGTTCTCGAGCCCCGATCCCCATCGTCGGGAACGGGTCGCGCTCCGGGTGATCGCCCTGTCGTTCTTCGGCCTCGCCGCGTTCGTGAGCGTCGACGCCGCCCGCTCGCTGCTCGGGTTCGCCGAAGTCCAGCACTCGACCGTCGGCATCGTCCTCGCGGCGGTCAGCGTCGTGATCATGCCGGCGTTCTCGCTGCTCGAGCGCCGGACCGGCAAGGAACTCGGCTCCGCCTCCGCCGTCGCCGACTCGAAGCAGACGCTCATCTGCTCCTACCTGTCGGCCGCGGTCCTCATCGGGCTGGTCCTCAACAGCACCCTCGGCTGGGCTTGGGCGGACGGCGTCGCCGCCCTCGTCATCGCCGGCTTCGCGGTCCGTGAGGGCGTCGAAGCCTGGCGTGGAGACGCGTGCAAGCGGCCGGTCTCATCGCTCACCTCGGAGAACACGGACACCTGCGACTGCTGCTGAGCACGCGCACCTTCCCACACGGCCGGGATACGCTGCTGGCATGCCTGCCGCCGACGACGCACCCGACGCTCCCGACATCGAAGCCCTCCTCGCCGCAGCCGCGAACGACCGCTCGAACGCCCCCGCGTTCCTGACGGCGCTCCTCGAGAGCACCGTGATCGTGGCAGGGACCGTGACCGACGACGGCATGGCGACCCTGGCTGACCTCCTCGACTCGGACGGCAGCTCGGTGCAGCCGTTCTACACCTCGAAGGCGCGCTTCCAGGAGACACTCCAGGTCGTCCCGTCGTTCGAACAGCACCTCCTCGCCCTCCCTTGCCGCGTCCTGTGGCAGATGACCCGAGGCGCGAGGCTGGTCCTGAACCCGCACTCCACGCACGGCAAGGAGTTCCTCCCCGGCGAAGTCGCCCAGCTGCTCGACGGCGAGGCGGTGCTCACACCACGCGTGGTCGAGCGCGAGACCGAGGTCATGGTGGGACAGCCGGCTCGCATCCCACCAGGGATGACCGAGACCCTGACCGCGGTCCTCGCCGAGTACGGCGAGGTCGACGAAGCGGTGCTGGGCTGGAAGGTCACCCCGCAGGAGGGCGGCACGTTCGACGAGTGCTACCTCCTCGTCATCGTCGGCGCCCCGACCGCCCGTGAGACGATCAGCGGTCCGCTCGCACGCGCCCTCGCGACGTACTCGGCGAGCGTGCCGATCGACGTCATGTACGTGGCGCCTGGCGCGAAGCATCTCCTGACCAGTGTCCCGCCGTTCCATCGCCGCAAGCGAGGGTTGTTCCGGCGACGATGAGCAGTGGGCTGAGTCGAACGGTGCCCGCGGTCGCACGTGGCGCACGCGTCCTCACGATCGCCGCGCTGCTGGGCGTCCTCGCGGCGTGTAGCGCGCCGCCGTCGGGGGTGCCCACCGGGACTCCGACCGGATCCCCACCGAATGCATCGGCGGCGCTCCCACCCGCGCCGACGTCCACCTTTCCGGGGCTCGCCTGCGACGCGCTCGTCCCGGACGCGGAGGTCGCATCCTTCCTGGGCGCCGCAGCCGCGCCGCAACCGCTCACCGTCGACGACGCCCCGGTCCTGCAGGACGGCGGGACCGTCTGCGCCTGGGCCGACGAAGCGGCCGACACCTCATTGACCGTCCGAATCGTCGGAGACGGCGTCGACCACTGGGCCACCTTCAACCACTGGTACGAGCACACCGACTGGAGCGACAGCGTCGGCGAGATCAACGGGACGATGTGCTCGGACGGCGCCTGCTCCGTCCACGCCCTCGACGGCGAGCGGTTCATCGAGGTCGATGCGGCGGGGGTCGACGACCCGGCAGGGACGCGCACAGAGGAACTGGCTCGCGCAGCGCTCGCGGCAGCCCCGGTTCCGGCGCCCGCCGCACCCCCGTCGTCGGCGCCCACCTCGCGCTCGTGCGCCACGGCGCTGCCGGTGGATACCGCGGCGGCACACCTCGGCGCAGCCGCCACCGGCGCGAGCTACGTGAGCACCGCGACACCGAGCTACCACCTCGTGCAGGACTCGCTCCAGCGGGTCGGCGGACTCGACTGCCGACTGCTGTCCGCGGACTCCCGCGAGCTCGTCCGGTTCACGGTGCTCCCCGGAGGCGCGTGGGTGCTTCGCGAGGACAGTCCGGTCGGCGCCGTGGATGCGGCTGGGAGCGAGCACTCGGCGCACGCTCGACGTGGCGACGACTGGGTGCGCCTGCAGGCCCCCGGGGCGAGCGAGGAGACGACTCGGGCCTTGTTGGCCGAGCTGCTCGGCTGAGCTCGACGTGCGCTAGAACACCGGCCGGTCCGCGATGGACACGAGGACCGCGGCGATCACGGTCACCACGGTCAGCGCGATGGCGACGACCCACTGCATCCGAGGCACCGCGCGTCGGATCACGAGGACCAGGTGCGCCAGGAGCGCGAGCACCGCCACCGCGGCGACCACAGTGCCGACCACCGCCGGCTCGAACACCGCGACCTGTTCCGTCGCGATGCCGTCGGCACCCGGCGCCTGGTACCAGATCATCGTGGTCTGCGTCGCCGCGACCAACAGGCCGAGTGCGGCGATCACGAGCAGGGCTGACGCTACGAGGATCCGTTGGACGCGGGACATGCCCCCAGTATGCCGACCGCCGGTCGCACACGGGCGAACGCCCCACCCACGGATCGTGGGCGGGGCGTTCGGTTCGTTCGATCCGGACGGGTGTCGATCCCGGCTCAGTGTCGATCCCGGGTCAGGCGTTGATCGACTGCGGGTGGTCGGTCGTGGAGTCGACGGTGATCTTCCGCGGCTTCGCACGCTCGCTCACCGGGATGATCACGGAGAGCACACCGCTGTCGTAGGACGCGGTGATGCCGTCGAGGTCGACTCCCTCGCCGAGGGTGAACTGCCGCAGGAAGTGGCCGCCACCGCGCTCGCGTGCGAGCCAGCGGACACCCTCACGGCTGTCGGCCGTGCGCTGGGCACGGATGGTCAGCTGACCTCCGTCGACGTCGACGTCGATGGATCCGGGGTCGATGCCGGGGAGGTCGGCGACCATCATGTACCGGTCGCCGTCACGGAAGAGGTCCACCGGCATGGGCCGGGGTGCGCGCACGGAGTCCAGTACGGAGGCCGCGAAGCGGTCGAGCTGGCTGATGGGATCGAGGGTCATTGCCATGGGTGTTCTCCTTCCCTGTCGCCCGATGACGGATCGGGCTCATCGATTGTCAGTGCCCGGAAGCCACAGATCCGGTGGTTCAGATCTGCACTTCGTGGTGTAGATTTTTTATACATCCGAAACCTGATCCATTGCAACCCGTTCAAAGGAAACCTCAAGCATGGCCGATCGTGACGGCGCGACACCCGTGTACGGCATCGCCGTCGCAGCCCAGCTCGCCGGCGTCCCGGAGGCGTCCCTGCGGCTCTTCGAGAGCAAAGGCCTCCTCACCCCGTCCCGGACCGAGGGAGGCACCCGTCGCTACAGTGAGGACGACATCGAGCGACTCAAGCGCGTCACCGACCTCCGCGACGACGGCGTCAACCTCGCCGGCATCGCTCGCGTGCTCGATCTCGAGGACATCAACCAGGGACTCCGAGACCAGCTCGACGCCGACCAGGACTGAGCGTCGGGTCGATCCCACCGCCGGCAGATGGCAGCATGGAGGGATGAGCCTGCAGCGAAGCACTCCGTCCGCCCAGCACGTCGACGCCGCCGGGATCGAGGCGTTCATCACGGCCCTCGAGCACACGCCGAACGTCGAACCGCACAGCCTGATGCTCCTGCGCGGCGGGAACGTCGTCGCCGAGGGCTGGTGGGCGCCGTACTCGGCTGATCGGGTGCACCTGCTGTACTCGCTGAGCAAGAGCTTCACCTCGACCGCCGTCGGCCTCGCCGTCGAGGAGAGCCTGCTCGGACTCGACGACACGATCATCAGCCACTTCCCGGAGCTCGACGCCGAGATCACCGACCCCCGCAGCCGCGCCATGCGCGTGCGACACGTGCTCGCGATGGCGAGCGGCCACCGCGAGGAGACGATCATGCGGGCCGCTGCGATCGACCCGACGAACCTCGTCCGCGGGTTCCTGCTCCTCCCGCCCGACGAGGACCCGGGGACCGTCTTCGCGTACAACCAGCCCTGCACGTACACGGCCGCGGCGATCGTCCAGCGCGTCACGGGCGGGACCCTCACCGACTACCTGCGACCGCGGTTGCTCGAGCCGCTGGGTATCGGCGAGTTCGACTGGCAGCAGGACGACGAGGGCTTCGAGCTCGGGTACAGCGGCCTGCACGCCACGACGGAGGCGATCGCCGCGCTCGGTCAGCTCTACCTGCAGGGCGGCGCCTGGGAGGGTCGGCAGCTGCTGCCAGCCGCATGGGTCGTCGAGGCGACGCGATCGCACATCGCGAACGGCGACGACCCGGAGTCGGACTGGGCGCAGGGGTACGGGTTCCAGTTCTGGATGGCCCGGCACGGGTTCCGTGGCGACGGCGCCTACGGTCAGTACTGCGTCGTCCTGCCGGAGCACGACGTCGTCCTGGCGATCACGGGGCAGAGTCTCGACATGCAGGCCGTGCTGAACGCCGCGTGGGAGCACCTGCTGCCGGCCTTCGGGACCGCCGAGCGCAGCGACGCAGACCGCAGTCCGACCTCGGACGCCGATCAGTCGCTGCTCGCACGCCTGGCGGGGCTCGCCCTGCCGCCGCTCGACGCCTCGGACGAGACCGGCGCGGCTTCGTCACTGCGCGAACTCGTCGGACGGACGTTCGCGGCCGCCGCCGACACCGGCCTGGCGCAGCTGACGGCGCTCGAGGTGACGGCGGGCGAGGGTGACGACACCGTGCTGGTCGTGCACGAGGGCGACGACCGGGTGGAGCTCGTCCCCGGTGTCGGCGCGTGGCGGACGCATGGACCGATCACGGCGAGTGCCGCCTGGGGCACGGGCGGCGAGGACGGAGCGCGGGTCCTCCGCGTCGACGCGATCTTCATCGAGACACCCCACCGCATGCACCTCGAGATCGACCCGGCGTCCGGCACCTTCGACGCCTGGTGGGAGACGACGCCGCTCCGGACCTCCCGTCTCGCCGAGGTGCAGCGGCCCAGCGCGGTCGTCGCAGGCGGAGGCAAGTCGTCCTGGTGAGCTGACGCGCGCTCACGCCCGTCGACAAGCTCACGGACCGGAGTTGTTCCGGACGGACCTCCCCCTGTCACTGAGCAGACCTCCCCCGGTCACTGAGCAGACCTCCCCCGGTCACTGAGCAGACCTCCCCCGGTCACTGAGCCTGTCGAAGTGCCCACGAGGACACCTCGTCCTTCCGCATGCGGGTCGACGGTGACTGTTGCACTGCAACCCGGACGCGCCTCCCACTACGCTCTGACCAGCGCCGTCACGACGAGGAGACCGCATGCGAGCCGTACGCATCACCGCACCGAACGAGGCCACCGTCCTCGAGCGACCGGATCCACCGCCTGGACCGGGTGAGGTCCTCATCCGGATCGAGCG
Organism: Plantibacter sp. 2H11-2; assembly: GCF_050031945.1. Taxonomy (NCBI): domain Bacteria; kingdom Bacillati; phylum Actinomycetota; class Actinomycetes; order Micrococcales; family Microbacteriaceae; genus Plantibacter; species Plantibacter sp. 2H11-2. Next base: position 195,332 of record NZ_JBNBBL010000007.1, on the reverse strand, counting down.
CGCCGGACTCTGCGGCACCGACGTGGCACTCTTCCGCGGCACCATGCCGTACCTCGCCGACGGACGGACGACCCTGCCGCTCCAGCCCGGCCACGAGTGGGCCGGCCGAGTGGTCACCGTGGGCGACGGCGTCAGCCGTGTGGGGCCGGGCGACCTCGTCACCGGCGACACGTTCATCGGGTGCGGCGCATGCGCTCGCTGCGCCGCCGGACACCACCACCGCTGCCCCGACCACCTCGAACTCGGCGTCCTCGGCCAGCTGGACGGCGCACTCGCGGAACTCCTCGTGCTCCCCGAGCGGGCCGTACACCGCCTCCCACCCGGTGTCGATGCGGACCTGGGCGCGATGGTCGAGCCGGCGTCGTGCTCGCTTCGCGGCATCCGACTCACCGAGACCGGCCCGGGCGACCGCGTGCTCGTCTGGGGCGCCGGGACCCTCGGCATGTTCGCCGCCCTGTTCGCCGCGGACGCCGGCGCCGAGGTGGCCGTCGCCGCGCGCCGCGAATCCGACCGGGACTTCGCCACGGGGTTCGGCCTCGAGACCCGCGACCCCGCGACGCTCGGCGACGAGCGCTTCGACGTGGTCATCGAAGCGACCGGCTCAGCCGAGGTCACGCGTCGGCTGCTCGACAACGCCACCGTCGGCGTCCGCATCGCGCTGCTCGGGGTCCCCGACGGTGACGTCGGACTCCCGTCGGGCAGACTCATCGCCCTCGATGCCGCCGTCCACGCGGTGCTCGGCGGCTCGGCCGAGATCGACGAGGCGGCACGACGGTTTGCGCTCATGGGTGACCGGATCCGCCGACTCATCGGCACCGGCATCACCCTGGACGAGGTGCCGCGGGTCCTCGCCGAGGGACTCCCCCGCGCGAGCTCCGGCGGACCGAAGACGCAGATCCATCTCTGAGCACCTCGCCGAAGCGATGCCCTCAGGCGATGGAGGCCCGGGCGGCACGTGCCATCACGACGACGATCACGAGCTGAACGGCGAAGAGGACGGCGGTCAGCACCGCTGCGGTCATCGCCGTCGGTCCGCCTTCGAGCGGCGAGACGCCGGGGATGAAGCCGATGCCGAACACGATCAGCGCGTCGAGCAGGAACGTGGCGGACACGAGAGCTGCGAGCATGCGCGAATCTTCGGTGCGGCGCGTGGTTTCGTAGATCGTGGTCATGAAAAGTAATATATCAAACAACTAACTGAAACAAAAGTGTGGAGTTCTAGTAAGTGCAATCAGGTGCGGCGACTCCCGCCTACGAGCCCTGGCTGGGATCAGACCGAGGCGCGCTCCACGAGGTCGATCGGGATCGTGGTCATCTCCGGCACTTCCTCTCCTGCGATGAGGCGGTGCAGGGTCTCGACGAGCAGCGCACCCTTGTCCGCCGTGTGCAGGTCCACGGTCGTCAACGCCGGGTAGGCGTCCACGGCGAACACGTTGTTGTCGACCGCGGTCATGGCGATCTGCGCCGGCACCGGGATCCCCCGGTCTCGAAGCACCCCGAGCGCTCCGGTCGCCATCTGCGCCGACGCCGCGAACACCGCATCGACCTGCCGGCCGTCCGCGAGGAGCCGTTCCATCGCGCGTGCGCCGCTCGTCGGCGTGAAGTCACCCTCCTCCTCGGGTCCCGGCTCGAGTCCCGCCTCGAGGAGGGCGCGCCGCCACCCGGCACGGCGGTCGATGCCGGCCGCGGTGTCGAGCGGGCCGGTGATCGTGGCGATGCGGGACCGACCGGCCTCCACCAGACGCCGGGTCGCCAGGGCGCCCGCCTCCACGTTGTCGACGTCGACGACGTGTCCAGGTGGCGTCGTCTCCTCGAGCGCCCGCACCCCGAACACGACCGGGAGGGACGTCGACAGCTTCGCGTACGCCTGCATGCTCGTGTGATGCGAGAGGACGAGCGCACCGTCCACGTTGCCGCCGGTGAGGAACCGACGGGTCTTGTCCGGGTCGACGTCGGATTCGATGAGCAGGGTCAGCGTGTAGTCGGTCGACGACGCGTACATCGCGGCACCCTGGATGACCTCGGCGAAGTAGGGGTCGGCGAAGAACTCGGCGGTGCGTTGCGGGATGACCATCGCGATCGTCTGCGCACGCCGACGCACGAGGCTGCGTGCCGCACGGTTCGGGACGTAGTGCAACTGCTCGACGGCGGCGGTCACCGACGCGACCGCCTCCGGCGTCACCTGGGAGGACCCGTTGATGACGCGGGAGGCGGTGGACTTGGAGACGCCCGCGAGCGCTGCCACCGCGATGAGCGTGGGGACGGTGGAGTCCGTCTCGGTGTCGATGGTGTGTCTCCTCAGTCGTGCCGGTGTGAAGACACTGTATGCGGCGCGGACGTCATCCCTTGACCGCGCCCTGCATGATGCCCGCCACGAGCTGCTTCCCCGCAAGGACGAAGAGGATCAGCAGCGGGATCACCGAGAGCACCGCGCCGGCGAGCACGAGCGAGTGGTCCGGGGTCTGTCCGCCGCTCGCACTCAGGGCCGCGAGCGCCGTCTGCACACTCGGGTTCCGCGGACCGAGGACGAGGAGTGGCCAGAGGAAGTCGGTCCACGCGGCCATGAAGGTGAAGAGCGCGAGGACGGCCATCGCCGGTCGGGCGGCCGGGAGCGCGACATGCCAGAAGGTGCCCCACATCGACGCGCCGTCGACGCGCGCGGCCTCGATGAGCTCGTCGGGGATGACGTCGACGAGGTACTGGCGCATGAAGAACACACCGAACGCGGTCACGAGCCCTGGCAGGATCACCGCCTGGAGCGTCCCCACCCACTCCCACTCGGCCATGAGCATGAACAACGGGATGATGCCGAGCTGCGTGGGGATGGCCATCGTGGCGATCACCGCGAGAAGCAGCCCGTTGCTGGCCCGGAACTTCAGCTTCGCGAAGGAGTAGCCGGCGAGGGTCGAGAAGAACACCACCGAGACCGTGATCGCGCCCGAGATGATGACGCTGTTCGCGAGCGCCTGCAGGAACGGGGCGGTCTCGAACACCTTCGCCGCGTTGCCGAGGAAGTTCGGGCCGGGGAGGACGGCGGGCGGCACGAGGTTCGTGTCGGAGGACTGCCGACTCGAGATCACGAACGACCACCACAACGGGAACGCCGAGATGGCGAAGAACGCGATGAGGATGGCGTAGGTGAGGATGCCCGGCCGCTCGTGGTCCTTGCCCTTGCGGTACCGCGGGGCCTCCGTGGTCGCGGTCGGTTCGGTCCGCGTGCGTTCCATCAGGGTGCTCATGCTCGTCCGCCTCGCTGGTCGGTGGTGCTCGTGGTCGTCGAACGCGAGCGGGCCGGGCTGGTGCTGACGGACCGCGTCGTGATGAGGGTGTCGCGCACCTTCGGGATCCGCACCGGACGTGCGTCGTTCGTCCGGATGGCCCTGGTGATGGCGAAGTTGATCAGGCCCGCGAGGATGATCACGAGGAACAGGATCCAGGCGGTGGCGGATGCTCGACCGAAGTCCCGTCTCGGGAAGGCGAGCTCGTACAGATACAGGACGATCGTCTGGAACTGCCGGTCGGATCCGCCGTTGCTCCGGGGGTCGAACAGCTTCGGTTCCGTGAAGATCTGCAGCCCGCCGATCGTCGAGGTGATGACGACGAAGATGAGCGTCGGGCGGATCATCGGGATCGTGATCGACCAGAACCGTCGGAGCTTGTTCGCGCCGTCCAGCGCGGCGGACTCGTAGACGTCCCGAGGGATCGCCTGCATCGCAGCGAGGAGGATGAGGGCGTTGTAGCCGGTCCACCGCCAGTTCACCATGCTCGCGATGGCGACGTGCGAGGGGAAGACGTCGAACGCCCACCGGATCGGGTCGAGCCCGAAGAGCTCGAGGAGGCCGGCGACCGGTCCGTGGTACTGGTTGAAGATCTGCAGGAAGATGACCGCGACGGCGACCGGCGCCACGATGTACGGCAGCAGGATGCTCATCCGCCAGAACGTGCGACCGCGGAGCGTCTGGTCGAGGAGGGCGGCGATCAGCGTCGCGATGACGAGCTGCGGCACCGCCGAGAGCAGGAAGATGCTGACGGTGTTGCCGAACGCGTTCCAGAAGAACGGGTCCGAGAGGACGGAGACGTAGTTGTCGAGTCCGACGAAGTCGCCCTGGCCCTTCAACAGATGCCACTCGTACAGCGACACGTTGAAGGTGTAGACGATCGGGAAGATGCCGATGAGGGCGAAGAGGATGAAGAACGGCGCGATGTACAGGTACGGCGAGGCGCGGTAGTCGAAGCGGTTCAGCTTCTGTCTGAACGTCAACGCGGCAGGTGGCCGGCGGACGGTTGCGGTGCTGGTCATGGCTCTGCCAATCCGGGAGAGGGAGCGGGAGGGGTGCCGGGGCGTCCGCGTGCGAACGGACGCCCCGGCGAGCTGCGTCGGAGAGGAGGTCAGCCGACGAGCTGGTCGAGCAGCTTGAGCGCCTCGTTCCAGGCGGTGTCACCATCGGTGATCTCGCCCTGGCTCACCCGGTCGAGGATCGGACCGAACACGTTGTCCTGGATGTTGGAGTCCTCAGGACCCTTCACCTGCGCCACGACCCCCTCCGACCGCGCGGCGAAGATCTCGCCCACCGGCGCGTCGTTGAAGAACGGGTTGGTGGAGTCCTTCACGAGCTCCTGGCCGTCGAGCGTGCTCGGGAACGGACCGGCGAGTTCGAACGATGCGGCCTGCGCCTCAGGGGATGCGAGCCAGAGGGCGAGCTCGGCCGCCTCCTCCTTGTGCTCGGAGTTCTCGGCGACGCCGAGGAACGCACCGCCCCAGTTGGCAGCGCCGCCGGGCATCACGTCGGCGAAGTCCCAACCACTGTCGGTCGTGCCCTCGTCGTAGTAGCCCTGCACGATGCCGAGCATCCAGCTCGGGCACATGTAGGTCGCGAACTTGCCCTCCTTGGCCTCCGGGCCGACGTCCCAGCCGGGAAGACCGGCACCGAGCCCGGCCTGTTCGGCCTCGACGATCTTCGCGAACTGCTCCTTCAGCACGTCGTTGCCCTCGATGTTCAGGGTCTCGCCGTCGGCCTTGTAGTAGCCCTCCTCCTGCTGGTTCACGAAGGAGTTCCAGAAGAACCGGGGGCTGTGATAGAACGCCTTCCCGGTGGCACCGACGTACTCCTCACCGACCTCGAAGAAACGGTCCCAGGTCGCGTCCTCGCCGCCGAAGTACGCAGCGACCTCGCTGCGCTCGCTCGGCAGACCGGCTGCCGCGAACAGGTCACCGCGGTAGCAGATGCCCTGCGGTCCGATGTCGAGACCGGCGCCGATCACGCGACCGTCGGCGTCCGTGCCCTGCTCGTACTTCCAGTCCAGCCAGGTGTCCTTGACGTCCTCGATGCCGTAGTCGCGAAGGTCGACGAAGGAGTCGCTGACCTCGGAGATGGTTCCGAGCCAGCCCTCCTCGATGGCCACGACGTCGCTGAGGCCGGTTCCCGCGGCGATCTTGGCGTAGGCGTCGTCGCGCGCTGCTCCACCACCCTCCAGGTTGGTGGCCTCGATGGTGATGTTGGGGTGCTCCTCCATGTACTGCTCGTAGTTGGCGTCGACGCCCATGGTGCCGAACGTGGTGACCGAGAGGGTGATCTTCTCGTCTCCGCCACCGCCGGCGGGGGAACTGCACCCCGAGGCCAGGACGGCGAGGATCGATGCCCCCGCGATGGATGCGGCGGTGATGCCGCGGCGTTTGCTGTTCACAGTCACTCCTTTGTGTGTGCGCTTCGGTGTCGGCCGGCCACCCATCCGGGATCCGCGGCGCGACGCCGTGGGAACGTTCCCACGGGCATGCAGGACACACTAAGCGCTGGGTCGGAGGAGGTCAAGAGAGCGCTCTCATTTGTTGCGGAACGGGTGCATGATCGTGAACGGTCGGTGACGTCGTGGCCATCGGGCGGGTCCCCCGTTCCGATTCGATCGGATTCATGATCGACTCATTGCCATGACCGGCTTCGATTCAGGCTTCCTCGACCTCGCCGACCAGCTGCAGTTCCCGGCACCCACCGATCCCGCCGAACTGTCGCGCCTCCGCCGTCTCGACTACACGCACTTCACCGTGCTCCTCGACCCCGACCGCCGCCTGGCAGCCGCGACAGGGGTCGACATCGACGGCGCAGCCCTCCTCGACCTCGGGCGCGGCGACGACTGGCACCTCGACGACCGCGTCCCGGTCGAGGAGCAGGCCGGCCCGGAGCTCTACGCCCGCAACGACCTCGACCGCGGCCACCTCGTGCGGCGGAGGGACCCGGTCTGGGGGCCCGTCGAGATCGCCCGGCAGGCCAACGTCGACACCTTCTGCTACACGAACGCCGCCCCGCAGGCGGCGGACTTCAACCAGTCACTCGAGCTCTGGAACGGCCTGGAGGACCTCGTCCTCGAGTACGCCTCGGCCGGGCGCCGGCGACTGTCGGTCTTCACCGGGCCGGTGTTCGCCGACACGGACCCGCTCTACCGCGGCGTGCAGATCCCGCGCCGGTTCTGGAAGGTGGCGGCGTGGTCGAACGACGGAGCGCTCGCGGCGAGCGGCTACCTCCTCGACCAGTCGGCGCAGCTCGACGACCTCGACCTCGGCCGGTCCAGTGCGATCGACGACACGCAGGATGCCACCGCCGTGCCCCCACTCGGCCCGTTCCGCACCTTCCAGCTGCCGATCCTCGACCTCGCGAGCGTCACCGGTCTCGACTTCGGCGCCCTCGCCTCCGCCGACGTCCTCGAGCCGGCTCCCGCGACAGTGCGTCCCGACACCGACACCTGGATCGAGCTGAGCGGGCCGTCCGACCTGCGGTTCTGAGGCAGGTCCGGAACCTCGACCCAGACCCCTACCGACGCTCGAGCGCCGCGCCGATGACCCGGAGGCTCTCGATGAGCACCGCCACCTGCTCATGGCTGAGCCCGGCGAGCATCGCGTTCTCGTCGTCCACCAGCCGCCGCATCGCCTCGTCGACCCGCTGCTGACCGAGGGTCGTCAGGACGACGATCTTGCTCCGGCCGTCGGCCTCGTTCTTCTGCCGGGCGACGAGCGAGCGAGCGGCCAGACGATCGAGCTGGCTCGCGAGGTTGCCGCTCGTGATGCCCAGTCGGGTGGCGAGTATGGACGGCGTCAGCCCGTCCGCTCCGTGCTGGCGGAGGATGGAGAGGAACTCGAACTCCCACGGCCGCAGGTTGCTCGCGGCGAACGACAGGCGTCGGACCTCCTGCAGGTGCGGCACGAGCCGGCGGAGGCGGGACACCACGTCGAGCGGTGCGAAGTCCACGTCGGGCAACGCGTTCGCCCAGGCGTCGATGACGATGTCGACGTCGTCGTCATCACCCTTCGCCATCGCCTGCCTCCCTCGCGTCCTGCCTACACCAACGCTACCGTGGGCCGCCGCCGATCCAGACGGTGGGCGGTTCCATCCACCCTGTGCTATCGCGCACGACGAGCCGTCAGCGGACGGAGAGCGCCGCCAGGCCGTCGACGAGGAGACCGACCCCGAAGGCGAACGCCTGTGCCTGGTCCTCCTGGCCGAGCGGATCCGTCGCAGCGTCAGCCAGCACGCCGACGCTGTCGTACTGCATCCGTTGCTGCTCGTGCGACACGTGCCCGAGGATGAAGTGGAGCAGCACCGTGCCCGCACGTCGACTCGTCGCCTCGTCGAACCCGGCCACCGATACCGCGTCCGTCAGCCGGGTGAGCGCCCGCCCGGAACCGAGCCCGAGCGCGTAGGTGCTCGACACCACCTCGGCCCCGTCGCGATAGGCGAGGAGGGCGTCACGCAGCGCCTCCGCCTCCACCCGCGTCCGCTCGCGCCAATCGGAACCGGCCTCGGACACGGCGTCCACCGGTGCCGGGTGGGCATCGACGATCCGGTCGGCGAGCTCGGCGATGAGGGTCTGCTTGTTCTCGAAGTGCCAGTACAACGCGCTCGGCTGGACGTCGAGCGACGCGGCGAGGCGGCGCATCGTGAGGTCTGCCAGGCCGTGATCGTCGAGGATGCGGAGGGCCACCTGAGCCACATCGTCGCGCCGATGGCGACGCACTGTTTCGGGACCGGACATGAGCACCACTATAGTGAACGCTGTTCAGGTGAACACCGTTCAGGTGCGAGCCACCCGCCCCAGGCGAACCGACCATCCCGACGAAGGACCCAGCATGAGCAGACTCCGGATCGACGCGACCGACATCGCACGCATCGCCGTGTTCGCCGCCATCGTGGCCGCCCTGGGCCTGCCCGGCGCGTTCTCGGTGCTCGGCGCGGTGCCCATCACGGCGCAGACCCTCGGCGTCATGCTCGCCGGCGCGATCCTCGGCCCGTGGCGCGGCATGCTCTCCATGCTGGTGCTGCTGGCCCTCGTCGCCATCGGCCTGCCCCTCCTGTCCGGCGGTCGCGGCGGGATCGGCGTCTTCGTCGGACCGAGCGCGGGGTACCTCCTCGGCTGGATCGTCGGCGTCTTCGTGATCGGGCTCATCGTGCACGCCGGCGGGCGTCGGCTGCGCTGGTGGCGCACCGCGCTCGGCGTCTTCGTCGGCGGCATCGGCGTCATCTACGCGTTCGGCATCCCGGTGCAGTCGCTCGTCACCCGCCTGCCACTCGGCGAGACCGCCCTGCAGAGCCTCGTGTTCGTGCCCGGCGACCTCGTGAAGGTCGTGCTCGCGACGGTCATCACGATGACGCTCGCCCGCGCCTACCCGCGCGCGTTCCGCAACGCGGCCGGCGCCGGCTCCACGCGTCCCGGCGAGCCCGCCCGGATCGGATGACCGTGCGCTCAGGGCACCTCGTCCCGCTGCGCGGCGGGGCGCCGACCGACCTCGTCCGTCGGGCGCTCGAGGTGCGGGCGGCCGGCGGCGTGCCGTTGATCGGCGACGACCGGTGGAGCGAGTCGTACTGGCGTTCCGTCCGCGACCGCAGCACCGCGTCCGGTCCACAGCCTGGCCAGGGGTGGGCGACGCTGACCTCCGGCACCACGGGCGAGCCGCGCATCGTGCTCAGGACCGCCGAGTCGTGGGCGGACTCCTTCCCGGCCGTCGGCGCGCTGCTCGACCTCGGGCCGGACGACGTCCTGGCGCTGTCATCGCCGCCCGCGTCGTCGCTGTCGCTGTTCTCGGTCGCCCATGCGGCCGCCGTCGGCTGCTCGCTCGCCCTCCCGACCACCCACGCGCTCACCGCCGACGACGCCCGTGACGCGACCCGGTTCCACGGGACCCCGAACGGCCTCCGGGCACTGCTCGACGGCGAGGTGCCGCCCCGCCTCCGGGTGGCGTTGATCGGAGGCGCCTCACTCGACCCCGCACTCCGCGCCAGGGCGGATGGCCTCGGCATCCGTGTCGTGTCCTACTACGGAGCCGCCGAGCTCTCCTTCGTGGCGGTCGACGACGGTGTCGATCCGGATCGGCCGGGCCTCCGCGGGTTCCCCGGCGTCGAGCTCGAGGTGCGCGACGACGACGTCCTCTGGGTCCGATCGCCGTTTGTCGCGACCGGGTACCTCGAGGGCTCGGGCCCGCTCCGACGCGACGGCGACTGGTCCACCGTCGGCGACCGCGCACGGATCGACGACGGGATCGTCACGCTCCTCGGCCGATCCGACGATGCGATCCTCACGGCCGCGGCGACCGTCATCCCCGCCGATGTCGAGGAGGCTCTGCGCCGACTCGACGAGGTGGACGACGCCGTCGTGCTCGGTCTGCCGAACGCCGGGGTCGGATCGCTCGTGACGGCCGTGTTGGAACTGCACCCGGGCGCGCGTCCGACCCGCGCGATGCTCCGCGACGCCCTCGCACCGTTGCTGCCGCCGACCCATCGGCCCCGACGGTGGTTTGTCGTCGACGAGCTGCCCCGCACCGTCACCGGCAAGGCCGCCCGCGCGGAGCTCGCCGACCGACTCGCGGCAGGGACGGTGGCGTCCCTTGACTGAGTCGCACGCCCTCCCGCGCATCGTCGCGGCCCGACGGACGCCGATCGCGACGCGCGGGCGCGCCCTCGCCGCACTCACGGTCGAGCAGCTGGCGGTCCCCGTCGTCCGCGCCGTGCAGGACGATGCGACGCACGTCCTGGGCCTGCCGCCGGTGGTGGCGGACGTCGTCCTCGGGAACTGCATGGGCCCCGGCGGCAACCCGGCCCGCATCGCCGCGCTCGGGGCCGGCCTCGGCTTCGACGTTCCAGGGCTCACCGTCGACCGGCAGTGCGGCAGCGGCCTCGCGGCGATCATCGAGGCGTCCACGGCGATCAGCGCCGGCGACCATCGGCCACGGATCGCCGGCGGGGTCGAGAGCGCGTCGACCGCGCCGACCCGCTCCGTCGACGGCATCGCCTACGCACGCGCACCGTTCGCACCGGCGGGTTGGCACGACCCCGACATGACCCGCGCCGCGGAGGACCTCGCCGAGCACGACGGGATCTCCCGCGAACGCCAGGACGCCTACGCGGCGCGGAGCACGCACCGTGCGGCGGGCGCCGTCGCCGCCGGGCGGTTCACCGACGAGCTCGTCGCGCTGATCGGGGCGGCGGAGCACGATGAGGCGCCGCGCAGCGGGATCGAGCGGCTCCTCCCCCGGTTCACCCCGCTCTTCTCCGAAGGCTCACTCACCGCAGGCAACACCTGCCGGGTGAGCGACGGTGCGGCCGCCGTGCTCGTCATGCCCGGCGGGCCCGCCCACGGGAGCACGACGCCCGGCCTCGCCGTCCGGGCACACGCCGTCGTCGGCTGCGACCCGGCACTCCCGGGGATCGGGGCCGCGCCGGCGATCCTCGACGCCCTCGATCGGGCCGGCGTGGACCTCGCGCAGGTCGCCGCGTTCGAGATCGTGGAGGCGTTCGCGGCCCAGACGCTCGCCGTGCTCGACCGACTCGGTGTCGCCGAGGACGACGAGCGTCTCTGCGCCGACGGTGGCGCCCTCGCGCTCGGTCATCCGTGGGGCGCGAGCGGTGCGGTCGCCGTGGTCCGCCTGTTCTCGCGGCTCGTCCGCGGCGGGGCTCCGGCGGGCACGATCGGGGTGGCGGCGGCCTCGGTCGGCGGCGGTCTCGGCGTCGCCGCGGTGTTCGAGGTCGTGCGATGATCGGGGACATCGACCAGTCATCCGCCATCCGTCTCGACGGCGTCACCGCTCGTCTCGGCGACACCGTCGCACTCGACGACGTGACGCTCCACCTCGACGACGCGCGCATCGCGGTCATCGGCGCGAACGGCTCGGGCAAGTCCACGTTCGCCCGGCTCGTCGGCGGCCTCACGCGAGCGACCGCCGGCAGTGTCCAGGTCCACGGGGTCGACGCCGCGAAGGACACGGCGACCCTTCGACGACTCGTCAGCATCGTGTTCAGTAACCCGGACGCACAGATCGTCATGCCGACGGTGGCGGAGGACGTCGCGTTCTCCCTCCGCGGCACGAAGGCGTCGAAGGCCGACATCGCCGCGCAGGTCGCCGATGCGCTCGACGAGTTCGGCCTGACTGCCCTCGCCGACCGGTCCGCCTACGAACTCTCCGGCGGCCAGAAGCAGTTGCTGGCGCTCTGCGGGGCCGTGATCCGCCGGCCGGCGCTGCTCATCGCCGATGAACCCACCGCTTACCTCGATGCCCGCAACAGCGCCGCCGTCGCCGATCACCTCCTCCACCCCGAGGCAGGCCATCAGCTCCTCCTCGTCACCCATGACCTGGAGCTCGCCGCCCGCTGCGACACCGCGCTGCTCTTCGACGGTGGGCGGGTCGTCGCGCAGGGAGCACCGGACGACGTGATCGCGGCCTACCGCGCGAGTCTGCGGGCGTGACCGCGTGATCACCCTCTACCGTCCCGGCTCCGGCTGGCTCCACCGCGCGCCGGCCGGCCCGAAGGCGCTCGGCATCCTCGTCGTGGTGCTCGCGATCTCGCTCCTGCCGACGAGTTGGTGGACCGCTGGCATCGCCACCACGGTGACCGTCCTCGCCTACCTCGTCTCGGGCCTCGGCCTCGGCGAGCTCGGACGGCAGCTCCTGCTCATCCGCTGGATCATCACGATCACGGTGGCCGGCCAACTGCTGTTCCTCGACGTCGAGTCCGCCGTGTCGAACACCTCCCGGATCGTCGCCGCCATCCTGCTCGCGGCGCTCCTGGTGCTGAGCACGCGGGTCGCCGACCTGCTCGACGCCTTCGAGCGCGTCCTCCAGCCCCTGGGTCGCTTCGGTGTCGACCCCTCGCGCATCGCACTGATGCTCGCCGTCGCCATCAACACGGTGCCCGTCCTCGCCCGCTTGGCCACGAGCGTCCGGGAAGCGCAGCGGGCGCGTGGGGCCGGGTCGAACCTGGTGACCTTCGTCGTGCCGTTCCTCGTGGTGTCGCTGAAGCACGCCGACGAGCTCGGTGAGGCCCTCACCGCCCGGGGCGTCCGATGAGCGGCGACGACACCGTGCGCGTCCTCGGCAAGACGGTCGACGACGAGACGCGCTGCGTCCACTACGCGACCGCGCTCGACGTCATCGCGATCCGCTTCGCCTGCTGCGGCGAGTACTACCCGTGCCACCTGTGCCACGCGGAGTGCGCCGACCACCCGGCCGAGCAGTGGCCGCGCGAGCAGCGCGACCGCGAAGCGATCCTGTGCGGCGTGTGCTCGACGGAACTGACGATCGAGCGCTACCTGGAAGTCGACGGCTGCCCGAACTGCGACGCCCGGTTCAATCCGGGCTGCCGCCTGCACTCGGCGTACTACTTCCAGCCGTGACCGCCCGCCGGTAGACGCGGTTGCGGGCGGCGAGGATCGCGGCACCGATCGCGGCGGCGATGAGCGAGCCGGCGAGCACACCGACCTTGACGTGGTCGTCGGACTCGCTGCCGACACCGAAGGACAGTTCACCGACGAGCAGCGACACCGTGAATCCGATGCCCGCGACGAACGCCATGCCGACGAGGTCGACCCAACGGATCGACGGGTCGAGGCCGAGGCCGGGCAGTCGAGTGACGAGGAACGTCGTCACCAGGATGCCGATCGGCTTGCCGAGGACGAGCCCGGCGATGATCCCGAGCGCGATGGTGTCCTGGAACGACTCGACGAGCCCGGAGATCCCGCCGATGACCACGCCCGCGGAGAAGAAGGCGAATATCGGGACGGCGACCGCCGTGGAGACGACGCTCCAGCGGTCGGCGAAGTGCGCGGCGAGGCCTTCGTAGACCGGGCGCCCCTCGGCGGTGGTCCCCACCTGGACGCGGGCGCGCTTGGTCGAGAAGACGGGCACCATGAAGCCGAGCAGCACGCCGGCGACGGTCGCGTGGATACCGGAGGCGTGGATGAGCGCCCAGGTGCACAGACCGAGCGGGATGAGCACCCACCATGCCCGGACGCCGCGCTGGACGAGCACGGCGAAGATCGCGAGCGGCACGGCCGCGAGCGCCAGGGGCAGGAACTCGATGTGGTCGGTGTAGAAGATCGCGATGATGCTGATGGCGATGAGGTCGTCCACCACGGCGAGCGTGAGCAGGAAGGTCCGCAGTGCCGGCGGCAGGAACTTGCCGACCACCGCGATCACCGCGACGGCGAACGCGATGTCCGTGGCGGCCGGGATCGCCCAGCCCTGCAATGCGTCGGGCCCTGCGCTCAGGTTCACGAGGACGTAGATGACGGCGGGCACGGCCACGCCGCCGACCGCAGCGGCGATGGGGAGTACCGCGGTCTTGGGGTTACGGAGCTTGCCGGCGACGAACTCCTCCTTGAGCTCCAGACCGACGACGAAGAAGAAGATCGCGAGGAGCCCGTCGGCCGCCCAGGCACCGACGGAGAGGTTCAGATGGAGCGCCTCCGGACCGAAGGTGAAGTCGCGAACGCTCAGGTAGAACTCGGAGGCACCGGTGTTGGCGAGAACGAGCGCGAGTGCGGTGGCGACGACGAGGAGGGCGCCACCGACGGTGTCCTGTTGGAGCGTCTGGTGGATGCCACGCCAGATCGAGTGCGGGGCCTGGTCGGCCGGCAGGTCGTGGGAGCGGTGAGCGTCGGGCATACGGATCCTTCGGGGGAGGGTTCGGTCGAGCAGCAGAGCGATCCCGATCGATCGCCCGCCGACCAGACTTCCCGGCGCACCAGCCTCCAGTCTAGGCGATCGGGTCCGGGATCGGCCGGGAACCCTGCGCGGGCGGCCCGCGCGGTGCTTGGATGCATCCATGAGTTCATCACCACCAACCGGCGCCCACCAGGACGAACCGCACCGCGGTGACCTCGCGGGCCGCTTGAACTGGCTCCGTGCTGGTGTACTCGGCGCGAACGACGGCATCGTCTCCGTCGCGTCCCTCGTCGTCGGTGTCGCCGGTGCCACGACCGACAGCGCCCCGCTCCTCGCAGCGGGTGTCGCGGGGCTCGTCGGTGGCGCGATCTCCATGGCCCTCGGCGAGTACGTGTCGGTGAGCAGCCAGCGGGACAGTCAGCGGGCCCTCATCGCGAAGGAGCGGCGGGAGCTCTCCGACGACCCCGAGGCGGAGCTCGCGGAACTCGCCGGGATCTACGAGGCGAAGGGGCTCCAGCCGACGACCGCGAGGCGGGTCGCCGAGGAGCTGACCGCACACGACCCGCTCACGGCGCACCTCGAGGCCGAACTCGGCATCACCGAGGACGCGGTCGTCAGCCCGTGGGCGGCCGCCGGCGCCTCGGCGCTCGCCTTCACGGTCGGGGCGCTGCTCCCCCTGCTCGCGATCCTGCTGCCGCCGCCCGAGGTGCGCGTCCCGATCACCTTCGTCGTCGTGCTCATCGCGCTGGCACTCACCGGCTTCACGAGCGCGAGGATCGGCGGCAACCCGGCGATCCGCCCGACCGTCCGGGTCGTGGTCGGCGGAGCGCTCGCCCTCGCAGCCACCTTCGCGATCGGCACCCTGCTCGGCACGAGCGGCGTGGTCTGATGGCCGGGGTCCTGGCAGTCGAGGACGAACCGACGACGGGTGCACTGGTGCTGTGTGGTCCGGGGAGTTCTCTGGGAGTCTGCTGGAGCCCCGCCCGGACGTCGAGCTCCCGGGTGTAGAAGTGAAGGGCGTCCACCAGGTCGCCCTGTCGGATTCGATCAGTGCGGATCGACAGCCCGAAGAACATGTGAGGAGCACCATATGAGCGCAGGAGACAAGATCAGGAACGCCGCCGAAGACCTCGCGGGCAAGGCCAAAGAGGCCGTCGGCAAGGCGACAGACAACGACAAGCTCGTCGCGGAGGGCAAGGCCGACCAGGCCAAGTCCGACGTGAAGCAGGCCGGTGAGAACGTGAAGGACGCGTTCAAGAACTGACCTCCCGATCACACGAACGCCGGTGCCCCGCCCTCGCGGGTCACCGGCGTTCGTCTGTCTGCGAGACGCCGACTCGGCTCACCCCCGGTCCCTGACCCCCTCCCCCGGTCCCTGGCTCCCCTACCCGGTCCCTGGCTCCCCTCCTCCGGTCCCTGGCTCCCCTCCCCGGTCCCTGAGCTTGTCGAAGGGCCCACGGAAAACCCCGCCAATCCGGCCGATCTCCCCCGGCCCCTGAGCCTGTCGAAGGGCACGCGAGGAGCTTCCCGTTCCGGTGATCTTCCTCCGGTCCCCGAGCTTGTCGAAGGGCCCACGAGGGACCTCCTGCTCCGGTGATCTTCTTCCGGTCCCTGAGCTTGTCGAAGGGCACACGAGCAACTTCCACAGTCCCCCAACTCAGCAGCTGGTGGAGTTCTCGGACGAGTACGCGGAGATCCAACGGCTGCGGGCGGCCCTCGATGCGCGAGAGGCGCGCTTGCTTGCTCGCTCCGCCGCATATGCGGACGCGCTCGCCGACTCGGTCGTCCCGGCGATCTTCCCGCCGGCCGAGCGACTGGCCTTGTCGCGCCGCTCCACCTGCGCAGCCCTCGCGATGGCGACCCGCACGCCCGAGCAGACTGTGCAGCGGGCGACGAACGATGCCGAGCATCTCGTGAACGACGCACCCGCCGTGCTGGCCTCGCTCGAGGCGGGTCGTATCAGGGCATCATCGAGCGCGTCGAAGCAGCCGCCACGGAGTCACGCAAGGCGGGCGACACCCGCACTTGCGCCCAACTGCAGGCCGACGCCCTCGCGGCGCTCGCCCTGACCGGTGTCACACCCGACGACGTCATGTCGAGCCAGGTCCTCCCTCACCCGATCGAGGTCCAGGAGCACATCAAGCCGACCGTGCAGATCACCGTTCCGGCGCTGAGCATGGCCGGCGTCAGCGACGCCCCGGCCACGCTCGACGGGTACGGGCCAATCGACCCCGCAACCGCCGCGCGTATCGCGGTGAACGCACCCAGCTTCACCCGGATCCTCGTCCAACCGGAAACCGGTGCGATCCTCTCCGTCGGACGCAACCAGTACCGCGTTCCCGCCGACCTGCAGCGCGCAGTGCGCCTCCGGGACGGCACCTGTCGGGCACCGGGCTGCGGCAGGCGAGCCCGGGCTTGCGACCTCGATCATTCGGTCGCCTGGGAAGACGGCGGGACAACGGATGTCGGCAACCTTGCCTGCCTGTGTCGACATCACCACCGGATGAAGCATCCGCCCGGATGGAACCTCGACCACGGGCCCGGCGGGGTCCTCGAGTGGACGACACCCGACGGGAAACACCATCGCACCGAACCCGATCCTGCACCGTTCTGAGCCTGTCGACGTGTCGGAGGGTTCCTCGTGGGCACTTCGACAGGCTCAGTGACCGGGGGAGGTGTGCCCGGAACGCTTCGGTCCCTGCGCTGCGCCTATCGACGTGTCGAAGGGTTCCTCGTGGGCACTTCGACACGCTCAGTGACCAGGCTGGAGTGCGCTCGCAAGCTTTCCGGTCCCTGAGCCTGTCGAAGGGCACTCCGGTTGCGTCACCTCAGTGACCGGGAGAGGTTCACCGAGAACGCTCCGGTCCCTGAGCAGGGCTGCAGTACAGCTAGTCCTTGATGAGCAGGATCGGGTCGCCGTCGAAGGAGTCGTACGGGTTCGGGTCGGTGAAACCGCCGTCGTACATGAGGCCTGCCGGAGCCTTGCCACCGGCGGGAGCCGCCGCGACGTAGCACTGCGTGATCGGCGCGCCAGCATCGAACTCCTCGGTGAACGACTCGGATCCGCACTCGTCCCACCCGATGAGCGTGGCCTCCTGGACCTTCTCGCCATCGGCGTCGACGGGCGAGAAGGAGGTCGCGTCGCTGTTGAACGCCACCGGGTCGCCCGACACCTTGGTCATCTCGAGCCGGATGAGCGTGATGTCGTAGCCGTCGAGTTCCCCGCCGTCGAACTGCGTCTTGAGGAACGCGACCTGGTCGGCCGTCGCGGGGGTGACCTCGGTCAGCTTCGCGCTGATGAGTGCGGTGACGCCGTCGGTGCCCTGCGACTCGTAGACGATCGGCTCGTCGATCCCGACCTGCGCTCCAGGCTCGGTGACCTCACCGTCCGCTGATCCGGTCGAGGTCGGCTTCGACGTGGCAGACGACGAAGCCTTCTCCGTCGGCTTCGCGCCGGGGGCCGACGGCGTGGAGCATCCGGCCAGCACGAGCATGGCTGCGACGGGGAGGGTGATCAGGGCGGTGACGCGGGAGAGCTGCATCGGGATTCCTTTCGGCGGCGGACTCCAGCAGTCTGTCCCGCGCGCCGTTGCCGCGCGATGGGGACAACTCCCCACCGGGGCGGCCGGGCTCCTGCCGTGGGGTCCCGGCAGGATCCCCCGCGGCCTCTCAGGAATCTCTCTGCTGGCGTTCATCCGAGCGGCGGACGATGAGACGACGCGCCAGGTTGTCGCGTCCGAGGGGAACCCATGACTGCGACGATCACCGTCCCGACCGCGCCCTCGCGCCGTCGGTGGGACGCCCTCCACGCCCTCCTCGGCGGCCGCGTCGCACCCTGGGTCGTCGGCCTGTTCGCCACCCTCGTCTCGCTCATCGGCATCGGCACGCCGTCGTACTGGGGTGACGAGGCGGCGAGCGTCCTCGCCGCCGAACGCCCCCTCCCCGTCATGTTCGGGATGATCGGCCACATCGACGCCGTCCACGGCCTGTACTACGCGTTCCTGCACGTCTGGACCGGTGCCTTCGGCACCGCCGAGGCCGTCACGCGGTTCCCGAGCGCGATCGGCGTCGGCTTGGCCGCGGCCGGCACGGTCGTGCTCGCGCGGTCCATCTTCACCCCGGCGATCGGCATCACGGCGGGCCTCGTGTTCGCCGTCATCCCCCAGGTCACACGGATGGGCGCCGAGACGCGTTCCTATGCGCTGGGTATGGCCACGGTCGTGTGGCTGACGGTCTGGTTCGTGTCGCTCGTTCGCCGCCGGTCCACATCGCGCCGCAGCTGGGCGCTCTTCGCCATCGCGAGCGCCGCCTCGATGTACCTGTTCCTGTACCTCGCGATGCTCCTCCTCGTGCACGCAACCTGGATGGTGCTCCAACGCCCCGGGCGGAGGGTGATGCGAGGGTGGGGCTGGTCCCTGGTCGGCGCACTGGTCCTCGGCGCTCCGATCGTGATCGCGGGCATCGCGCAGCGCGAGCAGATCGCGTTCCTCGGCAGGCGGGACTACGCGACGCCGGAATCGGTGCTCGTCGGCCAGTGGTTCCAGACGCCGGCGTTCGCCGTGCTCGCGTGGCTACTCATCGTGCTCGCTCCCATCGGGGTCCTCGTGGTGCGCCGATCGTCCCGGCAGCGTCGCGCCCTGGCGATGATCGCCGTCTGGGCGCTCGCACCGACCGCGCTGCTCATCATCGGCAACACCCTCGTGACGCCGATGTACAACCTCCGCTACGTCACCTTCTGCGTCCCGGCCGTCGCGATCATGATGGCGCTCGGACTCCGGACGATCGTCGACCTCCTGCCGAAGCGGGTGGACCGGGCGGTGGCGACCGCAGTCGGTGTCGCGCTCGTGCTGGCGCTCGCGATCCCGGTCCTCGCGGAACAGCGCGGCCCGTTCGCAAAGGACGACGGCAGCGACCTCAGGCAGACCGCGGAGGTCGTCCAGGCCCATGCCTCGCCGGGCGACGCGGTCGTCTTCGACCAGTCGGTGAAGCCCTCGCGCAAGTCGCGGCTCGCGATCGACCTCTACCCGCAGGCCTTCGCCGGCCTCGACGACGTGGCGCTCGAGACGAGCTACCGCGACCGCCCCGAGCTCTGGGACCTGGCCGCGCCGCTGTCCGAGATCCACGACCGGCTCATCGGCCACGACACCGTCTGGGTCGTCGAGGGCTCGAGCACCTCTCCGAACGTGGCGGACCTCGAGGCGCTCGGCTACCACGTCGAGCAGCGCATCCCCGTCCACCGCAGCATCGTCTTCGAGCTCGTCAGGTCGTGACGCGATGCTGATCCGACCGCTCCCGAATCCGCGTGCACTGCTCCGGCGACCGATCGTCCGCGAGGTCGCCGCCTTCGGCCTCGTCGGCGGCGCCGGCTTCCTCGTCGACGTCGGGGTCTTCAACCTGCTCGCGTACACCGTGTTCCTCCACACCGGCACCTCCGGGCTGCTGGTGGCGAAGGGCATCTCCACGACGCTCGCCATCGTGGCCAACTGGGTGGGCAACCGGCTCCTCACCTTCCGCGCGCATCGGCGCTCGGACGTCGCCCGCGAAGCGCTCGAATTCGGTCTGGTGAGTCTCGCGGGCGGCGCGATCGCCCTGGCCTGCCTCTGGGTCTCCCACGACGCGATGCACTTGACGACGCCGCTGGCGGACAACGTGTCGGCGAACATCGTCGGGCTGGCCCTCGGTTCCGCGTTCCGCTTCGTGCTCTACCGCTTCTGGGTGTACGGGCCGCGGGCGGAGCGGACGGGACCGATCCCGGTGCGCATCGACCCGTGAGGCCGTAGAGTCAGCGACTCGCGTTGTGCTGCGAGACGGCGTCGCTGACCCAGGAGAACTCGTCGACGAACCGCGAGAGCAGCCGGGCGAGTTCCGCTCGATCGCGCTCGCTCCACTTGCCGACGAGGGTGTTGTAGACCTGCTGCGCCGCCTGCCGGTGTCGTTCGAGGGCGGTCCGTCCCTCGTCCGTCGCGCTCACGAGCACCGCGCGGCGATCACTCGGATCCGTCGCCCGGACGACGAGACCACCCTCCTCGAGGCGACGCACCTCGGCCGTCGCGGTCGACTTGTCGACGTCCATCCAGCCCGCGACCGTGGACATGCGGATCGGCCCGGCGGTGATGACGTATTCGAGGAGCCACGCGTCCGTGGCGGTGAGGGCGGCACCCTCGGCGTCGTGCAGTGAACGCCGGTTGTCGGCCCTGGTGGACCACCGGAGCACCGTCGCGAGGGACGCCTGGATGACGGCTCCCGCCTCGGCGGGGTCGACGTCATCGCTCATAGCTGAATTCTTTCTGAATACGTGCGTTCGGGTGTTGGTTCGACCATACCAACTATATAGTGGGACGGCACCAACTAAACATCACCCGTCCCCCACCTCGAGCGCTGCGGAGAACACAGCCCATGGAAATCCCCGGATACGTCTGGCTGCTGACGATCGTCGGCATTCTGGCCCTCCTCGCCTTCGACTTCATCTTCCACGTGCGCAAGGCCCACGAGCCGACGCTGCCGGAAGCCGCGAAGTGGTCGGCCCTCTACGTCGGTATCGCCATCGTCTTCGGCCTCGGCGTCCTCTTCTTCGGCGGTGGCACACTCGGATCCGAGTACTTCGCCGGCTACATCACGGAGAAGGCCCTGTCGGTCGACAACCTCTTCGTCTTCCTCATCATCATGTCGAGCTTCCGCGTGCCGCGGGCCGACCAGCAGAAGGTGCTCCTCTTCGGCATCGTCTTCGCCCTCATCGCCCGCACCGGCTTCATCTTCCTCGGTGCCGCCGCGGTGAACGCCTGGTCCTGGCTGTTCTACATCTTCGGCGCGTTCCTCATCTTCACGGCGATCAAGCTCCTCCGCCCGGAGGAGGAGAGCGACGACGCGAACAACTTCGTCATCCGTCTCGCCAAGCGTCTCTTCAAGACGACCGACCGCTACGACGGCGACAAGCTCGTCACCATCGAGAACGGCAAGAAGGTCCTCACGCCGATGCTGCTCGTCATGGTCGCCATCGGCGGCACCGACCTGCTCTTCGCGCTCGACTCGATCCCCGCGATCTTCGGCCTCACGCAGAACCCGTACATCGTCTTCACCGCGACGGCGTTCTCGCTGCTCGGCCTCCGTCAGCTCTACTTCCTCATCGACGGCCTGCTCGACCGCCTCATCTTCCTGAGCTACGGCCTGGCGGCGATCCTCGGATTCATCGGTGTGAAGCTCGTCCTGCACGCGCTCCACGAGAACACCCTGCCGTTCCTCAACGGTGGCGAGCACATCCCGGTGTTCGAGATCAGCACTGGCCTGTCGCTCATCGTCATCATCGGCATCCTGACCGTCACGGTCCTCGCCTCGCTCCTCAGCCCGGCCGGTCGTGCACACACGATCATCAGCGACGCCCGCACCCAGGCGAAGAAGATCGTCGACCACGCCGACTCCCCGGAGGACATCCCGGACGGTCACCACGTGGACGAGGTCGAACTCGAGACGAGCTACACCCGCATGGTCGAGCGCCAGAAGTCGTTCGCGAACCTGAAGCCCAAGCACCAGGCGAAGGCGGCCGACGACGAGGAGCTCCAGCGGCTGCTCGCCCGGGCCCACGAGCTGCAGGCGAAGAGCTCCGACTCACGCGGCCTGCTCTGAACGGACCGGGAATCCGGGCGCTCGCCCGGCTGAACCGATAACGTGGACGTGCGCTCCCAGCTTCGGCCGGGGGCGCACGTCCCACACCTCACCACCAGCAACACGATGAAGCATCTAGGAGACGGAACCATGGGTCTGAGTCTGGAAAAGGGCCAGTCGCTCTCACTGACGAAGCAGGACGGCGGTTCGCTCACGCGGATCCGCCTCGGTCTCGGCTGGGACGGCGTCGCACCGGTGAAGCGCGGCTTCTTCGGCCGCTCGTCCGCACCCGACATCGACCTGGACGCCTCAGCGATCTTCTTCGACGCCACCGGCAAGGTGCTCGACACCATCTGGTTCCAGCAGCTCGCGAGCAAGGACGGCTCGGCCAGCCACACCGGCGACAACCTCACGGGTGCCGGCGACGGCGACGACGAGACGATCCTCGTCGACCTCTCGAGGGTCGCCCCGTCCGTCCAGCAGATCGTCTTCGTGATCAGCAGCTACAGCCGCCAGACCTTCGACACCGTGCAGAACGCCTTCAGCCGGATCATCGACGACTCGACCCCCGGCTCGCCCGAGGTCGCCCGCTACCAGCTCACCGACTCCGGTCCGCACACCGCGATGATCATGTCGAAGGTCTCGCGCGAGGGCAACGGCTGGACCTTCAAGGCGATCGGCGAGCGCGCCAACGGGCGTTCCGTCATGGACCTCCTCGGCCCGGCCGCCCAGGCCCTCTGAGCACCACCCGCAGCAGTCCCCCGCGCGCCAGCGCAGTTCCGAAGGAGAAGCGATCACCATGGCAGGACTCACCCTCGAAAAGGGCAACAACCTCTCGCTCACCAAGACCAGCCCCGGCCTGACGGTCGCGACGGTCGGTCTCGGGTGGGACCCGCGCACCACGAGCGGTGAGGCCTTCGACCTCGACGCCTCCGCGCTGCTCGTCGGCGCGAACGGCAAGGTGCGCTCCTCCGCCGACTTCATCTTCTACAACCAGCCCGCCTCGGCGGACGGCTCCGTCAAGCACCTCGGCGACAACCGCACCGGCGACGGCGAGGGCGACGACGAGCAGATCTCGGTCGACCTGAACGCGGTCGGGGCAGACGTCGAGCGCGTGATCATCGCCGTGTCGATCGACAAGGCCGACGAGCGTCGCCAGAACTTCGGCCAGGTCCGCGGAGCGTACTGCCGCATCGTCGACCAGGACGGCACCGAGATCGTCCGCTTCGACCTCAGCGAGGACGCCGCCCCCGAGACCGCCATGCTGTTCTCGGAGCTCTACCGCAACGGATCCGAGTGGAAGTTCAAGGCCGTCGGCCAGGGCTACACCACCGGTCTCGCCGGCATCGCCGGCGACTTCGGCGTCCCGCTCGGCTGAGCACCGACGCCTCCACCACGAGCAAGCCACACACGAGAGCAAGGTCGACCGTATGAGCACGCCACTCACTCCGCCAGACGCCAACGAACAGGCAGCAGCCTCCCTCGTGCTGCACGCTCCGGATGCACCGGACGTCGTGCAGGCCGAAGAGGCACCGGGCATGGTCCCCGTCCCGGCGGAGCGCCAGACGGAGATCCAGCAGCAGGCGCGCTCCTTCGTGACGGAGGTCGCGACGCTCGACCCGCGCTCGCCCGAGTTCACGCAGAAGATCGAGGGCATCTCCCAGATCGGCGGCAAGGAGATGGTGCAGTCGAGCGGCTACTCCTCCCGCATGCTCGACCGCTCGTCGACCTCGGTCGCCGGTGCGAAGCGTTCGGGTGACAGCGCGCAGATCAAGGTCGCGACCACGCTCGGCGACCTCCGCAGCACCGTCGAGGACCTCACGCCGAACCAGGCGGACCTCGGCGTCGGCCGCAAGATCCTCGGGTTCATCCCGGGCGGCAACAAGCTCGCCAAGTACTTCCAGAAGTACGAGTCCGCGCAGACCCAGCTCGACAAGATCATCAAGTCGCTCATGGCCGGCCAGGACGAGCTCCTCAAGGACAACGCCGCCCTCGCCGGCGAGAAGGTCCAGCTCTGGGAGACGATGCAGGCGCTCAGTGAGTACGCCGTCTTCGCGAAGGCGCTCGACGCCGCCTGCGTCGCCAAGATCGACGAAGCCCGCTCCTCCGGACGCATCGAGGAAGCCCAGAAGCTCGAGGCCGACGTCCTCTTCCCCGTCCGCCAGCGCCACCAGGACATCCTCACGCAGCTCGCCGTCTCGGTGCAGGGCTACCTCGCGATGGACCTCATCCGCAAGAACAACCTCGAGCTCATCAAGGGTGTCGACCGCGCTCGCACCACGACGATCGCCGCCCTGCGGACCGCCGTCGTCGTCGCGCAGGCCCTCGCGAACCAGAAGATGGTCCTCGACCAGATCGACGCGATCAACACCACGACGAACAACATGATCCTGCAGACGAGCGAGATGCTGAAGGACCAGACCACGCGCATCCACCAGCAGGCCTCCACCGCGGGTGTCAGCGTCGAGACCCTGCAGCGCGCGTTCGACAACGTCTTCCAGACCATGGACGCGATCGACACCTTCCGTGCCGAAGCCGCCAAGAACATGGAGGGCACCGTCAACGCGCTCGAGTCTGGTCTCGAGAAGGCGAAGCCGTACCTCGAGCGCAGCCGTCAGGCCGAGCAGCGCGAACTGCGGTAGCCTCACGCTCGGGTGATCGGGCGCACGGGTCGCTGAGGACGAAGGGGGACGAGGGATGGCATTCGGACGACTGCTGAACGCACTGCGGACCGGCGGGGCCGAGCCGCTCGGCGTCGTCGACGCCACGCCGGCGCCCGTCGGTGAGACCGAGGACGAGCAGACGGCCCGGCACCTCGACGAACTCCGCGACTCGGTGCGCTCCGTGGGGCGCGACCTCCCCACGCTGCTCACCTCGCAGCTCCGACAGATCGACGACCAGTTGCGCCTCGTCGTCGCGACCATCGCCGACCAGGGTGCGTCGACCGAGCAGCGCGTGCTCCTCGCCGCGATGGTGACGGACTACCTCCCGAGCCCGCTGCGCTCCTTCCTCGCGCTGCCGGCCGCGGACCGCACCGACGACTCCCGCAGCACGATCGTCTTCGCCCGTCAGCTGGAGCTCATCGAGGAGACCATCCGCGACCTCCTCAACCAGATCCGCATCGGCGCGATCGCCGAACTCTCGACGCACGGTCGCTTCCTCTCCGACAAGTTCCAGGAGCCCGACGCCGGTCTCGTGCTGGGTGCGCACTGATGGCGTCGCTGATCGCGGGCGCGAACGCCGCGCTCACCGCCGAGAACCCCGGCCTCGACGCCGTACTCATCGGGTTCGGCTGGGACGTCATCGCGAGCCGCGGACCGCAGAGCGAGCCCGTGCCGCTGGCGATCATGTGCGGCGACGACGGCAAGGCGCTGTCCGACGACCACCTCGTGTTCTTCAACCAGGTCGAGAGCCAGGACGGCGCGGTCACCTTCTCGTCCGAGGCCGACGACGAGGAGATCGACGTCGAGCTGTCGCGCGTGCCGGACGCCGTGTCGAAGATCGCCTTCCTGCTCTACATCGACCCCGACGTCCGCGGTCCCGGTGACTTCTCGCCTGTGCGCTCGGCGTTCGTCCGCGTCGCCACACCCGACGGTCGGGAGCTCGTGCGCTTCGACGTGCCGATCGCGGAGGTCCGCAGCAGCCAGGCGCTGCTCCTCGCCGAGCTGTACCGGCACCGGTCGGACTGGAAGTTCCGCGCTCTCGGGCAGGGGTACGCCGGCGGTCTCGCCGGCGTGGCACGCGACTTCAGAATCGACCTCTGAGCCGTGCCGCTCAACACCTCCCCGGTGCGACGGGACATCGACTACCTTCGTCGTCGGGTGAAGCCGAGACCCGAGCCGGTGGCGCAGGCGGAACCCGTGGCGAGCGCCCCGGCAGCACCTCCCCCCGCAACGCCCGCCGCGTCGGCAGCACCGTCGACGGGACTCACGCTCGGCGGGCCGTCGACGCCCGCCGCCGCGCCCCCTGCCCCGGCGGCATCGGCAGCGCCGTCTGCACCGTCTGCACCCTCGACAGGACTCTCGCTCGGCGGATCCTCGTCGCCCGCTCCCGCTACGCCGTCGGGACGCCCCGCCACCACGCCCGCCGCAGCTCCGACGACCCCGCAGCCCTTCCCAGCCCCGACAGCCGAGGAGGTCCGCGTCCTCGACGACGAGACCCCGCTGGTCCGGCTCGACCCGCGTCAGTCCGCGATCGGCAGCCTCATCGTCGGCGGAGCGACGGCGATCGTGTGGGAGACCGTCGAACTCGTGACGGGGGTCGCGACCGCCGACGGCATCGACGGCACACCGGTGACGACGCCCGGCAACCGGCCGCTGCTCGGCTTCGACGGCGGCGACGCGATCCTCGCGCTCCGGCACGTGCACCTCATCCGGAGGGCGTTGTTCGTCGGCACAGCCGGCCACCCACTGACGGTGCAGCTCTTTGACGGCGAGAGCTTCGCCGCGGCTGACGACACCGGCGCACCGCCGGTCGTCTCGCTGTTGCGCATCGGGTCGAGACTCGAACTCCGCCTCGAACCCCTTCCCGCCGAGATCCCCCTCGAGACGCTCCTGCAGCAGTTCGGCTTCGAGCCGACGCCGTACGTCGTCGCCCGCGAACCCCGGAGACGATGACCATGCGCCACTTCAGTTACGTCGACGACAAGCGCGCGTCGCGGCTGTTCCACAAGCTCCCGAGCCCCATCAGCATCGACTCCCCGCCGGAACACGTGGCGGCGGCACTCGGCGCCACGCTCTACAGTCCCGGCACGCGCCCGACGCTCGCGAAGGACGTCGTGAAGCAGGCGAAGCACGGCTGCCTGAGCATGGTGCTGTGCCTCGAGGACTCGGTCCCCGACGACGCGGTCGAGTTCGCCGAGACGAACGTCGCGGAGGCGATGCAGCAGCTCGCCGCCAAGAGCTCGGGGTCCAAGCGCCCCGTGCTGCCGCTGCTGTTCATCCGCGTCCGCACGCCCGAGCAGCTCGAGCGGGTCGCCGGGCTCCTCGGTCCGGGACTCGACCTCCTGAGCGGCTTCGTCATCCCCAAGTACGAGAACAGCGACGGGGTGGCGGACCGCTTCTTCGAAGCGCTCGGTCGCGTGCAGCGCGACTACGGGCAGGACGGGTCGAACGGCGCGCGTCGCCTCCGGGTCATGCCGATCCTCGAGTCGCCGCGGATGATCCACCGCGAGACCCGCGACGACACCCTCTCCGGGATCGTCGACGTCACCAAGGCCCACCGCGAGGACGTCCTGGCGGTCCGCATCGGCGCCACCGACCTCTCGAGCGCGTTCTCGCTCCGGCGCTCGCGCGACCTCACCGTGTACGACGTGAAACTCGTCTCCTCGGTCATCGCCGACGTCGTCAACGTCTTCGGTCGGCCGGGCGACGACTTCGTCATCACCGGCACGGTCTGGGAGCACTTCCACAACGCGGAGCGGCTCATGCGCCCGCAGCTGCGCATGACGCCGTTCCAGGACGCGAACGAGGCGCAGCTGCGTCAGAAGCTCCTCCTCAAGGGACTCGACGGCCTCATCCGCGAGATCGCGCTCGACCAGGCGAACGGGTTGCTCGGCAAGACGGTCATCCACCCGAGCCACGTGCCGGTCGTCCACGCGATGTCGGTCGTGAGCCACGAGGAGTACGTCGACGCCCTCTCGGTCGTCGGCGATGTGGGCGGCGGTGCCAACGCCTCCCCGTATCGGAACAAGATGAACGAGATGAAGCCGCACCAGGCGTGGGCGCGCAAGACCCTGCTCCGCGCGGAGGCCTTCGGGGTGGCAGCGGAGGAGACGACGTTCGTCGACCTCCTCGAGACGAGCATGCGGTGACCGTATGGACGGGCCGCTTCGTCAGTGACGCCGTCGGCATCGGCCTGCGCTCGAACGCGTCCCGAAGCCTGATCCCGGTGGAGGACCTCGTCGGTCTCGCACTCCGCGACAACCCCAAACGCGCGCAGTTGCTCGTGTCGACGGTCCTCGCCAAACACGTGCCGACCGTGCCCGGTCTGGCACTCGCCGCCGGCGAACTGGTCGGACTGCTGGTGCGGAGCGCGCTCGACGGCAGCGACCCGGAGACGGCTCCGTTCGACACGGTGGCGCAGCTCCTGGCCCGTCGGGAACGGCCGGACGCTGACGGTCTCGCCGCCCTCACCGCCGTCCGCGAGCACCTCGCCCAGCTCCGTGATGCGGCCCCAGTGGCCGGGCCGGAGCTCGTCACCGTCGGCTACGCGGAGACGGCGACCGGGCTCGGCCACATCGTCGCCGACGCGCTCGGCTCGCCGTACCTCCACTCCACGAGGCACGAGGCGGACGTGCCCTTCACGCCGTTCGAGGAGGAGCACTCGCACGCGAGCGACCACCGCCTGTACCCGAGCGACCCCGCGTGGGCCACGGTCGGTGGCACCACGGTGCTCGTCGACGACGAGTTGAGCACCGGACGCACCGTGCGCAACACGATCACCGCGCTGCACGCCACCACGCCGCAGGCGCACTGGGTGGTCGCGGGCCTCATCGACCTCCGTTCGGATGCGGACCGGCAGCGCTTCGACGACCTCGCCCACAGCCTCGGCACCCGGATCACCGTCGTCGCGCTCGGCGTGGGTGCCGTCGACCTTCCGGAGGACGTCCTCGCCCGCGCGCGAGCGGTCATCGACGCTGCACCCGCCGCATCGGTAGCCGGTTCGACCGCAGCCGGCGACGTCGTCGTCGTGGACGCCTCCGACCTGTCGCCCGTGCGGAGCGCGCGCTTCGGTGCGCCAGGACGCCTGGACGACGCGGTGACCGCCGCGATCGCCGACCGGGTCCTTCCGGAGCTGCCGGACGGCGAGGTCGTGGTGCTCGGCTCCGAGGAGTTCATCGCGGTACCGCTGGCCGTCGCCGACCACCTCGACCGCACCCGCGGAGCGACGCGCTTCTCGACCACCACGCGGTCCCCCATCGCCGTGATCGACCGTGACGACTACGCCATCGCGAGTGCGGTGTCCTTCACCAGCCACGACCGCACGATCGACGGCCTCGGACCCCGCTTCGCCTACAACCTCTCGCGCGGCGGCTCACGGTTCGCGGCGGTGGTCCTGTTCCCGGAGCCGGGCGCCGACCGCGAGCTCCTGCTCCGGCCCGACGGCGTCGTCGAGGCGCTGCGGACCGTCACCGACCGCGTCATCGTCGTCCTCCTCACCGAATCCGTCCCGACTCCAGCCGAATGGAACCCCGCACCGTGACCATCGACGCCGCCGCCCTCCCCGAGCCGCTCACCGGACCGGACTTCGGGTCCTACGACGCCTCGGAGGTGCGCTGGCTGCTCACCGACCTCGGCGACACCCGCCTCGAGGCCGACGCCTCCGAACGCGAGGCCGCGATCCAGAGCGGTCGCGCGCACTACGCCGAGTCGCTGCCCATCGAGTACCTGCCCTCCCCCGAGTACGAGGAGCTCTACCGGGACGCCCTCGCGCGGTCGAGCCGACGTCTCGCGGTGGCCGTCGGCGTCGTCACCGACCTCGTCCTGGCCTCCCGCGCGAACCGCCCCGTGCTGGTCTCCCTCGCCCGCGCCGGAACGCCCATCGGGATCCTCATGCGTCGCTGGGCGAAGGAGGTCCGTGGGATCGACGTGCCGCACTACACGATGAGCATCGTGCGCGGTGTCGGCGTCGACGGGACCGCGCTGCGCTACCTCGCGGCGCACCACGACCCGGAGCAGATCGCGTTCGTCGACGGCTGGACCGGCAAGGGCGCCATCGCGCGCGAACTGACGGCGGCGCTGGAACTCTTCGCCGAGACCGACGGCATCCGCTTCTCCGACGAACTGGCGGTCCTCGCCGACCCCGGACACTGCGTGCCCGTGTACGGCACCCGCGACGACTACCTCATCCCGTCCGCGTGCCTGAACTCCACCGTCTCCGGCCTCGTGTCCCGCACGGTGTACAACCGCGAGCTGCTCTCCGACGACCAGTTCCACGGCGCCAAGTTCTACCGTGAGCTGAGCAGTCACGACGTCTCCGGCGCCTTCCTCGACGCGGTCTCGAGCCGCTTCGCCGAGGTGGTCGACGACGTCGCCGCGGGTGTGGAGGAGGCCTCGGCGGCCGATCGCGAACCGAGCTGGATCGGCTGGGAGGCCGTCGAGCGGATCCGCGAACAGTACGACATCCCGACCGTGAACCTCGTGAAGCCCGGTGTCGGCGAGACCACCCGCGTCCTGCTCCGCCGGGTGCCGTGGAAGGTGCTCGTGTCGCCGGACGCCCTCGACGACGTCGCGCACGTGCTCCTGCTCGCCGAGCAGCGCGGTGTGCCGGTCGAGGTCGTGCCCGGGTTGCCCTACAGCTGTGTCGGGCTCATCAACCCGTTGAGCGACGCCGCGGCGGGAGACGCCCAGTGAGCGCCCTCGTCGCCTGCGACCTCGACCGCACCCTCATCTACTCGCCGAAGGCGTTCTGGCTCGAGACACCGGACCCCGAAGCGCCGTCGATCATCGTCTCGGAGCTCTGGAACGGCGTGCCGATCTCGTTCATGACGCGCGAGTCGGAGCGCCTGCTGATCGAGCTGCGCTCACAGGCCGTCTTCATGCCCGTCACGACGCGGACCGTGGCGCAGTATCAGCGGGTGCAGCTGCCGGGTGGTGCACCCGATTACGCGATCACGAGCAACGGCGGCGAGATCCTCGTCGACGGCGTCCCGGACGCCGACTGGCGCGGTAGCGTGCGAGCGCACCTCACCGACCACACCGCTCCGCTCGACGAGGCGCTCGCGCGCTTCGAGGAACTGGCGTCGCCGACCTGGATCCTCAAGACGAACGTCGCGGACGCGCTGTTCTTCTACTCGATCGTCGAGCGCGACGCGATCCCGGCGGGCTGGCTCGAACAGGTCGAGCAGGAGTGCGAACGGCTCGGATGGACGGTGTCCCTGCAGGGACGCAAGCTCTACTGCGTGCCGCGGACGCTCACGAAGCACGACGCCGTCAGCGAGGTCGCCCGCCGCCTCGACGGACCACTCGTCCTCGCGGCCGGTGACTCGCTCCTCGACCAGTCGATGCTGGAGACCGCCGACCTCGCGTTCCGGCCGGCGCACGGCGAGCTCGACGACGAGGGCTTCACGATCGACACGCTGACGGTCACCGAGCGGCGCGGCATCCTCGCCGGCGAGGAACTGCTGCGGCTGATGACGGCGGCAGCCGTCCGGGCCGCTGACCCGAGGCCCGATCACCAGGGCAGGTCGAGACTCGGTACCAGGCCGCCCGCGGCCGTGCCGGAGCCCGGGCACACGAGCACGCCATCGGCGTCGGCGAGCCCGCGGAGCATGGCTGCCCCGTGCCAGGGCGTCGGCTCCGCATGCGGCGTCGGCGAGTCCGCATCGTGCATCGAGCGGTAGGGGCGCAGCACCGTCCCTGAGCGAGCCCCGTCGACGGGCGAGGCGAGCACCGCCGGTCGCAGGGCCGGGAGCTCGAGTCCCTGGAAGCCCGCGAGCACCGGGTGCGCGAGCGTGAGGACGCTGAGCAGTGCGGCGAGCGGGTTGCCGGGCAGCCCGACGAACAGGCGGCCGTCCGGCAGCCGCGCGAGCAGCGCAGGGCCACCCGGGCGGACGTCGACGCCGTCCACGAGGAAGTCCGCTCCGGCGTCGCGGAGCAGCGCTCGGACGTGATCGGCTCGGGAGTCGCCGGTACCACCCGTGGTCACGACGAGATCCCGCTGGTGGCGGGTAGGAGCGCCGACCGCGCTCGTCAGCCCGAGGGCGTCGGCCGTGGTGGACGCGTCATCGCCGACACGGACGCTGGACGTGACGAGGCCACCGAGCGAGGCGATCACTCCCGGGAGCGATGGACCGAAGCTGTCGCGCACGAACCCGGGCGCGGGCACGCCGCTCGTGACGACCTCGTCGCCCGTGAGGACCAGGCGGACCCGCGGCAGCGGCATGACGGGCACCCGGTCGAAGCCGGCGCCGGCGGCGACCGCGAGGTGCACGGGACCGAGACGCGTGCCGGCGTCGAGGACGGTCGACCCCGCGGGTGACTCGGTTCCGGCGGGCCGGATGTGCCGCCCCGGGCGCGGCTCCCCGCTCGGTGCGGACGGCGCGAGGTGGAGGCGAGCTGATCCCGCGCTCTGCTCGACCACGCCGTGCTCGAGCTGGAGCACGGCCTCGGCGCCCGCCGGGATCAGTCCTCCGGTCAGGACGTCGACCGCGACACCGTCGCCGAGTCCGACCGACCGTGCGCGCTCGGCGTCGCCGCCGGTCAGCAGCGTCCACGGGCCGCTCCCGGCCACCGCCCAGCCGTCCATCGCCGAGGAGGCGTAGTGCGGGATCGCGATGGGCGAGACGAGCGGCGCCGCGAGGACGTGTCCGAGGGCCTCGGTGAGCGCCAGGGTGTCGACGACGTCGGACCGCTGCGCGGCACCCGCCGCATGCGCGATGGTGCGGGCGTCCGACCAGGAGGACCTCGTCATGCGGTCGAGTCCGAGGCGACCAACCGCTCGACGGCCGCGGTCGCAGCCTCGGCGGCGGCGACCGGATCCGCCCCGATCGCGAGCGCCTTCCCGACGGCGATGCCGACGAGGTAGGTGGTGAGCGGGGCGGCCGGACGCCGTACGGCGTGCGCGGCCGTGCCCGCGAGTCCGAGGACGGCGTCGATGTCGACCGCGACGTCGCCGAGCTCCAGCTCGGCGGACACCCGGTCGGTCCAGTCGGCGAGGACGGCATGCAGGTCATCGGTCATCGGAGACGCTCCTCAGGGTCGGCGGTCGGTGTAGTGGACGCGGTCGGCGTCGGCGACTCGACGGCGGAGACGACCCCGAGTCCGGCGGCGTCGGCCCAGGTGTCGACGTCGGCCGAGCTGCCGTCGGGAATGGGCACCTGTCGGAGGACGAGTCCGGCGAGCAGCTGGCGGACGGAGACACCCGCGAGGTCACCGCTCGGCTGCGACGCCCGGAGTGCGGCGACCCGGCGTTCCAGGGCCTCCCGGTCGTAGACGGCGAGCAGCGGCTGCTCACGACCGGAGTCGTCCACAGCGACCCAGCCCTCGGTCTCGGTCCCGGTCGCGGCTGTGGCGGCGTCGAGCACCGCGGCGAGCGCCGATGCGGCATCCGGCATGTCGCAGGCGAGGACGGCGACCTGCGCGGGACCCTCGGCCGCGACGTCATCACGCAGGGCGTCCAAGCCTGCGGCGATGGCCGCGGCAGGGCCACCGAAGACGGGGCGCTCGCGGACGAAGCGGACTGGATCAGTCGTCTCGACCTCGGGGCCGACCACGACGACACGGCCGCCGGCCGCCCGCGCAGCATCGATCGCGAGCTGGAGGAGCGTCCGGCCGTCGCGGAACAACGACGCCTTCGCGACGCCGCCGAGACGGGAGGACCGCCCTCCCGCGAGGATGATCGCGTCGACGGACATGGCACCAGCCTAAGCCGCGATCCAGCCCCCGAGGCGGCTGCGGATCCGGTGAGGCACCTTGCCCTCGTCCGATGGTGGTGATAGCCATGAGCCATGACTCGCATCACGGCGCGCAGACGCGTCACCCGCATCACGGTGGGACAGCCCGCACGCACCCGCGAGGACGTCCTCGCCGTCGAGGAGCCGCTCGAGATCCGCGTCGGTGGTCGTTCGCTCGCCATCACGATGCGGACGCCCGGCCACGACGTCG
This sequence comes from Plantibacter sp. 2H11-2, assembly GCF_050031945.1. Lineage (NCBI taxonomy): Bacteria > Bacillati > Actinomycetota > Actinomycetes > Micrococcales > Microbacteriaceae > Plantibacter > Plantibacter sp. 2H11-2. The sequence continues at coordinate 162,206 of NZ_JBNBBL010000007.1, read as the reverse complement.
ACCTCGCGATCGGCTTCCTCGTCTCGGAGGGCGTCATCGGTCGGGGTGACGACGTCCGGACCGCGCGGTACTGCGCCGGCGCGACGGACGAGGGCGTCAACACGTACAACGTGCTCGACGTCGCCCTGTCCCCCGGCGTCCCCGCCCCCGATCCGAGCCTGGAACGGAACTTCTTCACCACCAGCTCGTGCGGCCTCTGCGGCAAGGCGAGCATCGACGCCGTCCGGACGAGCTCGCGGTACACGGTCGCAGACGACGACTTCCTCCTCGACCCGACGCTCCTCGTGACCTTCCCCGACCGCCTCCGGGCACAGCAGGCGGTCTTCGAACGCACCGGCGGTCTGCACGCGGCCGGCCTGTTCGACGCCCGCACCGGCGAGATGCTCGTGCTCCGCGAGGACGTCGGCCGACACAACGCCGTCGACAAGGTCGTCGGATGGGCGGCGAAGGAGGGGTTGCTCCCGCTCCGCTCCATGGTCCTGATGGTGTCGGGGCGCGCGAGTTTCGAGCTCACGCAGAAGGCCTCGATGGCCGGCATCCCGATGCTCGCCGCCGTCTCCGCTCCGTCCTCGCTCGCCGCCGAACTGGCCACCGAACTCGGGATGACGCTCGTCGGCTTCCTCCGTGGCGACTCGATGGTCGTCTACAGCGGAACGCACCGGCTCGCCGACCCGGCCGAAGGCTCGGCACCAGCAGCACTCCAGACCGGAGCGAACGCATGAGCGCCGAACCGCCCGTCGAGGACGTCACGGACGCCGACATCGAGGTCACCCACCCGAAGCACGTCGCCGTCGGCCTGCCCGGCATCCTGCACTCCATGGAGCCCGCCCTCCGGCAGCTCGGTCCGAAGCGGACCGCGGAGCTCTTCACCTCGATCAACCAGCGCGGCGGCTTCGACTGCATGAGCTGCGCCTGGCCCGACCCGGACGACCGCAAGAAGCTCGAGTTCTGCGAGAACGGCGCGAAGGCCGTCATCTGGGAGGCGACGCCGGTCGTCATCCCGAGCGGCTTCTGGGCCGAACACTCGCTCACCGATCTCGCCGACAAGTCGGAGTACTGGCTCGGCATGCAGGGTCGGCTGTCGGAGCCCGTCTACAAGCCGGCCGGTTCGGACCACTACCGGCCGGTGAGCTGGGACGAGGCGTTCGCCATCGTCGGCGAGCAGCTGCGCGGTCAGGAGTCCCCCGACGAAGCCGTCTTCTACACGAGCGGCCGCGCGTCGAACGAGGCGGCCTTCGTCTACCAGCTCTTCGTCCGCGCCTTCGGGACCAACAACCTCCCCGACTGTTCGAACATGTGCCACGAGTCCACCGGCACGGCGCTCGGCGAGGTCATCGGCGTCGGGAAGTCGACCATCCGGTACGAGGACTTCGAGCAGGCCGACCTCATCATCGTCATGGGCCAGAACCCGGGCACGAACCATCCGCGCATGCTGACGGCGCTCGAGGACGCGAAGCAGGCGGGCGCGACGATCGTCTCGGTGAACCCGCTCCCCGAGGCGGCGCTCGAGCGGTACAAGAACCCGCAGACGGTCCGCGGCATGGTCGGGCGCGGCACGGTCATCTCCGACCAGTTCCTGCAGATCCGGCTCGGCGGCGACATGGCGCTGCTGCAGGCGGTCTCGAAGCGGGTCCTGGAGGCCGAGGCGGCAGCTCCGGGGACGATCCTCGACCACGCGTTCCTCGCCGAGCACTGCCTCGGACTCGAGGAGCTCACGGCCCACCTGGCCGACCTCGACGAGGCGGCCGTGCTCGAGGCGACCGGCCTCACGAGCGAGCAGATCGACGAACTCGCCGAGCGCTACATCGCGTCGAACGCGACGATCGTCACCTGGGCGATGGGTCTGACCCAGCACAAGGCGGCGGTCAACGGGATCAAGGAGATCATCAACCTGCTCCTCCTCCGCGGGAACATCGGCAAGCCTGGCGCCGGGGCATCGCCGATCCGCGGGCACAGCAACGTGCAGGGCGACCGGACGATGGGTATCTGGGAGCAGATGCCCGAGTCCTTCCTCGCCGCCATGGAGCGCGAGTTCGCGGTCCCGATGCCGCGGGAGCACGGGGTCGACGCGGTGAACGCGATCCGAGCGATGCGGCGGGGCGAGGTCCGCACCTGGATCTCGCTCGGCGGCAACTTCGTCGCGGCGATCTCCGACACCGCCGCCGCCGAGGCCGCGATCCGCGGAACGCAGCTGTCCGTGCAGATCTCCACGAAGCTCAACCGGTCGCACGCGGTCACCGGCGAGGCGGCGATCATCCTGCCGACCCTCGGGCGCACCGAGATCGACCTGCAGGCGAGCGGACCGCAGATGGTCAGCGTCGAGGACTCGGTGTGCGCGGTCCACGCCTCGCACGGACGCATCCCGCCGGCAGCGCCCGGTCTGCTCTCCGAGGTCGCCATCATCACGCGCCTCGCGCGAGCGACGCTCGGTGAGGACTCGGGCATCGCCTGGCAGGCGTTCGAGGACGACTACGACACGATCCGCGAACACATCGGACGGGTCGTGCCGGGCTGCGAGGGGTACAACGAGCAGATCCGCCGCGAGGACGGCTTCGTCCTGCCGAACGGACCGCGGGACTCCCGCACGTTCACGAACCCCGAGGGTCGCGCCCTGCTGACGGTCAACGAGCTCGAACCGATCCACTGCCCGCCCGGGCGGCTGCTCCTGCAGACCCTGCGCTCGCACGACCAGTTCAACACGACGATCTACAGCCTGAACGACCGGTACCGCGGCATCAAGAAGGGCCGGAACGTCGTCTTCGTCAACCCGGACGACCTCCGCGACCTCGGCTTGGAGGACGGGCAGACGGTGGACGTCTTCAGCGAGTGGGCCGGGCAGCCGGATCGGGAGCTCCGCGGCTTCCGCGTCGTCTCCTACCCGACCGCCCGTGGATGCGCCGCGGCGTACTTCCCCGAGGCGAACGTCCTCGTCCCGCTCGACTCGACGGCCGACCGCAGCAACACCCCGGTCTCGAAGGCGATCGTCGTGCGGTTGCAGCCGGCCGCCTGACAGCCGGAGCGACGTCGACCCGGGCGACGGTCTGAGCGGTTCATTCGTACGCTCGGAGGAGCTGCCAGCGTCCGCGCGCGGTGTCGAGTCGGATGTCGAAGACGAAGGACCGGCCGTCTGCAGCGGTCGCCTGGAACCGCCAGGCGGGGGTCGCCGCGGGCGGATGGGTGACGAACGAGACGTTCGGCTCGAGCGGGGTCGGGGTGTCGGTGACGAGGTACCGGGCTCCATCCCAGAACAGTCGCTCCGGCACGCCTGCCGGCGTCGTCCAGACCGCGATCTCGGTGCTCGTGATCAACATGCGTGGCCTCCCGTCGTTCGAACATACGTTCGATAGAGAGTGAGCCTAACCCGACATCCGACGACACGCCAGCCCGGATCGGCCGGGGATTCAGTCTCCCGGCGTGTCGGCGAGGAACCGCTTGATGTCCTCGCCCATCACCGTCGCCTCGGTGTGGTGCAGGTAGTGGCCGCCGTCGAGTCGGACGAGCTCACCCCGGTCGACTCCGGCGAGCTGCTCCTCGTGGAGGGGCACCCAGTCGGAGAGTTCCGGGTCGTCGCCGACGACGAACATGAGGATCGGCAGGTCGGCCGGGAACGACTGTGACCGGGCCGCCTGGAAGTTGCCGGGCGTGTGGGCGATCTCGTCGAGCAGCGTCGGCGACATCGCATTTCGGTTCGTCAGGATCGCGAGTTGGCGCTTCGTGGCGGCGTCGTACGGGAGGCCCTCGTACGGGTCGGGCGCGATGGCGGTGAGGAGGCGGAGGATGCCGAGCGCCTTCAGCGTGTCGACGCCGTCAGTCGGCGTCGGGTCGTCGCTTCCGGGCTGGGTCGGGACGCTCGTGTCGATCCCGATGAACGCTGTCACCTCGGCGCGGAACCGCTCGAGATACTCGAGGGCGTAGATGCCGGCGATCGAGTGTCCGGCGAGGACGTAGCGGTCGATGCCGAGGTGCTGCAGGGCGGCGTGCACCTCACCGGCGATGTTGGCCGAGGTCCGGGGCACGTCCGTCTGATCGCTGAGGCCGTAGCCGAACGGCTCGACGACCACCACGCGGTACTGGTCGCTGAGCTCGTCGACGAGCGGCTCGAAGTCGAGGCCGGGTGCCGCGGTGCCCTGCCCGGGTAGCAGGACGATCGTCTCAGCGCCGGAACCACTGATGACGACGTTCATGTCCTTGCCGTCGACGTCGACCAACTGCCCGTAGGGCTGCAGTTCGCCCGCTTCCGACGAACTCGCGACGGCGTTCACGATGCTCGTCGTCGCGAGGCCCGCTGCGACGAGGCCGGCGATCGTGGCGATCGAGATCAGTGGAACCTTCAGGAGCTTGCGCATCGTCACCCATCGTGAGGAGTCGGCGGCGGGCGGTCGCACCGCGCCGATTCCATACTCACGGAGCGAGCGCATCGCCACATCCGCCGCTGGGCGAAGACATGCCCGACGCGGCTACGCAGTTGTGCGCAAGCGGAGCGAGGCTTCGAGTGCGACCGACGACGGAGCCGACTGGAAGCGGTGGGCTTCCAGCCGGCTCGTGGTCGGTTCGCCTACTCGGCGGGCGGCGGGCTCTGCGGCTCCGTCGGCTGCTTCGGCTCCTGCGGAGGGCGTGACTCCTGCGGACGCTGCTGGTCCTGCTGCGGAGACGCAGGCGGAACCGGCGACGACGGAACCTGCGGCTGCGGAGGCCCCCACTGCTGCGGCGCGGGCTGTGCCGGAGCAGGCTGCCCGGGCGCGGACCCCTGCCAGGACGGCGTGGGCCACTGCTGGCCCGGCTGCTGCGGGGCGAACTGCTGCGGGGCAGGCTGCCCCTGGTAGCCCTGCCCGGGGTGCCCCTGCCCGTACTGGCCGGGGTTCGGCTGGCCGCCATACGGCTGCTGCTGCCCCTGGTACGGCTGCTGCGGCTGCTGTCCCGGGTAGCCCTGCTGGCCCTGGTAACCCTGCTGACCCGGGTAACCCTGCGCCGGGTAGCCGGGTGCGGCCTGCTGGTACACCTCCGGACGGTACGGCTGCTGCCCGTAGGTCACCCGCTCGCCCTCCGGCTTCGGGGAGAACGCCCGCACGATCACGGGGATCACGGCGGAGATCGCCGCAGCGAGCGTCGTGGCCGCGGCGATGCGCCACCACCAGTCCGCCCAGGTGCCCTCGGGGAAGGCCATCGGCAGCACGAGCACGAGGACCGTGGCGATGATGAGCGCGATCGTCACGATGCCGGTGGCCCTGACCACGGTGGACGTGGCGCGGGTGACGAAGTGGAGGAAGTACACCTGGATGATGATGAGCGCCAGACGCACGATGATGAGGATGCCGAGGAACAGCATGATCTGCGTGGACCAGACAAACCCGTCGGAGGTGTTCGGCGGCTGGAGCCACCCGTTCCACAGCTTCAGGAGGCCGACGGTGACGAGGAAGATGTTCACCAACGTCGACACCGCGAGGTACCACTTGTTGGGTCCGTGGCCGGCTGCGGCGTCGAGCGACACGGCACCGACGAAGGCCGCGAGCAGCAGCAGCGTGAGCCAGACCCGCCCGGCGATGTCGGCCTGATCGCCGACGATGATGAAGTATCCGCCGATGATCGCCGCCGCGACGAGCGTTCCGATCGTCAAGGTCAGCGCGAGCACTGCCGACCGTGAGCGGCGCGGTGTGGTCTCGACCATTCGAAATCCCCAATCTGTCGTGAGTGCCAACAGTACCGGGGTGGCATCCGCATGGAAGGGAGGCCTCCCTACCTCTGGGGAGGACTCCCGCTTCTCCACAGCGGAGAAGCGGGGTCGCGGGCGGGCAGTCGGTCAGGGGCGGTGGTAGTCGGCTTCGGCGACGTGCTCGAGCCAGGTGGTGCTCGTGGCCGGGTCGTCCGCCTGCTCGAACATCGCGAGGTGCTCCATGTAGTCGTCCGGCGTGGCCCCGTGCCAGTGTTCCTCGCCGGGCGGGGTGTAGACCGTCTGGCCCGGCTGGACGACGAGAACGGCACCGTCGCGCGTGCCCATGAGGGCGACTCCCTCGGTGACGTGGAGGGTCTGCCCGTTGGCATGGGAGTGCCATGCGGTGCGGGCGCCGGGGAGGAACCGCACCTTCGCGACCATCATGTGCTGGCCGTCCTGCTGCGGCGCGGCCAGCAGGTCGAGGTAGACGTCGCCGGTGAACTGCTCGGCGGGGTTCTTGATCGTCGCGGGTTTCGGTTGGATCTGCATACGGACGACGCTACGGCCGTGCACGTCGGCGAGGGAGTGTCCAGCAGTACACCCTTCGGCGATCACGACAGTACTGTGGACTCCGTCCCTGCCGAGCCTGCGGCGGCGTGATCCCCGAGCCAAGGAGAAGCACATGTCGGTCGGCCTGCTCGCCGTTGTCGATGACATCCTCAGCGCAGCCCTCAAGGCGAGTGCGAAGACCGCCGGCGTCGTCATCGACGATGCGGCCGTCACCCCGCAGTACGTGCAGGGGCTCACCCCCGCACGGGAACTGCCGGTCGTGTGGCGGATCGCCCGCGGCAGCCTCATCAACAAGTTCGTCATCATCATCCCGATCGCCCTGCTGCTCACGGCGTTCGCCCCCTGGGTGCTGCCGTTCCTCCTCATCATCGGAGGCACCTACCTCTGCTTCGAGGGTGCGGAGAAGGTCATGGAGTGGTTCGGCATGCACCACGCGGAGGCGGAGGAGGACGTCCGCGACGAGAAGAAGCTCGTCTCCGGGGCGGTCCGCACCGACCTCATCCTCAGCACGGAGATCATGCTCATCTCCCTCGCCAGCCTCGACTCGGGGCTCGGCATCTGGATGACACTGGGCGCCCTCCTGGTCATCGGCCTCGTCATGACCGCGGTCGTCTACGGCGCGGTCGCCCTGCTCGTGAAGATCGACGACATCGGACTCCGGCTCATGAAGAACCCGTCACGCGGCGTCCGCCGCACCGGCGCACGGATCGTCGCGTCGATGCCCGCGGTCTTCCGCGTCATCAGCATTGTCGGCACGGTCGCGATGCTCTGGGTCGGCGGCCACCTCGTGATCGCGAACCTGGCCGAGACGTTCTGGCACGGACCGTACGACCTCCTGCACGTCGTCACCCACGCGATCGAGGCCGCCGGACCGGTCGTCGTCTGGATCGCCGACACCGCGATGTCCGCCGTGTTCGGACTCGTCCTCGGTCTGATCGTCGTCGCGATCGTGACCGGGATCTCGCGCCTGCGGTCACGGAACCAGCCCGCGAAAGCTACTCACTAGCGGAGGCAGCCGCGCTGCCGAGCGTCAGCGGAGCGGGCGGGCGTAGCAGAGCGACATCGGGATGACCTCGTACGGCGAGTAGATCGGGATGGGCTCGTAGCCGAGCCACTCATAGAGCCGCACGGCCTCGGGCTGGCGGTCGCCGGTCTGCAGGATGAGGCGGGACGCCCCCTCGGCACGGGCGGTGTCCTCGACGGCGGTGATCAGACGCTTCGAGACGCCCCGCCCGCGGTGAGCCGGGAGGGTGACGACGCGCTTGAGCTCCCATTCGCCGTGTAGTCGGCGCAGGGCGGCGTGACCGACCGGCTCGCCGTCGATGAGGGCCAGGAAGGTCGCACTGATGTCGGCAGGATCGACGGTGAACGCGGTCAGCGCTCGCTCGGCGGCCTCGGGGTCCCAGTCCTCCCAGGCCGACGCGTACCGTGCGTCCATCTCCTCGTCCATCGCGGCGCGGAGCCGCACGGCCCGCTCGTCGTCCCAGGCGACTCGCTCGATGACGACGGGGTTCAGCTCGGGCATGCGGTTCCTTCGGGACGGGCTGCTGCGGCGCGATCGGCACGTCGACGCCGTCTGCCAGTGTCCCACGACGAAGACCCGTCGGAGCGCTTCACCTCCAGCATGACGGGGACTCCTGCCCAGCCTGCGCTGCTACCGTGGCGAGCCCCAGGAACCCGTCAACCGCGGAGGCACCGTGCTCACCATCCCAGGCGTCGTCGTCGGCCCAGCGCTCCGACTGATCCGCGCGAACCGCGCCTTCGTGAGTGAGGCCGGCGCGCGCCGCCGGATCCGGGAACGCACCCTCCGGCCGGCGTCCTACGGTCCGCCCGGCACCCTCCGCAGCGACGTCCGGGTCGACGTCGAACGTTTCGGAGAGTGGCCGGTGTACACCGTGTCCCCCACGCGACGACCGGCGATCGGCGGGGTCGTGTACGCGCACGGCGGCGGCTGGGTCGGCGAGATCGCACCGCAGCACTGGACGCTGGCGGCCACCATCGCCGCGGAGACCGGCGCCGTGGTCACACTCCCGATCTACCCGCTCGTGCCCTACGGCACCGCGGCCATGGCGCAGAACGGCGTCGTCGAGCTGGTCCGGCGCAGCATCGAGCGGCACGGGCCGACCGTCCTCGCGGGCGACTCGGCCGGCGGTCAGATCGCCCTGTCGGCTGCGCTCCGACTCCGGGACGAGGGCGTCGTCCTGCCGATGACCACCCTGCTGTCACCGGCGCTCGACCTCACCTGGAGCAACCCGCGGATCCCCCTCGTGCAGCCGAGCGACCCCTGGCTGGCGACGCCCGGTGGGCGCGTGTTCGCGGAGCACTGGCGCGGCGATCTGGACATCACCGATCCGACCGTGAGCCCCCTCTTCGGCGACTTCGCCGGGCTCGGACCACTCACGCTCTTGAGCGGGACCCGCGACGTCCTCAACCCCGACGCAGAGTTGCTCGTCGAACGAGCCGAAGCGGCCGGCGTCACGGTCGACTACCACGAGGGTTCCGGACAGTTCCACGTCTGGGCACTACTGCCGACCCGCGCCGGAGAGGCCGCCACGCAGACGATCGTCCGCAGCGTCACGCGCGGGCTGCGCTGAGTCGCCCGAAACGGCTCGAGATCGCGGCCGAATCGAACACTACCGGGCGACTCAGGGCCGCTCGAGATCGAGCTACGCGGTCCGGCGCTTGCGGACCTCACGCAGGACCATCTGCTCCGGACAGACGGTGGACAGGAAGTCGCCCACCGACAGCGCGAGGCGCTCACCGACGAGTGAGTAGAGGATGCGGTTCGCATCGCGGCGCTCGGAGACGAGGCCCGCCTGGCGCAGGACGCTCAGGTGCCGGGAGATGGTCGGACCGGTGGCGTCGAAGCGTGCGGCGATCTCCCCCGCGGCGAGCTCGCCGTCCTTGAGGTCCTGCAGGATCTGCCGCCGCGTCGGATGAGCGAGCGCGGCGAAGATGTCCGACGCTGTATCTGCCATGTTTGCAATCTAGCACAATTGCGATATACAGTTTCGCTATATTGCTAACAAGCGAAGGAGACAGCATGCGAGTGGCCATCACCGGTGGGACCGGGTTCGTCGGACGACACCTGGCCGAGCGACTGCAGCACGACGGGCACGAGATCGTCGTCGTCTCCCGACGCACCGGCGTGGAGATCGACGACGTCGAGGCGTTGACCGCCGCGTTCGCCGACTGCGACGCGGTCGCGCACTGCGCCGGGATCAACCGGGAGCTCGGCGAGCAGACCTTCCAGCGCGTGCACGTCGACGGCACCCGGGCGGTCGTGGACTCGGCCCGCCGCGCCGGCGTCGGTCGCATCGTGCTGGTGAGCTTCCTCCGCGCGCGCCCCGACTGCGGCTCCGGGTACCACGAGACGAAGTGGGCGGCCGAGGAGATCGTGCTGGGGTCGGGCATCGCGCACACCGTCCTCAAGTTCGGCATGATCTACGGCGCCGGCGACCACATGGTCGATCACGTCACCAAGGCCGTCCGCACCTTCCCGGTGTTCGCGACCGTCGGCTACCGCGAGCGCCGCGTGCGTCCGGTGCCGGTCGCGGACGCCGTCGACGTCCTCGTCGCAGCACTCGAGGGCCGGGTGTCGGACCCGACCGTCGCGGTCATGGGCGCCGAGGAACTCGAGCTGGGTGCGGCCGTGCGCCGGATCGCGCACGTGGCCGGACGCCGCCCGCTGTACGTCCCGGTCCCCGTGTGGACGATCCGCCTGCTCGCGCGCGCGACGGAACGCCTCATGAAGACGCCGTTGGTGGCGAAGGCGCAGGCGCAGATGCTGGCGGAAGGAGTGAGCGAGGCGGCCCCAGTGGCACCGGAACTCCCCGCGGACCTCCGTCCCTCACGCCGCTTCGACGAGTCCCGGATCCGTGCCGCGCTCCCCGTCGGCCGCTTCACGCTGGCCGACCTCCGCCTGCCACGCTCGTCCCGCTGAGTCGCCCGAACCTGCTCGAAATTCGGGCTGAAACGCACAGATTCGGGCAACTCAGGGCGTCGAGGGCGGGACCGGCCCCGTCGACTCCCGCGCGATGAGCGTCGTCGCGAGCTCGAGGTGATGGGAGAACGGCCGCTCGCCGGCATGCAGGCGGAGGACGGTGTCGACCGCCGCCCGGCCGATGTCGTGCATCGAGGTGTGGACGGTCGTCAGGAGCGGAACGGTCAGCATCGCCGAGTACGTGTCGTCGTAGCCGACCACGCTCACGTCCTCCGGCACGCGGAGACCGGCCTGGACGACCGTGCGGATGACGGCGAAGGCGTCGGCGTCGTTGGTCGCGAACACGGCGGTCGGCGGGTCGTCGAGTGCGAGCATGCGCTCGACCGCCCGCGCCGCGGTGCCCATCCCCTCCTCCGAGACGAGCCCTGGGTCGAGCGTGACACCGGCCGACAAAAGCGCCTCTCGATAGCCGATCGCCCGCGCATGAAGGCCGGGATTCGCCGGATGTCCGCCCACGAAGGCGATCCGCCGATGCCCGAGGCCGACGAGGTGCTCGACCGCCTGCTGACCACCGGCCGCATGGCTCGAGCCGATGCTCGCCACCGAGCGGTCCAGCGGATCCGGTGAGTCGACCGCGACGAGCGCGATGCCCGCGTCGAGGCACGCGTCGACGACGTCGGCGGCGATGGGGGTCGTGACGACGATCATGCCGATTGCACCTCGCGCCGCGACGCCGTCGACGAAGCTGCGGTCGAGCGCCACCTCGTCTCCGGTCGCATCCGTGGACCCGAAGCCGGAACCGGGCGACAGCACCCGCGTCACGAGATCGACGTCCGACCGCTGTGCCGCGGCGACCATGCCGTCGAGGACACGGAGGGAGTAGACGCTGTGCAGGGTGTCGAACACGACGTGGATGGTTCGCGGAGCACCGGGCATCGACCGGGGCGTCGGGCGGTACCCGAGTTCGCGCACGGCCGTCTCGACCCGGGCACGGGTCGCCTCGGACATGCCCGAACGACCGTTGATCACCTTTGAGACGGTCGCGATCGAGACACCGGCGCGCTCTGCGATCGACGCCAGCGTCGGACCCGTCATGGGTGTGCGTGCCATGGAGCCCCTCCCTCGTCCCGCAGCGGGCAGCCGTCCGTCGCTCCCAGCCTAGCGAAACAGTTTCGAACCGACGCGTTGACGACGCCTGGCCGCTCAGCCTACCTTCGGGGTCAGGGCGCACGACGCCGAAAGACTTTCGTCATCCCGATCTGCACTGGAGCACGTCATGACCACCATCCCGTTCACCGGCGACTGGATCGTCCGGGCACCCCGAGGCCCGTTCGCCGCCGTCCAGGGCGGTGCCGACGACTCGCTGGCCGTGACCCTCCCGCACGACGCCCTGCGCGATACCGAGCGCTCGCCGGACGCAGTCGCGAAGGGCGGGGCCGCCTACTTCCCCGCCGGCGCGTTCAGCCAGGTGAAGACCTTCGAGGTCCCCGCCGAGTGGTCCGGTCGCATCGTCCGGCTCGAGATCCAGGGCGCGTTCCGTCACGCGATGGTGTACCTCAACGACGAGTTCGCCGGCAATCGTGCCGACGGCTTCGCGCGCTTCTTCGTCGAGCTCACCCCGTTCCTCCATTTCGGCGAGACGAACACGCTGCGCATCGAGACCCGCGCAGGGCAGGACTCCCGCTGGTACGCCGGAGCCGGGCTGCACCGCCCGGTCCTCCTGCACGTCGACGAACCCACGCACGTCGAACCCGACGGCGTCCGCATCACGACGATCCGGATCGAGGACGACCAGGCGGTGCTCGAAGTGGCGACGACCATCGTCAACCGGGGTCTCACCAGGAGTGCGCGCGTCCTCGCGACGGAACTCGCCGGCCCAGACGGGAGGGTGGTCGAGGGCGAGCGCACGCCGGTCACCGTCGCGCCAGGCGGTAGCGCGCTCATCCGCCAGCGCCTGTACGTGCCGGACGCAGCCCTGTGGAGCGTCGACTCGCCGGCACTGTACTCGGCGAGGACCTCGCTCGAGGTCGACGACCGACCCGCCGACGAGGCGGCCGTCGTCCACACGGTCCACGGCATCCGCACGGTCACCGTCGACCCTCGGAAGGGTCTCCGCATCAACGGCGAGCCGGTGCTCCTGCGCGGCGCCTGTGTCCACAGTGACAACGGTCCGCTCGGTGCAGCGTCGATCGCGCGCGCCGAGGAACGGCGTATCCAGCTCCTCAAGGACGCCGGCTTCAACGCGATCCGCGCGGCCCACAATCCGGCGTCGCCCGCCATGCTCGACGCCTGCGACCGCATCGGCATGCTCGTCATGGACGAGGCCTTCGACATGTGGGGCCGGGGCAAGACGGACCACGACTACTCCCTCGACTTCGCGCAGTGGTGGCGGGCCGATCTGGAGTCGATGGTGGCGAAGGACATGAACCATCCGAGCGTGATCATGTACTCGATCGGCAACGAGATCGTCGAGGTCGGAACCCCGCACGGCGCGATCCAGGCGCGGGAACTCGCCGAGCACGTGCGGGCGTTGGATCCGACACGACTCGTGACGAACGGCGTGAACGCGACCCTGGCCGTGCTCGACGATCTGGACGGCATCATGGCGTCGGACCAGGGGTTGAACGAGCTGATGGGCGAAGCGGGCGCGAACATGATGAGCCTCATCGGATCCTCCGACGCCGTCACGACGCGCACCGAGGAGTCCAGTGCAGCCCTCGACGTCCTCGGTCTCAACTACGCGGACGGCCGCTACGCGAGCGATGCCGAGCGGTTCCCGCACCGCGTGATCGTCGGCTCGGAGACCTTCCCGACCCAGATCGGCGACCTCTGGCCGCTCGTCGAGGCGAACCCGAACGTGATCGGCGACTTCACCTGGACCGGCTGGGACTACCTCGGCGAGGTCGGCATCGGTGCGACCTCCTACGCCGAGGACCCCGAGGCGAACAGCGCACTCGAGCGCGAGTTCCCGTACCTCACCGCGTGGTGCGGCGACTTCGACATCACCGGCTGGCGGCGGCCGGTGTCATACTACCGGGAGATCGTCTTCGGCCTGCGGTCCGAGCCGGCCATCGCGGTGCTCCGACCGGAACACCACGGGCACACGATCACGATGCAGTCGCCGTGGGCATGGAGCGACTCGGTCGACTCGTGGACGTGGCCCGGCTTCGAGGGCGCGCCGGTGACGGTCGAGGTGGCCGCCGACGCCGACGAGGTGGCCCTGCTGCTCGACGGTGTCGAGGTGGCGCGCGGGCCGGTGGGTGGACGCCGGCCGAAGCTCGCCGAGTTCGAGATCGTCTACCGGCCGGGCACGCTCGAGGCGGTCGCGTTCCGCTCGGGCGCGGAGGTCGGCCGCACCGCGCTCGTCTCCGCCACCGGCCCGACCAGGCTCGTGGCGACCGCCGACCGGACCACGCTCCGCGCCGACGAGACCGATCTCGCCTTCATCGCGATCGAGCTGCGTGACGCGGACGGCGTCCTGGTCACCGGCGCCGACCGCGAGGTCTCGGTCAGCGTCGCGGGCGCGGGTCGGCTCGCGGGCTTCGGAACCGGTACCCCGAAGACGACCGAGCGCTTCGACGCGACCACGCGCACCACCTTCGACGGACGGGCACTGGCGATCGTCCGGCCGAGCGGGCCCGGCGCCATCACGGTGACGGTGAGCGGCGCCGGCCTCGACGACGTCGTCTTGGATCTGGAGGCAGCGGCTCGCTGAGTCGCCCGAATCTGCACGGATATCGCCGGATTCCGTGCAGAACCGGGCGACTCAACGCCCCATGGATCTGAGCAGCAGCGAGGCGAGTTCGTAGCGCGCCCGGCCGACCGGCTCACGAGGGTCGTATCCCAGGATCCGGGTGAAGTGCTCGTGCTTGCCCTGCAACGTCGAGTGGTGCATGCCGAGCTCCTGCGCTGCTGACCGCACACTGTCGCCTCGCACCAGCGCGTCGAGCACCCGCACGGCACGATCGTCGAGTGCGGCGAGCGCCGAGACGTCCGGCACCCCAGCGGCGGTGGCGGCCAACTCCCGGACCGCGTCAGCGAGGATACCGAGGTCCGCGATGTCGACGACCCGGTGGGAGGCGTCCGTCATGCTGATGGCCAACTGCGCGTCCGCCCACGATCGCACCAGCTGGGTCGCGACGCCCGGGCGTCCGATTCCGGCGACGCCGTCGACAGTAGACGGTCCCGGCACCGAGTCGGGACCGCTGATGATCGTCGCCCGCAGCACGCCACCGGTGCCGACCGTGAGGGCCGACGGACCGCCCTGCGGGTGCACCGACGGTGACGTCGCGATCACCCGCAGGGCGGAGCCGGAGAGGGACAGTCGTTCGGCGGCCTGCGATCGTTCCGACTCGGAACGGTCGGCATCGAGCAGGACCTGCACCGACGAGTCCGCCTGCGGGTGACGCCGCGACCGCAGCAGGGCCACGGCGAGCGCGAACCGTTCGAGCACGATCGCGTCGTTGGCGTGGGTGACTCCGACGCGTTCCAACCAGACGGACCCGTCACCGGCGACCGTGCGCGTCGGCCAGTCCGCGGATTCGACGGGCAGCCGGTGGCCGGCAGGATCGACGCGGACGGCAGCCTCCGGGGTACGCGCTCCTGCTGGCACCCCGGCCAGAACGGCTGCTCCGCGGGTGAGCGCTTCGGTGTTCACCCCGCCCGCGACGAGCGCGTCGAAGTAGGCGATGACCTTCAGACCTTCACTCGCCTCGGGATCCAAGGCGGTGAGGCGGCCGACGAGTTCCTGCATGGCGTCACTCCGATGTGCCTGTGACGACCCAGCATAGGGAACCGGGTCGTCACAGGCGATGACCTCAGGGCGCGAGCAGGCGAGCGACCCAGGCGTTCCGGGCGGCGGTCATGGCCCGGGCGAGTTCGGCGTGCGGCGCGAGCATGTCGAATCCGTGGAACCCACCCGGCCACACGTGGAGCTCGGCTTGGACGCCGGCCTGCCAGAGCGACGTCGCGTAGGCGACGTCCTCGTCACGGAAGACCTCCGCACTGCCGCAGTCGATGAAGGCGGGTGGCAGGCCGGTCAGATCGGTTGCGCGTGCCGGGGCGGCATAGATGGAGACGTCGTCGCCTCCGACACGGTCGCCGAGCAGTGCGGTCCAGCCGGTGATGTTGCTGCCCCGGTCCCAGACGCCGACCCCGTCGATCTGCGTGGTCGAGACGGTGGCGTCGCGATCGTCGAGCATCGGGTAGATGAGGACCTGGCCGGCGAGCTCCGGACCGCTCCGATCGCGGGCCAGGAGCGCGACACCAGCGGCGAGCCCTCCACCGGCGCTCGCTCCCGCGATGATGAACCGAGCCGGATCGATGCCGAGTTCCTGCGCGTGCTCCGCCGTCCAGACGAGTGCGGCGTAGCAGTCCTCCACCGGGTACGGGTCGGGGAACTCCGGTGCGAGTCGGTACTCGACGGTGACGACCGTGGCGTCGAGTTCGACGATCCACGGCAGGAACTGGGCGAGCCCCACGAAGCGGTCGCCCATGATCATCCCGCCGCCGTGGGTGTGGAACACTCCGGGGCCGGTGCCGACCCTGCCGGCTCGCGCGAGCACGGAGACGGAGATCTCGGCACCCTCGTACCCGGCGATGGTCAGATCGCGGCGCTCGACCCCGGCTTCGGCGAGCATCTCGTCCACGGGGAGCGAGACCGGCGACGCCTGGCGCAGCATCGGGATCATGTCGGCGGTGAGGGTCGAGGGCATCAGATCACCGATGGCGGAGAGGACCGCGGCGAGCTCGGGATCGAAGGGCGGGTGGTTCGCGGTCGCGGTCATGATGAACTCCAATGTCCACAGCGGATGACGGTGTCCCCAGTCTGCTGCTCGCGACGGCGCGACTCACCCGCCGAACGTGCCCGTCTTCCCTGCATCGCACCGCCATCTGGCGGGCTCCGCACGCGCTGAGTCGCCCGAATCTGCACGATCTCAGCCTGATTTCGTGCAGATCCGGGCGAACGAACGCGCCTAGTGCGGGTCGAGGCGGTTGAGCATCGCGACGGTCTGGTCGTACTCGCCGCGGACCTCGGCGTAGCGCAGGAACTTGACGTTCTCGACCTGGATCTCCGTGGCGTCGGGCTGCGACTCGATGAGGCCCATGACCTCGTCGGCGAACGCGTCGAGTGGCATCGCGAAGTCGCTCTCCTCCTGGCCGGGCATGAGCGAGGTGCGGACGGCCGGCGGGACGAGCTCGACGACACGGACGCCCGTGTCCGCCAGCTGGAGGCGGATCGACTCGCTCAGCATGTGGATGGCCGCCTTGCTCGCGTTGTAGGTCGGCGTCACCCGCAGCGGGGTGAAAGCGAGGCCCGAGGAGACGGTCATGATCGTCGCGTCCGGTCGGCTGCGGAGCTGCTCGATGAACGCGCCGATGAGCCGGATGGGCCCGAGGACGTTCGTCGTGATGATCTCCTCGGCGGTCGCGACGAAGTCGGAACCAGTCCAGTCCTCGCCGCGCATGACGCCGGCCATCGTGATGAGCACGTTCATCTCCGGGTGCTCCGCGATGACCTGCTTCGCCGCGGCTTCGATGCTCGCAGGATCGGCTGTGTCGATCCGCACGGTGTGGAGGCCGGGCTCGTCGGCGGCGATCGACTCGAGGAGTTCGGTGCGTCGCCCGCCGATGATGACGGTGTTTCCGGCTGCGTGGAGGCGTCGTGCGAGAGCGAGGCCGATGCCGCTCGTCGCGCCGGGGATGAAGACGGTGTTTCCGGTGATCTGCATGCATCGAGTCTCCGTCGGTGACGACGGCCGCACCAGGGTGCAGCGATCCATGGATCCGCGATCCCTGGATCGCGTGGCCGCGGAGGCGGATACTGGCGTGATGAATCGCCCAGCGCTCGCCGACTTCCTCCTCCGACACCGATCGGCGTTGCAGCCCGCGGACGTCGGTCTGAGCAGCGGACCTCGGCGACGGACGGCCGGGCTCCGACGCGAGGAGGTCGCACAGCTCGCAGCGATGTCGACCGACTACTACGCGCGGCTCGAGCAGCAGCGGGGTCCGCAGCCGAGCACGCAGATGCTGGGTTCGCTCGCGCGGGCTCTCCGATTGAGTGCAGAGGAACGCGACTACCTGTATCGGATCGCCGGACACAACGCGCCGACCCGCCTCGCAGCGACCGACTACGTCGCGCCGGCGCTTCTGCGCGTCCTCGACCGGCTCACCGACGCACCCGCGCTCATCCTGTCGGCGCTCGGCGAGACGCTCGTCCAGAACGACCCGGCCCGGGCGCTGTTCGGCGATGCGAACCGGTACCGGGGCCTGGAACGCAGCGCGATCTACCGCTGGTTCCTGCACCCGGAGGAACGCGAGCGATACCCCGCCGAGGACCGGGACCGGCAGAGTCGAGCGCAGGTCGCGTCGCTGCGTGCGGCCTACGGCTCGTTGGGGGCGCAGTCGCCGGCGGGCGACATCGTCGAGGCCCTCACCGGGCACAGTGAGGAGTTCCGGCGGCTGTGGGCGACGCACGAGGTCGGGCGGCGCTTCGAGGACCACAAGGTGCTCATCCACCCCGAGATCGGCCCCATCGAGCTGGACTGCCAGGCCCTGTTCACCGAGGACCAGTCGCAGGCACTCCTCGTCCTCACGGCCGCGCCGCACACCGAGGCCGCAAGCAAGCTCAAGCTCCTCGCAGTGCTCGGGACGCAGACCTTCGAGGGTGCGCGGTAGCGGAAGCGCCGGCCGAACGGTTCAGGCCGTCGGTGCTGTCCGCAGCTTCCGACGCCGGACAGCCCCGCCGATCGCGATGCCGACGACCCCGACGATCACCGGGACGACCAGGCCGAGGACGACGACCGCGAGGAGCGCCAGGACGAAGCTCGGCATCAGCCCGCCGCCGATCAGGTCGACCACGAGTAGCGGGATGAACGCGAGCAGCACGAGCCATGCGAGCCCCGGCTGACGCGACACCGCGAGGATGCCGACCGCGAGCCAGACACCCGCACCCCACAGGAGGAGGCCGAGGGTGAAGCGCCAGGAGTCGTACGCCTGGTACGGCAGGAGTTGCGGACCGGGTGCGGCCAGATCCGGGTTGCCGATCACGACCAGCGAGGCGACCACGAGGCCGAGGGCGGCGAGTACGAGGGCAAAGACACCGAAGACACGCACGGCTACCTCCTAGGGGACGACGACCGCGCACCTGCGGACGGGTCAACCATACGGGCAGGCGTGCCGCGCTCGGCAAGGAAGATGTGCTGGACTTGCCTGATGACCACGCCGCTCGAACGCGCGCTCGCCCTGCAGGCGATGCATGTCCCCGGAAACCCGCTGATCCTGCCGAACGTCTGGGACGTCGCCTCCGCCCACGCCGTCCTGGCGTCCGGCGTCCGCGCGATCGCGACGACGAGTGCCGGGGTCGCCTGGTCGCTCGGGCACCGCGACGGGAACGAGCTGACCCGCGACGTCGCCCTCGACACCGTGCGACGGATCGCATCGTCGGTGTCCGTCCCGGTCACCGCGGACATCGAGGGCGGCTACGGAGAGACACCGGACGAGGTCGCCCGCACGATCGCCTCCTGTATCGACGCGGGCGCCTCCGGCGTGAACCTCGAGGACTCGCTCCGCCCGATCGCGGAACAGGAACGACGGATCGAGGCAGCACGGTCTGCCGCTGACCAGGCCGGGATTCCCCTCTTCATCAACGCCCGGATCGACACGCATCGACTCGGCGACATCGGAGACGACCGTTGGTTCGACGAGACGGTGACGCGTGCCGCTGCGTATGCACGGGCCGGCGCGAGCGGGATCTTCGTGCTCGGTGCCCTCCGAGCCGACACGATCGAACGGCTCGCCGATGCGACGACCCTGCCACTCAACGTCGCCTTCGGTCCGGGAACGCTGACGATCAGCGAGCTCGCGAGAGCCGGCGCGAGTCGCATCAGCGCTGGCTCGTCGATCGCGGAAGCCGCTTACAGCCTCGCGCAGCAGTGGGCGACGGCGATGCTCGAGACGCCCGATGCAGCTCCCGCATCACCGCCCACGCTCGGCTGGGCCGCACTGAACCAGCTCATCCGGGACTGAACCCCCGACGGGGTCAGCGGTACGACGACCACACGTCGCGGATCGCCTCGAGCTGTCGGTCGATCGTGAAGCCGGAGACGTCCAGGACGACGTCGACCTCCGGCGGCGATGCGAGCAGGTCGTGCAGCAGATCGAACTCGGCGTCCGTCAGATACGCGGGGCGCGTCGCTGCACGCTCTCGCGCCTCATCCACCGGGAGCGTGAGATGGACCACGAGGCAGTCGGGGAGTTCCGCACGGTAGGCCGCGAGCGCGTCACCCGGCACGACATCCGCGATGACCACGTCGAAGCCGGCGTCACCGAGATTGCAAGCGAGCGCCGCGGCGTTCCGGACCGCGAGCAGGTGCTGTGCTTGCCCCTCCGGACCGCTCCAGAGCGTCGCATCACCGGCCACGATCAACTGCCGAACGTCGTCGGCATCGATGAACGCCGCTCGTTCACGCTCTCCGGCGAGGCGCCTGCCGCAGGTCGACTTCCCGACCGCAGGACCACCCGAGAGCACCAATGGACGCATACTCATCTGCTCGATGCGATCACAGGCCTGCGAGAAGGTCAACTCGCAAGGGTGACACTGCGATCCCCGAAGTCGGCGACAACCCGGACCTGACCACCCAACGCGGCGACGTACTTCCTGATGGTGTCGAGTTCGAACGACTCAAGCTGCCCGTGTTCGATGGCCGACACGCGACGCTGCGATACGCCCATCGTCTTACTGAGCTCCGTCTGCGTCAGATCAGCTTCCTTCCGCAGCGTGACCAGTTGATAAGCGAGCACTTCTGCCTCAGCGGCATGGCGAGCGGCGGCGACTCGCTCCGGGTCGCGACCCAACTTCGCACGCGCACTCCCCCAACCCACTGGCTGCTCACTCATCGTCATCACCCGTCTGCCATTCACGAAATCGCTGTTCACCTTAGAACCCTTGGGTTCTGCTTGCAATCCGATCGAGCGTGCCGATTCGGCACCCTCCGATACCCTGAGTGCAGTGAACCGTTCTTTCGCTCTGTGACCCAGAGGCCTTTCAGCGACACCCGTTCGCTCCTCCCACGAGGGGCGGTGATTTCGTGCGCCCGGAACGGGAGCTCCCTGCGGAGTTCCCCTGCACCCCGGCCCCCACTCGAAACCACTCCGGAAAGAACACCCACGCATGACGTCCATCGACGCTTCCTCGACCCCCTCCGACGACCGCTCGGCTCTTCGCGCGAACTGCGCTGACTGCTTCGCGCTCTGCTGCACCGCGTTCGGGTTCCAACGATCAACCGACTTCCCGATCGACAAACCGGCAGGCACGCCCTGCCTCAATCTGGCGGACGACTTCTCCTGCACCATCCACGAATCCCTGCGTCCGAGAGGGTTCCGCGGGTGCACCGTCTTCGACTGCTTCGGCGCTGGCCAGCTCGTGTCGCAGGAGCTCTTCAGCGGTACGAGCTGGCGCGACCGCCCCGACACGAGCCCCGAGATGTTCGCCACGTTCTCCGTCGTGCGCCAGCTGCAGGAGATGAGTTGGTACCTCGTCGAAGCCGCCGAGCGGACGGCCGCGTCAGACCTGGTGATGCACATCAGCCGCCTCCGTATTGGGATCCAGCGGATCCTCGACGGCGGCACCTCCGAGATCCTCGCCTGCGACGTCGAGTCCCTCCGCGCCGACGTCCGGCACCTGCTGATCGACGTCAGCGAGGAGGCGCGGGGCGGGTACCTGGCCGGCGCCGACACCGAGCCAGGCGACGACCTCCACCCCTCGGCGGACCTCGCCGGCCGCGACCTGCGCGCTCGTCGGCTGTGCGGAGCCGATCTACGCGGGGCGATCCTGATCGGCGCGGACCTGCGGGGGGCGGACCTGGCGGGCGTCGACCTGCTCGGAGCCGATCTCCGCGATACACGACTCGACGGGGCCGACCTCTCGGCCGCCCTGTTCCTCACCCAGATGCAGCTCAACGCGGCACGAGGTGACGAGGCGGCGCTCTTGCCGACCACCCTCGACCGACCGGGGCACTGGACGACGGCGAGTCGCGCTTCCTCCCCGACAGATGGGGAGTTGTCCCCGTAGGCCTCGGGCGGCCGTCCCAGATACCGTCGATGACATGATCCGCATGCACCGCACCCTCGCCCTGACCGCCCTCGTCGCAGCGACCGCCGGGATCGCCCTGACCGGGTGCTCGAGCCCACAGGAGGCACCCGACGACGCCCGGGCACTCGGCACGGGTGTGGCCGTCGAGGTCGGGACGGGCGTCGAGATGTCGTTCGCCATCGACGACGTCCGGGAGGGGAAGCTCAGCGACCTCGCCGAGATGGGTCTGCAGTCGACACCCTCCGACGAGGGCAAGACGCCGTACTTCGTCACCTACTCGGTGACGCTCACCGACGGCGACATCGCGGACGCGGACCGCTCGGCTCTGCCCGTCCCGAAGACCGACGAGTGGAAGCTCACCGGCACGGGCACGTACCAGCCCATCCAGGTGATCGGCCAGTTCGACTGCACGCCGGACGGCAACGCGACCGCCGGAGTCGCACCCGACGCTCCCCTGGTCGCCTGCCAGGCGTTCCTCGGCGACGCGGACGCACTCCCGACCGCCATCGAGGTGAAGGACCTCGGCACCTGGGCGACGAAGGACTGAGCTCCCGCGACTCGAGCTGCACCTGCACCGGCGAACGGTCTTCCACCATTCGCCGGTGCAGGGTAGTGTCTGCCGTGCGATAAGCGAACACCGTGTTCCATTATCGAATTCTTGACGATGAAGTGAGGAATCGATGCAGTTCCACCACCACGGCTATGTCTCCGGTGATCCGCGGGTCCTGCCCGCAGCGGGCGCCGGCGTCGACCGGCCCGATGACCTCCCGGAGGAGATGGACGTCCTCATCGTCGGCAGCGGGCCGGCCGGCATGATCGCCGCCGCCCAGCTGTCCCGGTTCCCGACGATCACCACGCGGATCGTGGAGCGCCGACCGGGACGCCTCGCGATCGGCCAGGCGGACGGTATCCAGGCGCGCAGCGTCGAGACCTTCGACGCCTTCGGCTTCGCCGAGCGCATCACCGCCGAGGCGTACCGGATCACCGAGATGGCGTTCTGGAAGCCCGACCTCGACGACCCGAGCCGCATCGTCCGCGGCGCACGCCCACTCGACGACACCACCGGCGTCAGCGAGTACCCGCACCTCATCGTGAACCAGGCCCGCGTGCTCGACTATTTCGCCGAGTACATGGCGAACGCGCCGACCCGGATGCGGCCGGACTACGGGTGGGCGTTCCAGGGACTCGAGATCGACGACGACGCGGAGTACCCGGTCGCGGTCACGCTGCTGGACACGAGCGACGAGTCCTCCGGCGAGACCAGGACCGTCCGCGCGAAGTACGTCATCGGGGCCGACGGCGCCCGGAGTGCCGTCCGCCAGGCGATCGGCTGCACCTTGGCCGGTGATCAGGCGAACCACGCGTGGGGCGTCATGGACGCCCTCGCCGTCACCGACTTCCCCGACATCCGTACGAAGTGCGCCATCCAGTCGGGTTCCGGCGGCAGTATCCTGCTCATCCCCCGCGAGGGCGGGCACCTCTTCCGGATGTACGTCGATCTCGGCGAGGTGCCGTCGGGCGGCAGCGAGGCCGTGCGGTCGACCTCGATCGAGCAGATCATCGACCACGCGAACACCATCCTGAGTCCCTATCGGCTCGACGTGAAGCACGTCGCCTGGCACAGCGTCTACGAGGTCGGCCATCGCCTGACGGACCGCTTCGACGACGTCCCGCTCGACGAACTCGGCACGCGCACGCCGCGCGTCTTCATCACCGGTGACGCCTGCCACACCCACAGCGCGAAGGCCGGCCAGGGAATGAACGTGTCGATGCAGGACGGGTTCAACCTCGCGTGGAAGCTCGGACATGTGCTCGAGGGCCGCAGCCCGGAGAGCCTGCTCGCGACCTACTCGGCCGAGCGGCAGGTGGTCGCGCAGGACCTCATCGACTTCGACCGGGAGTGGTCGACGCTCATGGCGAAGCGACCGGAGGAGTTCGCCGACCCGTCCGAGCTCGCCGACTTCTACGTGCGCACCGCGGAGTTCCCGGCCGGCTTCATGACCGAGTACAGCCCGTCGGCGATCGTCGGCGAGGCGACCCACCAGCACCTCGCGAGTGGCTTCCCGATCGGCAAGCGGTTCAAGTCCGCCCTCACCTCGCGCGTCGCGGACGCCAACCACATCCATCTCGGACACCACGCCACGGCCGACGGGCGCTGGCGGATCTACGTCTTCGCGGATGCCGCTTCGCCAGCGTCTGGCCGATCGGCGGAGCTCGCCGCCTGGCTGCAGGACGACCCGGAGTCACCGCTCCGCGCGGTGCCTGACGGCGTGCGGGCCGACGACTGGTTCGACGTGAAGATCGTCTACCAGCAGCGCCACACCGACATCGACCTCGGCACCGTTCCGCCGGTGTTCCTGCCGCGCGTCGGCCCGTTCGACCTCATCGACTACGAGAAGGTCTACGCCCGCCATCCCGACGTCGACATCTTCGCCGGGCGCGGCGTCGACCGAGCGGGTGCCGTCGTCGTCGTGCGGCCGGACCAGTACGTCGCCCACGTGCTCCCGTTCACGGCCACCGCGGAGCTCGCGGCGTTCTTCGACGGCGCGATGGGACGGCAGACGACGCACTCCTGATCGTCAGGCGAGCTCGGCGTCGATGTCGGCGAGGTCCAGGACGAAGCGGTACCGGACGTCGTTGCGGGCGAGCCGGTCGAGCGCCACGTCCACGTCCGCCGCCGGGACGAGCTCGACGTCGGCCGTCACACCGTGAGCGCCGCAGAAGTCCAGCAGGTCCTGCGTCCACCGGTGACCGCCACTGCCCGACGATGTCAGTCGCTTCCGGCCGAGGAGCAGGTCCATCGTCTGGATGGAGATCGGTCCGAGGTAGCCGAGCGAGCACAGGGTCCCGTCGAGGTCGAGGACGCGGAGGTACGGCGCGAGCTCGTGCTCCACGGAGACCGTGTCGATGACGAGGTCGAGACTGCCGGCCGCTGCGGCCATCGCCTCGGGGTCGGTCGAGACCACGACCCGGGACGCGCCGAGCCGCAGTGCGTCGGTCGCCTTGCCCTCGGAGGTGGTGAAGACCGTGACGTCGGCGCCGAGCGCGTGGCCGAGTCGGACGGCGAGGTGCCCCAGACCGCCGAGGCCGACGACGCCGAGCCGCGTCCCCTCCCCCACGCCGTTGGTGCGGAGCGGCTCCCAGACGGTGATGCCCGCGCACATCAGGGGTGCCACACCCGCCGGATCCAGGGAGGCCGGGCGGTGATAGACGAAGCTGTCGCGGACGACATAGCGCCCGGAGTAGCCGCCGAGCGTCGTGCTCCCGTCGATGCGGTCCCGGCCACCGTAGGTGAGGGTCGGGAACTCCAAGCAGGAGTTCTCCTGGCTGCGCAGACACATGGTGCAGGTACCGCACGAGTCGACGATGTTGCCGACGGCGACGGCATCGCCGGGGGCGAAGGACGTCACCTCGGAGCCGACGGCGACAACCTCCCCGACGAACTCGTGTCCGGGCACGAGTCCGGCCGCGGGTCCCGCGGAGGCGAGGGCGTGCAGGTCGCTGTGGCAGACGCCGCAGTGCGTGACCCGTACGTCGACATCGTCCGGGCGGAGGTCGCGGCGGTCGATGACGGTCGGTCGAAGGGAGCGGGGAGCAGCGGTGGACATGAGGGCGGTTGTGCGCATGGGCTGATACTACCTACTAGTTGGTAGTGTCGCTACACTGGATCGATGACCACCGCGGAACAGACTCGCCAGCGCATCCTCGACGCCGCGACCGAGGAGTTCGCCACCCACGGCATCGCTGGCGCACGGGTGGACCGCATCGCCAAGCGCTCCGGCATGAGCAAGCCGATGATCTACGCCTACTACGGCGCGAAGGACCAGCTGTTCGACGCCGTCTTCCACGCCCACGTCATCGCGAACGGCGACCGCGTACCGTTCACCGCCGCCGAGCTCCCCGAGTACGCGGCCCGGCTCTACGACGACTACCTCGCCGATCCGGCGCTCGCCCGCCTGGTGCTGTGGAAGCGGCTCGAGCGCGAGAGCACCGGCTACCTGTACCCCAGCCTCGAAGACCACGACGTCCGCCACATCCGGGACATCGAGGCGGAGCAACGAGCGGGGTCGATCCGCCCCGACCTCGACCCGGCGGACATCTGGTCGCTGCTCATCTCGACCGCCGCGACGTGGGCACAGGCGTCGATGACGGTCGTCGCGACCTCAGCGGACGCACCCGAGGTCCACCAGCGTCGGCGCACGGCACTGGCCGCGACGATCCGCGACGGGCTCTGCACTCAGGACGAGCGCGGCGAGGATCAGCACCACGGCGAGCGCCGCGGTCAGCACGGAAGTGCCGACCACGAGGAGCGCCACGATCGCGCCCAGCCCCAGTAGGACGGCGATCGCGAGTCGCCGTCGTGCACCGGTCGCGACCGGGCTCGGAACCGCCTCGACGCGGGCGAACACCGTCGCGACCAGTGCGGTCAGCGTCAGCGCGAGCGCCAGCCAGAGTGGCCGCCCGAGCCACCATCCGAGGCTATCCGGCGCCGGAAGCGCGATGCCGGTCGTCAGTGCGAACAGGGCCGACGCGCCGGCCATCGCCAGCAGGACCGGCATGTGCCAGAGGTAGATCGTCATGGCCCGCGTGGTGACGAAGGCCGTCACCGCCGCGACCCTGGGCCGCCGGCTGAGCCTCGTGAGCCGGTCCCGCAGGAGCGACAGCAGTGCCGTGTGCGCGACGCCGACGAGCAGGAGCGCCGCGGTGGGCGGGTTGATGTTCGCGATGAGGTCACTCGAGTACACGCCGGTCCACCAGGTGACGACGAGGACGACGACCGCCCCGACACTGGCGAGCGCCCGGACACGCCGGCTGAGCGCGCCGATCGAGCCGTCCGCCAGGAAGAACCCGAGTTGCTGGAGCGCGGTCCAGACGAGGACGAGGTTGAGGAATCCGAGGGCGTCGACGCCGGTGGCAGCGCGCAGGACGTCGACCAGCACGGCGGCCGCGGCGAGCGACACGATCGACCGGAGCGGTGCGCGCTCGTGGGCGGCGGCGAGTGCGGGCAGCAGTGCCTGGCAGAGCAGGAAGACGCCGAGGAACCAGAGGGGCTGGCCGAACCGGAAGCCTGCCATGGCGACGAGGTCGGCGGGGACACCGGCCAGAGTCAGCATCGCGAGTGCGGCTCCCACACAGCCGATGGTCACGACCGCGGGGAGCAACAGGCGGTGCAGCCGTGCCGCGACGAACGCCGAGGCCGGCACCCCTCGCGATCGCTGCCGACGGAAGGCGATCAACCCCGCGAACCCGCCGATGACGAAGAACAGCGGCATGACCTGCAGGACCCAGCTGAGCGGCGCGATCCACGCCGTGCCGTCGCTCGCGTTCTCGAACACCGGGCCGGCGGCGGTCACCGTCACGCCGACCATCATCGCGTGCAGGACGACGACCCCGACGATGCAGCAGGCACGCACGAGGTCGATGCCCGTGTCGCGAACGCTTAAGGCGACGACTGCGGATGCGAGCGCGGGTCTGGGCCCTGGTTCGGCGAGCTGCGGTGGGGTGTGGGTGATGGCCATGACGGTCCTCCTCGGTGATGTCCGAGGAGGTTATGAACGCGGTACCGAAGGGCACATCACCCGGCGGTGTCGTCGCGCCCCGTACCCAGGGGTGAGGCGCCGACGCGCGGAGTCCGGGTCAGGACGGGGCGACGAGTCCGGTGTCGTAGGCGAAGATCACGGCCTGCACGCGGTCGCGCGCGCCGACCTTCGCGAGGACCTTGCCGACATGGGTCTTCACGGTCTGCTCCGCGATGAACAGGGTCGCGGCGATCTCGCTGTTCGACCGCCCATGGCCGATGAGGACGAGCACCTCTCGCTCGCGCTCGGTGAGCTCCGCCAGCCGCGCGGCGCCATGCGAGGCGCGGGGCTTCTGCGCGGCGAACTGCGCGATCATCCGTCGGGTCACGCTCGGGGCGAGCAGGGCGTCGCCCGCCGCCACGACCCGCACGGCGTGGACCAGGTCCTCGGGAAGGGCGTCTTTGAGCAGGAAGCCACTCGCGCCGGCCTGTAGCGCGTCGTAGACGTAGTCGTCGATGTCGAAGGTGGTGAGCATGATGATCCGTGGGACTTTCGCCGCGGGGTAGGACGGCCCGAGGATGCGCTTGGTCGCCTCGATCCCGTCGAGCTCGGGCATACGGACGTCCATGAGGATCACGTCGGGGTCGAGTCGCGCGGAGAGTTTCACGGCCTCGGCGCCGTTCGCGGCCTGACCGGTCACCCGGATGCCCTCGTGGGCGTCGAGGAGGGCACCGAACCCGGCGCGGACCATGGCCTGGTCGTCGGCGATGAGGACGTCGATGGTCACGGGCGATCCTTCGTGGAGACGGGTCGGGAAGGGGACGAGGGTGTCGACGTCCGTGGCTCGGACGACACGGCGACCGGCAACGTGGCGACGACGAGCCAGCCGCCCTCACCGTCCGGCCCAGCGCTCAAGCCGCCGCCGAGGAGTTCCGCGCGCTCCAGCATGCCACGCAGGCCGTGTCCGGCTCCGTGTTCACCTGCCGACCGGGACGCTCCGTTGTGGATGCGCAGGTGCACCGCGGCGTCGTCGACCCGGACGTCCACGGCGACCGGTGCGCCGGGCGCGTGCCGTACCGCGTTGCTCATGCCCTCCTGGACGATGCGGAAGGCGGCGATCTGCACAGACGGCGGGACCTCGGCGCCGTCGGTGTCGGTCACCTGGAGGGTGATGTCGGCGCCCACCCGGCGCAGGCTCTCCGCGAGCGCCGGGAGATCGGCGATGCCCTGCTGCGGCGTCAACTCGGCCACCTGATCCTCGGTCCGCAGGACGCCGAGCAGGCGACGCATCTCCACGAGCGACGCCCGGGCGGTCGCTGCGATGTCGTCGAACTCCGCCGTGGCTTCGTCCGAGAGGCCGGGCACCCGGTACCTGGCGGTCGAGGCCTGCACCTGGATCACGGACATGCTGTGTGCGACCACGTCGTGCAGCTCGCGGGCGATCCGCGTGCGCTCCTCGACGAGCAGCCGCCGCGACTGCTCGGTGGCCGAGACCTGGCGCTCCCGGTTGAGCTCCTCGCCGATGCGCACGCGCCCGGAGACGAGGAGCGCGACGAGGAACGCCACGGCAGCGATGGAGGACGCGACGATGAGGTCGGCGGCCATGGCGGTCGGGTCGGCGGCGGACGGCACGAGCAGCGCTGCGACGAGCGAGCCGGCGATGTTCACGAGCAGGGTGATGAGCCCCGGCAACCAGCCGTGCAGGAAGGTGACGGCCCCGACGAGGACGGCGAACGCGATGAGCGCGGGTACGGACCACGGCCACGGCCAGACCGGGTCGTGATCGGCCGAGGCGATGAGCGGGAGCACGAACGCGGCGGCGGCGAACAGCGCGATCGCGACGCGCGGAAGGACCACGGAGAGGACAGGTGCCCCGCAGATCGCGGCTCCGAGGAGGAACGACGCCGGGAGCACGGTGCCGTAGAGGAGGCTCTGGATCGGCACGAGGACACTGAGCAGGACAACTCCGACGCCCGCGAGGACGATGAGGATGACGGTCCGACGAGTGATGCCGGGCGACGTGCGATCCATGGTCGTCATTCTCCCACCAGCACCAGGACGGGGTGGTCGTCCGCCTCCGCCTCCTCGGTCCCACTCGCCCCGGCAGCGGCCTCCGAGCGCTCGCGACGACGACGACGCGCCGCTGCGACCCGGTCGACGACGAGACCGAGGACGAGCGCCACGGCGACCCCGATGACGGAGCTGAGGAACGGCTGGTCCTCGAAGAGCTTCCCGGCCACGACGCCGATGAGCGCGCTGTAGGCGGCCCAGGTCACGCCACCGATGACGCTCAGGGGCAGGAAACGACGCCACGGGTACCGGAGGGCACCCGCCGACATGTTGACGGCGACCCGTCCGACGGGGATGTAGCGCGCACCCAGGATGAGCGGCGCGCCCCGCCTGCCGAGGGTCCGCCCGGCCCGGTCGAAGGCCGCGGCGATGCGCGGACGCCGCATCCAGGCGAAGCGGGTCGTGCCGACGCCACGGCCGATGAGGTAGGCGAGGTTGTCGCCGATCGCCGCCCCCACCGCCGCGACGGCGCAGAGCAGCAGGAGGTTCGACCCACCGGTCGAGACGGCGACCGCCGCGGCGGCGACGAGCACCGTCTCGCTGGGGATCGGCGGGAAGAAGCCGTCGATCACGGCCGCTGCGAACATCACCAGGTAGAGCCATGGTGAGGTCACGGCGCCGAGGATGAGTTCGTTGATGACGTCCATGCTCCGACGCTACGAAGCGGACGGACGCCGGGCATCACCCTGGGGTATCGACCACCCCCTACCGCGGTGGTGTCCTCGGCAGGGGATGGTCGACCGCGGGGGCCGTCCGGGACTACTCGACGACGGCCGGGACCTTCGGCTCGGCGTGCCCGCGCGGGGCGAGCGCCTCGTGCGTGCTGATCTCGTACGCGTTCTCCGCGTGGAGGGCGACGTCGAGCCCCTGCGCCTCGGTCTCGGCCGACACCCGGATGCCCATCGTCTTGTCGAGGACCTTGGCGAGCACCCAGGTGATGGAGAAGGTGTAGGCGAACACGGCGACGATCGCGAGCGCCTGCTTGCCGAGGAGGAGGAAGCCGCCGCCCGCGAGGAGTCCCTCGCCGCCGCTGGGCGCGAGCGGCACCGCGAGGACACCGATGAGGAGACCCCCGACGACGCCGCCGACGAAGTGGAGGGCGGTGACGTCGAGGGCGTCGTCGAAGCCGAAGCGGACCTTGAGGCTGACGGCGAAGTAGCAGACGACCGCGGCGGCGGCGCCGATCGCGAGCGAGCCGAGCGGGGTGACCGCGCCGCAGGAGGGCGTGATGGCGACGAGTGCGGCGATCGCACCCGAGCAGGCGCCCAGCGTGGTCGGGTGACCGTCGCGCAGCTTCTCGACGACGAGCCAGACGATGACGCCGGTGCAGGTGGCGGCGACGGTGTTGAAGACCGCGACGGCGGCGTTGTTGTCGGCCGCACCGAGGGCGCTGCCGTCGAAGCCGATCCAACCGACGAAGAGGAGTCCGGCTCCGAGCAGGGTGAGCGGGAGGCTGTGCGCCTTGGGCTGCGACGGGAAGCCGTTGCGCTTGCCGAGGACGATGGCGAGGGCGAGGGCGGCGACCCCGGAGTTGACGTGGATCGCGGTGCTGCCGGCATAGTCGATCGAGCCGATCGTGTTGGCGAGCCACCCACCCTGCACGCTGCCGTCAGCGGAGTCGAAGGCGAAGACCCAGTGCGCGACCGGGAAGTAGACGAGCGTCGACCAGACACCGGCGAAGACCATCCATGCGCTGAACTTCATCCGACCGGCGGCAGCACCGGCGACGATCCCGATCGTGAGACCGGCGAACATCAGGTGGAGTGCGGCGAGCGCCAGCGGCGGCAGCGTGCTCCCCTCAGGGGCGACGAGCAACTGGCCGAGGCCCGGGTACTCGGTGGGGTCGCCGACGAGCCCGAGGCCGCCGAGGCTGTCGCCGAAGACCATCGAGTAGCCGAAGGCCACCCAGAGGATCCCGACGAGACAGAACGACGCGAAGATCATCATCATCATGTTCATGGTGACGCGACGGCTGACCATGCCGCCGTAGAACATCGCCAGGCCGGGCAGCATCAGCGCCACGGCCACCACCGCCGTCAGGAGCCATGCAGTGTTGCCCGCGATTGCAGCCGTGTCCATTCGGACCTCCAGGGTTCGCGCGGGATCCGAAACGGACGACCGCATTTTCAATAGGTCATCCAATTGTTGTGACGACCGGTTTCAATGCAGTATCGAATCCGTTTCGTGTTCGTTACG
Organism: Plantibacter sp. 2H11-2; assembly: GCF_050031945.1. Lineage (NCBI taxonomy): Bacteria > Bacillati > Actinomycetota > Actinomycetes > Micrococcales > Microbacteriaceae > Plantibacter > Plantibacter sp. 2H11-2. The sequence goes on along the minus strand of NZ_JBNBBL010000007.1, from coordinate 131,166 downwards.
GGATCGCGTGTCGAGTCCGGTCGGCGTTTACCCCTCGGCAGACGTGAATGATGGGCGTCATCACGTCGAGCCTGCGGTCGGGACGTCGGACCCACTCGACGGACGCCCCAGCTGAGGACGAGTCTCCGGCGGGTTAGCCGGCCGCGAGGTCGAGTTGGAGCGCAGCCCGCTCGACGTCGGCGAGCGCAGCGCGGTCGACAAGGAGGCTGTGGAGGGTGGCGGCGGAGGTGCGCCGCGCGAAGGCCCTGATGCGGTCCGTCTCGCTCGCACCCTCGGCGGCCTCGACCGGCGGGTACTGCGCGGCGATGTCGCCGGAGCCATAGCGGTAGGCCTTCTGCATGCCCTCGTTGGCGTGGAGTGCGGCCGCTGCCGCCCACTCCGGCGTCTCGCTGCCGCCGAGCACGAGGGTCCCCTGCTCGACGCCGTCGCGGATGAGCCCGGCGATGAAGGTGAACAGCGTGCGGTAGTCGTCCCAGAACGACGCGAGGTCGTCGGGATGCTCCGCCGCGAGCCGCTCGATCTCGTTGTAGTCGAAGGGCGCCTCGCAGATCGCGACGCCGTCCTCGTAGAGGACGCGGTAGAGCTTCGCGGGAACGCCAGCCTCGATCGGACCGAGGGCCTCCGCGGCGCCGACCGACTGGCGGTTCGAGGCGGCGGTCGCCCGCAGCACCTCGCGCTTGTTCGCGAACCAGTAGTAGAGCGAGGACTGCTTCATCCCGCACGCCTCGGCCAGCATCGTCATGCTCGTGCGCTCGTACCCGCGCTCCGCGAACAGCCTGGTCGCGACCTCGATGATCTCCTCACGAGGATCCTCGGCGGCGATCCCGCTCGCGCGAGGACGACCGGGCGATGCTCCTGTGCGGCCGGCCATCGATCACCACTCCCTGCTCGCGGACACCTCCGCCAATCCTAGGGGCGGGCACAGCAGCTCACCTCTCGCCCAGCAGCTCCCGCATGGCCGCCTCGATCACGGCCGTCTCGGCGGCACGCACGCCAGGCCGCCCCGCCACATGGCCGAGGTCGGACTCGATCACCCGCACCTCGCTCCGAGGCATCATCGCCGACTCCAGGACGTTGTCCTCGACGGTGAAGTAGAGGTCGGTCGACGACGGCATGACGAGGCTCCGCGCGCGCACTCCGCCGAGCGCCGCGGCCAACCCGCCCTCGACCCCTCGCCCGGGATCCGCCCGTTGCCAGGTGCGCAGCATCGCGAGCAGGTCGTTCGCGTCCCACCGCTCGTGGTCGGCCGCCCAGTCCTCGAGGAGGTCGGCGACGTCGGCGTACCCGAGCTCACGGTAGGTGCCGTCGCGGAAGAACGCCTGCGAGTAGGCCCACCCGGCATACACCGTCCCGAATGCGCGGAGTCCGGCCCGCGGCGGTGTCGTGTAGCGGCCGTCGTCGAACGCCGGGTCGGCTCGGAGCGCCGCCTCGACGCCGGCCAGGAAGACCGCGTTGTGCGGCGAGCAGCGGGCGGCACCGGCGACGGGGAGGAACGTGGCGACGGACTCCGGGTACCGCACCGCCCACTCGTAGGCCTGCAACGCGCCCATCGACCAGCCGGCGACCAGCCGCCAGCGGCGGACCCCGAGGTGTTCGGCGAGCTGGCGCTGCGCGCGCACGTTGTCACCGATCGAGACCTCGGGGAACGCGGCCCCGCGAACCTCCGCGGCGGCGTTCGACGGCGATGTCGACACACCGTTGCCGAACAGGTCCACCGAGACGATGAACCAGTCCGCGGGGTCGAGCGCCCGCCCCGGACCTACCCACGGCTCGTAGCTCGCGTGCGTCCCGGTGTAGTAGCTCGGGAGCAGGACGGCGTTGTCGCCGTCGGCGTTCAGCGCGCCCTGCGTCGTGTACGCGAGCCGCGCCTCGGGGAGGTCCGCGCCGGACTCCAGCGCGAACCTCCCGAGGTCGAGGACCTGGTGCATCGGGATCAGAAGAACTTCAGATAGCGGGCGGTCTCCCAGTCCGACACGTGCGCCTGGTACTCGTTCCACTCCTGGCGCTTGTAGTCGATGAACGCGTCGTACATGGCGTCACCGAACACCGAGCGCGACAACGAGTCGGTCGCGAACTCGTCGACGGCCTCGCCGAGGCTGCGGGGCAGCATGCCGATGCCGAGCTGCGCGACCTGCGCCTCGGTGTAGTCGTACATGTTCTCGGTGTGCGGCGCTCCCGGGTCGAGGTCCTCACGGATGCCCTCGAGGCCTGCGGCGAGGATGAGCGCCGCCCCAAGGTACGGGTTGCAGCTGATGTCGGCCGCCCGGCACTCCACGCGGCCACCCTGCAGGGGCACGCGGAGCATGTTGGTGCGGTTGTTGTTGCCGTAGCTCACGAACACGGGAGCCCAGGTCGAGCCCGACATGCTGCCCTGACGCACGAGGCGCTTGTAGCTGTTGACCGTCGGCGCGATGACCGCAGAGAGCGCCGGCGCGTGCTTGAGGACACCGGCGATGAACTTGTAGCCGAGCTCCGAGATGCCGCAACCACGTGGGTCGTCGTCGGTCTCGAAGAGGTTCTCACCGGTCTCGATGTCGGCGAGCGACATGTTGAAGTGCGCACCCGAGCCGCTGCGGTCGGCGAAGGGCTTCGGCATGAAGGTGGCGAAGTAGCCGTGCTTGCGGACGATCTCGTTGGCCATGAGCCGGAAGAAGACGGCGCGGTCCGCCATGGTGAGCGCGTCTGAGTAGTTGAAGTCGATCTCGAACTGCCCCGGGGCGTCCTCGTGGTCGAACGAGTACACGCCCCAGCCCATCTCGGTCATCGCCTCGACCAGCTCGGTGAGCCAATCGAGGTTGTCGAGCGCCGCGGTCGCCGTGTAGCAGGGCTTCGCGAGGTCGTCGCGGTCGCTGACCTCGGTCACACCCTCCGGGGTGTCCTTCAGGACGAAGAACTCGGTCTCGATCCCGAGGTTGAAGGTGAAGCCCATCTCAGCCGCCGCCTCGAGCTGGCGCTTGAGGATGTTGCGCGACGCCGCCTCGAACGGCTCGCCCTTCGTGTACAGGTCGCTCGCGAAGAAGGCGACATCCTTCCGCCACGGCAACTGCACCGCGCTGTCGAGGTCGGGGCGAGCGGAGAGCTCCTCGTCACTGATCGCCTGCGGGAGGCCGTCGAGCGCGGCCCCCGTGAAGAGCTCCGATCCCCCGGCCATGCGCTCGAGGTGCGACAGCGGGACGAACTTGGTCTTGATGCTGCCGTGCATGTCCACGAAGCTCGCCATGGCGTACTTGACGCCGGCCTCCTGCAGTCGGGCGCGGACGGACTCCACGGTGGTAACGGTCTCGACGATGGTCATGGGGTGCTCCTCCGGTTGTGTCGCACGCGTACTGCGACGTATTTCCATACTGTATTGAAAAGTATGCGGACACCCGGTTTCGCCGTGGTGACGGCGATGTTTCGCGGAGATGAAGGCGCGGGTCGCCGGGATGACACCGAGCTCTGCCATATCACCTAGCCAAAGATGTTGACGTATTGAACATGAGCGTCTAGTATTTAAGTAATCACCTGATCGGCTGCTCGAGCCGCCTCCCGGAAAACGATTGATGCGACTGTTCGATCGATGAACACCCCATCAGACAAGCTAGGAGCACCTCCATGTCCCACCTCCCCCGACGCCGACGGGCATTGGCCGCATCGGCCCTGCTCGGCACGGCAGCCATCGCCAGCTCCCTCATCCCCACCGCAGCGTGGGCGGCAGCCGGCGACACCAACGTCGTCGCCGACCCGAACTTCCAGGCGTGCCTCAACGAGGACCAGTTCAAGCGCGACGCCGCCACGCCGATCACCGAGGCCGAACTCGCCACAGTGACCGGCTGGGTGGAGTGCGTCTCGAAGTACGCCACCATCACGAGCCTCGAGGGTGCACAGTTCCTCGTCAACGCGCCCATCCTCCGCCTGCACTCCAACCTGGAGATCAACGACCTCACGCCGCTCGAGGGGATGGACGCGCTCCGCACCCTCACGCTCCAGGGGTACAAGAACCTCCCCGCGACGATCGATCTGCACGATCTTGCCGGGGTCGGCGACACCCTGACCACACTGAGCCTCATCCCGGATGTCGCGGACGAGACCGTCGCTCCCCCGACGACGATCACCGGCTGGGACGCGCTGCCCAACCTCACCAAACTCTTCGTCCCGTTCAACCGACAGACGGACATGGACCTGCAGGCGCTCACGGCCCTCACCGACCTGCGTGTCGGCTACAACCTGCTCGACAGTGCCGACCTCGCCTCGTTCCCGCGCGGCCCGTACAACATCCTTAACCTCGAATTCAATGCGATCAACGACTTCTCGGGACTCCCGACCACGTCGACCCTGTGGGCGGACGACCAGCGTCACGTCAGCTCGGAGCCGATCCTGAAGTCCGCCGAGCAGAGCAGCATCACCGCCACACCGGCTGACCGCACCGTTCCGTGGTCGGGCGGCACGGCTCGACTCGGAGACGGATCCGTCGACGCCGGTCCCCTCACCTTCGCGAGCACCGACATCGTCACGCGCGCCCAGGCGTCGGCCGAAGGGCTGGAGCCGATCCGCGGCGACTACGAGTGGTACGCCCAGTACCCGTGGACGATCGACGACCCGAGCGGAGCCGCTGCGAACGGTACCACCCTGTACCCTGTCGTCGAGGTCGACCAGCACGACGCGTCCGTCTCGGTGCCCGCGCACACCGCCCTCGACGAGGAACTGGTGACGTTCGACTACTCCGCCGAGGCGACCGTCGCCTACGCTCCGACCTCGTACTCCACCGTGGCCGGTTCACTCCCGGACGGCCTGTCCGTCGACCCGCAGACCGGGCACCTCGTCGGCACTACCACGACGACCGGCACCTTCTCCGTGACCATCGACACCACCGACGCCTCCGGCCTCACGACCCGCGGTGAGCACACCGTCACGATCGACGCGCTTGTCGTCCCGAACCCCGCGACCCCGGGCATCGACAACCCGGCCGGCCCGGACAACGCCTCGTGGATCATCCCGGCCGACACCGACCTCATCACCTGGACGCTGCGCGACGGCCACCTCATCGCCACGACCGTGCCCGGCGCGGTGTTCGCCGACGGCACCGACACCATCGACTACGGTGTCGCGGTCGACACCGACACGAAGGACTCGGGCGACACCGGTGGCGGATCCTCGACCGGCGGCAACTCGTCGAACGGCAAGCTCGCCTCCACCGGCGTCGACGCGGCTGGAACGATCGCCGCGATCGGCGGAGCACTCACGCTCCTCGCGGCCGGCCTCGTCATGATGCTGCGCCGCCAGAAGCAGGCACAGCACTGACGACGGCGACCCGGCGAGCCCACCGGCCCGCCTGACCGCTGAAGCACGAACGGCCCCGCCCCCCCCCCCCGGAGGGACGGGGCCGTTCTGCGTACACGTCGTGGACGGGATGCGCGACCGCGTCATGCCTGTCATCACGCGGAGGGTGAATCCGAAACCCGTCGGCGCCGGACCACGGCCACCGTCAGCGCACCGATCAGCAGGGCTGAGCGTACCGAGCGCCGTCGCGGGGACGACACCGTCGACACCGGTCTTGCTGAGGTCGTCGCCGCCTCCAGCCGCGGCACCGCCATCAGCGTCGCCACCGCCCGCCGGGATATCGGCCGGCGAGGCGTACCAGGTCGCTGCACCGTCGCCCACCCGACCGCAGCGGCTGAGCTGCGCGTTCGGCGTGCCGGTCAGGACCCCGTACTCGATCATGATCGGGAACTGCTGCAGCCGCTGGGTCCCCGGCCCGGTCAGGTGGACCTGGTCGGCATTCCCGGCATGTCAGATCTGCAGGTCGCGGGCCGGGGTGCCCACGGCGTTGCGGTTCGAGAAGCGGGAGGTGAAGCGGAACGGCTCGTCCGGATAGAACGGGTTGCCGGCACTCAGGGCGTTCGGCCAGCCGAACAGGACGACCTCGGTGGGCGTGTAGGAGTAGCTGTTGAGCAAATAGCCGGCACCCGGGGTGTTCTCCACGCGGATCGTCGCCCCGTTGACACCGGGCGTGAACGAGGCTCCGGGTTCCATTCAGGGCGCGTCGTCGGGCCCCAAGTTGGACTGGCCGCTCGCGGAGTCGGGGTCGAAGCCGGTGATCTGCACGTCGTAGGTCGTGGTCCCGACCGGAACGGACTCCACGGTGTTAACGGTCTCGATGACGGTCATGGGATGCTCCTCCGGTTACGTCGCTGCCCTCGCCGCGACTCATTTCGATACTGTATTGAACGTATGCGTTGGTGGAGTTTCGACGCAGTGTCGAAAGTGTTTCCAGGGTGTGAACCCTGCGCCGAGGTGCACTGAAAACGCAGAACCGGCGCCCGCCGCGAGTGCGACCGACGCCGGTTCCGGGAGTCGTGGTTACGGAACGATGACCGCGCGACCGCGGATCGTGCCCGCGTGCAGGTCCTCGTAGGCCTTCGGGGCGTCGTCGAGCGAGTACGGCTGCACCTCGACGTCGACCTTGCCCGCCTTCGCGAGCTCGAAGACCTCGATGAGCTCGCTCCGCGAACCCCAGTACGGCACGCGGACGGCGGCGTCATAGGCGATCGAACCGAAGCCGATGGTCGCCGATCCGCCACCGATGCCCACGATCGTCACGTCGGCCTCCATGGCGGCGACCGCGGTGGCCGTGGCGATCGTCGGGTTGGCGCCGACGAAGTCGAACACCGCGTCGACCCCGACCCCGCCGGTCAGCTCGCGGATCTTGCCCGCGGCCGACTCGTCGCTGATGAGCGTGACGTCGGCGCCGACGTGCTTCGCCAGCTCGAGCTTCTCGTCGCTCACATCGAGGACGATGACCGTCGCTCCGGAGAGCGCCTTGAGCATCTGGATGCCGACGTGACCGAGACCACCGGATCCGATGACGACGGCGAAGGTGCCGGCACCGAGCTTCGGCAGGCTGCGCTTGATCGCGTGGTACGGCGTGAGCCCGGCATCGGTGAGGGACACGTTCTTCACGGGGTCGAGGTCGCCGATCGGCACCAGATGGCGCACGTCGTCGACGATCATGTACTCGGCCATCGAGCCCTGGCTGCCGAGTCCGGGAGGACGGATCCCCTCGGCGACGGCGTTCGTGCAGTAGTTCTCCTTGCCCTGCGAACAGTTCAGGCAGTGGCCACAGCCCCACGGCCCGTAGACGGCGACCGCGTCACCGATCTGCAGGCTCGTCTCGACACCCTCGCCGAACGACTCAATGACGCCGGCACCCTCGTGACCGAGCGTGAGCGGCAGCGGGTATTGCTGCGCGAGGTAGTCCTCCTCGGGGAGGCTCATGACGTAGTCGTCGGAGTGGCAGACACCGGCGGCGGTGACCTTCAGGAGGATCTCACCCGGCCCCGGTGTCGGCTTCTCGATCTCGACGACCTCGGGGGCCGAGCCGATCTTCGTGTACCGCAGTGCCTTCATGGTGAGACATCCTCCTCGAGCGTCGGAACCGCACGCCGCAGTCGCTCACTAAGCGACGTGTGTCAGATAAGTCTGACCGTTCCAGTATGCGCCTCGATCCGGCGGCCGACACCCCGTTGACAGAACTCTGGCACCGACACCCGTCAGCGCGGTTCCCAGGCCAGGACAGCGTCGAGGAGTTCAGCTCGCGACAGCCCACTGTCCACCTGGAGGACCGACTGCGGCAGGGTCGCGAGCCAGGCCTCGTGCGACGCCCGACTCCGGCCGTCGAACGCGGGGTCGTCGTAGCCGGACGCCCACTCCCGGAACTCCTGCCACGCGCGCTCGTCGTGCGGTTCGCCGGCCCGCCGCTCGATCTCTCGGGCCTCCAGACGCCGCAGCCGCTCCGCCGGGTCGAGGGTCACGAAGACGATCGCGTCGCACTCGGCGACGATCTCGTCGCCCCAGCCGGGCATCGAACCCGACAGGACCCACGCCTCGCGCGGCACGAACAGCTCGCGCACGAGCCGCACCCGCTCCGCGTCAGAACGCTTGGTGACGTAAGGCGGGTCCGTCGGCACCCAGAAGTAGTCGTCGGCGTCGGCGTGCGGGACGGACCAGTGATCGGCGAGCGCCCGCCCGAGCGTCGTCACGCCACTACCACTGGCGCCCATCACGTGCACTCTCGATCGTCGCATCCGTCCATTCTGACGCGTCGGGCACTGGACGGCTCAGGCGCGGTCGTGGAGCGTCAGCTGGTAGCCGTCGGGGTCGGCGAAGGTGAAGGTGCGACCGAACGGGCCGTCGATCGGCGCCGAGACGATCGCGTGGCCGTCGGCGACGAGGGCGTCGTGGATCTCCTGGACGTCGGTGGCGTGCAGCCAGATCGCCGCTCCGATCCCGGGCTGGTTCACCGAGGCGAGGTCGGTCCCGGGGACGATGTCGCGCAGCGCGAAGGCGGTCGGCGTCGTCTCGAAGACGACCGCGTGCGGCGGGCCGGCCTGCGAGCGGACGAGGCCGAGGTACTGCTCGTAGAAGGCCTGCGAGGCGTCGAGGTCGGTGACCTGGAGGGAGATGAAGTCGGGTCCGGTGACGGGCATGATGTGCGTCCATTTCTCTTGTGTCAGTTATCTGACACACTCAGTCTATGTCAGAATACTGACATGAGTCAAGACGGGATCGAACTGGACACCTCGCTCGGGTACCTCCTGAAGGAGGCGTCGAGCGCACTCCGCTCAGCCATGGAGGCGGTGCTGCGGCCACTCGGCATGACGATCACGCACTACTCCTGCCTCGAACTCCTCGCCCAGCGACCCGGGCTGTCGAACTCGGAACTGGCTCGCGGCGCCTTCGTCACCCGACAGTCCATGAACGTGCTCCTGCAGGCCCTCGAGCGCGACGGCTTCGTCAGCCGTCCTGACCAGGCACCCGTTGGGAAGGCCCTGCCCACGCAGCTGACGCCGCTCGGTCGCGAGCATCTCGCGCAGGCGACCGCCGCGGTGCGAACGGTCGAGGTGCGGATGCTGAGCGACCTGACCGCGGACGAGCAGCAGGCGGCGCTCGGCATCCTGCGCAGGATGATCCGCTCACTTCGCGACGCCGACGCCTGACGGCCCGCCTCCTCGGCCGGTCAGTCCTCGAGCAGGGTCACGGCGAACGCCTCGATCCGGTCCGCCACCACGTCCGGCACCTGCCAGGCAGTGAAGTGCGCACCGCAGTCCAGCTCCTCCCAGCTCCGGATGTCGGTGTACGTCCGCGCCGCGTAGGAGCGCGGGAGTCCGCGTTCGCCCGTCTGCACGGCGACGGCCACGGGCACCTCGACCAGTGGGAGTTCAGGCTGCTTCGGGTGGTCGCGATACGGCGGGAACGACGACCCGACGCTCTGCGTGAACCAGTACAGCGAGACCGTGGTCAGCAGCTCGTCGTCGGTCCACCAGTCCCCCTCGCCCGCCCACGCGAGGAGCTTCTCCACGATCCACGCGGCGAGGCCCACCGGCGAGTCGTTGAGGGCCGTCGCGAGGATCTCGGGCCTGGTGGCCTGCACCCGCGCGTAGGCGAGGCCGCGAGCCCACTCCTGGTCGTGTCGGGCGAGCCAGTCCTGCTCCTCGGCGGTGAGGTCGCGCGCTCGGGACGCAGATGGGAAGGCGGCGTGCGTCGCGAACTGGCCGATGACCGATTCGGGATACAGGGCCGCGAGCCAGTCGCTCGTCGTCGACCCGACGTCCTCGCCGTAGGTGAGGTAGCTCGCGCGCCCCAGCACCTCGGTCATGAGTGCGTGCATGAGTTCGGCGACCACCGGGCCGGTGAACGGCCGGTCCGCGAGAGGCGCCGAGAACCCGTACCCGGGCAGCGAGGGGACGACGACCTCGAAGCCGAGTGTCCGGCCGTCGCCGAGGTCGACCGTGCGTCCTGCGAGTTCCCTCGCCAGCGGCAGCATCTCGACGAAGGAGTACGGCCAGCCGTGGAACGCGATCACCGGGACCGTCACCGTGACGCCGTCCGGCGCCGGTAGCCGCGCGACATGCAGCCGCTGGCCGTCGACCTCCGCCTCGAACTGCGGCACCTCCTGCAGCTCCCGTTCGATGCGCCGCCAGTCGAAGCCGTCCCGCCAGTGGTCGACGAGCGCCCGCAACCGGTCGAGCGAGAGGGCACTCTCCTCGCCGGCGTCACCGATCGCGGCGGGGAGGCGAACCGTGTCGAGTCGCCGCCGCAGGTCCTCGAGGTCGGGATCGGGCACCTGGATCCGGAACGAACGCATGCGCTCGACGCTAGGGCAGACGTCCGACAGGGGAGGCGAACCGGATCCGCTAGCGCATCACAGCGTGCGCATCCAGGCCCGGAGGTCGGCGAGGGCCGTGAGGGCGACGGTGGCGTGATCGGCGTCGGGGTAGACGTGTGAGCTGACCGTCGCGCCGGTCTGCTCCTGCGCGGCGACGTAAGCGGCGGTCACGGTAGGCCGGATGAGCGTGTCCTTCGACCCCTGTGCGACGAACAGCGGCACGGTGATCCGCTCGGTCGGAGTGTTCTCCCGCAGAAGGTCGCTCCACACGGGAGCCGTCGCCGGGTCCGCCGTCAAGAACGAGCCGATCATCGGGTCGGCGATGTCGTGCAACTGTCTGTTCTCGCCGAGGAGACACAGCTTCGCCATCGCGGGCACGGCCGTCACTGCGGCCGGGGAGAGGATGGTGCTCAGCGGGTCCGTCGGCAGCCGATCGGCGTAGGCCTCCGCGTAGGCGTTGAAGGCGTAGGCCCCGATCGTGACGCCGGAGACGTCGCGGATGTCGTCCTGGAGGAGGGCTGCCAGATCGCTCGCCGGAGCCGCGACCGCGACGCCCCGAACGTCGAGCTCGGGCGCGTAGGTGGCGGCACGCTGTGCCGCGAACAAGGCCGCGTGTCCGCCCTGCGAGTGCCCCCACAGCACGACGCGGTCGCTCGCGCCGATGCCCTCGACGTGCTGTGCGGCGCGGGCGATGTCGAGGACGTTCGCCGCCTCGGTCGCGCCGATGAGGAACGACGCCGGGCCGGGGACCCCCATCCCCGCGTAGTCGGTGGCGACGACGACGTTGCCGTCCGCGAGGAGGTCGGTGAGGCCCTCGATGAGCGCGAACGGTGCGATACCACTCGATGGAGCACAGTGCGGCGCGGTCCCGGTCGTCGGGTGCGCCCAGGACACGACCGTTCGAGTCCCGGCCGACGCCGGTTCACTCGGTGCGACGATCAGGCCGGAGACGAGGATGTCGGCGCCGTCGACATCGGTCGAGTGGTAGACGACCCGCAGCGCCGTGGCACCGTCCGGCGCGCCGACGACGGACTCGCTCCGCACGATCGTCCCTGGAAGCGCTGCGGTCGACGCCGGTGTGGGCGTGGCGGAACCGTAGAAGCCCTCCACCGAGGACTCGTCCGCCGCCCCCTCCCCCACACGCACGCCGAAGTCGAGCAACCGCGCGACGGCTGGTGCCGCCACGATGAACGCGACCAACGCCGCGACGCCGATGATGCGGCCGATCACCCGGTGACGGGGTCTCGACGGGTGATCGCCCGGTGCGCCGCCGCCCGCGCCCCCGGTCTCGGAGTCGCGTCGCGGGGTCATGACTCACACGGTAGACCGTGGAGCGGACGAGCGCGATGCCGGTCGGTGAGCCGATGACGGCGCAGGCTCACCCGGGCCAGGCGTCAGGCGCGGTAGTGCTCCGCCAGGCGTTCGAGTCCCTCGTCGATCGAGACCGCCGGCGTCCAGTGCAAGGCCGCGCGGGTCTGACGCTGGTCGAACCAGTGGGCGGTCGACAGCTGTTCCGCGAGGAAGCGCGTCATCGGCGGCTCATCGGCGCCGGGGCGGATGCTCCACAGGCGCTCGACGAGCCCACCTGCGGCCCGGGCGACGCCGGCGGGGACACTGAAGGCGGGCGGCTTCACACCGGCAGCACGGCAGATGCCCGCGAGCAGCTCGCCGACCGGACGCGGCTCCCCGTTCGTCACCACGAACGCACGACCGTGTGCCGTCTCCGCATGCTCGAGTGCCGCCGCGATCGCCGACGCCGCGTTCGCGACGTACGTGCTGTCGATGAGGGCGGTTCCGTCGTCGAGCAACGGCAACCGGCCGCGGCGTGCGCGGTCGACGATGCGCTCGACGAGCTGCGGGTCGCCCGGGCCCCAGACGAGGTGCGGCCGCACGACGACGACCGCGAACCCGCGACGGTCACGTTCGAGGGCGAGGAGCTCACCCTTCGCCTTCGTCCGCGCGTACTCCCCGCGTGCTGCGTCCGGGTCGGCCGGTTCCGCACCGACACCCACGAGCGCCGAGCCACCGTGAGCGACGGACGGCGAGGAGATGTGGACGAATCGTGAGACGCCCGCGGTCTCGGCGGCGTCGAGGACGACCTCGGCCCCGGCGACGTTGACGCGCTCGAACTCCGCCGGGTCACCCGCCAACGAGACCTTCGCGGCCAGGTGGACGACGGCGTCGACACCGTCCATCGCCGTCTCGACGACCGCCGCGTCGGTGATCGACCCGCGCACTTCCTCGACATCGGCGAGCGCCGACGGGCCGCGCTGCAGGACGCGGACGTGGTGGCCGGCGCGGAGCAGCTCCAACGCGACCTCGCGGCCGAGCATGCCGCTCGCGCCGGTCACGAGGACCGTCACGGGGTGCTCAGCCGTTCACCGGCCAGGATGCCTTCCGCCCACACCGACAGGCGGGTGCGGTCGATCTTGGAGTTGTGGCGGATGTCCGTCGGCAGCTCGGGTACGACGAACACCGCGACGAGCGGCTGCGTCGAAGCGTCCCGCACCTGCGCGGCGAGCTCCGCCGCAGCGAGCTGGACCCGCTTCGTACCCGTGGTCGTCTCGACGATCGCGACGCACTGGCGGAGACCCGCGGGGCCGACGCCGACGACGGCGGCGCGGCGAACGAGCGACACGGTCTCGATCGCCTGCTCCGGTCCGACCGGAGCGATCGGTCCGTCCTGGGTCGCGATCACGTGCGGCAGACGGCCCTCGATCCAGAGGCGGCCATCGGTGTCGAGATGCCCGACATCGCCGGTGCGGTGCCAGCGTCCGTCATCGGCGACGTCGCGGACAGCGGCACGGTCGGTCAGCCAGAGGCGGTCGTACTGCGACTTGAGGTGCTCCGCCGAGATGATGACCTCGCCGAGGCGATCCGCGTCCTGCGTCGGCGCACCCGTGGCGCGTCCGGCCTCGTCGAGTGGGCTGATGCGCACGTCGACGCCGCCGATGGGCGTCCCGACGCACACACCCGTGTGCTCGGTGTCCTCGTCGGGCAGCGTGTCGAGGGTGATGTCCGCGACGAGCAGGCACTCGGTCATGCCGTACACCGCGTGCGCGGACGCGTTGGGCAGGACACCCACGAGTGCTGTGAGGAGCTGGCGACTGACGGGCGCGCCCGTCGAGAGCACGGTCCTGACGCCCTGGAGCGCCTGACGGTCCGCGCTGTCGAGCGCGTCGGCCGTCGCGACCACGTTCAGGATGGCGGCCGGCGAGAGGAACACGATGTCGGCATCCGTCTCCGCCACGGCCGCCGCCACAGCGCGGGCCGTCAGCGTGCGTGGCGAGGAGATGTCCATCTCAGGCGTGGAGGAGCGGGCACCGAGCGCCGGACCGAGGAGGGCGAACGGAGCGAAGCCGGTGACGAGTCCCGAATCGGCGGTGATCGCGAAGTGGTCCGACAGGACGTCGCGGAGCGACGACAGCTGGGCGTGGGTGTACTTCACGCCCTTCGCCGGGCCGGTCGATCCCGAGGTGTACAGGATCGCCGCGAGGTCGGTCGGGCCGGGTTCGCTGGGCAGCTCAGGCGTCGTGCGGGTGTCGAGCAGGTCCTTGAGGCTGTACGAGACGCCGAGCGCTGCTGCTGTCGCGCCGGGGAGGCGGGCGGCCGAGACCTTCACGCCGGGCCAGCCGAGCGCCCGGGCTGCGGCGAGCCCCTTGGTCTCACCGATGACGTAGGCGGGCCAGGCACCGCGCACGGCTCGGTGGAGTCCCTTGACGCCGAGACCGGCGTCGGCGACGACCACGACCGCGCCGATGCGCAGGCAGGCGTAGATGACGGCGGTGAGCGTGGCGCCAGGCGTGACGAGCAGCGAGACGCGGTCGCCCCGTCGCACACCGATGCGGTGCAGGCCGGCGGCCAGGCGGGTCACGCGGTCGTCGAGCTGCCGCCAGCTGACGCGACGTGCGGTTCCGGACCCGCGCTGCTCGACGATGGCGTCGCCGTCGTCGGTGCGACGCTGGTCGAGCCGACGCCACAGCGGCTCGAAGCCGCTGTCGGACGCGGACGCCTCGGCGGGAGCAGCCGGCACGGTCTCCGCGGCCGCACCCTGCGGCAGGCGGTCGCCGAGCCAGGTGAGCAGCGATTCGGCGACGGGGGCGTCGTCGATGACGAGGTGGCCGGCACCCTCGAAGCGGTGGACCTCGGCGTGCGGAAGGCGGTCGGCGAGGTCGTCGAGGTAGCGGTCGCTGAAGATCGGATCGCGGGGGCCCCAGAGCATGACGGCCGGGACACGGAGCTGGGCGACGTCGTCGGCGAGGCGCTCGAGGCGCGGGAAGCTGACGTGGTCGGGCGTCGCGGGGATGTCGGCGACGAACGCACCGATCCCCCGACGGCGGGCCGGCGACCCGTACGGGCTCCGGTAGGCGTCGCGGACGTCGCGGTCGAGCGGCGGTGACGCGAGGGAGAGCGTCGTGTCGAGGAACGCCGTGGTCTGGACCGATCCGGCACCGAGCATGCCTCGAGCGCCGGCGAGACGCAGCGGCGCGGGGATCGCCGTGCCCTCCGGGTGATGCACGGCGGTGTTGAGGAGCATCGAGCCGACGAGCTCCTCCGGGTGCTCCGTCGCCCAGCCGAGGGAGATGACGCCGCCCCAGTCGTGGCCGAGCGTGACGACGGGACCGGTGATGCCGAGCGCCTCGGTGAAGGCGGCGAGGTCGGCGATCCGCTGTTCGAGGGTGCGGGCGACCTCGGTCCGCTCCGACCAGCCCATCTCGAGCTGGTCGACGGCGACGACGCGCCAGGCGTCGCCACCGGAGGAGGCCTGCTCGACCGACTGCGTGACGAGCGAGCGCCACAGGTACGACCACGTCGGGTTCCCGTGGACGGCGAGCACGGTGCCGACCGGTGTCGCGCCGGCTTCGGCGAGCGCCGAGGCGGTGTCGAGGTAGTGCCAGTTGCGCGTGGTGCCGTCGTCGGCCAGGCGGCCGGGGACGTCGATGCGGTGGGAGAAGGCGGCGGGCAGACCGGGCAGACCTGCGGCGCGCACCCCCATGGTCCGCAGACCGACGTTCGCGGCGACGGTGCCCGCTACCACGCGAGTTCCATGAGGCCGGTGTTCAACCCCGAGCCGACGCCCATGAGGAGGACGCGGTCGCCCTTGTTCAGGGTCGACTGCTGGTCGGCGAGGGTGATCGGGATGGAGGCCGGCCCGACGTTGCCGAGGTAGGGATAGGTGACCGGGACGCGACTGCGGTCGAGCGAGGCGGCCTTCACCATGGAGTCCGTGTGGATGGACGACACCTGGTGGGTGATGTAGCGGTCCATCTTCGACCACCGCCACGAGTCGCCGGCGGCCTCCTTCCACGCGGAGACGACGAGATCGAGCCCACCCTTGAGGAGTGCTCGGGCGTCCGTGAACATGCCGTCGACGCTGCCGACGCAGAGGTGGTTGAACTCCGTCGCCGCGCGGGTGACCCCGCCGAGGATGCGGTGTCCCTCGGGGTGACGATCGGCCGGCCCGATGACGGCGGCGGCTGCTCCGGAGCCGAGCGTGAGAGAGGCGAACTCGCTCATGAAGTCGTCGCGGTCGATGGTGCTGCCGCTCAGGCGCTCGATCGTGTTGGCGTGGACCTCGCTCGCGTCCTCACCGTTGACGATGAGCGCGTACTCGATCTGTCCGGACTCGATCATCGCGGCCGCCATCGTCATACCGGTGACGAACCCGAGGCAGGCGTTGGCGATGTCGAAGTTGATGGCCGAGCTCGGCAAGCCGAGGCCGTCGTGGATGCGCACGGCGACGGACGGTTCGAGGTGCTGTCTCGTGACCGAGGTGTTGATCATGAGCCCGATCTGCGACGGTGAGATGCCGGCCTCGGCCAGCGCGCGGCGTCCGGCCGACACCGTGGCGTCGTCCGAGTTCTCGCCGGGTCCCCAGTGTCGTCGCTCGACCACACCGGCGACGCGTCGCAGGATGCCCTTCGGGAGGCGGGCGCGTTTCATCGCGGCCGCGAGGCCCTCTTCGATCTCGACCGAGGTCACCACTGCGGACGGCAGCGTGCTCGCCACCGACAACATGGCCACATTGTCGAATCGGGTAGTTGCGTTTCCGGTCACGATTCCTCCGTGCCTCTGACCAGGCAGTCTTGACCGCCAGCGTCTGACGGTACTCCTCTACCCTGAACGTGGACGAATCGTGTCCCCGACGTTGACAGCGGGCATCCAGCCGGACAGCGCGCGGGGCGTCCGCCTAGGCTGGTGGGCGCGGCCCATTCCGCCGGTGCCGCCCGATCGGAGGATGTCACGATGGTGGTCCGGCCCTACTGGTTGAAGCGTGCGAGCATCGAGGACTTCGAGGCGGCCTACGACCCCGAGACCTGGCCCTCGTACACCGATTCGACCGGGCTGCCGCTGTTGGCCGAGGCGATGTCCAACCAGGATCCGGCGACGCGCGCGTTCATCGCCGGGCGGCTCCTTGACGACGGGGCGGATGCGACGGTCGTCCTCGACGAGGGGTACACGCTGCTGCACGTCCTGCTGGCGCAGCGCGCCCGGGACCCCGAGGTCGACCCTCCGCTCGTCCGTCGCCTCATCGCCGCCGGTGCCGACGTGAACCGGCCTGCCGGACGACACCAGCGCCGCCCGGTGGAGGAGGTCGACCACCCGAAGCTGTCCGAAGCGGAGCTCGAACCCTACTACCGTGCGTTCTTCGACCAGCCGGGCCTCGAGCTCCTCGCGCCCGACCCGCACGGGCACTCGGTGCTCGACCGCGCGCGCTCGAGTCGCTTCCGGCGGCCGCAGCTGTTCGACCTGGTGACGGCGTATCTCGATGCGGCCGGACTCGCCCCCGCCGCCGAGGCGGTGACCCGCACGGCGACCTGGCAGAACCTCGACGAGCTCCGAGCCGTCTACACCCCAGGCCTCGCGTCCGCGGTCGACGAGAACGGCGACAGCCTGCTCCACGCCGTCCTGCGCAATCCCGGCCTCACCGTCCGCTCCACGTTCGTCCCGCAGCTGCTGGCCGACGGTGCCGACGTCGCCCTACGCACCGCCGAGGGCGACAGCGTCCTCCACCTCGCGCTCGACCGCTCCGGCGCGCGGGACGCCGAACAGGACGCCCGGGTGCTCGGCGCACTCATCACCGCGGGTGCCGACGTCAACGCGTCGTCACCGGCGAACGGTGTCCCGCTGACCGCACTCGCCGGGCAGGGCAACTTCCCCGAGAACCGACTCGAACCGCTGTACGACGTGCTCCTCGCCGCGCCTGGCCTCGACCCGGCCGTCGTCCTCGCTGACGGCCGGACCGCGCTCGACGTCGTCCGCACGGCGCGGCCTCCTCGTCCGGTGCTCCTCGCCCGCCTCGAGGCCCTTGCCGTCTGACACCGGAGCCGACCGACCGTGGGAGCCGCGATCCCTGAATCGGCATTGTCGTGCGTTCACATCCCCGCAGTAGCCTGTGGGGATGACCACCCGCCGCACCCTCGACCAATCCTCCAAGCTGAAAAGCGTCCTCTATGAGATCCGGGGGAAGGCCCTCGTCGAGGCCGTGCGTCTCGAGGCCGACGGGCACCGCATCCTGAAGCTCAACACCGGCAACCCCGCGATCTTCGACTTCGAGGCACCGCACCAGATCGTGCGCGACATGATCGCCGCACTCCCCCACTCCCACGGGTACAGCGACAGCCGCGGCATCCTCTCCGCGCGTCAGGCCGTCTCCTACCGCTACGAGGAGATGGAGGGGTTCCCCCGGGTCGATCCGGAGTGGGTGTTCCTCGGCAACGGCGTCTCCGAACTCATCACGATGACGATGCAGGCCCTCCTCGACGACGGCGACGAGGTCCTCATCCCCGCGCCCGACTACCCGCTGTGGACCGCGATGACGAGCCTCGCGGGTGGCACGCCGGTGCACTACCGCTGCGATGAGGAGGCGGACTGGGCGCCCGACATCGAGGACATCCGCTCCAAGATCACGCCGAACACCAAGGCGATCGTCGTCATCAACCCGAACAACCCCACGGGCGCGGTGTACTCCCGTGAGGTGCTGGAGCAGATCGCCGGCGTCGCGCGTGAACACGGGCTCCTCCTGCTCGCCGACGAGATCTACGACCGCATCCTGTACGACGACGCGGTCCACATCCCGATGGCGACCGTCGCCCCCGACCTCCTCTGCCTGACGTTCAACGGCCTGTCGAAGACGTACCGCGTCGCCGGCTACCGGTCCGGCTGGCTCGTCATCACGGGGCCCCGCGACCACGCGCGCGGCTTCCTCGAGGGCATCACCCTCCTGGCGTCCACGCGTCTGTGCCCGAACGTGCCTGCGCAGCATGCCGTGCAGGCGGCGCTTTCCGGTGTGCAGTCGATCGACGCCCTCATCGCACCGAGCGGCCGTCTGCTCGAGCAGCGCGACGCCACCTGGGCCGGCCTCAACTCCATCCCGGGCGTCTCGTGCACCAAGCCGATGGGGGCGCTCTACGCCTTCCCGCGCCTCGACCCCGAGGTCCACGAGATCCACGACGACGAGCAGCTCGTCCACGATCTGCTCGTGGCGGAGCACATCCTGCTCGTCCAGGGCACGGGCTTCAACTGGCCGGACCCCGACCACCTGCGGGTCGTGACCCTGCCCGAGGAGCGCGTGCTGACGGACGCGATCGAGCGGCTCGGGAACTTCCTGTCGTCCTACAAGCAGTAGGCGCGCGACAGCAGGACATCAGCGCGGTAGCAGGATGTTGTCGAGCAGCACGTCCTGCTGCCGGGCGGATCTCCTGCCCTAGACGCCGAGGTAGCGGCCCGGCCGGTGGTTGAGCGCGAGGATGAGGTTCAGCAGGACCGCACCGAGCGCCGAGACGAGCACGTTGAGCGGCGGCACGGCGACGAGTGACACGAGCACCACCACGGTGTCGACGGCCATGAGCACGTAGCCCGCGCGGATGCCGAACCGGTCCTGGAGGATCAGCGCGACGATGTTGAACCCACCGAGACTGGCTCGGTGTCGGAACAGGATGAGGATGCCGACGCCGCAGAGCACGTTGCCGACGACGGCCGCGTAGAACGGGTCGATGTGCCCGACCGGCAGGAACAGCGGGTGCACCCCGGACAGGACGGACACGAGCACGATCGCGCCGCCGCTCCGCAGCGTGAACACCCAGCCCTTGCCGCGGATCGCGAGCAGGAAGAACGGCAGGTTGATCGCGATGAACAGCACCGGGAACGGGACGGGCGCGAGGTAGCTGACGAGGAGCGACAGGCCGGCCGTCCCGCCGGTCACCGCCGAACCGGCCTTCAGGATGAAGAGGCCGAACGACACCACGGTGACGCCGACGAGCAGCCCGAGGATGTCCTCGACCACCCCGTGTCGGACCGGAGACGGTGCCGGGGTAGGCGTGGAGGGAGCCTGCTGCGCGCTCGACGTCGCGGCGCTCGGCTGCTGGGTGTTCATTCCGCCAACGATGCGTCAGCTCGTCGTCCTGCGCAACACGAGTAGAGTGCAGTGGTCATCGTGCTCGATTCCCAGCCCGAGAGTGAGCAACATGCCTCATCCTGCGACCATCGACAATCTCGACGCGCGCATCCTGACCGCGCTCGACGACGACCCGTCCATGACGGCACTCGCCCTTGCACGCACCCTCGGCGTCGCGAGGAACACCGTCCACGCCCGTCTGCGTCGACTCGAGACGAGCGGCGCACTCGGCGCCCCGAGTCGCCGGGTGCGACTGTCGGCGCTGGGCTACCCCCTCACCGCCTTCATCGAGATCTCCATCCGTCAGGACCTCGCGACCGAGGCCTATGCGGCTCTCGAGTCGATCCCGGAGATCGTCGAGGTGCACGCGACCACCGGCGACGCCGACCTCTTCGCGAAGGTCGTGGCACACGACACGGAGGACCTGCACCGCATCGCGGGCGTCCTCCTCGCTGCCCCCGGCGTGGTCCGGACGAACACCAAGGTCTCCCTGATCGAGGTCATCCCGTACCGATCGTCGAGCCTTCTCGACCGCCTCGCCGAGGGGCCGTCAGCGCGCTGACGTCGTCAGCGGGCTCGAACCGTCAGCGCGCTGACCGGGCGCGCACCACGGCGGCCGTGCCCGCGGCGATCGCGACGACCGTGCCGTAACCGAGCACCGTGGCGTGGAGCCCGATGGCCGAGGCGAGCAGGCCGGCGATGACGGCCGGCACGCCGAAGGACAGGTACGCGACGATGTACAGCGCGGCGAAGAGCTCAGCGCGTTCGTCGGCCGGCGCGAGCGGGACGAGCGAGGCGATCGTGCCCATGAACGCCGTGCCGAACCCGGTTCCGGCGATCACGACGGCGACCACTGCGACCGGGAGCGACCCGAGGATCAGGGCGACGAGCAGGAGCACGGTACCGGCGGACAGCGCGGACGCCCCGTAGACGGCCGCGACGACGGGTCGGCGACGGTGGAGCACCGCGGCCGCGACGGCCCCAGCGGCCGGCAGCAGCCCGATGAGGAGTGCCCCTCCGAGCTGGCCGTCCACGCCGAGCTCCGTGTGCATGATGCTCGGCCCGAGGGAGAGGAACAGCCCGCCGGTCGCCCATCCACCGAGCACGATCGGGATGCTCACGACGAAGAGCCGTCGAGCGTCGACCGGCACGGCGGCGCGAGGACGGATGGCGCGCGCCCACCCGGGGGTGCGGGCTGCGGTCTCCGGCACGATCCAGATGGACGCCGCGATGAGCAGATAGGCGATCGCCAGCGGTAGGAACGTCCAGCTCGACGGGTCGGCGACCGTCTGCAGCAGGACGCCCGCGAGGATCGTGCCGGAGGCGAGACCGATCATCGGGGCGATGGCGTTCAGCAGGGTCGCCGCTCGTGGCCGCTCGGGCGGGGCCAGATCGATGATGGTCGCCGACAGGGTCGAGAGCAGCGCTCCACTGGCGAGCCCTTGGAGCACGCGGGCGAGGTACAGCAGCGCTCCGGAGTCGACGTGCCAGAGGAGCAGCATGCTCGCGGCGAGCACGATGAACCCGGCGGTGATCACCGGGCGGCGTCCGAGGTGGTCCGAGACCGAGCCGATCGTGAGGAGCGCGACCAGCAGGGCGAGCGCGTAGGCCGAGAAGGCGATGGTGACGCCGATCGGGCCGATGCCGAGCCGCTCCTGGAGCTCCGGGTAGAACGGTGACGGAGCGCTGGCACCGGCGAGCATGAGTGTGCTGCCGAGCCCCGCGAGGACGAAACCGAAGCGACGGCGCGGCAGCACGGGCGCGCCGTCAGCCGCGGTGGGCACGGGTCGGGTCGGGGGTGACGGGGTCGTCGTCTGCACGGGGCGGGCATCCTTCGGTTCCAAAAATGTCGAACGATTGGACGATACGCGCTTTCCGCTCATTGTTCAACTATTATCGAACCATGCCCACACCAGCCGATCTCACGCACCCCGACCGCGAGGCGATCGAGCTGCCGGCCGTCCTCTTCGCGCTCAGCGATCCGGACCGACTCGAGATGGTGCGGCAGCTCCGGGACGGACCGATGGACGCCGCGAACTGCACCGCCCTCGACCCCACGATCCCGAAGTCGACGAAGTCCCACCTCATGAAGGTGCTTCGCGAGGCCGGCGTCATCCGGAACGAGCCGAACGGTCGCCACCGCACGCTCACCCTGCGGCGTGACGACCTCGACACCCGGTTCCCGGGTCTGCTCGACGCCGTCCTCGACGCCGACTGACCAGCAATCCCGCCCCTGGCATTCGCGCCGCATCGACGGGAGCTGCCAGAATTGTCGGCGCGGTGATCGACCGCGCAGACGACGACAGGCGGCTGGGGAACATGGGAACGCTGCGGTACGGGAACGAAGCACTCGAACTCGAGGATCGGACCCTCGCCCATGTGCAGATGGTCGTCGTCTCCAAGCTCCGCAAGGGCGAGGCGTTCCTCCTCTCCTGGACGATCGACCCCGCACACGGCTCGGGCCGCTACGCCATCTGGATCGAGACCGGCGTCCCCATCGTCTTCCGGTTCACCGGCTCACGCCCGGTCGCACTCAACCGCACCTGGTTGCAGGCCATGCTCGACCGCACCTACACGCCGGCGGGGCTCGAGCTCATGCCGGAGACCGACTACCCGGAGCTGTCCGCCGACAACTGAGGCACCGCCACCAGCACGATCCCGAGTAGCACAAGCGATCCGACCGTTCAAGCATCGGCCGTCCGACACGTGCTCGATTACCATCGGATCATCGAAGGTCGGGGACTTCTGAGAGTCGGCTCGAGCGGCGCCTGGAGGGCCCGCAGCGCGCAGTCGAAATCGTCGAAGACATTCGGAGGCGGGCCACACGGATCAGACCGTGCGGCCCGCCTCGCTGTCTCCCCTCAGACCAGGTGGGGAAGACCGAGTGGCCTCCCGGCCCATCGACGCCTCAGAGCCGCGGCTCAGTGCTGCGGCTGCCCCTCGGGCTCGGTGCGGTCGATCGAGTCGACGGCCTCGCGCATGCGGTCGAGGAAGTCGACGATGCCCGCAGCGATCTCCGGTTCGATCCCGGTGGTCGCCTCCATCATGCGGTGGTGCATGTGGCTCAGGGTCTTGCGGACCTCCGAGTCGGCGAAGTCGGTGGTCGAGACGGTGACGCGGCGACGGTCGGTCTCGCTCGGCCGACGGACGACGTGACCCGCCGCCTCCAGGCGGTCGAGCATGACCGTGACCGATGAGGTCTTGATGCCGAGGTAGGCGCCCAGATCCGTGGGGCTGACCAGACGGCGCTCCTGCTTGGCGCGCAGCATGAACCGCAGCGCGAGGAGGTCGTTCTCGCCCATGTGCATCTCGTCGCGGGTCCGACGACGCATCGCGGCCTCGGCGGCACGGTACAGACGCATGGCCTCGAGCATGCGGCGGCCGCGCTCGTGCTCATCCTGTTCGTACCAGTAGTGCTGCGCGTCAACGGCTTGGGCGGTCATGAAGTCCAACAGTAGTGGTTCTCGTAACGAGATTGTCTAGCGGAGTCCGGATCGCGATGTCAAGTGGGGTACATGCAGACGCATGAATAGCTAGATTCTCTAACAACACGAACGTTGAGCAAGGAGCAGTCATGAGCACGGTGTTGGAGCGAGGCACGGGGACCACGGTCTCCTGGGCCGAGCCGGACGCGACCCTCTGGGTCGCCTCGGTCGACGGTGAGTACGCCGGCATGGTCGAGTTCCGGGACGGCCGCTTCGTCGCCGCCTCGAGCACCGGCAAGGACCTCGGGGTCTTCGTCTCCCTGCTCCGCGCCAAGGAGGCGGTGGAGAACGGCCCGGCGAAGACGCTCCAGTTTCCGTACGTCGCCGCTGTCGCCGCGTCCGCGATCGTGTCCGCGACCGCCGTCGCCTTCACCGCGTTCGCCGTCCTCTAACCACTCCGTGAAGCGCTCGCTCGAGGTGCTCCCGGACGGCATCCTCGCCGAGCGCGCCGCCGACGGAGACGCCACCGCCTTCGAGGTCCTCGTCTTCCGGCACGGTTCGCTCATGCGCGCCTACGCCGTCCGCGTGCTGGGCAACCAGTCGGAGGCGGAGGACGTCGTGCAGGACGTCCTCATCCAGGCGTGGGGCCAGCTGGACCGGCTGAACGACCCGAACGCGGTGAAGTCCTGGCTGATGCGCATGGTCTCGAACCGGGCGATCGACCGCATCAGACGCCGCCGCGAACACAGCGAGATCGAGGATTGGAATGCCCCCGCCCCGTCCCATCAGTCCCCCGAACGGGTCGTCGAGGTGCGCATGCAGATGAGCGCACTCGCCTCGGTCCTCGACCGACTGCCCGCCATGCAGCGCGAGTGCTGGATGCTCAAGGAGACGGGCGGGCTGTCGTACGTCGAGATCGCCGAGTCGCTCGGGGTCCCGACGTCGACGGTGCGCGGTCAGCTCGCGCGAGCCAGACAGACCGTCCTGCGGGAGATGGAGGTGTGGCGATGAACGACGACGACCACGAGTCCATGCTCGACGGCCTGGCCGGCGCCGACCTCGACGGGCACACCATCGACGAGCTCTCCGACTACCTCGACAGCGGCCGTGAGCCCCTCGACCCCGACATCGAAGCCTCCCCCGGTTGCCAACTCGCCCTCGACGCCCTGCTCCGGCTGCGCACCCAGACCTGGGCGCTGCTCAAGTCGGAGGCGGCGACGCACTCCGAGCAGGACCGCTCCTGGATGCACGCGGTCCTTCAGAACATCTCACTCGAGGCGCACGCCGGGCGGGACATCCCACTCAGGCACCCGGACCCCGAGGTGCACCTCCGTATCACGGAGGGCTCCGTCCGCACCCTGATCCGCGGGGTGGGCGACAGCGTCGGCGGGGTCATCGTCGGTCGGGTCCGGCTCGACGGCGATGTGACGACCCTGGACGCGCCCATCACGGTGGCGATCACCGCCTCGGCCGCATTCGGCAACAACCTCGAACGGCTGTCGCAGCTCATCCGGGATCGCGTCGTCGCGGAACTGGCCACGCACACCGAGCTCAACGTGGTCGCCGTCGACGTCACGATCATCGACATCCACACGCAGCGCGTCGCCCGGCCGGAGGACTCGTGATGGACACCGATGCCGCACTCTCGCAGCAGCTCACCGCCGTCGTCGCTGCGACACCGGGGGTCACGACGGTCTACGCGTCCGGGTCGCCGATCCGTGCGGTCCTGCGGACCGTCGCCGACGCGGTCTGGCGTGACGACGACAAGCCGACGAAGGTGGCCGTCGGTCGCGGAGCCGACGGCGCGCTGACGATCGGCGTGACCATCGGCGTGACCGACGGGGCTCCGGTCCCGGCGACCCTCCGTCTCGTCGGCGATGCGATCCGCGGGGTGCTCGCGACGTCGATGGCGGGGACGCCGATCCATGAGATCGACGTCCGCGTGTGCCGGATCGAGGACGCAGCACCGCTGGGAACGCCGCTCACGGGCGCGGCGACCACACCGTAGACCCCGTCAGACAGGCGCCGGCTCCTGCTGCACCGTGGGTGCCGTGCCGGTCGTCCGCGCGCGGTGGCGGCGTTCGATCGCCTGGCCGACATAGCTCGCCACGATGATCAGCGCCGCACCGAGCGTACCCAGCGGGCCGATCACCTCCCCCGCGATGAGCACGCCGACGAGGAGCGCCCAGACGGGTTCGGTCCCCATGAGGATGCTCGCGCGCGAGGCCGAAGTCCGCCGCACCGCCCACAGCTGGACGACGAACGCGAACACGGAACACAGCAGACCGAGGAACAGCACGTCCAGCCAGCCACGCAGATCGAGCCGCGTGACAGCTGCCGCGAGCCCGTCACCGGTGATGAGGCTGAACACCCCGGCGCACACGAGCATCTGGACGAAGACGACGCCGAGCGTACTGTCGGTTCGACCTCGCGTCAGGTGCGCACTCGACGTCACGTGCACCGCACGGACGACGGCGGCGGCGATCACGAGCGCGTCGCCCACGGTGGGTGCGCGGAGACCGCCGTCCGACACGAGCAGCGCGACACCGACCACGGCTGCGACCGCGGCGACGAAGTAGGACCTCGGGAGCCAGGACCGCGACGCGACACCGTCGAGCACGGGCGTCATGACGAGCGCGAGGCTGATGAGCAGCCCGGCGTTCGTCGCCGAGGTCAGGTGCACGCCCCACGTCTCGAGGCCGATGATCGCGGCCTGCGAGCAACCGAGTGCCGCCGCGATCAGCAGGCCCCGTCCGCGAGGGAGCCGCTCCCGTCGCACGAGACAGATGAGCCCGATGGCGATCACCGCCACCAGGAAGCGCAGGGCGACCGCGGCCGGCACACCGGTGACGGCGGCGAGGTCCTTCGCCGCGAGGAAGCTGGCGCCCCACACCGCCGCGACCCCGACGAGCAGCACGTCGACGATGAGTTCGGAGGGTGCGCGGCGGGCCATGCCGCTACTCTCCTGGAGACGGACACGACAGAACAACAGGCAGTGTCTGGATCGACGATGAAGGAAAAGCTTATGGATCCCGCGCGCCTCCGCCTCCTCCGCGAACTCGGCGACCGTGGCAGCGTCGCCGCGGTCGCCGCAGCCATGCACGTCAGCGCCTCGGCCGTGTCGCAGCAGCTCGCCGCGCTGCAGGCCACCATGCCGGTGCCGCTCACCGAGAAGCACGGGCGCCGCCTCGTCCTCACCGAGGCCGGCGAAGCCCTGGCCGTCGCCGGCGCGCGCGTCGAGGAGGCACTCGCCGAGGCGAGGGACGCCGTGGACTCCTTCCTCCAACACGAGCAGCGCCCCGTGAGCGTCTCCGCGTTCCACAGCGCGGGGCTGGCGTTCTTCGGACCGCTGCTCGCGAGCGGCCCCATTCCCGGAGTCGATGCGACCGGTCCGGTTCCGCGCCTCATCCTCGCCGACGCCGACGTCGCGCAGGACCGGTTCGCCGGGCTCACTGCGGACTATGACCTCGTCATCGCCCACCGCCTCCCGAACGAACCGGCGTGGCCGCTCGACCGCCTCGTCGTGACGCCGCTGCTCGTCGAACCCCTCGACATCGCGATGCACGAGGCGCATCCGCTCGCGGCGCGGTCGGAGCTGCGACCGGAGGATCTGCGCGACGAACGCTGGATCTCCACGCACGAGGGCTTCCCGCTCGCCGGCGTCCTCCATCACCTGGGCGCACTGAGCGGCGGGGCGCCGCGGATCGACCACCGTATCAACGAGTTCTCGGTCGCCGCCCAGGTCGTCCGCACGGGGGCGGCGATCGCCGTCATGCCGCGCACCACGGCGGCACCCTTGGCCGTCGACGGCATGGTCCTCCGACCGGTCGCCGGCGCGGTCCTCGTCCGGCACGTCGACGTCCTGGCGAGACCGGAGGCGATGGCGCGATCCGCGGTCCGGTCGGTGCTCGCCAGCCTCCAGCGCGTGGCCGCCGACGCAGCACGCTGAGCTCGTATCAGCCCTCCGACGAGACGTCCACCCCCAGTCGCCCGACGTCCAGGAGGCGCAGGGTGGAAGGACAACGACGAAGGAGCATCCATGCGCGCACTCACGTACCAGGGTCGCCGTTCGGTGTCGGTCGAGACCGTCCCGGACCCCGCGATCACCGCCCCCACCGATGCGATCATCCGTGTCACCTCGGCAGCCATCTGCGGCTCCGACCTCCACCTCTACGAACTGTTCGGCCCGTTCCTCGACCGCGGCGACGTCCTCGGCCACGAGACGATGGGTGTCGTCGAAGCCGTCGGCTCGGAGGTCACCCGCGTCGCGGTCGGCGACCGGGTCGTCATCCCGTTCACCATCGCGTGCGGCGAGTGCTTCATGTGTCGCAACGGGCTGCAGTCGCAGTGCGAGACGACCCAGGTCACCGAGCACGGCAGCGGCGCCTCCCTCTACGGCTACACGAAGCTCTACGGGCAGGTGCCGGGCGGACAGGCCGAGTTCCTGCAGGTGCGGCTCGCCGACGCGAACTGCATCGTCGTCGGTCGTGACCTGCCCGACGAGTCCTACCTCTACCTGAGCGACATCCTCCCGACCGCCTGGCAGGGCGTCGAGTACGCCGGGGTGTCGGACGGCGGCTCGATCACCGTGCTCGGCCTGGGCCCGGTCGGCCAGCTCGCGGCTCGCATCGCCAAGCACCGCGGTCTCGAGGTCTTCGCCGTGGACCCGGTGCCGGAGCGCCGTGCCCTCGCCGAGCGCTACGGCATCCGTGCGCTCGACCTCTCGGACGACGTGGTCGCGGAGCTCCGCGACGCCACCGGCGGACGCGGCCCGGACGGGGTCGTCGACGCCGTCGGCATGGAGGCCCACGGGTCACCGATCGCGGCTGCGGCACAGACGGCCGTCGGCGTGCTGCCCGACGCGATCGCGCGACCGGCCATGGAGCACGCCGGCATCGACCGGCTCGCCGCCCTGCACACCGCGCTCGAGCTCGTCCGCCGTGGCGGCGTCGTGTCCCTGAGCGGCGTCTACGCCGGTGAGGCGGACATCATGCCGATGAAGTCGATGTTCGACAAGCAGGTGTCGCTCAGGATGGGTCAGTGCAACGTCGCCCGCTGGATCCCGACGCTGCTCCCCCTCGTCGAGGACAGCACCGACCCGCTCGGCGTGCTCGACCTCGCGACCCACCGGGTGCCGCTCGCCGAGGCACCGGCGATGTACGAGACCTTCCAGAAGAAGGAGGACGGCTGCATCAAGGTCGTCCTGAAGCCGTCGGCGTAACCGCCCGCTGCACGAAACGACCCGCGCCGATCATTCGGCGCGGGTCGTTTCGTGTCAGGCGGTCAGCAGTGCGTCGGGACCCGGTCACCAGTCCGTCGGACCGGCACTCCCCGCCTCGTACTCCTCGAGCGGCGTCTCGCCCGCGGCCCAGGCGGTGACGACCGGGGTGACGATGCGCCAGCACTGCTCGGCGATGTCGCCGCGCACCGACAGCAGCGTGTTCTCCTGCAGGAGGCCGGCGAGCACCTGCGCGTAGGCGCTGAGGGTCGCAGCTCCGGGATCGGCCTCGAGCTCGACCCGGCGCAGGCCGTCGACGTCATCGGCTCCGGTCACGATGAGGTCGAGGTGCACCGCACCGCCCTTGAGCGACATGCGGAGGACGGTGTCGGAGTGTCCGTCGGGAGCGTCCAGTCCGGTCGGCGCAGCCGAGCGGCGGAAGTGCACGGCGACCTCGCGGCGCGGGTCACCGATGCCCTTGCCGGAGCGCAGGACGAACGGCACCCCCTGCCAGCGCGGGGTGTCGACCTGGAGCAGGAGCTGTGCGAGCGTCTCCGTCTCGCGGGAGGCGTCGACGTCGGACTCGTCCACATAGGAGGGGAAGAGCCGGTCGCCGACCCGGCCCTCGGTGTAGCGGGCGCGACGGGCGGTCGACGGATCGTCCTTCCACAGGCGGACGGCGCCAAGGACCTCGGCGATGCGGTCGTGGACGTCGGTCGGCGTCACCGCGTCCGGCCGCTCCATCGTCGTGAGGGCGAGGACCATCAGCAGGTGGCTCTGCAGCATGTCGCGCAGCGCGCCGGTCTGGTCGTAGAACGCCGCACGACCCTCGAGCCCCAGCTCCTCGTCGTAGAAGATCTCCACCTTCTCGATCTGATCCGCGTTCCAGCCCGCCTCGAGGAGTCGGTTGCCGAAGCGGAGGCCGAGCATCCCGAGGACGGTCGCGTTGCCGAGGAAGTGGTCGATGCGCCACAGACGCTCCTCCGGCACGACCTCGGCGAGCGCCGCGTTGAGCGCCTGGGCGTCGGCGAGGTCGTCACCGAAAGGCTTCTCGATGGCGATGAGGAGGTCGTCGGGCAGGTCGATCTGTGCGAGCGCCTCGGCGACCTTGCGCCCGGCGGACGGTGGGAGCGCGATGTAGAGGATCGGCGAGCCGGTGCAGGCGTCGAGCAGTGCACGCAGTTCGTCGGGGTCGGAGGCGTCGGTCGGGATGAACTCCGTCGTCGACACCAGCGCGTCGACGACCCGGGCGCCGATGCCGGCGTCCTCGAGGCTGGCGCGGACGGTCGCACGCCACTCCTCGTTCGGCTGCGGCGTGCGGGCGGCACCGATGATCTGCAGCGAAATGTCGCGGGCGGCGTCGACGACCTCGCCGAGGCCGGGGATCAGGAGCCGCTTGGCCAGGTCGCCGTTGGCGCCGAGGATCGCGATGGTGCGCTTCGTCGGTTCCAGCGACTCCGCGTCCGGGATGCCGGGTACGGTGTCGGGATCGGGCTGGGTGGTGGTGTCGGACTGGTCGCTCATGGTTCCATCCTGACCGAGAGCCGGCCGATCGTCCTGGGGTTGCGCACGCCCGCGCCCCGGTCACTGAGCCAACTTCGGTCACTGAGCTAACTTCGGTCACTGAGCTTGTCGAAGTGCCCCCGAGCACACGTCCACAGCTACAGAACGACTCCCCGTAGGCCCTTCGACAGGCTCAGGGAACGGGCGCCCCGCTCACCGAGCCGACCTCGGTCACTGAGCCGACCTCGGTGACTGAGCCAACTTCGGTCACTGAGCTTGTCGAAGTGCCCCCGAGCACACGTCCACAGCCACAGAACGACTCCCCGTGGGCCCTTCGACACCTCGATAGGCTCAGTGCGGCGCAGCTCGGGGAACGGGCGCCCCGCTCACCGAGCCTGTCGAGGTGCGCGCCTACTTGTCGTTCTCGGCGAGCCAGGCGTAGGACTCGGCGACGCCGCCGAAGATCTCCTTGCTGTAGCCGTCGAACTCCACGACGCGGGTCGCGTGCGGCGCGGCAGCGAGGATTGCCGGGATGTCGACCTGGCCCTGACCCGCGGGCTGCTGGTTCGCGAACGCCTGGGCGAGCGCGTCGGGCACGACGAGCGCACTCTCGCTGCTCGGCAGCGCGGTGGCGATGTCACCGGAGATGATGCCGTCCTTGATGTGCAGGAACTGCACGCGGTCACCGAGCGAACGGAGGAACGCCGGGGTGTCGGCACCGCCGACCGTCGACCAGAAGGTGTCGATCTCGAGGACGACCTCGGGCGACAGCTGCTCGACGAACAGCTCGAAGATCGGGCGCCCGTCGACGTGGGTCGAGAACTCCCAGTTGTGGTTGTGGTAACCGAACTTCAGGCCGGACGCCGCTGCTTGGACGGCGAGCTCGTTGACGCGCTCGGCGAGACGTGCCGCGTCGTCGGCGGTCTGCCAGCGATCGGTGGGGATGAAGGGGTCGATGACCGTTCCGATCCCGAGCCGCGACGCCGCGTCGAACGCGACCGCCGGCTCGGCGGCGTCGATGACGGGCGCGTGGCCGGACGGGGCCGTGACACCAGCGGCGGCGAAAGCGGTCTCGAACTCGGCAGCGCGCTCGACGAACGCGTATGGCTCGACCTTCGTGAAGCCGATCTCGGCGATGCGGGCGACGGCGCCCTGCAGGTCCTCGGCGATGGCGTCGCGGACGGTGTACAGCTGCACGGACGGTGCGCTCATGGGTACTCCTTCGTAGCTTCGGGCGGGCACCGACGGGCGATCGGATCGGTGACGGACACCGAGCCGGACCGCTTCTGTCGACTCATCGACAAAAGTACCCGAGCCGAGTCTATCGACAGAGACTGGGCGCGCGGGTGGCCGGGCACTCATAGTCTGGAGATTCGACCGACCATCAGCGAGGGGGCACCATGGCAGACCTGAACCGGACGAGGCGGAGATCACCACGCCGCGCGATCGTCATCATCGGCGTCCTCGTGCTGATCGCCGTCGTCCTCTACGCGCTGACCCTGAACCCGAACGTGTTCATCCTGCTCGTCGTCTGCATCGTGATCGTGGTCTCGATCGAGGCGCTGACGAGCAGACCTGACCGGTAGCGATCCGGCCGGTGGCGGGACCGTTACTTCTCGGCGCGCTTCAGCGACTTCTTGACCGCACGCTCGGCGAGGACGGTCACGTAATCCTGGACCGGGCGTTCGGCGAGCGCGCTGACCTCTTCGCGCACGAGCTCGCCGATCCGAGCGGAATCGACCCCCGAGTACTTCTCGCTCAGCTTCGCAGTGAGCTGACGGATGATCTCTTCGTGGTCGATCTCAGTTGCCATGGACTCAGTATCAACCCACAGTTGTTGCCTGGGCTGTGAATCGCGACTTCCGTCCGCCGCTGTTCTCCCGCCGGACACCTGGCCGCCGCGATCCGTTCACCCTCCCCATCGGGCACCCGCCGAGGATATTCTGACCGCGATGTCGATTTCCGTGTTCGCCGTTCGACGTCAGAGTGAGGCGGGCGATCAGCGCCCCTGACGACAGGAGAAGACGATGTCGAAGTACATGCTCATCATGCGCAACAGCGGGTCCGTCGAGAAGCTCGAGGACATGGACTTCGAAGCGGTCATCAACGCGATGGGCGCCTACAACGAGTCGATGATCAACGCCGGCGTGATGGTCGGCGGCGATGGCCTCACCGACGCCGCACAGGGCGCCGTCGTCGAGTTCACGACCGAGGCGCCGATCGTCACCGACGGCCCCTACGGCGAACTCCACGAGCTCTTCAACGGGTTCTGGACCATCGAGGTCGCCACCCGCGAGGAGGCCATCGAATGGGCCGGCCGTGCGCCGCTCGGCCCCGGCAACAAGATCGAGGTGCGCCGTGTGACCGACGAGACGGACTTCGCCGACCACGCCGACAACGAGTACCTCCAGAAGGAGCAGGAGTGGCGGGCGCAGGAAGGTGTGGCGAAGCCGGCGGCCGACCCGGCCTGAGCACGACCGACGCGTGACGGACATGACCGACGCCGACATGACCGACACCGGCGCGGCGGACGGCGATGAGGCCGCCCGCTGCGTGGTCGACAGCGTCTGGCGGATCGAGAGCGCGCAGATCGTCGCCACCCTCACGAAGCTGACGGGCGACCTCGGTCTGGCGGAGGATCTCGCCCAGGAGGCGCTGCTGGAGGCCCTCGAACACTGGCCGCGCGACGGCGTGCCGCGCACCCCGGGTGCGTGGCTGACGATGGTGGCCAAACGTCGCGCGATCGACGGGTGGCGACGTCGGGCAGCCCTCGATGAGCGGTACCGCTCGCTCGCCCGTGACCTGGAGCAGGCGAGCGACCTCGACTGGGAGCCGATCGGGGACGACGTGCTGCGGCTCGTCTTCACCGCCTGCCACCCGGCGCTCTCGCGGGAGTCGCAGGTGGCGCTGACGCTGCGGGTCGTCAGCGGGCTCACCACCCAGGAGATCGCCCGGATGCTCCTCGTCCCGGTGCCGACGGTGCAGGCGAGGATCACCCGTGCGAAGAAGACGCTCGCCGCGGCGAACGTCCACTTCGAGGCGCCGGACCCGGCCGAGTGGCCCCGGCGCCTGTCGGCCGTCCTCGGCGTCGTCTACCTGCTCTTCACCGAGGGGTACGCGGCGACGAGCGGACCGACCTGGATCCGCGCCGACCTCGCGAACGAGGCCCTGCGGCTGGGCCGACGCCTCGTCGCGCTCGTCCACCGCGAGCCGGAGGCGCACGCGCTCGTCGCCCTCATGGAGTTCCAGGCCTCACGCTTCGCCGCCCGCGTCGCACCCGACGGCTCCGCCATCCTGCTCGCCGACCAACACCGCGAGCGCTGGGATCGGGCGCAGATCGTTCGCGGGACGGCAGCGCTCAGCCGCGCCGACGCCCTCGGCCGGGGACGCGGCGCTTACGCACTCCAGGCGGCCATCGCGCAGTGCCACTCGGTCGCTCCGAGCGTGGACGCGACGGACTGGGAGCAGATCGTGATCCTCTACGAGACGCTCGGACGGATCGCCCCGAACCCGGTCGTCGAACTCAACCGCGCGATCGCGGTATCGATGGCGACCGGCCCGGCGACGGCGCTCCGCATCGTCGACAGCCTCGCCGACGATGCGTCGCTGCGGGGGTCGCATCTCATCCCGAGCGTCCGCGGCGAACTGCTCGCACGGCTGGGGCGCATCGAGGAGGCGCGCTCGGAACTCCTGACCGCCGCGCACCTCGCAGCGAACGACCGTGAGCGCGACGTCCTGCTGCGGAAGGCCGCCGAACTGCCGCAGTGAACCGCGTCTCCTGCGACCTCAGCGTCCGGACGACACCTGCGCCGGGCGATCGAAGCGCTGCCCTTCGGGCTTCGACGGAAGCAGCACGAGGACCAGGATGATGACGCTTCCGATCGATGGGACGAGTGTGAAGAAGTAGTACGGGCCGGGGAAGTTCGCGTCGTGCAGGCGCCGCCAGGTGATCGCCAGGCTCGGCACGATGAGGGCGAACCACACCACCAACAGCAGGATCACGCCGAGGATGAGGAGCACACGCATGCCGAACTCCATGGGCCCAGGCTCCGCGAAGTCATAGCCACCCCCGGACAGGTCTTCTTCCTGCGCAGCCGTCGCTGCTGCGACGCCGGTCATGATGGCACCGACCATGACGAGCAGCGTCGGGATGAGGATCAGGATCGTCGTGAGCAGCGAACTCCACCAGTACTCGCTGAGCGACGCGCGCCCCGAGAAGTTCGCGTACTGCTTGAAGAACCGCTTGGTGGCCTGGCGGAACGTGGCCCCGTAGAGCGGCAGGGTCAGGTCGTCCGGCGAGCTGGCACCCCGGGGCGGGGGCGCGATGTACTGCGGCTGCCCGTACGGCGGTTGGCCGTACTGCGGCTGCCCGTACGGCAGCTGGGACTGCGGACCTGGAGGGTTTGGAGGATACGTCATGACTGCTTCCGGATCGCTGGTCGAGGTGCCTCCAGTATGCCCGGCATGGCGACCGGGGCATCGGGGCGGATCACTCCGACGCGGCCTCCCAGCGCAAGAGGTCGCCCGGCTGGCAGTCGAGTGCGACGCACAGCGCTTCGAGCGTCGTGAATCGGACCGCCTTCGCACGGCCGTTCTTCAGTACCGCGAGGTTGGCCGGTGTCACCCCCACGAGCTCCGACAGGGTACCGACCGACATCTTGCGGCGAGCCAACATGACGTCGATGTCCACGATGATCGGCATCAGATCACGTCGTCCAACTCGGAAGGAGCCCCTGCGCCTCGATCTCGCGGTCGACGGCCTGACGCAGCAGGGACCGCATGACCACGACCACGAGGGCGACACCGGCGGTCACGAGCGCGGCGCCGCAGAGGAGACCGATGACCCCCGGCGCGATCCCGCCCGGAGCGAGGAGGACGGCGAGCCCGAACGTGAGCAGCGCGGACACGGCGATCGCACCGATGATGACGTCGACGAACCGGAACGAGCGAGCCGAGAAGACCCGCCCCCGACGGACCAGGTCGAGGAGCGCCCAGACACACACGGCGCAGAGCTGGAAGGTGATGATCTCGGCGATCACGATGATCGCGAACAGGGTCCGCGGCACCTCGTCCACGCCGTCGAGGTCCGCCCAGAGCAACGGGACCATCACCACCTGCACCACCAGCGAACCCACCAGAACGACCGCGAGGATCACCCGCAGCAACAGGACCGTCACTCCGCGCATCGCGCACCTCCATCGAAGAACAATGGAAAGCTATCGTTATTCGATAGATTGCGCAAGCCGACGCCATCCCGCTCCCTGAGCCATTCCGGTCCCTGAGCCCATCCGGTCCCAGAGCCCTTCCAGTCCCCGAGTCCGTCGGGTCCCAGGGCCATCCCGGTCCCAGAGCAATTCCGGTCCCTGAGCCTGTCGAAGGGCGCACTCAACCTCGGAACGCCTCCTGACGACGCCTCGCGACGAGCAGCACACCGGAGAGGAGGGCGAGTGCGGCGATGAGCAGCGCCGCGGACGGCGCGGCGCCGGTCCTGGCGAGGTCGTCGCCACCGCCGCCCCCGCCGGCTCCGGGCGCCGAGGCACCGGGGCTTCCGACAGACGTGCCCGGGAGGGCTCCACCGCCCGTCACCTGCAGCGAGGCCGTCGCCGCGCGATCGGTGGTGACACCTCGGAGCTCGACCGTGTGCACCCCGTTCGGCGTCGAGACCGGCACGGCGACGACACCCGAGACGGCGCCCGAGCCGTCGGCGGTGAAGGTGGCGAGCCGCACCGGGTCGGAGAAGAGCGTGACCGTCACCTGCTCACCGGCGCCGAAACCCGAACCGGCGACCGCGAGGGAACCGCCCGCCGTCACCGATGAGGCACCGAGGACCACCCGGGCACCGTCCCCCGGCTCCGGGTCGACGGGCGTCTCGACGACCGTGACGGTCACCGAACGCTCGGCGCCGACATTGCCGGCGACGTCGGTGGCGCGGTACCGCACGAGGTGCTCGCCCGGTTCGTCGAGCACGAGCCCGGCATCGGAGACCGGCGACCAGCCGGCATCGTCCTGGCCGACACCACCCGAACCCGCGTCGCCCGACCTCACTGCCGCTTCGACCAGGGCGACCCCGGAACCCTTGTCCGTCGCGTCGAACCGCACGGTGACCGGTCCGGTCGCGGGGGCCTCCGGTGTGGTGACCGCCTCGACCTCCGGCGCGGTCGTGTCGATGTCCACGGACAGGGCCACCGGTTCGGAGACGTTCCCAGCAGCGTCGGTCGCGCGGGCCGCGACCACGTACACGCCATCGGCGCCGAGCATCAGCACCCGCGTCTCCGGGTCGAACGCCTCGACCTCCTCCGCCGGCGTCCACGCGCCGTCGCCGAGCCGGAGTTCGACCATCGGGGCGTCGTCGACGTCGTCGTCAGCGTCGACCGCGACCGACACGCCCTCGCGATACCAACCGGCCTCGCCCGTCGGCTCGGCCGGACTCGACGCGAGCGTCACGGTGGGCGCCGTCGTGTCCGGCTCCCCCGCCGGAGCGACCGCGTTCGCCGTGATCTCCAGGATCCCGACGGATCCGCCCTGTTCCGCCGCACCCCAAGCCTGCATGCGCACCCGGAGGGCCGACGTCGCGACCGGTGTGAAGCCCACGGCGTTGGCGACGTCGCGGTCCCGGGTGTACGGGTCCGTGGTGTCGACCGGCACCCAGGAGCCGTCCGCGGCGAGCGTCTCGACCACCCAGCTGCGCGGCGGGATCACCCCCACGTTCGCCTCGTCTGCGGCGTCGGCGAAGAAGTGCACCGACGCGGCGTCGAGCGTGACCTCGCGGTCCCAGCTCAGCTGCACCCACTGCTCACCGACCATCGGCCAGGTGCCCCAGGACGCACCCGAGGCACTGCCGTCGTTGACGGCGTCGACCGTGGTCCACGGCGAGGAGTAGGAGGCGGTCGCCGTGGCGAACGACGCGATGTCGCCCTCGAGCGGGGCGTCCGCCGAGCGCTGCACGGTGATGGCGGTGACCGCCGACACGTTGCCGGCGGTGTCGCTCGCACGCAGGTAGACGTCGTGCGCCTCGAGGTCGAGCATGACCGGCGCGGTGTACGGCTCCCAGGCGTCCTGTCCGTCGACGGCGACCTCGAGGCCCGCGAGACCGGACGCGGTCTCCGGCGCGCCAGGATCGGCGGCCGACGCCGTGACCGCGCGGCTCTCCGCATCGAACGCCGCGTCGACGGTCGGTACACCGGAGTCGATCCGGAACGACGCGTTCCAGACCTCGGAGGTGTTCCCGGCGGCGTCCGTCGCCCGGATGGCCACGCTGTGCGGTCCGTCACCGGTGATCGTCTGCACGGCCGTCCGCTGCCCGGCGACGGCGGTCCAGTCGCCGCCGTCCCGCTGGAACTCGATGAGCGGCGTGGGGTCCGCCGCGTCGAGCGCCGTCGCCCGCAGCGTGACGTCACCGAGGAACCAGTCCCCCGCGCCGTCGACGCCGATCGTCTCGACGTCGAGCGTCGGCGCTTGGGTGTCCTCGGTGACCGTGCCGTCGATGACCGTCACGGTCGCCTCGACGCGGCCGGCCGCATAGCCTTCGGCGGTGCCGAGCACGGTGAAGGATCCGGGCGCGGCGAGCTGGTCCGCGGGGACGGGGTCCCAGTGCACGGTCGCGCGGACGGAGCCGCCCGTCGCGTCGTCGAGGAGCACGGTCTCCGGGAGGAGGGGCTGCGTCCCGGTGATCGTCGACACGACGACCGGCTGATACCCCGTCGTCTCGGCGGCCAGCACGCGCCACTCCTCGACGGCGAGCGCCGAATACGCCGGCGGGTTCGCCCCGTTGGACGAGGCGTTGAGCACCGCCCGGAGCCGGGTGGTGGTGACCGGTTCGAAGGTCACGGTGTGCTCCGCGGTCGTGGAGGTCGGGTAGCCGCTCGGGTTCACGACGTCGACCCAGGCTCCGGACTTCCAGGACTGCAGCCTCCAGCTCGACGGGTCGGACACCCCGTTGCCGGTGCCCGGTGCGACGTCGCGGAAGAACTTGATCGATGCGCTGTCGATGCGCACGGGGCGGTCCCAGTCGTACTGGATCCACTGCTGGGCGGGACGCTCCGCCGACCAGCTGCCCCACATGTCGGGCGGCAGCGGGTTCGGTCGGATCGTCTCGTCGTTGAGGGCGTCGATCCAGTACTGCGTCGGGACGGGCTCGTTCGAGGCCGAGGCGGTCGCCCAGGGTGCGACGTTGCGCCGTGGGCTGAGGTCGGGGCCGCGCTCCGGGGTCGTGACGACCTCGCGCATGGTCGGCGGCACGGTCGTGTCGTCCCACTCCACGCTGTCGATGGCGACCGAGCGACGGAAGTGGTTCCCGCCGACGGCGTCGGCCGTGTGGTACGCGATGTACCACTCGCCCTGGAACTCGGTGATGGCCGGGTGCGAGGTCGTGGACGACACGGGGGCGAGGACGCGGCCGCGCTGGGTCCATGGCCCGAAGGGCGAATCGGCCGAGGAGTACGCGATGCACGCGTGGTAGGTCGCCGGGGTGCAGGTGGAGTCGGGTCCGGCGTTGTTCGCCGCGTAGGCGAGGTAGTAGGTGGCGCCGCGCTTGAACAGCCACGCCGCTTCGAAGAAGCCGTCGACACCGGAGGAGATCGTGCGCACGTCACCCGTGAGCGTCACCATGTCGGCTTCGAGCTCGACCGCGCGGAGCTGACTGAAGCTGCCCCAGTAGAGGTAGACACGACCGTCGTCGTCGACGAAGACCGTGGGGTCGATGTTGTGGATCGTGTTGCCGAGGATGGCCTGGGAGATGATCGGGCCGCCGACCGCGTCCGTCCACGGGCCGAACGGGTCGTCGGCGACCGCGACGCCGATGCCGAACTGGTCCTCCGACGTGCTCGCCGCCTCGTGGACCGGGACGTACCAGTAGAAGCGGCCGTCGGCACCCTCCACGACCTGCCCCGCGTAGGCGCGGCCGGAGGTCGCCCAGTCGAAGACGGTCTCAGGACGCATGAGCGACGGGTGGTGCTCCCAGGTGCCGGAGTCGGGATCGCCGGTGGAGAACGACTGCCACTCGTTCATGATGAAGTCGTTCGTGGTTGGGCCGGCCTCGTCCCGCCCCGCGTAGATGTAGAGCTCGTCGTCGACGACCAGGGTGGCGGGGTCCGCCGAGTACACGGAGCCGTCACCGATGATGGGGTTCTGCGTGGCCGCCTCAGCCGGTGGTGAACCGACGACGACCGTGAGCAGTGAGGCGAGGACGGCGGTCGCGGCTCCGAGAGCGGCGAGGCGGAGGGGACGGGACACGAGGATCTCCAGTGATCGGTGTGGTGGTGCGGGTGGCCCTTCGACAAGCTCAGGGACCGGGGTAGGGGACCGGGGTAGGGGACCGGGGTAGGGGCTCACGGACCGGGGTGAACGGGCTCAGGGACCGGCGCAGGGGGCAGGGGCGGCAGCCGGGGCAGGCCCGGGGAGCGGGATGCGCTCCCCGGGCCTGCCGAGGCGATCAGACGAGCGGTCCGGTCGGTCCGCGCTCGAGCTGCGTGCGTCCGGCCCGCTGGCGGGCGATCAGCACGGCGGCGGCTCCGAGGAGCACCGCGAGGGCGGCGAGGCGACCGAACGTGGCGGCCTCCTCGGGCACACCGGTCGACGCGATGGCGTCCGGCGTGCTGGCACCCGGCGTGATGACGGTCACCTGGGCCGTCACCTCGCCGCCCGGAAGGACCAGGGCGAGCGTGTGGACGCCGGCCGTGGTCGTGTACGGGACGGTGAACACCGCGTTCGCCGTGCCGTCGGCACCCACCGTGAGCGTCCCGAGCGTCACCGGCGTCGACCGCAGCTCGACGCGGAACACCGCGCCCGGCTGGGCTCCCGTCACCGACACCGGCAGCGCTCCGCCGGGGGCCACGCTCGTGACGCCGAGTCGCAGCACCTCGTCACCCGTCAGCGAACCGCTCGGTTCGCTCGGGCCGGGCGTCGGCGTCGGGTCGACCGGGGTCGGCGTCGGCTCCGGCGTGACCGGCTTCGCGGGGACGTCGACGGAGACGGACTCCGAGACGTTGCCCGCGACGTCGGTGGCGCGGACGGCCACCGTGGTCGCCGCTTCACCTGTGGCGACGGGTGCGGTGTACGTGGTCCACGCCCCGTCCCCGATCCGGACCTCCGTGAACGCGACACCGGAGTGTTGGTCCTCGGCGGTCACGGTGACGGTGCGCGCGGTGCCGTCGAACGTCCCCGCGGCTGTCGGGACGGTCGCATCGCGCCGCACCTCCACGACCGACGGCTCCGACACGTTGCCGGCGGCGTCCGTTCCACGGAAGGACACCGTGGTGACCCCGTCCGCGGTGACGACCACCGGGCCGGTGTACGCCACCCACTCGCCGGTCCCGACCCGCGCCTCGAGGGTCGCGACGAGGTCGCGGTCGTCGAGGGCGGTCGCCGAGACGCTCACGTCCTCGCGGAACCATCCGGAGGCGGGCAGCTCGGGGGTGACCGTGGTGGTCACGACGGGAGCGGTGACGTCCGGGACCGGCTGGTCGGCCGCCTCGAACACCTGCCACTCCTTGATCCCGAGGCTGCCCTTCCCGCTCTCGGTGCCCGAGGCTTCGAGGAGCAGACGCAGCTTCGTCGTCGTCACCGGGGTGAAGGCGACCGGGTTGAACGCGTCGACCTCGGTCCCGTACGCACCGAGCGCCTCGACGTCGACCCATGCGCCGGCGCCGTCTCCGGCTTCGGCGTCCCAGTACTGCGTCTTCCAGGACGTCGGGACCTCGATGCCGAGGCCCGCGTCGTCGAGGTTCGAGACGAAGTACGCCCCGGTCTCGCCGACGGTGACCGCCTCGGCCCAGTCGTACTGGACCCACTGCTGACCGATCTCCGGCCACGCGCCCCAGACGGTCGCGTTGTCGTTCGGCGTGACATCACCCGATGAGGTCGGAGCGACGTCGTCGTTGAGACCGTCGACCGTGTTCCAGGCGGCCGTGAACGAGGCCGTGGGGACGGCTCCGATCGCGACGTTCCGGCGGAGCTGACCGTCGCTCTTCGGCACGACGACCGTGGTGTCCGCGGACACGTTGCCCGCGGTGTCGGTGGCACGGAGGTGGACCGTGGTCTCCTCCAGGCCCACGAGGACCGCCTTGGTGTAGGGCGTCCACTCCGCTGCATCACCGATGCGGACCTCGATGGAGGCGAGTCCCGAACCGGCGTCCGTCGCGGTCGCCTTGACCGTGCGGGCCGCGGCGTCGGCGACCGGGGTCACCGACGGCGCTGTCGCGTCGATCCGGACGGTGACGTCGGAGGAGGCCGAGCGGTTGCCGGTGGCGTCCGTCGCGCGGGCGGCGACGGTGTGGACACCGTCCCCGCTCACGGCGATCGGACCGGTGTACGGAGCCCAGGCGGCGTCGTCGACCGACACCTCGACGACAGGCGCCGAGTCGCGGTCGTCGGTCGCGGTGACCGAGACGGTCGCCGCTCCCGTGTGCCAGCCCGATGCCGGGGCCGCCGGGTCGGCGGTGAGGGCGACCACCGGAGCGGTGTCGTCCTCCTCGCCGCCACCGGCGCCGACCGTCACGGTGGCGGTCGCCGACTTCGCTCCCGGCAGGGCCGATTCGACCGTCCCCGCGACCTCGAAGACACCTTCAGCCGCATAGGACGCGGGATCGACGGTGGCCCACATCACCGGCAGGTCCTCGCGGGACCCGTCGTTGTAGAGGACACCGAGCGAGGTCGGCAGTGCGGGTGCGACCCCGGCTGCGGTGGTGACCGCGACCGGGTCGACGGCGTTGATCTGCCCGGGAGCGGTCGCCCGCACCCAGACGGTCGCCTTCGCCGGCACCGCGGAGCCGGTCACGAGACCGACGACGGAGAAGCTGCCCTCACCCGCGACCTGCTCGGGTGTGATCGACGCCCACGAGACCGGGAGGTCGGCGTGGCTGCCGTCCGCGAACGTCGCGTCGACCGTCGACGGCAGTGTCGGCACGACACCCGTGGTGGTGCGCACATCGATGGGTTCGATCGCCGTCGGCGCGACCGCGAACACCTCCCACTCGCTGACCGCGACACCGGCGTACGGGTCGGCTCCGGTGCCGGGACCGGCCGCGCTCAGCACGAGGCGGAGCTTGGTGGTGGTCACGGCGTCGAAGTCGACGGCGTTCGGTGCGTCGCGCTCGACGCCGTAGGCGGAAGCGCCCGTGACGTCGGCCCAGGCGTCGCCGGTCCAGTACTGCGCCTTCCAGGACTTCGGCACGTTCACACCGGCGCCGGAGGAGGGGTTCGTCTGGTCGGCCCAGAACGACACCGTTGCGGCGTCGACCCGGACCGGGTTCGCCCAGTCGTACTGCAGCCAGCGGGTGGCCGGGCGGCTCCCCGACCAGGTGCCCCAGATGTCGGCCTGAGATCCGCCGCTGTGGAGGACCGTGCCGTCGTTCACCGCGTTGACGTTGTTCCACCCCGCGGTGAACTCGCCGGTCGGCGTCGCCTCGCGGGCGACGTTCTGACCGCCCGCCGACGCCGCACCCTGGACCACGAGGTCCTTCGTGCTGGTGAGCTCGCCGTCGCTGGCCGTGAGGCGCAGCGTGTACGAACCCTCGGCGGTGAAGCTCGCGGTCGTGGACGCCGCGGTGGCGTCACCGAAGATGACGAGACCGTCGTCCGGGGCGTCGACCACGGACCACGAGGAGGTCACGTCGCCGAGCGGCAGCCCGTCGTCCTTGACCTCGCCGACGAGCGCGAGCGTGCCGCCGGCGGAGTTCGCCTGGTCGACCCAGGCGTTCACCGACGGAGCCTGGTTGGTGGAGGCGGGTGCCGCAACGCCGGTCGCGAAGAGTTGGAGCTCCTTGACCCCCGTCTTGAACCCGGCGGCGTGGTTGACCGTCAGCCGCACGGCGTCGCCGGTGGCCTCGGGGAACTGCACATGGTTGTAGTTGGCTCGGGGGTAGACCGGGCCACGCGCCTGGGCCGGGATCGCCGTCCAGGTGTCGCCGTTCCGGACCTCGAGCGAGTACGTCGCCGGCTCCGAGTACCCCTGCACGGTGGCGGTGGACGAGGAGTTGTAGAAGTACACCCTGGCGTCGTCGAAGGTCTTGGTGCCTCCGAGTTCGACCACGAGCGAGTCCTTCGCGTTGGGTGACCCCGCGGTTCCCCAGAAGGGCTCGTTGGCGGTCGTGCCGTCCACCGCCGCGGTGGCGGGACGGCTCGGCGCGGAGAAGCTCGCGCTGACCTCGGCACCCTCGGCGGCGTTCGCGGATCCGGCGCTGGCCGGGTCCACGTCGGCGCCCGCCTTGGCGAAGAGGTCCACGACCCGGTCGCCGGCGGCGAAGGAGACGTCCTGCGGCGCCTGCAGCGAGGCGGTCGTCGAGGACAGGACGGTGACGTCGTCCGCCACCTCGACCGTGCCCGTCGCGGGGTCGTAGACGACCTTGCTCAGGGAGTCGATGGTGAAGGCGAGCTTGCCGTCGAGGAACACCGAGTAGCCCTCCGGGATGCTGTCGCCGTAGTGGCGCTCACCGCCCGGTGCGTCCCAGGTGATGGTGAGGTCCTGGTCGCGGAAGGCGATGTTGTTCGCCGTGAAGTGGTCCCAGTCGATGTCGATCGGGTCCAACTCGATCTTCGCGTCGCTCCGCGGACGGAGGCCCATGGTGTCCTCGATCATCGTGAAGTTCGTCGCGCCGAGGATCGTGTGGTGGATCCAGGAGCGGTAGCCGATGTTCTGCGGGTCGGCGTCGCCGTCGGACCAGAACTCGTTCTGGTCGGGCAGGCGGTTGTCGCCACCGTTCTGGTAGTGCGACCACGCGTTCCAGTACAGGAGCTTCTTGTACCACTCGGCGTCGATCGCCTTCGTCGGGTAGTCGCGGAGCACCTTCGCCAGCATGCGGAACGTCACGGTGGAGTTGATCACCGAGAAGTTGTTGCTGCCCGGTCCGCCGTAGTCCGCCTGGTCGGCCTGGTTCGCCGTGTAGAAGGGGAAGATCGGGTACTGGGCGTCGTCCGCGAAGAGGTCGAGCGCCTTGACGTAGTCGTCGGCGTAGTCCGCATCGCCCGGCTTCGGCATGAGGCCGACGGTGAAGGGGTAGAAGTTGTTGATCTCCTTCCACTTCGCCAGCTTGCCGTCGGACGTGAACCGGTGCTTCAGGACCTTCGCGTCGGCGTCCCAGAGGAGCTCGACGACCTTGTCCTTGATGCCCTGCGCGAACTCGTCCATCTCGACGGCCTTCGCCTCATTGCCGGCCGTCCGGTAGGCGGCGGCCGAGGCGAGCGCGTTGGAGTACAGGTACGCGTTCTCGGTGCGGTCCATGTACGCGTTCGGGCGCTCGTGGAACGACACCGCGTCGGCGTCGTTGCCCGTCATGGCACCCCAGTTGTAGTCGATGAGGCCGCTGTCGTCGGTGTCGTAGGCGTCGAGCAAGCCCTTCACGTCGTCCTCGGCGTACTCCGCCAGGTTCTCCGCGATCGCCGTCGGCCCGCCGTGCAGCTGGTACGAGCGCCACGCCGCCTCGGAGATGTACTGCGTGTAGCTGTTCGACCAGTTCGCCGGGTCACCCGGGTTGTCGACGAACTTGTAGCTCTTCGAGGTCTCCCCCGCCGACACCCAGGGGCCGTAGGAGTAGATCGGGTTGCGGAAGTACTTGAGGTCGTCGATGAACATGCCCGTGGTGAGCACGATGGCGTTGTTGTAGCCGAGCACGCCCTCCATCGAGGTGGGGAACTGGTAGTCGTTGCCGGGGATGTCGGCGTCGAGGAAGTTGAAGCGCATGAGCCACCAGCGGTAGTACAGCGTCTTGTCGATGTTGTCCTCGGGCGTGTCCAGGTAGGGCACGTTGTCGGCCCACCACTGGTTGTACGCGGTGACCTGCGCCGTGTACGAGGCGTCGGGCGCGAGTCCGCGGACGGCGTCGTACTGGGTGCGCGACTCCGCGATCTCGTCGGTGACGAACCCGAGCTGCACCTTGGTGGACACGGTGCCGCCGGCCGGGACGGCGAGGCTGGCCGTGATGCCGCCGCCGTCC
Source organism: Plantibacter sp. 2H11-2 (assembly GCF_050031945.1). Classification (NCBI taxonomy): domain Bacteria; kingdom Bacillati; phylum Actinomycetota; class Actinomycetes; order Micrococcales; family Microbacteriaceae; genus Plantibacter; species Plantibacter sp. 2H11-2. The sequence goes on along the minus strand of NZ_JBNBBL010000007.1, from coordinate 86,552 downwards.
GGCGTGAAGCCGTCGCCGGAGAGCCGCGGGAAGATCGTGGTGAGCTTGTTGGCCGCGGACACGACGCCGGTGAGCTCATCGCCCTCGACGGTCGTCGTGTAGGCCGAGCTGGCCGTGAGCTGCACGGTGTGCGCGCCGTTGGTACTGCGGACCTGCAGCCCGGTGACCGCGACGTTCCCGTCGGTGATGTACTTCGTCTGGACGACCTCGATCCCCGAGGCCGCGTGGCGGTGCACGCTGCGCCAGTAGCTCGGCGTCTGCACCCGGCTCGCCGTGTCCTCCGTGAGCGTCACGTCGGAGCCGTCGATCTTCGCCGCGACCGTGTACGCGGCCTTGCCGTCGATGGCCTCCCAGTAGGCGACCTGGCCGCCGAACCCGAGCTTCGACGGGTCGTGCTCCTTCATGAACACGGCACGGCCGCGGCTGAAGAGCCACTGGTTGTCGTCGCCGAAGCTGCCGGTGGTGCCGGTGCGCTGGAGCATCCGGTCCATCCAGAAGTCGGGCCCGCCGAGGGCTCCGGCTCCAGCGGCCACGTCCGCGTCGAAGATCGCCTGCAGCTGGTTGCCGGCCGTGTAGCCGGTGCCGGTGGCGGGGACCGGGGTGTCGCTGCCCGAGAACGTCGGGTAGCCGATGTCGGCGTTCGCGGCCTGCGCCGGCGCCGTGAGGAAGGTCGTGCCGATGACGGCGAGAGCGGCTGTCGCCGCGATCCCGCCACGCCATCCACGCGACCCCCGCTTGGGGGTGGATTGCTGTGTTCTGACCACGCTGTCTGATTCCCTCTCGTCAGTGAGTAGGACACTCCCGGGGAGGTTATCGGGAGATTCGCAGGATTCGCAAGGCTTTTCGGAAGTTTCGGCACACCGGGCGGAAATCGGATGACAGCACGACGAAAGCGCCCGACACCATACCGAAAGTCCAGCTGTTCCGGTGTGGTGTCGGGCGTTCAACGGCGCTCCGCGGGCGTCGGTCAGCTCCGCGTCGTGGGGATCCAGACGCGCATCGTCGACGGACCGCGCTCCGCCCAGGAGTGGTACGGGGCGATGCTCGCGGTGAACGGATCGGCGTCACCCGGGGCGTCGAACCCGTCCGCGTACGGCCAGGCGGCGTCCACGACCGGGCGGGTCCGGAGCACGACCGTCAGGCGCCCGTCGGACGCCTCCTCGATGTCCGCGTGCTCGTCGATCTCGACGCGGGCGAGCGACTCGTCGCCACCCGGCAGGTCGACCGACTCGACGCAGTAGACCTCGGGTCCGCGCTCGATCGCGACGGTGCCACGGATCGCGTCCACGCGCGGGTCGGGGTGCGTCACCCGAGGCCGGATGCTGAAGGACAGCTCGACGACGTCGCCGGCGGAGAACGCGCGGGTGACGTCCGCGTACCCGGTCGGGACCTCATGCTCGTCGCGGGAGCCCGAGGCCGTCTGCACCACGAGCCGGGCGTCGTCCGCCCAGGACGGGACGCGCAGCGACACCGTGAGTGCCTGGGTGGGAGCCTCGACGATCCGAAGCGAGACCACCCCGGTGCGCGGGTACTCCGTCACCAGCTCGGCCCGGAACCGGCCGCCGTGCTCACCGCCGACGACGGTGTCGATCGTGGCGGAGGCGAATTGGTGGATCTGCACGCCGTGGTCGTCGGTCGTCGCGATGAAGGCCGCGAGGCTCGCGAGCGTGCGGGCGACGTTCGGCGGGCAGCAGGAGACGTCGAACCAGGGCGCGCGCTCCGACGACGACGCCCGGGGCGACACCTCGTCGTCCGGGCTCGACTCCCCGGGCGTCCGCTGGTGCAGCGTGTTGGCGTAGAAGAACGCGGTGCCGGCGGCTGACGGCGACGTCGCCACGACGTTGTACAGCACTCGCTCGATGTGGTCCGCGTACCGGACGTCGCGGTCCTCGAGGAGGAGCCGCCAGCTGAACATGATGGAGGCGATGCCGGCGCAGGTCTCGGAGTACGCGCGATCGGACGGCAACTCGAAGTCCTCACCGAAGGCCTCGTCCTGGTGGTGCGACCCCTGGCCACCGGTCAGGTAGGTGCGCCGGGCGATCGTGCGGTCCCACTGGCCGCGGAGCGCGTCGAGCAGCCCGGTGTCCCCGTGTTCGACCGCGATGTCGGTCGCACCGGCGGCGAGGTAGTTCGCCCGGACAGCGTGTCCCCGCAGCGCCTCGGCGTCGCGGATCGGGAGGTCGTCCTGGAAATAGGCGCGCCCCCACTCGATGTCCTGGAGGACCCCGTGGCCACGACGTTCCACGAACAGCGACGCGAGGTCGAGGTACCGCGACTCCCCCGTCACGCGGGAGAGCTCGGCCAGACCGACCTCGACCTCGGCGTGCCCGCACACGGACTGGATGCCGTCTGCGCCGAACACCTCGCAGATGAGGTCGGCGGCACGCGTCGCGATGCCGAGCAGGCCGTCGTCGGCACCGGGACTCGTGCGCGCTCGCGCCACCGCCGCCTGGAACAGGTGACCGAGGCAGTAGAGCTCGTGGCCCCACTCGAGGTCCGACCAGCGCGCGCCCTGGCCGGGCCGGCCGAAGCGGGTGTTGAGGTACCCGTCGGACTCCTGTGCGGCGGCGACGCGGTCCACGACGCTGCGGAACCGGGATTCGAGCGCGTCGTCACCGCCCCGTCGCCCGATCTCCCAGGCCACGGCCTCGAGGTACTTGTAGACCTCGGAGTCGGCGAACTCGCGACCCCGGCGACCCTCCGGCAGGGTGCCGGCGGCGGCCAGGTCGAAGTTGCGGATCCAGCCCTCCCGCTCCAGCCAGTGCTCGACGTGCGCGAGGGTCGCGGTGCCGTTCACGCGCTGGCGGTCCGCCCAGAACCCCTCGGTGATGCCGACCTCGTCGAGCCCGAGCGGGGTGAGCGCACCGGTGGTGGGGACGACCGGGGCCATGCTGGTCCCCGTGCCCGTTGCTGTGGTCCTGATGGTGGTGCTCATGGTTACCCCTTGAATGCGCCGGACATGAAGCCGCGCACGTAGTGACGTTGGAGGATGAGGAAGAGGAGGATGCACGGCAACGCGAGGACGACGACGCCGGCCTCGGTCGCGCCGTAGTCCACGACGCCCTGGACCTGGCCGCGCAGGTTGGAGACGGCGAGCGGCAGGGTCATCTTCGCGGAGTCGTTGATGAGGATCAGCGGCGCCATGAAGTCGTTCCAGGCGGCGAGGAACGCGAACAGTCCCACGGTGATGAGGCCGGGCTTGACCGCCGGGACGAGCACCTTCCAGAGCACGGTCCAGGAGTTGCAGCCGTCGACCATCGCCGCCTCGTCGAGCTCCTTCGGGATCGACTCGAAGGCGATCCGCATCATGAAGGTCGAGAACGGCAGCTGGAACATGGTGAGCACGAGCGCCACCCCGACGAGCGAGTTGGAGAGACCGACCAGGTTGAGGAGCACGTAGAGCGGGATGAGCAGCGTGGCGTACGGGACCATGAGGATCGCGATGGTCGCGAGGAACAGGGCGTTCTTGCCGCGGAACTGGAACCTGGCGAAGGCGTAGCCGCCGAACAGCGAGATGACGAGCGTCAGGACCACGGTGAGCAGCGAGACGAACGCCGAGTTGCCGATGTACTGCAGGATGCCGTCCTGGTAGCCGGCGAGGGTGATGTAGTTGCCGAGCCCCCAGCCCTCGGTCTGGTTCGTGCCGGCCAGCGGGGAGACCGATCGTACGGCCGTCCACACGAGCGGGTAGAGGAAGATCACGGCGAGTGCGCCGGAGAAGAGCCAGAACGGCATCTTGATCGCGATGCCGAAGAAGTTGGTGGACTTCTCGGGTCCGCCGGAGCCGCGTCGGGGCCCGCCGCGGCGAGCACGGACGTCGGGCATCGTCGAGGTGACGGTGGCCGGTTCCTTTCGGGTGATGGTCATGCTCAGTCCTCGACCTTCTTGCTGAACGCGCGGATCTGCACGATGTTGATGACGATGAGCGCGGCGAGCACGATGACCGACAGCGCACCGGCGACGCCGAGGTTGTTGGGGCCCTGGAACGCCACGTTGTAGATGAGCTGGACGACGGTGATGGTGCTGTTGTCGGGACCGCCCTTGGTGAGGATGTAGAACTGCTCGAACGCGAGGAGCGAGCCGGTGACGCACATCACCGTGGTGAGGGCGAGGGTCGGCTTCAGCAGCGGGACGGTGATGTCGCGGAAGGTCTGCCAACGCGACGCGCCGTCGATGCGGGCGGCCTCGTAGACCTCCTCCGGGATGCCCTGCAGCCCGACGAGCATGAGCAGCATGTAGAAGCCGGCGAAACGCCAGACGATGAGGAAGACCGTCGACCAGAGCGCCGCGTCCGGGGTCCCGAGGAAGGTGAAGCCCATCGCCTTGGTGAGGTCCGCGAACGGGCCGGCGATCGGCGAGTACAGCACGTAGAACAGGAGCGACGCCGAGGCGAGGCCGAGCGCGCTCGGGATGAGGAAGGCGGTGCGGAGGAAGCCCTTCCATCGGCTGGACTCCTGGACGAGGAGCGCGAGGCCGAGCCCCAGGCCGATGAGGAGGACCGTCGCGATGACGGTGTACTTCAGCGTGAAGACGACCGAGTCGAGGAAGAAGCGGTTGTCGATCGCCTTCGGGAAGTTCTCGGGGAAGTTCACACCCTGGTTGCCGCCGAGGAGCGGCCAGTCGGACCCCGCCATCTGGAAGACGAGCCCGAGCGGGACGAGGAAGAGGAGGATGACGAAGACGGCGGTCGGGAGCGCGAACAGCCAGCCGGTACGGGCCTGCGCGGCGCGGCGCTTCCTGGCACCGACCGAGTCCGTCGGGCCTCGTCTGGCGAGGGTGGTACTCATGGGTGGGACCTTTCGAACGGGTGGGTGCCGATGCGCCGTCGCGATGGGGGGATCACGGCGGCGCACCGGCGGTCGGACTACTGCGAGAGCACGTCCGTGATGGCGTCGTTGTCGGCGTCGACGGAGTCGGTGCCCTCGAGTACCGCGTTGCGCACGAGCGTCAGCCAGGGGCTGGTCGGCGAGTTGAAGGCCTCCTGGAAGTTCAACGAGTACGGGGTGTCACCCTTCGATGCGACCTCGTTGATCGTGACCAGGCGCGGGTCCTTGCTCGAGTACTCGTTCTCCGCGAGGTCGGAGCGGGAGACCACGTCGTTGTCCTTTGCGAGAACACCGACCTGGGCGTCCTCGGACATCAGCCAGCTGAGGAAGTTCCACGACTGCGCGGCCTTCTTGCTGTCCTTGGAGACACCGATGCCGTCGCCACCGACGAAGGTCGAGTCGCCGCCCTTCGGCCCCGGGATGCCGGACACGCCGACGTCGAACGGGGTCGAGGAGAGGAGCGTCGCCGGGTAGGGCATGACGCCGACCTTGCCCTCGGTGAAGCCGGCGGTCCAGGTGGGTCCGGCCTCGTCCTTCGAGGAGGGGAGCACGGCGCCCGACTTCCACAGATCGGCCCACGTGCTGTAGACCTCCTTCGCGCCGTCCTCGGCGAGGAGCGACTCGGTGCCGTCCTCGTTCATGACCTGCTCACCGTCGGCCCACACACTGGGGAACCAGGTGAAGACGAGGCAGCCGCCGCAGTTGAGGCCCGTGGCGGTGCCGTAGGTGTCCGGCTTGTTGAGCGCCTGCACGGCTTTGGCGTCCTCGGCGAACTCGGCGAGGGTCGTCGGACCCTGCTCGGGGTCGAGGCCCGCCTCCTTGTAGAGTTCCTTGTTCCAGAAGAGCATCGACAGGTCGAGCACGAACGGGAGGACGTGCTCCTTGTCGTCGGACGTGCCGGCGGCCAGGTGGCCCTTGTTGATCTCGTCCTTGAAGTCGAGTCCGTCGATGTTGGCGGTGAGATCCTGGAAGAGGCCCTGCTCGACCCAGTTCGGGACGTAGACGATGTCGGCGGCGAACAGGTCGGGGAGGCTGTCCGAACCGGCGGCCGCACCCACCTTCGCGACGTAGTCGTCGTTCGGGACGACGGTGAGCTTGACCTGGTTCTCGTGCGAGGCGTTGTAGGCCTCGACGAGCAGCTTGGCCTGCTTCTCCAGGGGCGCGCGGGTCCAGAGCGTGAGCTCCGAGCCGTCGTCGACGCCCTCGGGTCCGGCGCTGGCGAGCGGGGCGCTCCCACCGCCGCTGGACGAACAGGCGGCGAGGCCGAGGAGCAGGGCGCTGGCCGCCAACACCCCTCCGACCCGCTGCTTGCGTGTGATGTGCGTGCTGCGCATGTGTGACTCCTCTGACTCTTCGTTGAGCGGACCGGTCGGGCCCGGCGGTGCTTCGGGAGAGGTTTCGAAACTGTCGAAAGCCCTTTCGGTAAAGCTAGCCTGGGATCAGATTAGCGTCAAGAGGAATATCCGGTAACGTTTCCGAAAGATGAAGAGGGGGCGTTTCATGCCAGACAACGATGTTTCGGCGACGACCGGGATCGCTGCCGGTCGGGCGGCGACCCTCGGTGACGTCGCGCGCATCGCGGGCGTCTCGATCGCCACGGCGTCGAAGGCGATCAACGGGCGGAGCGAGGTCGCGCCGAAGACCCGACAGCGCGTGCTCGATGCCGCGAAGTCCGTCTCGTTCACCCCGAACGAACTCGCCCGGAGCCTCATCAACGGCCGGACGGGCACCGTCGGCCTCCTCACGAGCGACCTCGAAGGCCGGTTCGTGATCCCCATCCTCATGGGCGCCGAGGACGCGTTCGGCGCAGGCCAGGTGAACGTGTTCCTCTGCGACGCCCGCGGCGACGCGATCCGCGAGCAGCACCACCTCAACGCGCTGCTCACCCGGCGCGTCGACGGCATCATCGTCGTGGGTCGCAGCACCGACCCACGGCCCTCGCTCGGCCACAAGCTGCCCGTCCCCGTCGTCTACGCGTACGCACCGTCCGACGATCCGACGGACGTGTCCATCACCCCCGACAACCGCGACGGCGGGCGCCTCGCCGTCGAGCACCTGATCGCCTGCGGGCGCTCCCGCATCGCGATGATCACGGGTGAGCCGCAGTACGCGGCTGCCAGGGACCGCGTGACGGGCGTGCAGAACGCCCTCGCGGCGGCGGGACTGGAGCTCGTCGGCTCGCCGATGTTCTCGGAGTGGACCGAGCACTGGGGCCGCGACGCCGCAGCGATGCTCCTCGCCCAGCACCCCGAGATCGACGGGATCGTCGCCGGTTCCGACCAGATCGCCCGCGGCGTGCTCGATACCGTCCGCGACCTCGGGCGCGACGTCCCGAGCGACGTCGCGGTCGTCAGCTTCGACAATTGGGAGATCCTGGCCACCAACTCGCGCCCGGAGCTGTCGTCGATCGACGCCAACCTGCAACAGCTCGGCCGGCTCGCCGCCACCCGCATCTTCGAGGCGATCGAGGGCACGGAGGTCGCGCAGGGGGTCGAATACCTGCCGGGCCGCCTCGTCCTCCGCGGTTCCACGATCCCGAGGCGCTGAAGTCCGGTCGGACGCCGATACTCGCCGCGCGGGTAATGCGACAGCCGTCGGACATCGCTACGGTCGAGCCATGGACAGCTCAACCGTCATCATGATCGTGGTCCTCGCCGCCGTCGCGGTCATCGTCTTCACGATCACCGTGCAGGCCAGACGACGTAGCGGCGGGTCGAAGCATCGCGGTGGTACGACCTCGGACTCCGGCATGCCGTTCATCGTCGATGGCGACGGTCACCATGGAGGCGGCCACCACGGCGGAAGCGACTCCGGCGGTTGGGACGGTGGCGGTGGCGGCGACTCCGGCGGCGGCGGAGACGGGGGCGGTGGGGGCGGCGGCGACTGACCGGTCCGCCCGGGCCGCGTGAGCCGTCAGCGACGTCGCTGCTGCTTCGGGCGACGCTTCGGTTTCGGACGCGGCTTCCGCTTCGGTGGCGGGACCACCGCGCCAGAGCCGACCGAGTCGCCTTCTCTACCCCTCAAGCGCCTGCGCGAGACGTCGATTCCCCCGGCCGGCCCGCCGATCCACATCGGGACATCGCCCTGCCAGCCGGCGACGAAGAACAACACCCCACCGACGACCAGTCCGCCCGCCCCGCTTGCCTGCCAGATCGCCTCGTCATAGATCACGGGCCCCACAGCCTGACCGTCGAAGAGCAGATGGAACCCATTGTTCACGACGACGACGAGTAGCGTCAGCCAGCCCACACCGAACACCGTGCCGGCCACCCACCCCCATGAGGCGATCGCCAACCCGCCCAAGACGGCGGCCGCAGCGACGGGTACGCCGAACGCCACGAACAGGACGATCGCGACCCAGGACTCGGCACTGTCGCCGCCGATTGCGGCCAACACGACCGCGACGACGACGAGCAGCACGACGGAGGCGATGAGCGCGCCAGTCCACGTCGTGATGCGCCGTCGACTCATGCGGTAGGGGTTGGTAGTGGGATCGCGGTGCTCCTGCGGGCCCGACTGCTGCTTCGACATGCCTTCATCCTCGACCATCGGACGCCGCTCCATCGATCGACCTCATGGCGCGGCATCGCGATAGCCTCGCTGCATGGGGGAATCGCGAGGCACACGAGCGCGCCCGGGCGCGACCCACGCCCGAGGCTGGCTGACCCTGTCCTGGTGCGCATCAGTCTTGGCCGCGGCGCTCCTGGGGGCAGGCGTCGTGAGCATCTCGACCTACGCTTCGTTCCTCGACTTCCCGCAGGACGATCCCGGCTGGATCAACCACCACGACTGGCTCGCCTCCACCGGCACGGCTGCACTGATCATCGGCGCCGCGCTCGCGGTCTGCAGCGCGGTGGCATTCATCCTGTGGCAGGTCGGGCTCCCGGAGCAGCCGACGCGGAGCCGGGATCGGCCCTAGCGCCCCGCGAGGTCGCCGAGTCGGGCGCGCATCGCGCGAAGCACGTCGACGAGGAGCCCGTCGTCCGGTCCGGCGAGCCACTGCTCGAGGGAGGCGTCGAAGAGTGCCGAACCGATGGACGCTGCGAGCGCCGCGTCGGCTGACGCGACACCACTCTCCATGAGGGCATCGCGCATCGCGTCGGTGAGGACCGCCGACTTCAACCGTTCCCGCTCGCGCAGCTGCGGTTCCGACCGGACGACGGCGCGGCGGGCGGCGATGTCGTCCCGCCAGCGCTGCAGCTCACCGGCGGCCACGGTCTCGAGGCCCGACATCACCAGGGCGAGCGGGTCGAGCCCTGCTGGCGCCGCGGCGACCAGCCGTCCCACCACCGTCGGGAGCTCGCGCTCGCGGAGGAAGAGCACGTCGCGCTTGTCGGCGAAATGGCGGAAGAACGTGCGGGTGGTGAGCCCGGCGGCCTCGGCGATCTCCGGGACCGTCGTCGCCGCGAAGCCCCGGTCGGCGAACAGCGCCATCGCAGCGCCCTCGAGTCGGAGAGCGGCGTCGGGTGCCCAGCGTGCCATGCGATCAGGATAGTCGATGACACGTCGTGTCGTCAGGTGTACAGTGATGACACACCGTGTCATCATCGCCACGCCAATCCGCAACACCCTTGGAGACCTCATGCCGACGAACACCGCAGCCTGGCTGCCAGCACCCCGAGCGGACTTCGTCGTCGGTCCGGCCGCGATGCACGAACCCGGCCCTGGCGAACTCCTCCTCCGGAACCGAGCGGTCGCGGTGAACCCGCTCGACGACGTCAAGCAACAGACCGGGAACCTCATGTACCGGTGGCTTCCCTCGCCCGCCGTGCTCGGTGAGGACGTCGCAGGCGAGGTCGTGGCCGTCGGGCCGGACGTCCGTCGCTTCGCAGTCGGCGACCGCGTCGTGGCGTACGCGGTCGGCATGGAGCGCGGTCGGCGCCATGACGCCGAGGGCGGGTTCCAGCAGTTCACCGTCGTGCGGGCGGACCTCGCTGCCCCGATCCCGGACGGTCTGCGAGACGAGGACGCCGTCGTCCTGCCGCTCGGGATCTCCACGGCCGCGACCGCTCTCTTCCAACGCGACCACCTCGCGCTCCCCCACCCCTCGGAGCACCCCACCGCCACCGGGACGACCGTCGTCGTCTGGGGCGGCGCCACGAGCGTAGGGAGCAACGCCATCCAGCTCGCGGTCGCCTCCGGCCACCGGGTCGCGACCACCGCCTCGCCGCACAACCACGACCGGATGCGCGAGCTCGGTGCCGACATCGTGCTCGACTACCGCAGCCCGACCGTCGTGGCGGATCTCGTCAGCGCCCTCCGTGGTCCCTCGGTCGTCGGCGTGCTCGCCGTCGGGACCGGCTCCGCAGAACCAGCCGTCGCCGTCGCCGCCGCCACCGGGGCACGCCGCGTCGCACTCGCGAGCCCGTCAGTGTCGTTCGGGTCGCTGCCGCGTCGGGCCGGCCCGAGTCTGACGTTCGTCCGCACCATGACCCGGCTCGTGGCGGCCAACGTCGCGCTGCAGGTCCGTGCCCGTCGGGCGGGGATCTCCGCGCGGTACGTGTGGGGCAGCTCGCTGATGACCAACGAGGTCGGGCCGATGCTGTGGGAGGACTACCTGCCGGGCGCGCTCGCCGGCGGACGATACGTCTGCGCGCCAGCCCCCGAGGTGGTCGGCGACGGCCTCGAAGCGATCCAGCCGGCCCTCGACCGACTCCACGGCGGCGTCTCGGCCCGCAAGCTCGTCGTGCGGTTGTGAGGCGCGGGACCGTGGCGAGACCGCGTCTCACACCTCCCAGACCGAGCGGTAGCTCCGCTCGGCGAGGAGCGCCGACAGCTCAGCGTGCACGCTCATCGTCTTGGCGAGCCGCTCGGCGCGGTCCGCCTTCAGCACCTCGGGACGCTCCCAGTCCCGCTCCGACAGGTAGGCCGTGTACGGGTTGATGACGCACTTGAAGTCCAGCATGAGCGACTGCCCGAGCGTGGCGGTCGCCATGTAGCTGTGCGGCAGGCCGGCAGCGCAGACGAAGGTCACGACCTTGTCGAACCAGGCGGCGACCCTGCCGTCCTCACCGGTCGCGCCGGTCGCCTCGATGAGCGACTTCACCGACGCGGCCGGCGCCCAGTTGTAGATCGGGAAGGCGAGGACGACGCCGTCCGCAGCAGTGATCGACGCATGCAGGCGACGGAACGCAGGGCTCTCGAAGACCCGGTCGTTGTCGAACGGCGGCAGCTCCATCTCGGCCAGATCGATGACGGACGAGTCGTGACCTTGCTCGCGCAGCAGCCCGCTGCTCGCTGAAGCGAGGGTCCGGCTCCGACTCGCCGGATCGAGGCTGCAGGAGATCACGGGCAGGTTCAAGGCGGCCATCCCTCTACGCTAACCCGCCTACCCACGCTCCGAGCGCGGCGGGTGTGCGAGGGTGGAGCATGCTCTCCCCGCAGTCCCTCAGTGAAGCCGACCGCCGTCTCGTCGCCTCGTGGGCCGCCGATTGCGCCGAGCGGGTGCTGCCGCTGTTCGAAGCGGAGGCCCCGGACGACGATCGTCCACGTGACGCGATCGCCCGCGCGCGGGCATACGCGAGTGGCGAGCTCGACACCGCCGGTGAGATCCGCCGCCGCTTCGTCGCCAACCGGGCCTCGCAGGTGGTGTCCTCACCCGCAGCCAAAGCCGCCGCGTGGTCGGCCGGGCAAGCAGCAGGTGTCGCGCACATGGGCGCCCACGCGCTCGGCGCCGCCGCCTACGCGGCGAAGGCCGCCGAGCTGCATCAGGCCGGAGCCGGCACGGCCGAGATCGCCTGGCAGCTCGAGCACCTGAGCGAACCGGCCCACACGGCACTGCGCCTCCTGCCGGCACTCGGCACCGATCCGTCAGGGCCGCTCGGTTCCGGACTGCTGGCCTCGGGGGTGCTCGGCGACAACATCCGTGCCATCCAGAACGGCTTACTCCGACGCCCCTGCCGCCCGGACGTCACGACGCTCGAGCTGGTCGGAGGCCCCGAGCCGGTCCGGGTCGAGCTGCACGACGCCGACCCGGAGTGGCCCGAACGGTACCGGGAGCACCGGCAGCGGATCATCGACGCCCTCGGAACGAGCGCGGGCGGGTCCAGTGCCGTCGCGATCGAGCACATCGGCTCGACCTCGGTGCCCGGACTCGCGGCGAAGCCGATCGTCGACATCGTGGTCGCCGTGGAGGACATCACGGCGGAGGAGGACTACCTCGACCCCCTGCTGGCCGCCGGCTACGTGCTGCGCGTCCGTGAACCCCGCCACCGGATGGTCCGGACGCCGGAGCGCGACGTCCACGTGCACCTCTACGAACAGGGCGCGCCGGAGATCGACGAGTACCTCCTCCTCCGTGACCACCTGCGTTCCGACGCCGACGACCGCGCGCTGTACGAGCGCACCAAGCGGGAGCTGCTCGGGAGGTCCTGGGACGACATGAACGACTACGCCGACGCGAAGACCGAGGTCATCCTCGCGATCACGGCGCGGGCGCGGGCAGCGCTGAACCGCTGAGTCGCCCGGATCTGCACGGATTCGGCTCGGTTTCGGACGATTCCGGGCGACTCAAGGACGGGCGCTCGCACGCACCGGCGGGATGACGACACCGGTGAGGACCGCCGCCGTCTTGACGCCGACGCAGAGGCTGATGAAGACCGTCAGCGCCGCCGTGACAGCTGAGCCCTCGAGCGTCGCGAGGGAGACCAGGCCCACGGTGCCCGGCACGAGCATGAGCAGGGCCGGCTGGAACGTGACATTGGACGGCACCGCCGCCGAATACCGCTCGACGATGCGAGCGACGACGAACACGAGCCCGGCGGTGAGCCCCGTCGCGACCGCGTTCCCCACGAGCGGGGCGAACAGGACGATGCCCGCGTAGGTCAGCGCCATCACGCAGATGGTCAGCAGCGTCAGGGAGCGGCCCGAGCCGAACGCGATCCCGATCCCGGCCGCGAGCATCACGACGCCGATCCACGTGAACCACAGCGGCGGGACCGACTCCCACCCGACGAGGTCCGAACTCCCGCGGCCCACCTGACCGACGAGCGCCGTCGAGTCGGGGTCGATCGACAGGCCGGTGAGCAGCGCCCCGGCAGAGATCCCGGCCGCCATGAAGGCGAGCACGATGAGCCCGTACATCAGGCGTGCCGAGCCCGTCACGATGTCCGTCGCCGTCAATTCCAGCAGGGCGTTGGTGATGAGCGCGCCGGGCACGAGGATCGCGATCGGCGCGCAGACGGCGAACAGCGGCACGGGACCGAGATCCATCGCCGATGCGAGCGTCCCGACGAGCGTCGTCGAGACGAACGCCGTCACGAACGGGGCGATCGCGACCGCTCCCCGCCACCGCGCCAGCAGGGTGATGACGAGGCCGACGAAAGCACCGACGAGCATGGATGCGACGATCGCCCACCATGGGCAGCGGAACAGCAGCGCGAGCCCACCCGCGAGCAGCAGGTTCCCGACCACCCAGTGCATCGACGCGTGCGGGCGCGGCGTCTCCCGGATCGACTGGATGCGGGCCGGCAGGTCACCGACCGGCCAGTGTCCGAGCTCGAGTTCGCGCATGAGCCGGTTCGCCCGCGCCGCGCCGCGGAACGACAGCTCGCCGTGCGTGTTGCCGGCCGCGAGCACCGCGCCGGTGCGCACGTCGTTCACGATGATGAGCTGCGGCAGCACCGAGAAGGCGAGGCCTTCGTCGCCCGATGCGATCGTGGCGCGCTCCAGGGAGTCGCGGACGTCGGTGACGGAGGTGCCGGCGTCGAGGAGTAGGCAGCCGAGCGCGCTGTAGGCGTGCGCAGCGGTCCTGCGGTGCTCCTCGGTCGCGGTGTCGTCACTCATCCCGCCAACGGTACGCGAGATTCCGGGGGCGCCTGCGGCCGCCGCGGGCCTCAGCGGCGGTTGCGGAGCCCGACGGCTCCGGCCACACCGAAGTACAGGCCGGCGAGGATCGGGACGATGACGATCCACCAGAAATGGAAGCCGTACTCGCCGTGGGCGTTCGCGACGGCGACCGGGATGAGCGTCACCCCGAGCACGACAGCCACGATGCCGATGCCGAGCGCGAGTCGGGGTCTTCCCGGAGTGAACGAGGCCATGGGGACACGCTAACCCCGCGGAGCCCGCGGGCCTCGGGGGATATCCCCTGCGCTCACGCGGCGCAAGCGCTTGTCCGGCCGCCGACACGCTGGCATCGTCGCTGTCACGTCGCGCGCGCGGCGTGGAGCGCCGAGGAGGCAGCATGGCAGACGTACGAGTGGGCGACCGCGTGTCGTGGGGCACCTCGCAGGGGCGGACGCAGGGGAAGGTCGTCGAGCGGAAGACCGCGGACTTCCACTTCGACGGCCAGCACTTCACGGCGTCGACGGACGAGCCCGCGTTCATCGTGGAGTCGGAGAAGACCGGCGCGAAGGCCGCACACAAGGGCTCGGCGCTGCGCGTCCTGAAGTCCTGACGCTCTCCCCCTGGCGGCCCGATGCACAGCCACCCGGACGTCCACGACGGACCCCGGCTAGGCGTAGCGTTGGCGCATGACCGTCGTGATCGCCTTCCTGGCCAACGTCATCGTCGCCATCGCCAAGTCCATCGTCGCCGCGCTCACCGGGTCGGCGTCGATGCTGGCCGAGGCCGCGCACTCGTGGGCCGACGCGGGGAACGAGATCTTCCTCCTGATCGCCGACAAACGGGCCGACAAGCAACGAGACGCCGCACATCCGCTCGGCTACGGCCGTGATGCGTACATCTTCTCGCTGTTCGCCGCCTTCGGGATCTTCACCGTCGGTGCGGTCGTCTCGATCCAGCACGGCATCCAGAGCCTCACCGCACCGGAGGCGATGGAGGACTACGCCCTCAGCTACCTCGTGCTCGGCGTCGCCTTCCTCCTGGAGGGCTTCTCCTTCACCCAGTCGATCCTCGAGGGCCGGCGCACGGCGAAGAAGTACGGCCGCGGCTTCTTCGACTACATCGTGAACGGCTCCAACACGACGCTCCGCTCGGTGTTCTTCGAGGACTCCGCAGCACTGCTCGGCCTCATCATCGCGGGAACCGGCATCGGCCTCCACCAGGTGACCGGCGACCCGGTCTGGGACGCGATCGGGTCGATCGCGATCGGCGTCCTGCTCGGCGGGGTCGCGCTGCTGCTCATCAACCGCAACCGGCGCTATCTCCTCGGGGCCTCGCCGAGCCCCGCCTACCGTGCGCAGACCATCACCGCGCTCCTGTCGCACCCGGAGATCGAGCGGGTCACGGCGCTGTACCTCGAGTTCAGCGGGCCGGAACGTCTCTTCCTCGTCGCGTCGGTCGACCTCGTCGGCGACGACCGCGAGAACGACGTCGCGCGTCAGCTGCGCCGACTCGAGGGCGACCTCGAGCAGGACGACCTCATCGGCAAGGCCGTGCTCACGCTCTCGGTGAGCGACGAGCCGTCGATCACCGTCTGAACCTTGAGTTGCCCAAAACTGCTCGAGAATATTGGATTTCCGTGCAGTGTCGGGCGACTCAGTGCCGGCTCACGCCATGCAGGGAGCCCACTCCTGGTTGGAGAGTTCCCGCTGCTCGTTCTCGGTCTGCAGGAGCCAACCGGTCTTCGTCGCGCCTCGGTACTGTCCGCTCACGAGGTCGGCGCACCAGGAGCGACCGTCGAAGGCCCACCGGACGAAACTCGCCTCGCTCCCCTTGCGCAGGAGCGGGCGTTCGCGTTCTACCTGACTCATGTGTTCCATCTCGACCGTGGCTGACATATCTTCCAACCGTATCGAGGAACGTCGTCGGTGAACAGACTGCTTGCGTTTCGCGGCCGGTTGCCCGAAAATGCCCGATCGCGCCCGGAAGCGGCGTCCTTCGACATCCTCGGAGATCGGGTGCGGCGGTCGTTCAGCCCACGAACACGCGGAGGGCCTCGTCGCTGAGCACCCGGTCGGCGAACACGAGGCGCACGGCATCGGGATCCGGGTTGCCCGCGTCGGGGCCACGCCAGACGACCTCCAACCCCGCGCGTTCGGCAGCCCGTCGTGAACCATCGTTGTGCTCCAGGAGGAACGCCACCACGGGCAGGTCCGGTGCCGACGCCGATGCCGCGGCTCGCGCGGCCGCGATGAGCTCCTGCGCGTATCCGCGCCCCCAGGCCGCGGGCGCCAGGCGGTAGTAGAGGTTCCAGGCGACCCCGCCACGCAGGCTCGGGCCGCCGATGCCGACCAATGCACCCGTCGCGGTGTCACGCGCCACCCACACGTCGAGACCGTTCGCCTCCCAGCCGGCCTGGTACCGCTCGATCAGGTCACGGGTCTCGGCGAGCGCCGTGTGTCGGGCGGACGGCAGGTGCGTCCAGACCGCGGGGTCGGCATGGAGCTCGTGGAGCTCCGGCAGATCCCGATCGGTGGGGCGGGTGAGCGTCAGTCGTTCCGTCAGGGTCGGCGGAGTGGCGTCGGTCATGCCCTCCATTCTGCTCTGGTCGGCGGCTGGCCCCACTCGATACCCTGTGCCCATGGCTGCGAAGAACGAACCGATCTCGGCACGCGCGTGCGCGATCCTCAGCATCGCCATCGCCGCGTTCTCGATCTTCATCGTCGCGTCGACGGCGAGAGACGGCGGGTCATGGACGTTCTCGGTGCTCGCCTGCTTCGTGCCGCTGCTGTTCGCGGCCCAGGGCATCAGGATGAGTCGCCAACCCGGCGCTCCCTGGCCCACCTTCAGCCTCATCGGGTCGATCGTCGGCGCAGCACTCGGACTCGTGTCCTTCGGTGCCTTCGCCTGGTTGCTCGTGCGGTCCTGAGCGCAGCGACGGAGCGTGGTGTCGCCGCGTAGAGTCGTCCCCAGCACCGACGGAGGAGGGCCATGCGACTGCACGTCGAGGAACGCGGGCACGGCCCGGTCCGGATCGCCCTCATCCACGGATTCCTGGCCGACGGAGCCGCCTGGACCGATGTCGTCGCAGCGGCCGACCCGGAGCGGTACACGTTCCTGCTCGTCGACCTCCGCGGTCACGGCTCCAGCCCACGCGCCGATCGGCCCCGGGGCGAGCAGTACGACATCACCTCGCTCGCGGCCGACCTCGTCGAGACGTTGCCGAACGGCCTCGACGCGATCGTCGGCCACTCCCTCGGCGGGCGGCTCCTCATCGACATCGTGGGGCCGCTCCGCCCGGCGCACGCGATCTACCTCGATCCCGGGTTCGGCCTGAAACTGCCGGGCCGAGGCCTCGGCGCACGACTGTTCTGGAGCATCCCAGGGCTGCCTCGGCTCCTGGCCTGGTTCTACGACCGCACGGACCCAGCGACGGGTCCCGCGAACGTCGCGCTCGCCGAGGCCGCCCATGCCGCGTGGGACCGCTCGATGATCGCGGAGGTGCTGCAGGACGTCGCAGCGAACCCGGTGACGCCGTCGGCGCCGATCGTCCCCTCGACGCTGGTGCTGTCGGACGACGCGAAGCTCGTCGTTCCGCGAGCGGACGTCGAGCGGTACGAACGGCTCGGCTGGACCATCACGCGGTTTCCGGGCATCCGCCACGACATGGCGGCACTCGACGGCGCACGCACCTTCGAGGTGATCCAGGCGTCGCTCTGAGCCGGCTCAGAGACCGAAACCAACCAAGCCGCCTTCCTCGGACACTGAGCTTGTCGAAGTGCACACGGAGGACACCCCCTTCGACAGGCTCAGGGACCGGGAGGGAAGGAGCTCAGGGACCAGGTGGGTCACTCAGTGACCTGGTAAGACGGGGTGCCTGTGCAGAGTGCTGATATCGCGCGCGAATTCCTGCATCATGCACATTCTGCTGCGGGCGAGCCGTCAGTAACGTTGCCGCCACCCGCACCGCTCCCTCCCCCACTTCTGGAGACCAGCATGGCTCGCATGGCACACGCAGACGACTTCGCCCTGTCCCGCGTCCGTCCCGACGCACAGAAGCCCTGGTTCGGCATCGCCGTCCAGCGCTTCGGACAGGTGTCGGCCCTGTCCCAGTTCCTCCTCGGCGCCACCCTCGGCTACAGCATGACCTTCGGCGAGGCGTTCCTCGCTCTGCTCCTCGGCTCGATCATCCTCGAGGTGATCATGTGCATCGTCGGCATCATCGGCCAGAAGGAGGGCCTCAACACCGCCCTCCTCGCCCGCTGGACCGGCTTCGGCGAGATCGGCGCGTCACTCGTCGGACTCGCGATCGGCATCAGCCTCATCGGTTGGTTCGGCATCCAGAGCGCCATCTCCGCCGAGTCGCTCGACGCCCTCCTCCCCGGCTTCATGCCGGTGTGGGCCTGGAGCCTCATCTTCGGTCTCGCCGTCACCGCCATCGTCGCCTACGGGTTCAAGGGCATGCAGTGGCTCGCGAACATCACCGTCCCGCTGTTCCTCATCCTCGTCGGCTGGTCGATCATCAGCGAACTCACCCAGCACGACTTCATGGAACTCGTCACCGGCCCGGCACCCGGCCCCACCATGAGCGTCTGGGCCGGCACGGGCATCGTCGCGGGCGGTCTCATCGTCGGCGCCATCATCACCGCCGACATGACCCGCTTCAACCGGTCCCGCGCCGATGTCATCAAGCAGACCGTCGTCGGCGTCTCGCTCGGTGAGTTCGTCATCGGCCTCTCCGGGGTCCTGCTCGCCCACGCCGCAGCGTCGGGCAACGTCGTCGCGATCGTCACGTCGTCGGTCGGGCTCATCGGCCTCATCATCGTCATCACCGGGACGCTCAAGATCAACGACTGGAACCTGTACTCGTCGACGCTCGGGCTGGTCAACTTCATCTCGACCGCGTTCGGCAAGAACCTCAACCGCGTGACCACCACCATCGTGCTCGGTGTGGTCGGTTCCATCCTCGCGGCGGTCGGCATCCTCGGGCAGTTCTCCGGCTTCCTCATCATCCTCGGCGTCGCCTTCCCGCCCATCGCCGGCATCATGGTCGCCGAGTACTTCATCGTGAAGCGCTGGCGCGGCGAGCTCGACGAGACCCGCGCCTCGGGCCGCCTGCCCACGACCGCGCCGCGCATCGTTCCGGCGACCATCATCATCTGGGCTGTGTCCGCGATCACCGGGTACTTCGTCACCTGGGGCCTCCCAGCCGTCCTGTCGCTCATCCTCTCGATGGTGCTGTACATCGCGGCGGGCAAGCTCGGCCTGGTCCGCGGTGTCGGCGTCGCCCACACCTCGCAGATCGCCGCACCCGAGCAGGCGGACGCCACCTCCCCCGCCACGAACTGACCCGGCGCCCGGCGCACCGTTCCACCGCACACCGCTCCACCGCACCAACAGAAAGCGAACCCCTCATATGCACATCGGTATCGATGTCGGCGGCACCAACACCGACGCCGTGCTCATGGACGGCACCACCACCCTGGCGGCCGTGAAGCACGCGACCACCCCGGACGTGACCGACGGGATCGTCCAGGCGATCGGCGAACTGCGCAGCGGCCACCACTTCGACGGCGAGCAGATCACCGCGGTGATGATCGGGACGACCCACTTCATCAACGCCCTCGTGCAGGCCAAGCGGCTCGCACCCACCGCGGCACTGCGCCTCGGGCTCCCGGCGACCCGCGCACTGCCACCGCTCGTCGACTGGCCGGCGGAGCTCGTCGAGGCGATCAGCGCGCGCAGCTACCTCGCGCACGGCGGCTACGAGTTCGACGGACGCCCCATCTCGCCGATCGACCCCGACGAGCTGCGGGCACACGCCGAGGACATGCGCGCGAACGGCATCCGCTCGGTCGCGATCTCCTCCGTCTTCAGCCCCGTCAACCACGACCTCGAGGTCGAGGCGGCGCGGATCGTCGGCGAGGTCCTCGGCCCGGACGTCGCCATCTCGCTCTCGCACGAGATCGGGCGCATCGGCCTTCTGGAGCGCGAGAACGCGACGATCATCAACGCAGCCCTGCGCGAGCTCGCCTCGGAGATCGTCGACGGGCTCACTGCCGCCGTCCGGAAGCAGGGCATCGAGGCGCCCATCTTCCTCAGCCAGAACGACGGCACCCTCATGGACGAGGACTACGTGCGCCTCTACCCCGTCGCGACGTTCGCCTCCGGCCCCACCAACTCGATGCGAGGGGCGGCACTCACGAGCGGACTCGCGACCTGCGCGGTCGTCGACATCGGCGGCACCACGGCGGACATCGGGCTGCTCATCAACGGCTTCCCCCGCGAGACCGCGAACGAGGTCAAGGTCGCCGGCATCCGCACCAACTTCCGCATGCCCGACGTCCTGTCCATCGGGATCGGCGGCGGCAGCATCGTCAACGAGGAGACCGCCGAGGTCGGCCCGGCATCCGTCGGGTACAAGCTCATGACCGAGGCCCTCGTCTTCGGCGGCAGCACCCTCACGGCGACGGACATCGCCGTGGCCGCCGGTCGCGCGTCGATCGGTGACGCCTCGAAGGTCGCCCACCTCGACCCGGTCTTCGTGGAGCGCGTCCTCGAGCGGATCGGCGAACGCATCGCCGAGGCCGTCGACCGCATGCGCACCTCTCCAGAGCCGATCCCCGTGGTGGCGGTCGGCGGCGGGTCGATCCTGCTCTCCGACGAACTCCCCATCTTCGGCGCCGTCCACCGGCCCGACAACTACGCCGTGGCGAACGCCATCGGTGCTTCCATCGCGCAGGTCGGGGGCGAGATCGACAAGGTCTACGCCATCGAACCCGGCCGGCGTGAGGAGGCGATCGCCGAGGTCCGTGCCGAGGCGATCGACAAGGCGATCGCGGCCGGCGCCTCCCCCGCGTCGGTCGCGATCGTCGATTTCGACGAGGTCCCGATCCCCTATCTCCCCGGGAACGCCACGCGCATCCGGGTGAAGGCCGTCGGCGACCTCGACATGGGAGGCCTCCGATGAGCTGGACCATCTCGGCCGAGCTCATCCCCGGCCTCGCCCGCGGTGCGGCCGTCCTGGGGACCGGCGGTGGCGGTGACCCGTACATCGGCGCGCTCCTCGCCGCGCAGGCGCTCCGCGAGCACGGCGACGTCACCGTCGTCACGCTCGACGAGGTCCCCGACGATGCGCTCGTCCTCACCGTCGCGATGATGGGCGCCCCGACCGTCATGGTCGAGAAGCTGCCGAGCCTCACCGAGGTCGTCGCACCGGTCCACGCCCTCAGTGCCTCCCTCGGTCGCCCGGTCACGCACATCGCGTGCGCCGAGGTCGGCGGTGTGAACTCGACCATCCCGATCGCCGCAGCCGCAGCGCTCGGACTCCCCCTCATCGACGCCGACGGGATGGGGCGGGCCTTCCCCGAGCTGCAGATGGTGCTCCCGACCCTGTACGGCATCGACGCCTCCCCGCTCGCGTTCAGCGATGAGAAGGGCAACACGGGCGTCCTCACGACCGTCGACAACAGCTGGACCGAACGCATCGCCCGCGTGGCCTGTGTCGAGATGGGCTGCTCGGTCATGATCTCCGGCTTCCCGATGTCCGGCGCGCAGGCCCGCGAGGCGCTCGTCGCCGACTCGCTGTCGCTGTGCCGCGAGATCGGCGACGGCATCGAGGCGGCCCGAGCCGAGAAGGCCGACCCCGTGGAGCGGACCGTGCAGCTGCTCGGCGGTCGCGAACTGTTCTCCGGCAAGGTCGTCGACGTCGAGCGCGCGACCACCACCGGGTTCGCCCGCGGTCGCGCCCGGATCGACGGCGTCGACGCGAGCCTCGAGCTGTCGTTCCAGAACGAGCACCTCATGGCCGCGCTCGACGGCGTCACCCTCGTGACCACGCCCGACCTCATCATGGTGCTCGAGCACGACTCCGGCGAGCCCATCACCACCGAGGGGCTCCGCTACGGACAGCGTGTCCGCGTGATCTCGGCACCGAGCGACGACCGCTGGCACAGTCCTGAGGCGCTGGCGATGGTCGGGCCGGGGTACTTCGGGTACGAGGTGCCCTCGCACCGCTTCGACGGCACGGCCGAGACGCCTGCGCCGGAGGTCGCCGCATGAGCTGGACGCTGACCGCGGACGACCTGCCCGACCTCGCCCGAGGCGCAACGCTCCTCGGGACCGGCGGCGGCGGCGACCCGTACATCGGCATGATGCTCGTGAAGCAGGTGCTCGGCGACCGCTCGATCACGATCCTCGACCCCGACGACCTCGACGACGACCTCTTCGTCATCCCCACCGCGCAGATGGGCGCTCCGACGGTCATGGTCGAGAAGATCCCGGCCGGGTTCGAACCGACGCTCGCCCTGCGGACGCTCGAGGAGCACCTCGGGCGCACCGCCGACGCGACCATGCCGATCGAGTGCGGTGGAATCAACTCGATGATCCCGCTCATCGTGGCCGCCGAGACCGGGCTGCCGGTCGTCGACGCCGACGGCATGGGCCGGGCCTTCCCGGAGCTCTCCATGGAGACCTTCGCGGTCTACGGCGTGCACGGTTCGCCGCTCGCCATCGCCGGGGAACGCGGCGAGCGCGTGATCATCGACACCGGCGACGACGACCGACAGATGGAGTGGTTGGCGCGCGGCATCGCGATCCGCCTCGGCGGCGTCGCGCACATCGCCGAGTACGCGATGAGCGGGGCGGACGTGCGTCGCACCGCGGTGCCGCGGACGATCTCGATGGCGCTGGCCCTCGGCCGGGCGATCCGGGTCGCGCGCGAGGAGCACCGTTCGCCGTTCGCCGCCATCGCCGACACGCTGTCCACGACGCTCTACTCCCACGTGCGGGAGCTGTTCGTCGGGAAGGTGGCCGACGTGGAGCGTCGCACCACCGAGGGCTTCGCCAAGGGCACGGCCGTCATCTGGTCGGCCGACCCGTCGAGCTCCGAACGCCTCGAGATCTCGTTCCAGAACGAGAACCTCATCGCCCGGTGGAACGGAGAGGTCGTCGCGATCGTGCCGGACCTCATCTGCATCGTCGACCACGAGACCGCCGAGCCGATCACCACGGAGGGCCTCCGCTACGGCCAACGCGTGCGGGTCCTCGGGATCTCGACGCCGGCACTCATGCGCACGCCGGACGCACTGCGCGCCTTCGGGCCGACCGCGTTCGGGCTGACGGAGCCGTTCGTCCCGGTCGAGGGCGAGGCAGCGGCTGCGGAAGCCGCGGATGCGTTCGCAGCTGGTCAGGCGGTCCGAGCCTAGGCTGAGGGCATGCCGACCCTCCTCGAGCGCGATCGCCTCCCCGCCCTGGCGACGGGGTTCGCGATCCTGGGCTCGGGAGGTGGCGGCGCGACGACGATGCTCGAGCTGGCGCTCCGCGACGAGCGCGCCTGGCCGTTCGACCTCCACAGCGTCGACGACCTCGACCCGGAGACCCCGTGTCTCGCCGTCGGCTTCGTCGGTTCCACGATGCTGCTCAGTGAGCGCCTGCCCGGCACGGACCCGTTCGGGCGGCTGATCGGGGCCGCGGAACGCTGGCTCGGACACCGCATCCCGGCCATCTGTTCGTTGGAGGGTGGCGGGGTCAACGGGCTCACCCCCTTCGCATTCGCCGCGGGGAGGACCATCGTCGACGCTGATCTGACCGGGCGTGCCGTCCCCTCGCTCGACCAGATGTCGATCCTCGTGGACGAGGTCCCGGGCATCGTCGTCACCTGCGACACCGGTGCCGGCGGGGTCGCGCTCGTCGAGACCGAGCGTGCTCTCGACATCGAACGCGTCGTCCGCGCGGCGATCGTGCAGGCCGGCGGCAGCGGCGGCATGGTGTTCGCTGGCTTCACCGTCGGCGACCTCCGCGCGCACGCCATCGTCGGGAACGCCGCCCGGGCACTCGAGCTGGGCGGCGCGTTCCTCGCACGGATCGACGGCCCGTTGACCGCCCTGGCCGAGTCGCTGGGTGGACGGCTCCTCGCGGAGGGACGGGTCAACAGCATCGAGCCGGACTCCCGGGACCCGCACGTGCTCACCTTCGGGATCGACGGGAGCAGTGGCGCGCTGCACCGTCTCGTCGCCCGCTCCGAGACGCTCGCGTTCATGACCGACGGACGACTCGAAGCCGCCGCGCCGGACCTCATCGTCGTGGTCGACGCGGTCTCCCGGGACATCCTCGAGGTCACGGCGATCTCGATGGCGAGACACGTCGCCGTCATCCGGGTCGACGGTCCGGACTGGTGGTCCGGCTCCCCGGAGCGACTCCGCCATGTGCTCCCGTCCGCCTACGGCCTGGACGAGCTCGACGAAGTCCGGACCGACGAGGTCCCGGCATGAGCGATCGCCTGCAGTTGGGCGCGCTCCTCGCGCACCCCGACAACGGTGGCGTGCGGCTCGTCGCCGGCCCGGCCGACGCCAACTGGGCCGGCGTGGTGGTCGAGACGAACGAGGCGGCTCTCCCCGAGGAGGGGGCCGGCCGACTCGCCGTGGTGACCGGAGCCCCACCCACGAGGCCATGGCAGCAGGACGCACTCGTCCGCCGCACCCGGGATCGCGGCTTCCTCGCCCTGGCGATCCCGGAGGCCGACGGCTTCGGCGCGGGGACGCGCGCGCTCGCCGACCGACTCGGCTTCTCGCTCCTGCACGTCGACCGACCGATGCTGCTCGCGAAGGCGTGCTGGCAGCTCGTCGAGGCCCGCGACTCCCTGACCCTCGGGTACGTCCGCAAGGTCGCGCAGTCCATCGAGTACCACGCCGAGGGACTGGCCGACCTGCTCCGCCACCTCTCGACGAGCATCGGCCACGGGATCGCCCTCATCGACAGCGAGGGCGTCCTGCTCGAGGCCGGCGGGCGGTTGCCGTCGGAGGTGCACGCGGCGATCGACTTCGGCCCCTGGGTCGACCTGACGAAGGCCGGGCAGGGCGCTGCGGCATCGGTCCGGGTCGACAGCCCGAGCCGGGAGGGCCTCCGGGTCGCGTTCTTCGGGGACGGACTCGACGACCGACAACTGAGTGCGCTCGCGGTCGCCGCCGAGGTCGCCATGCCCGCCGTCGCGGCGCGGATCCTCATCGACGAGGTCGCCGAGGTCAGTGACGCATCCGTGTCGTCCGGCGTCCTGCGGGACTTCGTGGACCTCCGAGGCCGCCCCGATCCCGACGTCGAACGCCGCATGCTCGAGCGGGGCTGGCGGACGACCGGCTACCACCTCGCGTTCCGCATCGTCGGCCGGAGCCGGGTGGACGCCCTGCAACTCCTCCGCTTCGTGACCGGCGCACTCGGGCGGATCGCCGTGGACTCCCACGCGACGACGAGCGGACGCGGGGTGAGCGGTTGGCTGACCTTCGCCGAGCCACCGGAGCCACCGCAGGTCGAGCGGTACATCGCCGCCCTCCGCGACCTGCACGTCGAGGCGCGACGCTCGTTCAACGTCGCGACGGCCGTCGGATCGCTGGCGAGCGGATCGGCGGGTCTCACCTCCTCACTCGGGGAGGCGTCCGACGCGGTGCGCATCGCCGCGAACCGGTCCACGACGGGCTGGTTCGTGCGGGTGGACGGCCTCGGCCTGGAACAGCTGCTGCTCGCCTGGACCGGCAACGACACCTTCGTCCCGGCTGCGCGGTCGCTCCTCGCACCGTTGCAGACCGGCAACGGTGAACTGCTGACGACACTGTCCGCCTACCTCGACCACGAGTCCGCGGTCGCACCGACGGCCGCCGCGCTCGGGTTGCACCGCAACACCGTCGCGACGCGGATCACCCGCGCGCAGGAGCTCCTCGGCGTCGACATGGCGGACCCGGAGGTGCGCCTCGCGCTCCACCTCGCCTGCCGCGCCGTGCGGTGAGGAAGCACTGAGGCACCCTGGTCACTGAGCTTGTCGAAGTGCGCCCTTCGACAAGCTCAGGGACCGAAAACCGTTCGAGACACCTTCCCCGGTCACTGAGCCTGTCGAAGTGCACACGGACAACCCCGCCCTTCGACAAGCTCAGGGACCGGAAGAGGAACTCAGGGACCAGAAGAGGAACTCAGGGACCAGAAGGGGACCTCAGGGACCAC
The DNA here is from genome assembly GCF_050031945.1 of Plantibacter sp. 2H11-2. Lineage (NCBI taxonomy): Bacteria > Bacillati > Actinomycetota > Actinomycetes > Micrococcales > Microbacteriaceae > Plantibacter > Plantibacter sp. 2H11-2. The sequence goes on along the minus strand of NZ_JBNBBL010000007.1, from coordinate 60,954 downwards.
AACTGCGAGACACCCTCCCCGGTCACTGAGCCTGTCGAAGTGCACACGGACAACCCCGCCCTTCGACAAGCTCAGGGACCGGAAAGGGAGCGGAGGGACCGGAAGGGGAGCTGAGGAGCTGGATTCGGGCTCAGACCGCCGTCGCGGTGAACTGCATCCGCGGGTTCGCGTAGAACTCCTGCGCCTCGACGAGCTGCAGCTCGCGCTGGCCGGAGCGGTACGTGAGCTCCACGAGGTCGAACACACTCGACGCCGTGCGCTCGAGGGCGAGCTTCGCGTCGCGGGTCTCGCCGTAGTGCGCGGCGAACAGGGCTGCCGTGACGTCGCCGGAACCGTTCGCCTTGAACGGCAGCAGCGGCGTCTGGACGATCCACCGACCGGCATCGTCCACGACGAGCATCTCGATCGTCTCGGGGTCGCGGTCAGGACGCTCGACGCTCGTCACCAGGACGACCGACGGACCCATCGCGCGCGCGAGTTCGACCGACGCCAGCGTGGACTCGAGGGACGCGGGCTCGGTGCCCGTGAGGAAGCCCAGCTCGAACTGGTTCGGCGTGATGATGTCGGCGTTCGGCACGACGCGGTCGCGCAGCAGGTCGGGGATCTCCGGGGCGACGAAGCACCCGGACTTCGCGTTGCCCATGACCGGGTCGCACGCGTACAGCGCGTCGGGGTTCGCCGCCTTGACCCGCTGTACCGCGTCCACGATGACGTCGCCGATGCCGACGCCGCCCTGGTAGCCCGAGAGCACGACGTCGATCTGCGGGAACGCACCGCGCTCCTCGACACCGGTGATGACCTCGCCGACCTGCTCGGGCGAGATCAGGGGCCCGCGCCACGCGCCGTACCCGGTGTGGTTCGAGAAGTTCACCGTGTTGACCGGGATCACCTCGACGCCGATGCGCTGGAGGGGGAACACGGCCGCGGAGTTGCCGACGTGCCCGTAGGCCACGGCTGACTGGATGGAGAGGATCTTCACGATGTCGCAATCACGATGGGGAGGCCGCCGCGGACACTGCGTTCGTGGCGGGCATGGACGGTGCCTGCAAGGACTCAACGATACTCTTCCGCCGCCTACAGAACCCACGTGCCGCGTCAACCCGGAGACGAGATATCCACGCTGCCGGAATCCGCTCCTATGCTGATCGGATGACGACTCCTGAGAGCACGACCGCGCCGGCCGACGCCACCGCCACGAAGGTCGCCGCCATCATCTACAACCCGGTGAAGGTCGACCTCGACGCACTCCGTGAATCGGTCGAGCGCTCGGCGTCCGACGCAGGATGGGCCGAGTCGCTCTGGTTCGAGACGTCCGTCGACGACGTCGGCCAGGGGGTCACCGCCGAGGCCATCGCAGCGGGCGTCGACCTCGTCATCGCGGCCGGCGGTGACGGCACCGTCCGCGCCGTCTCGGAGGGCCTCCGCGGCAGCGGCGTCCCGCTCGCCCTGCTCCCGTCGGGTACCGGCAACCTGCTCGCCCGGAACCTCGACCTCACGCTCAACGACCTGCCCGGCTCCGTCATCACGGCCTTCACCGGCACGGACAAGGCGATCGACCTCGGTGTCATCGACATCGAGCGCGCCGACCATTCCCGCGACCGCCATGTGTTCGTCGTCATGGCCGGCATGGGCATCGACGCGAAGATGATCAAGAACACCGACGACGACCTCAAGGCCAAGGCCGGTTGGGCCGCCTACGTCGATGCGATCGTGAAGTCGTTGCGCGACCCGGACGAGCTGCACCTGCGGTTCCGGATCGACGACGAGCCGCAGACGCGCGCGACCGTCCACACCGTCATCATCGGGAACTGCGGCTCGCTCCCCGCCAACATCCTCTTGCTGCCCGACGCGGTCGTCGACGACGGGCTGTTCGACCTCATGTTCATGCGTCCCGGCGGAATCCTCGGCTGGATCCGCATCTGGGCGAAGGTCGCCTGGGTGAACGGCGTCCTCCGCCGGGCGAAGGCGGGCAAGGCCCTCGCCGGCAAGCAGAAGGACGACGGCGAGCTCCGCTACGGCACGGCGAAGCGGTTCGTCGCCCGACTCTCCAAGCCTGAGGAGATCGAGCTCGACGGCGACGGCTTCGGCAAGGCCGTCGCGATCAACACCTGGATCGAGCCCGGAGCCCTCACCGTCCGCGTACCCGCCGCAGCCGAATAGCCAGGTTCTTTTCGAATCTTTCGAATAGAATCGAGTTGTGAATCCCCTCGACACGCCTCGCGCGACCAGCAAGCCTCGCACCTACCTTCCCGACGGCGACACCCGGGCCGACATCATCGATTTCGCGAAGACGCTCCGGGCGATCGAGTCGTACCTCACCACACACGCGAGCCAGGCGGCGCTCGTGGCTCCTGACGGCTCCCAGCGGTCCATCCCCGACGAGATCTTCCGCGCGCTCGAGCAGGTCGCGAACGCGTTGGCCAACGGTCACGGAGTCACGGTCGCGCCCTACAGCACGCAGATGACGACGCAGGAAGCGGCCGACTTCCTCGGCGTATCGCGACCGACGTTGGTGAAACTCCTCGAACAGGGAGAGATCGCTCACGAAAAGCGCGGACGCCACCGACGGGTGATGCTTCGCGATGTCGTCGAGTTCCAGGAACAAGCGCGGAGCGAACGTCGCGACGCGCTGACGGATCTGGCTCGGGCGGGCCAAGGATCCGCACTTCGTTCCGAGTCGATGCCGACGCTGAAGCGCCTCGACGAGGAGTGACGCGAGGGCATGGCATTTCCCGCATTCTTCGACACGTGTGCGCTGTACGGTTCGACCCTGAATGACGTGTTCTTGTGGCTTGCCCACCGCGGCGCGTTCCGACCGCTGTGGTCGGTGGGCGTCATGACCGAGCTCGACCGGAATCTTCGGGGTCACGGGGTCGACGTGACGCTCGTCGAGAAACGGCTGTCCACGATGGGGCGCGCCTTCCCCGACGCGTTGGTGAGCGGATACGACGATCTGATCGATGGAATGACCTGTGATCCGAAGGACCGCCACGTCCTGGCCGCGGCGGTCCGCGCCAATGCCGAGGTGTTGGTGACCTTCAACATCACCGACTTCCCACCGGAGTCCGTGAGCCTGTTCGACATCGAGGTCGTCCATCCGGACGAGTTCCTCCTCGATCAGCTGGACCTGTACCCGGGTGTCACCCTTTCAGTGCTCGAGCATCTCGTCGCCACCTACGAGTCGCCTTCGCTCACGATGGACGAGTTGCTGCAGTCGCTCGCTCAGGCGGGTGTGCCGAAGTTCGCCCAGGATGTCTACCGATTCCTCTGAAGTCGCCAGCTCAGCGGCGAGCGGGCTCACCCGCGAGGCGTGACCCGGCGGGCCCAGAGCAGCACGGGGATGAGCAGGAGCGCGAGCACCCCGCCCGCGATCGACAGCGCCTCGTAGCCGACCCCGGCCATCACCACACCCGACATGACGCCGGCACCTGCGCCGGCGAGGGCGATGAGGACATCGAGCGTGCCCTGGGTGCGTGCGCGGTTGGCCGGCACGGTGTGGTCGACGACGAGCGCGGTGCCCGCGATGAGGCCGAAGTTCCAGCCGAGGCCGAGGAGCGCGAGCGCAAGGATCAGCAGGCCCAGCGAATCCACCGGAGCGAGGGCTCCCGTCACACCCGCGAGCAGCAGGGTCACGCCCGCGGCGATCGCCATCGGCGTGCGGCCGATGCGGTCGACCAGGACGCCGGTCACGAGCGAGGGGAGGTACATCGCCGCGATGTGGATCCCGATCACGAGCCCGACCTCACCGAGACCGTGGTGATGCGCCCGCATGTGCACGGGGGTCATCGTCATGATGGCGACCATCGCGATCTGCGTGACCACCATGACCGCGGCGCCGACGTAGGCGCCGACGCCGGGACGCGGGCGTGCGGCGGTCGTCGGCGACACCTGCTTCGATCCCACCTGCTCCGCGGCGGTCTGCTCCACCTCCAGCTGCGCGAGCTCGGCATCGAGACGTCGGGCGAGGAGGAACGGGTCGGGTCGGAGCAGCACGAGGAACGCCGTCCCGGCCGCGAGGTAGGCGACCGCGGCGAGGAGGAACGGCCCGGCGAGCGACGGCAGCCCGAGGCCGGTCGCGAACGATCCCAGCGGCTCGACGAGGTTGGGTCCGGCGACGGCGCCGAGTGTCGTCGACACCATCGCGACGCTGATCGCCGAACCACGTCGGGCCGGGGTCGCGAGGTCGGTCCCCGCGTAGCGCGCCTGGAGGTTCGTGGCCGTGCCAGCGCCGTAGACGAAGAGCGACAGGAAGAGGAGCGGCACCAGGGCGGTGGTGGCGGCCACGACCACACCGATCGCGCCGACGCCACCCGCCGCGAATCCGAGTCCGAGCCCGATGCGCCGGCCGAGCCGCTGGGTGACGCGCCCGACGAGGAAGGCGGTGAGCGCGGAGCCGAGGGTCAGGAGCGCGGCTGCGACGCCCGCGAGGCTCATGCTGCCGAGGACGTCCTGCACGAGGAGCGCCCCGACCGTCACCCCGGCGGCGAGACCGGCGCCGCCGAGGACCTGGCTGATCACGACGACCGTGAGCGTCCGCCGCTGGACGCGGGCGCGCTCGGCGGCGATGACAGCTCTGGCGTCGGTCTCCCGGGGATCGCTCTCGCCGCGGTCGCTCATGCTCCGACCGTCAGCGTCGCGTGGAGATGCGACCGTAGGCGTCGACCGTCACGATGAGCGACTCGACCTTGCGGTTCACGACGCGGATGATCACGACGATGAGCCAGAGCCCGCCGGTGATGAGCGTCAGGATCAGGTTCCAGAACCAGCCGATGCGCTTCTGCCGCTGCAGCACGGCCTGCTGGCCCTGCACCGACGACACCGTCCAACCGCGCGCGGCGTAGCGGGCGACTTCGGCGTTCAGGACGGCGGTGAGCTGCTCCATCGGGAGCGGAGTGGAGGAGGACATGCCTCGAATCTACCCGTCGCGGGCAACAGGCCCCTGAGCCCTGGGCTTCCCGGTCCCTGAGCCCGACACCGTCGGTCCCTGAGCCGCACACCATCGGTGCCTGAGCCCGACACCACCGATCCCTGAGCCCAACCACCGCCGGTCCCTGAGCCCCCAACAGCGCCGGTCCCTGAGCTTGTCGAAGGGCGCTCTACGATCGATGTATGCGCATCCGTCCCGCCGAACCCGCCGACCTGCCTGGCGTCCTCGCCATCCACTCCGACGCCGTCGCGAACGGTGTCGCCATCTGGACCGAGGTCACCCCCGACCTCGCCGAGCGTGAGGCGTGGCTCGCCCGCCATCAGGAGGCCGGTCGGGTCGCGCTCGTCGCCGTCGCCGACGGCCCCGACGATGGACTCCCCGAGGGCGGCGTCCTCGCCTACGCGAGCTACGGGCCGTACGCGATGAAGGAGGGCTACCGCCACACCGTCGAGAACTCGGTCTACGTGCACCCCGATGCGCAGGGGCGCGGGCTCGGCAAGGCGCTCCTCGTGGAGTTGCTCGACCGCGCGACCGCCGACGGCCACCACGTCATGATCGCCCTCATCGAGGCCGGCAACACGGCGTCGATCGCCCTGCACACGAAGCTCGGCTTCGAGCAGGTCGGCCTGCTGCCTGAGGTGGGGACGAAGTTCGGTCGCTGGCTGGATCTCGCCATCCTCCGGCGCCCGCTCGCCTGATCACGACTCCTGAGCACGACTTCGGTTCGCAACTCCTGCTGCATCGACCGTGCAGGGCCTGAACCGGGCCTGGCGAGTCGACCGAGCGTCTCGAGCAGGAGTTACGAACTCGACCCGGCGATCTCGACCCGGACCACCGCGCCTGGCGCGAGGTCGACGGTGCGGGGTTCCGACGCGCCGACGAGACGGATCCTGACCGGCGCCTCGGCCAGGTTGCCGAGGATCACGACCGTCCGTCCGGCAGGATCCACAGCGGCGAACGCGGTCACCCCCTCAGGTGAGACGGGCGAGCTGTCACCGATGCGGTGACCCCCGATCTCGACCTCGACGCGTCTGCTTCCGCTGAGCTCCGCGATCCACCCGAGCGCCCGGCCAGCGGCCGTGACCGTGCCGTCGGCGGCGACGAGACCTCGCGGCCCGGTCGCCTCGAAGTAGGACAGCGACTCGACGCCGGGAACGGCCAGGGCAGCGACACTCGCGACCACCCACGCACCGAGGGCCTCCGCCGATTGCCGGTCGTCGGTGGCGCCCGGCACCAGCTCCGCGCCGAACCCCGCGCGGAGATCCGGGTCGGCCGTGACTCCCGCGCCCGCCTTCGTCGTGGCGACCGCGTTGTAGCGGGCGCCGAGCGTGACCGGCCCGACGTGCAACGGGCGGCCGTCGGCGATCCTGACAGCGTCCGCCACGACGACCGCCTGCATGCCGAGCGACTCGACGAGCTGGTGCCCGCCGCGGTCGTGCATGAACGGCGTGATGCTGAACGCCACGGGACCCGTCCAGCGCTCGAGGCGCGCGTGGCTGCGGTTGAGCTCCGTGAAGTGCGCGCGGGTGCCGCCGACGAGCTCGGGGTGTGGTGGGCCCTCGGCCCACAGGGTTCGCAGGACGTCGCCGAGCGCGGTCAACAGCGTGACCTCCGAGAGGTGGGTGCGGCGATGGAACGCCCCGACGCGCATGACGGGCACGGCCGCGTCGCGGAGCCGTCGCAGCACCGGCTCGGCCTCCTCGCCCGTCCCGAGCACGAGTCGGAGGTCGAGGGGTCTGGTGCCGGCCTGGCGCACGGCTCGGTCGAGGATGGCCGGCCAGTCCTGGTTCGTCGGATCGATCTCCACGAGGATCCCGGTGATCGTGTCGGGGACCACCGCACCAGCGCGACCGCCATCGGGGTCGCTGGAGACCGAGGTCGAGATCGCCGGGACGACGCTGTCGAGTGGCGTGCCGATCCGCCCGTCGACAGCCTCAGGTACCGGGTCCTCTCGTTGCGCCGCGAACTCCGTCTCGGGCACGACGGTCACGGCGAGCGGCGTCGCCAGCGGGGCGTCGGCGGGCTCGGCAGCGTCGACCCGAGCACAGCTGACCTCGACGGACTGCTCCACGACGTCACCGACCGCCAGCGCGACGGGGAACGGCAACGAGAGCGGCGTCGAGTAGGTCTTGAACGAGGCGTCGGTCCAGTTGCGCTGGTCCTCCATCTCGAAGACGTCACCGCTGAAGCGGGCCGTGGTCGCGATGCGGTCGCCGGTCCAGGCGAGGGACTCGATGCGGATCGCCGGCTGATGCGGAGCGACGTGATCCGGGAGGCGCGTGGTCGTCGTGGAGCCCTCCGGGTGGCCGACGACGAGCTCGGTGCCGGCCAGGGTCGGTGACTGCAGCACGATGAGGCCGATGCGCGCGCGCCGGAACGCGGCGGTCACCTCGGCCCGGACTTCGACCCGCAGTGTCGACGCGCCGAGGTCGACCGACAGGGACCAGGCGACGACCTCGCCGTCGTCACCGGCGCGGCCGCGCAGATGCAGGCCGCTCGTCGTGTGGTCGACCGCGTCGACGATGACGGGCAACGTCTTCCAGTCCTGGTCGCGGACGACGAAGCGGATGCTGCGCAGCACGAGCTCGCCGTCGAAGGCGATGTCGTCCAGCTCAGAGCCGCGGAGCGAGGCCGACCAGGGCCCCCGGCCGACGGCGAGGGCGTCGCGCTCGCGGTCGAGCAGCAGGTCGGATGCGACGCGGAAGGTGGTTCCCGAACGCGAGGTCATGATCGTCGGCTCAGAGGCTCGTCATGCCGCCGTCGACCCGGAAGGTCGCTCCGGTGGCGAAGCTCGACTCGTCGCTGGCGAGGTACACCATGATGCCCTCGACGTCCGAGGCCTGGCCGGGACGACCGAGCGGGATGCGCCCGACGATCGCGGCGCGGGACTCGGGGTCGCCGGAGATCGCGGTGACGAGCGGGGTCTCCGTGTAGCCGGGGACGACGGTGTTCACGCGGATCCCCTGATCGGCGTAGGCCGCGGCGACGGTCCGGCCGAGGCCGTGGATCCCGGCCTTCGTCGAGCTGTACGCCGTGAAGTCGGCGCCCTCGCCGTTGAGACCGGTCGGGCTGCCCGTGAGGATGATCGAGCCGCCCCGGCCGAGCATGGCGCGGACGGCGTGCTTCGCAGTGAGGAAAGTGCCGGTGAGGTTGATGTCGACCGTGCGCTGCCAGACCTCGAGGTCGAGGTCGGCGATCTTCGCGTCCTGGCCGAAGAGCTGCACGCCGGCGTTCGCGACGACGACGTCCGGGGTCTTCCCGGCGGCGTCCATGACCGCGAAGGCGGCCTCGACGCTCGCTTCGTCGGCGATGTCGAGTCGCACGGCGATGGCGGTCGGGAAGGGTGCCGCCGCATCGCGGGCGGCCTGGATGTCGCGGTCGGAGAAGACCACGGCGGCATCCTCCCGCGCGAACCGTTCGGCGACCGAACGTCCGATCCCCGATCCGGCACCCGTCACGAGCGCGGTCTTTCCTGCAAGTCGTCCAGTCATCGTCGCCTGTCTCTCGTGCGGTGTTGCGGGGGTGGTCGCGGGTGTCGCAGTGGCTGTCGCGGGGTGGTGCATCGGGTCGTCTGCAGCCTATCCGGCACAACCGGTTGACCGCATGCGACGTTCGCAATTCAGGACCGCCGCGGCGCGCCGACCCGGATCGGGGGTGGAGCGGGCCGACGCGCCGGGCACGTCCTGAATTGCGAACAGTCGGGGAAGTGGGTTACCGCTCGATCTTGTCGAGGTGGAGCATGGCGGCGAGGTTCTTGTCGAGCTCGTCGTCCTGGAAGACCTTCTTCCAGTCGTCCTTGATGATCGCGCTGCGGCCGTAGTCCATCGCGATGAGGCACGCGTCGGAGAACGGGTTGTCGCCCTTGAGCGAGTTCGCGAGGGCGACCTGCGTGTGGCCGAGGAGGATCGCACGAGCGGCCGGCTCCGGCACACCCATGGTGTTGACGGCCTCGTCGAGCGACTCCTTGAGGAGCGCACCGATCATGCAGGCGATCGTCTCCACGAGGGTCGGCTCGAGCTGCGCGAGCTGCTTGACCGTGACCCAGTGGACCTCACCGACTGGGGCGAAGATCGCCCGGACGACGGCCTCGACCTGCGCCTGCTTCTCAGCGTCGTCGGACTCGATCGCCGCGATGGCGTCCTGGAGAGCGGCGATGCCACCGAAGGTGTCCGCGTACTCCTCAGGCGTGTGGCGCTCGACGAAGACCGACGGGTGGCAGGGGTGCGTGACGGCCTGGATGACGTCGTCGCGACGCGTCAGCAGACCCGCGTACGCTGCGGCCGGGTCGAGCGTGAGGAGCACGGCGCCCGACTTCATGAGCGGGACGACGCCGGCGGACACGGCCTTGAGGGCGAGGTCCGGGACGGCGAGGATGACGACGTCGGCGTCGGTGACGGCCGCATCGGTCTCGGTGAGCTCGCGACCGGCCTCGGTCACGCGCTCCTGGCCGGCGGGCGAGACCTCGCTGTAGAAGACGGTGTGGCTGGTCTTCACGAGGTTGTTGGAGACGCGCATGCCCATCTTGCCGCCCGCGCCGATGACGGCGATGGTGAGCTGGTCCGCGACGGTGGTGGTGTCGGTCATGATCTTCCTTCTCTCAGGTACTGCAGGTTGTGTGCGGTCCACGTGCGCTCGAGCTCGATCGTCTCCGTGATGGAGTCGCCGAGCGGGAGCCAGTGTTCGATGATCTGGTTGACACCGCGTTCGTCCGGTCGGACGACGGCGGTGAGGGCTGGGTAGTCGAGCAGGCCGGTGCCGAGCGGGGCACCCTCGAGGGTGAAGCCGACCCAGCCACCCCGACGGGTGAACGCGAAATCCTTGACGTGGATGTTGCGGACGTACAGAGCGGTGCGGGCGATCACGTCGCTCGGGTGTTCGAGTCGTGCGACGGTGTTGGCCGGGTCGAGGCAGATCCCGAGGTTCGGGTGGTCGACGGCGCTCACGAGGTCGACGAGCTCCTGCGACGAAAGCTGCTCGTAGGTCTCGAGCGCGATCGTCACGCCGGCCGCTTCGAACGCCGGGAGCACCGCGCGGAGTCGATCGACGGCGTCCGCGTGGGACGGCCGGTCGTCGCCCGACGTGACCATGCTGCGCAGGAGCTTCGCGCCCAGCACGGTGGCGATGTGGAGGAAGCGTTCGAGGTGCGCGACCGCGATCCCCTTCGTCCCGAGTTCGAGGGTGACCCCGAGCTCGCGCGCGACCTCGGCGATCTGGCGCAGCTCATCGTCGGACATCGCCTCGATGCGGGCGTCGTCGCAGATCTGGAAGAGCTCGACGCCGGCGTCGGCCGTGCGCTCGATCATGCCGATGACGCTCAAGCGCTCGGGTGCGAGCTCGGAGCCCTCCCAGAAGAAGGTGTAGGTGCCGAAGCCGATCATGCTGTCCTCGGTCCCTGAGCCTGTCGAAGGGTGCCATCCTGAGCTTGTCGAAGGGCCTCGTCGAGCACGGCCTCGAGCGCCGCGACGTCGTGGGCGAAGCGTCCGAGGAACACGCCGTCGACGTCGTCACCGAGGGCGGTCAGCAGACCGGGACCCGCACTGCCGCCGTAGATGACGGAACTGCCGACCCGGTCGGGACGCTCGGCGATCGATTGTTTCAGGATCGCGCCGACGGCTCGCACGTACTCGGCAGACGCGGGTTCAGCCGCACCGATCGCCCACACGGGCTCGTAAGCGACGATCACCGGCCCCGCCACAGCATCGGCGAGCGCGGAGTCCAGCTGGCGCACGCACTCCGTCGCAGCCGCCTCGGGCGTCGTGCGCTCGACCTCGCCGATGCAGAGGACCGGCGAGAGGCCGTTGCGGAGGGCCGCGGCGGTCTTCTCGGCGACGACCTCGTCGGTCTCGCCGAAGAGGGAGCGGCGCTCCGCGTGGCCGACCTCGACCACGGCGACGCCGACTTCGGCGAGCTCGGGGCCGCCGACCTCACCGGTGAACGCGCCACGGTCCGCGCTCGCGAGGTCCTGTGCTCCGACCAGCACGCCCGTCCCGGCGAGGGCCGCCACCGACGGCGCGACCGCGAGGTAGCCGGGGATGACGAACAATCGCACGCGACCATCGACCACGGCTTCGTGCCGACGGGCCAAGGCGCCCACCTGCTCGATCCACTCGAGGGTCTGCGCGTGGCCGAAATACATCTTCAGGCTCACGCCGACCACGCGGGGCGCGGTCGACGTGGGCACGGCCGACGGGGACGGGGTGGTCATCAGCAGGAGCCCGTCGCCTCGTACTCACCGATGACGGCGACCTTCTCGGCGCTCGCGCTGGTCTCGTCGAAGCGGTAGGTGAGCCACTCGCGGACGAGGCGGCGGGCGAGCTCGATGCCGATGACGCGCTGGCCCATCGTCAGGACCTGCGCGTTGTTGCTGAGGACACCGCGCTCGACCGAGAAGCTGTCGTGTGCGGTGACGGCGCGGATGCCGGCGACCTTGTTGGCGGCGATCGCGACGCCCAGGCCGGTGCCGCAGAAGAGGAGCGCGCGGTCGGCCTGGCCGGACGCGACGAGTTCCGCGGCGGCGATCGCGACGCGCGGGTAGGCGGTGTGGCCATCGGCGTCCACACCCACGTCGACGAGCGAGGCGACGCCGTCGTGCTGCTCGAGGTCGCGCTTGACGATCTCCTTGTAGTCGAACCCGGCGTCATCCGAGCCGATGACGATGCGCAGCTGATCGGTCATGCGTGTACTCCTTCGTTGGTGGTGGTGCTGGTGGAGCCGTCCGGCGCGGTGGTGCTGGCGGCACGCTCGAGGACGGGGACGATCGCCGTGACGATCAGGCCGAACGAGTAGGCACCGGCGTCGACGGTACCGAGACTCTTCTCGGCGTGCGGACGGGCGCGGCCCATCTTCGGCAGGAGGTCCGCGGTCTCAGCGGCAGCGGTGGAGGCAGCCGCAGCGGCGGTCGTCCAGGCGGCGACGAGGTCGGAACCGTCGGCGACGGCTGCACTCAACGTGGTGGTGAACGGCACGAGCGCGTCGACCATCGTCTTCTGTCCGACCTCGGCCTTGCCGAACGACATGATGCCGTCGACCGCGGCCTGCACGCCGGTCGCGACGTCGCTGCGACCTGGTGCGGCCTCGTCGCCGAGGGCGGTTCCGACCGAGCGGAGCGCGAGGCCCCACAGGGCGCCGGACGTGCCGCCGGCGCGGTCCGCCCAGGCGTCGCCGGCCAGGTGCAGGACGGTGTGGGCACCGGCCCCGGCATCGGCGGCGGTGTGTGCGGCGGTGACGGCGGCACGAGCACCGCGCTGCATGCCGATGCCGTGGTCGCCGTCACCCGCGACGGCGTCGATCCGTCCGAGCTCCTCGACGTTCGTGTCGATGACCTGGACCAGCGCGTCGAGGGCCTCGACCACGACCGCGGCGGCGGCCCGTGACTCGTCGGTGGACTCAGGGATCTCGGCAGTCGTCTCGGCGACGAGCTCCGAGGGGTCGAGCTGCTCGGCCGCGGCGACGACGCCCTTGCGGTAGGCGGGGGTGTCGGCACCGGCAGCCCAGAAGCCCTCGAGTTCCTCGTCCAACCAGAAGAGCGTGAGCGAGACGCCGGCCATGTCGAAGCTCGTGACGAGCTCGCCGACCTCGGGGTCGACGACCTCGACGCCCGCGGCTTCCAGCTGGGCCGCGACGGCGCGGTAGACGACGAAGAGCTCCTCGTACTTGACGGAGCCGAGGCCGTTGAGGATGACCCCGACGCGCGCGCCCGTGGCCTCGGTCACGCCCTCGGGCAGTTCCGCGAGCAGCGAGGAGACGAGCAGCTTGGCGAGCTCATCGGCCGTCGGCACGTCGGTCTCGTCGATACCGGGCTCGCCGTGGATGCCCATGCCGACCGCCATGCGGCCCTCGGGCACGGTGAACAGCGGCTCGGTCGCGCCCGGCAGGGTGCAGCCGCTGAAGGCGACGCCGAAGGACCGGGTGCGCTCGTTCGCGTGGGTGGCGACGCGGACGACCTCGTCGAGGTCGTAGCCCGCCTCGGCCGCGGCGGCGGCGGACTTGAAGACGGTGAGGTCGCCGGCGATGCCCCGACGCTTGTGCTTCTCGGCGAGGGGCGCGCTCGAGATGTCGTCGGTGACGGCGACGCTGCGGGTGGGGATGCCCGCCGCGTTCAGCGCGTCCTGCGCCTGGGTGAAGTGGAGCACGTCGCCCGCGTAGTTGCCGTAGCTGAGGAGGACGCCGCCCCCGCGCTGCGCCGCCTTCGCGACCGACTCCACCTGGTGCGCGGACGGCGAGGCGAACAGGTTGCCCATCGCCGCGCCATGAGCGAGGCCCTGTCCGACGATGCCGCCGAACGCCGGGTAGTGGCCGGAGCCACCGCCGATGACGAGCGCGACCGTGCCCTCGGGCGTCCGGGTGCTCCGGACGACGCCGCCGGTCACGCGCCGGACCTGGTTGCGGTTCGCGGCGACGAAGCCGTCGATCATCTCGTCGGCGAAGTCCGCCGGGTCGTTGAAGAGGCGCGTCATCGGGTCTTGCCCGTGAGGTCGTCGTGCGAGACGCGCAGCTCGCGAGAGCTCCGCTGCTTGGAGAGGATCACCATGAGCGTGGCGGAGATCATCATGAAGCCACCGACGATGAACATCGGGACGACGTACTGCGGGGTGTCGCCGACCTTGGTGAGGTCCGCGACGGCGCCGGTGATGTACGGCGCCGAGAAGCCGGCGAGGTTGCCGACCGTGTTGATGAGCGCGATGCCGGCAGCCGCTGCCGCACCGGTGAGGAACTGCGTGGGCAGCGTCCAGAAGTTCGGCAGCGCGGCGAAGATCGCCATGGCGGTGACCGCGATGATCGCGATGGTGAGAGCGGGCGAGTTGGCGAAGAGCGCGAGCGGGATGCTCACGGCGCCGACGATCGCGGGGATGACGATGTGCCAGGTCTTCAGGCCGCGACGCGTCGCGTCACGAGACCAGAAGTACAGGGCGATGGCGGCCGGCACGTACGGGATCGCCGTGATGAGGCCCTTCTGCATGACGTTGAACTCGGTCCCGAACGTCTCCTGGAAGCCCTCGATGATCGTGGGGAGGAAGAAGCCGAGCGCGTAGAGGCCGTAGATGAAGCCGAAGTAGATGAACGCGAGCATCCAGACACGACCGCTCGTGAACGCGTGCTTGAGGCTGACGTGGCCCTGCTTCTGCTCCGTGGTGGCCTTCTCATGTGCGAGAGCCGCCGTGAGCCAGACCTGCTCCTCGGTGGTCAGCCACTTGGCGTCCGCGGGGCGGTCCTTCAGGTAGAACCAGGCGATGACACCGATGAGGATGGCCGGGAGACCGACGCCGAGGAACATGAACCGCCAGCCCTCGAGGCCGAAGAACACGCCGTGCTGGCCGATGAGCCACCCGGCGAGGGGTGCGCCGATGACGGTGGTGAGCGGCTGCGCCAGGTAGAAGAGGGCGAGGATCTTGCTGCGGTGCTTGGCCGGGACCCAGAGGCTCAGGAAGAGGATCGCGCCGGGGAAGAAGCCGGCTTCGGCCACACCGAGCACGAAGCGGAGGATCGCGAGCTGCTCGAAGTTGGCGACCCAGGTGAACAGGACCGCGACGATGCCCCAGGTGACCATGATGCGGGCGAGCCAGCGGCGGGCGCCGAACTTGTTGAGCGCGAGGTTGCTGGGCACCTCGAGCAGGATGTAGCCGATGAAGAAGACGCCGGACGCGAAGCCGAACTGGGCGGCGGAGAGCGCGAGGTCTTCGTTCATGCCGTTGGGGGCGGCGAACCCGATCGCGGTGCGGTCCAGGTAGTTGATGAAGAACATCAGCGCCACGAACGGCACGAGACGGATCGAGACCTTCCGGATGGCTGATCGCTCGACAGCCGGATTGGCCGCGGGGGCGGTGGTGTCCACTATGACTCCTCGGGTGGGCGGCATCGATGCCGCGGGCAGGGCGTGGTCCGGGCCGGACCGGAATGAACGATACATCAACCGGTTGACCAATTCAAGCATCGCTGGTCTCCGAGCTCCCGCCTCGTACCCGAACACCTCTCCCGGCCCCTGAAGCACCCCTCCCGGTCCCTGAAGCCCCCTCCCGGTCCCTGAAGCCCTCCTTCCGGTCCCTGAGCTTGTCGAAGGGCCGCGATACAGTGAACCCATGCCTGCGTTCCCGGATCGGCCGACCGACGACATCTCGTCCAGCCTCGGACCGGTCGCCGTGGGATCCGCCGTCTCCGCCGTCGCGAAGCGCCTGCTCGACCACTTCACGAGCGGTGAGATCGCTCCGGGGACCCGCCTCCCACCGGAACGCCAGCTCGCCGCATCCCTCGGCATCGGGCGCTCTGCCGTCCGCGAGGCGCTCGCGGCGCTCGAGATCCTCGGCGTCGTCGACGTCCGCCCGGGCAGCGGCACCTACCTCCGCGGCAGCGTCTCCGAGCTCCTCCCCGAGACGCTCAGCTGGGGCCTCATGCTCGGCGAACCACGGACCCGCGAACTCATCGAGGTGCGCGGGCAGCTCGAGGTCTTCGCCGCCGGCCTCGCCGCGACGCGCATGGACGACATGGCACGCAACCGGCTCCGCAACCACCTCACCGCGATGAGCGAGGCGGGTGCCAACCGCACCAAGTTCATCGAGGCCGACCTCAAGTTCCACCTGGAGCTCGCCTCCGCCACCGGGAACCGCGTGCTGTCCGACCTCCTGCAGAGCATCCGCTCGCTGCTCCGCATCTGGGTGGAGCGCGGTATCCACGAGGACGTCGACGCCCAGCGCGCCTTCGAGGAGCACGAGGCCGTCTATGAGGCGATCATGTCGGGCGACCCCGCCGCCGCGACGGCCGCGATGCAGCACCACATGGACACCGCGACCGAACGGCTGAACCGCACGCTCACGGCGTAGCACTTCGACAGACTCAGTGACCGGAGGGGGCGGCTCAGTGACCGGGGTTCGGCTCAGTGACCGGGGTTGGGCTCAGTGACGGTACCCGGTCCCTGAGCCTGTCGAAGGGCGGTCCCTGAGCTTGTCGAAGGGCGGTCAGGCGCGGATCGCCCCGACGACCGCGTCCACCGCGGCCTCCACCGCACGCGTCCGCGCATCGGCGTCCTCGCCCTCCGAGTCGTGGACGAAGGTCGTCACGCCACGGCGAGCGCCGCAGAAGTCGACGATGCCGTGTTCGAGCTGCGTCCGCATCGCCTGCTCGTAGCCGTGGCGGTCGTAGACCCCGGCGTCGTCACCGGCGATCGGAACGAGGTGCACGCGCAGGCGGTCGAGCTTCCGGACGATCCCACCGTCCGCGTCGAGGCCGAACGCCCAGCCGTTGACGAACACGCGGTCGAACCAGCCCTTGAGGAGTGCGGGCGCCGACCACCAGTACACCGGGAACACGAGGACGAGGTCGGTGGCCCGGTCGAGTCGCTCCTGCTCGGCGGCGACGTCCGGGGTGAAGTCCCCGCCGACGCGGTAGGTGTGGCGGTCGGCGAGCGTGTACCGCGGGTCGAAGCCCTCCGCAGCCAGGTTTGCGACCTCGACGCTGGTCGAGCCGGCGGTCGATCGCAGCTCCTGCGCGAGCCGCTGGGCGAGGTGGTGGGTGAGGGAGTCGGGGTCGGGATGGGTGGTCACGATGAGCGTCGGCACACTCCATCATCGCCTGCATCGGACGCGGGATCCGCCGTTCGGCACCCTCCGCAGGATGACCGGGGTCCGTCCGCCGACTGATGCCGACGGCGCGGCGAGCGCCCTACAGTTGTCGGAATGAGCGGGTGGACATGGCAGGCGTGGGTCGGACTCGTCGGCGGCACGGTGATCTTCTTCGCCGTCCTCGGCCCGATCCTGCTCGTGCAGCTCCGTCGCTACGGCCAGATGTCGCTCCCCCGGGTGATCGGCGCTGCGGCGGTCAGTGTCTACGCGGTGGCCCTCGTGGCGTACACGCTGCTGCCGCTGCCGGACGAGCGCGCGAACTGCAGCACGGCCCACGGCGCGCTCGAGCTGATCCCTGGACACTCGATCGGGGACATCGCACGGGAGACCGCCGGGCTCTCCGTCCTGAGCACCCTGACGAGCCACGCGTTCCTCCAGGTCGTCCTGAACGTGATCCTGTTCATCCCGTTCGGCGCCATCGCGCGGCGGTACTGGAACCGCGGGCTCGGTGTCTCCATCCTGCTCGGGGCGCTCGTCTCCCTCCTGATCGAGTCGACGCAGTACACGGGCATCTGGGGCTTGTACGAATGCGCCTACCGGGTGGCGGACGTCGACGACGTGATCACGAACACGGCGGGCGCCGCGATCGGAGCACTCATCGCCCCGATCGTCCTCGGGTGGATGCCGAGCGCGCGAGCCCTTCGTGCCACTCGCGACCGGGCGCGACCCATCACCGTCTGGCGACGCTGGTTCGGCATGGTGCTCGACGCGTTCGCCGTGAACCTGTCGATCACGGTGTTGTCGCTCGTCTTCGTCGTCCCACGCGTCCTGCTCACGGGCGCGACCGGGACCGCCAACGACCCGACGCTGCCCGAGGTGCTCAGCATCGGCGCGGGCACGGTCGTCCTCGTGATCGTCCTGCCGGCGCTCATCGGGAGCGGCGCGTCGCTCGGGCAACGTCTCGTCTGGCTCGCCCCGCAGTGGCCGGACGGACGCGGCTCGGTGGCACGCCGCCTCTACCGCGGGTCCGTCGTGGCCCTGCCGTACATCGCCACGACGACCGCCGCGCAGATACCCGACGCTACGAGCGGCCTCACCCAGACGATCGTCGGGATCATCGGGATCCTCGGCTTCATCATCGTCGCCACGGACGTCGTCTCCGTACCGTTCACCCGGCACCGCCGCGGCGTCTCGTACGCCTCCGTCGGCGCGGACCTCCGCGACGCTCGCACGACGACACCGTAGCGCGACAGCAGGAGATCGGCGCCGAAGCAGGACGCACTCGCCCGGAGGCTCCTGCCCCCGGGCGGATCTCCTGCTGCCGCGCCGGCCGCTCGGCGCCTAGAGCTCCTGGCCGAGGAGCCCCGACAGGAAGGCGTGGAGCTCGTCCGCCATGTCGACCGACTCCGGCGCGAGCAGCCACTGCACCTGCAGGCCGTCCATGAGCGCGAGGGTCATGAAGGCCGCGCTGGTGGTGGGGAAGTCAGCCCGCACCCGTCCTGCGGAGACGAGCAGCCCGAAGGTGCGCTCGAGCCGACCCCGCGTGCCCTCGTAGCGCTCGACGAAGTAGTCGTGGGCCGGGTGGTCGGGCGAGGTCGCCTCCGCTGAGAGCGTGCAGTAGAGCGCGACCACGCCGGGCACGGAAGCGTTGTACCGGGCGAGCGCGACCAGCCCCCGGAGCGTCTCGATCGGGTCGTCGCCGTCCATCGGCACGAGCGTCGCCGAGAGGTCGTCGCGGTGCGAGAGCACGGCGGCGAGCAGCGCGCTCTTGTTCGGGAAGTGGTGCAGGAGCCCGGCCTCGCTCATCCCCACCTGCGCGGCCACCTCCCGTAGTGAACCCGCGCGATATCCCCCGTTGGCGAAGACGGCGAGCGCGGCGTCGAGGATCGCGACGCGCTTCATACCGGTTTTCGCATATGCACCGCGGGGCTTCCCCTGCGGCTTGTTCCCGGTCTTGACCGATGTCATCGGACGACCTCCCCCTTCGGACGGCTTCACGATAGCGCGTTCCCCGTCGAACGCCGCGGCCTGGTCGTGATCCAACTGTGACATGGCCGAAAACAAAAAGCTAGTGACCACTCGGGTTTCATGCTAGCGTCCTCAATCACCAGCGATCCGATGAGGGATTGCTCACAGCGAATGGACAAAGATGTTCCGATGGAAGACGACCGCAGCCGTCGCGGTCACCGCTGCTGCACTCGTGCTCACCGGATGCTCCGGTAGCACCTCCGGCTCTGACAGCGGCTCCGGTGGCACCCTGATCCTGGGTGCGATCACTCCCCCCACCACGTTCGACCCGGCCGGCTCGGAGTGGGGCAACCGCTCGCCCTTCTACCAGGCCGTCTTCGACACCCTGCTCGTCGCCACCGCCGACGGTGAGATCGTCCCGTCGCTCGCGACCTCCTACGAGTACAACGACGACAACACCGTCCTGACGCTCAAGATCCGCGACGACGTCACCTTCACCGACAAGTCGAAGCTCACCGCCGACGTCGTCAAGCAGAACCTCGAGCGGTTCAAGACCGGCACTTCCCCCGACGCCGGCTACTTCGCGGGCGTCGCCTCCGTCGAGGCACCCGACGACACCACCGTCGTCATCACCCTGAGTGCACCCGACCCGGCCATGCTCAACTACCTCACCCGCGACCCCGGCCTGATCGCCAGCGCCGAGTCGTTCGACAGCCCCGACCTCGCCACCAACCCGGTCGGCTCCGGACCGTACGTGCTCGACACGGCCGCGACCGTCACGGGCACGAGCTACAGCTACACCGCGAACCCCGACTACTGGAACAAGGACTGGCAGCACTACGACAAGCTGACCATCAACGTCCTCCAGGACGCGACCGCAGGCCTGAACGCCGTCAAGTCGGGCGAGGTCAACGGCATCAAGCTCGCCAACAACGACAACCTCGCGGAGGTCGAGGGCGCCGGCTGGACCGTCAACGCCAACGAACTCGACTTCCAGGGCATGCTGCTCCTCGACCGCGCCGGCACGATGAACCCGGCGATCGCCGACGTCCGCGTCCGCCAGGCCATCAACTACGCCTTCGACCGCCCGGCGCTGCTCAAGGCGCTGCAGAACGACAACGGCACGGTCACGGGTCAGGTCTTCCCGGAGAACTCCCCCGCCTACGACAAGTCGCTCGACGACCGCTACGGCTACGACCCCGAGAAGGCCAAGGAACTGCTCGCCGAGGCGGGCTACGCCGACGGCCTGACGCTCTCGATGCCGTCCTCCACGGTGCTCGGCGCCACCACCTACACGCTGATCTCGCAGCAGCTGGCCGACGTCGGCATCACCGCCGAGTACACGGACCCGGGCAACAACTTCATCGCCGACCTCCTGGCCCCGAAGTTCCCCGTCTCCTTCATGGCGCTGGAGCAGAACCCGGACTGGCAGCTCATCCAGTTCATGATCGCCCCGAACGCCGTCTTCAACCCCTTCAAGTACGACGACCCAAAGGTCGACGAGTACATCAAGCAGATCCAGTACGGCGATGAGGCGACGCAGGGCAAGGTCGCCAAGGAACTCAACGCCTACATCGTCGAGCAGGCCTGGTTCGCCCCCTTCTACCGGGTGCAGGGCAGCTTCGCGACGGACGCCAACACGACCGTCAAGATGATCCCGACGAACGCGTACCCGTCCATCTACGACATCCAGCCGAAGTAGTCCGCTGATCCTTGAGCCGGTCGAGGGGTTCGCCCGTCGACCGGCTCAGGGACCGGGACCGGCCGGCTGCACATCGGTTCGACCCCGGCCCGCCCGAGTGCCCAGCGCTCGGACGGGCCGGCCCCAACACCCCTCACTCACCCACTTCCTGGAGTGACCCATGCTCGGATTCATCCTCAGACGCCTGGTGTCCGGCGTCGTCCTCATCTTCGTGATCTCCGTGATCGCGTACTCCCTCCTCTACCTCGGCGGCGGCGACATCGCCCGCCGGATCCTCGGCCAGAGCGCCACCACCGAGACCGTCGCGAAGAAGGCGGCTGAACTCGGCCTCGACCGCCCGCTGCCGGTGCAGTACTTCGACTGGATCACCTCCGCCTTCCAGGGCGACCTCGGCCGCTCGTGGTTCACCGGCCAGCTCGTCTCCTCCGGCGTCACCGGCCGCCTCGCCGTCACCCTCTCGATCGTGCTCGGCGCGACCATCATCGCCGCGATCGTGTCCGTCATCCTCGGTGTCCTCGCCGCCCGTCGCGGTGGATGGATCGACAACGTCGTCCAGTTCATCTCCGTCATCGGCTTCGCGATCCCCAGCTTCCTCATCGCGCTCGTGCTCGTCATCACCTTCGCGATCAACCTCCGCCTGTTCAAGGCCACCGGGTACATCCCGATCACCACGTCCTTCTCCGGCTGGGTCGCCTCGGTGACATTGCCGATCATCGCCCTCGCGATCGGTGCCATCGCGACGGTCTCGCAGCAGGTGCGCGGTTCGGTCGTCGACGCGATGTCGAAGGACTACGTCCGGACGCTCCGCAGTCGCGGGCTCGGCACGGGCCGCGTCATCTACAAGCACGTGCTGCGGAACGCCGGCGGCCCGGCCCTCGCGGTCCTCGCCGTGCAGTTCATCGGCCTCCTCGGCGGCGCGGTCATCATCGAGCAGATCTTCGCCCTCCCGGGCATCGGTCAGCTCGCCGTGCAGGCCACGACTCAGGGCGACATCCCCATCGTCATGGGGGTCGTCATCGCGACGGCCATCATCGTCGTCGTCGTCAACCTGCTCATCGACCTCGCGCAGGCTGCGCTCAACCCGAAGGTGCGACTGTCATGACCGCCATCGAAACCCCGCTCACCGTCCCGACCCCGCAGGTCCGCGTCAACCTCCTGCGTCGGCTCCTCAAGCGCCCGATCGGCGCCGCGTCGCTCGTGTTCCTCGCGCTCATCGGGGTCGTCGCGATCTTCGGACCGCTCATCGCCCCGCAGGACCCGAACCTCGCGTCCCTGCAACAGGTCCTGGCGCCACCGAGCGCCGACCATCTCCTCGGAGCGGACAGCGCCGGGCGCGACGTGTTCTCCCGTCTGCTCGCCGCCACCCAGATCAGCGTCGCCGCAGCGCTCCTCGCCCTCGTCGTCGCGATCGTCATCGGGGTCGTCGCCGGGCTGATCGCCGGGTACTACCAGGGCTGGTTCGACTCCGTGTCGTCCTGGTTCACGGGCCTCATCATGGCGCTGCCCGGCATCGTCGTCCTCCTCGCCGCCCGCGCCGTCCTCGGCCCGTCGGTCTGGATCTCGATGGCCATCTTCGGCATCCTGCTCTCGCCCTCCTACTTCCGCCTCGTCTATGCGGCGGTCACGGCCGTGCGCTCGGAGCTCTACGTGGACGCCGCCCGGGTCTCAGGCCTCAGCGACCCGCGCATCATCGGCAAGCACATCCTCTCCGTCGTCCGCGCACCGATCATCATCCAGTCGGCGATCATCGCGGGCATCGCCATCGCGATCCAGTCCGGCCTCGAGTTCCTCGGTCTCGGCGACCTGTCGGTGCCGACCTGGGGTTCGATGCTGAACGACGGCTTCACGAACATCTACAAGGCACCGATCCTCATGGTCTGGCCGTCGCTCGCGATCGCACTCACCTGCATCGCGCTCACCCTGCTCGCCAACGCGATGCGCGACGAGCTCGAGCGCACCGTGTCCGTCCGTCGGCGCCGTCGCAAGATCGTGACGACGTCGAAGACGGGCTCCAACACGATCGTCACCCAGTCGATCAGCACCTCCGGGATCAGCGAGGACGAGATCGTCGGCGTCCCGCCCATCCGTCACGACGACGACGCTCGCGCCTCCGCTCGCGCCGAGGAGCTCGTCCTCAGCGTCCGCGACCTCCGCGTCGGCTACGACCAGGAGGGCGGCCGGGTCACCGAGGTCGTCCACGGCGTCGACCTCGACATCCGCAAGGGCGAGGTCCACGGCCTCATCGGTGAATCCGGCTCGGGCAAGACCCAGACGGCGTGGGGCGTCCTCGGACTCCTGCCCCGCGGCGGCCGGGTCACCGACGGCACGATCCGCTACGAGGGCACCCGACTCGACACCCTCGGGGAGCGCGAGTACACGGCCATCCGCGGCAAGCGCATCGGCTACATCCCGCAGGAGCCGATGTCGAACCTCGACCCGGCGTTCACGATCGGCAGCCAGCTCGTCGAACCCCTGCGCGTCACCCTCGGCCTGAGCAAGAAGGAGGCGACGGACAAGGCGCTCGCCCTGCTCGAGCGGGTCGGCATCCCGAACCCCAAGCGCACCTTCGCCGCGTTCCCGCACGAGGTCTCGGGCGGTATGGCGCAGCGTGTGCTCATCGCCGGCGCCGTCTCCACGGACCCGGACATCATCATCGCCGACGAGCCCACCACGGCCCTCGACGTGACCGTGCAGGCGGAGGTCCTCGACCTGTTGCGCGACCTCCAGGCGGAGCGCCACATGGCGATGCTCCTCGTGACGCACAACTTCGGGGTGGTCGCCGACCTCTGCGACCGCGTCTCGGTCATGCAGAACGGTCTCATCGTGGAGACCGGGCCGGTGCGCTCGATCTTCAACCACGCGCAGCACCCGTACACGCAGTCGCTGCTCGGCGCGATCCTCGACGAGGGTCCCGCCCGACCGGCACTCGCGACGAACCTGACAGGAGAGACCCGATGACGTCGTCACTGCTCGAGGTGAAGGACCTCGAAGTCGAGTACCCGGGCAAGGGGTTCCGTGCCCAGTCGTTCAAGGCGCTCAAGGGCGTGTCGATCGACATCAAGCCCGGTGAGACCGTCGGTCTCGTCGGCGAGTCCGGCTCCGGCAAGACCACGCTCGGTCGCGCCGTGCTGGGCCTCGCCCCGGTCACCGGCGGCAGCATCCGCTACCGCGACCAGGAGATCGGGCAGTTGAAGCGCAAGGAGCGCCGAGCGCTGAGTTCGGAGATCCAGGTCGTGTTCCAGGACCCGTACTCCTCGCTCAACCCCTCGCTCACGATCGAGCAGATCCTCACCGAGCCGCTCACCGTCCGCGGTGTCTCCGGTGCCGACGCCCGCAAGCGCGTCGGATCCCTGCTCGACCAGGTGCAGCTGCCGACCGGCGCGGCCTCACGGCTCCCCCGGGAGTTCTCGGGCGGCCAGCGGCAGCGCATCGCGATCGCCCGGGCGCTCGCCCTCGATCCGAAGCTCATCGTGTGTGACGAGCCCGTGTCGGCCCTCGACCTGTCGACGCAGGCGCGGGTACTCGACCTCTTCATCGACATCCAGGAGCAGACGGGCGTCGCCTACCTGTTCATCTCGCACGACCTCGCAGTCGTCCGGCACATCAGCCACCGCGTGGCGGTCATGTACCACGGCGAGATCGTCGAGTCCGGCGACGGCGACCAGGTGACGGCGCACCCGGCCCACCCCTACACGCAGCGCCTGTTCATGGCGGCACCGATCCCCGACCCGGACCGCCAGGAGGACCGCCGGGTGGAGCGACGCCGCCTCATCGACGAGCAGCGTGCGGCGGAGTCCGCCGCCTGATCCGTCCGGATCACCACGACCGCCCGGTCGGCCGGGGCCAGGAACCTGGCCGGCCGGGCGCACCACGCACATCGCTCGGCACCTGAGCTCGTCGAAGGGCCCACATCCGGTCCCCGAGACCCACATCCGGTCCCTGAGACCCACAACCGGTCCCCGAGACCCACCATCCGGTCCCTGAGCTTGTCGAAGGGCCACCCCAGAACGGACCCACATCGCATGACCATCACCACTCCCCGGCACGCCGCCGCCACGAAGCCCGTCGACACCGCGGCGATCGACGCCCTCGTCGCCCGACTCGACCTCGAGGAGAAGGTCGCGCTCGTCTCCGGCGCCGACTTCTGGACCACGGTGCCGCTCGAGAAGATCGGCCTGCGCGCCATGGTCCTGTCCGACGGGCCGGCCGGCGTCCGCGGTCCGCTGTGGGACGAGCGCTCGCCGTCGATCAACCTCCCGTCAGCGACCGCGCTGGCGTCCTCGTGGGATCCGTCGCTCGCCTACCGATACGGCGCCGTCGCCGCGGCCGAGGCCCGCCGAAAGGGCGTCGACGTCGTCCTCGGCCCGACCATCAACCTCCACCGTTCCCCGCTCGGCGGGCGGCACTTCGAGGCGTTCAGCGAGGACCCGGAACTCACCGGTTCGCTCGCGGCCGCCTACGTCAGTGGCCTGCAGGACAACGGTGTCGCCGCGACCCCGAAGCACTACGTCGCCAACGACTCCGAGACCGACCGCTTCACGGTCGACGTGCATGCGAGCGAGCGTGCCCTCCGCGAGCTCTATCTCGCACCGTTCGAGCGCACGGTGACCGAGGCCGGCACCTGGGCCATCATGAGCGCCTACAACTCCGTCGACGGCGTCACGATGAGCGAGAACGACCTCCTGGAGACGCCGCTCAACTCGGAGTGGGGCTTCGACGGCGTCGTCGTCAGCGACTGGACCGGCGTCCGCAGCCTCGGCTCGGCACCGGCGTCGCAGGACCTCGCCATGCCCGGCCCTGCTCCCGCATGGAGCGCGACCCTCGTCGAGGCCGTCCGCGACGGCCGCGTCGCCGAAGCCGACGTCGACCGCAAGGTCGCCCGGCTCCTCGCGCTCGCGGTCCGCGTCGGTGCCCTCGGCGAGGAAGCGCTGGCGCCGGCCCCGGTCGACGGGGTCGCCTTCTCCCGCGAGGCCGAGACCGCGGGCGTCGTGCTGCTCGACAACGACGGCACCCTGCCCCTCGACGCCGCCACGCTCACCCGCGTCGCCGTCATCGGGCACAACGCCCGCGACTCGCGCACCCAGGGCGGCGGCAGTGCCACGGTCCTCCCCGAGCACACCGTCAGCCCACTCGAGGGACTCCGACTCGCGCTCCCCGAGGCGACGATCGACTACGCCGTCGGCGCGATCGTGCAGGAGGGCGTCGCCGAACTCCCGCTCGAGCGCCTCACCAACCCGCGCACGGGTGACACCGGTCTCGTCGCCACGTTCCTCGATGCCGACGGCGCGGAACTCTTCACCGAGGACCGCCGGTCCACCGCGCTCGTCTGGTTCGGCGGCGACGCCCCGGTCACCACGGCGTCGCAGCTCGTGCTCACCACCACGTACACGCCGGAGGCCACCGAGCAACTGCGACTCGGCTTCGCCACGGGGCTCCACGGCCGACTCTTCGTCGACGGCGTCCTCCTCGTCGACGAGCAACCCGTGGTCGTCGGGAACGACCTCGGCGCGGCGCTGCTCGCCCCGCCGTCGGCGACCGGGGCGTTCGCCGCCCAGGCCGACGTCGCCGTCGAACTCCGCGCGGAGTTCGACCTCTCCCCGAGCGAGAACGGTCTCGGCGCGATCAGCGTCACCGTCGGTCGCGCTCCCGACGACTCCGACCCCGACGCCCTCATCGCCCAGGCGGTCGAGGCGGCCCGCGCGGCCGATGTCGCCGTCGTGGTCGTCGGCACGAACTCGAAGGTCGAGTCGGAGGGCTGGGACCGCAGCGACCTCACCCTCCCCGGCCGTCAGGACGAGCTCGTCCGGGCTGTCGCCGCAGTGAACCCGCGCACCGTCGTGATCGTCAACTCCGGCGCCCCGGTCCTGCTCCCCTGGAGCGACGAGGTCGCCGCCGTGCTCCTCGGCTGGTTCGGCGGACAGGAGATGGGCAACGCCCTGGCCGACGTGCTGCTCGGGGTCGCCGAACCCGGTGGTCGCCTGAGCACCACCTGGGCTGCGGCGCTCGACGAGGTCCCGGTGCTCGACGTCACCCCGGTGGACGGCGTGCTCCGCTACGAGGAGGGCATCCACATCGGCTACCGCGCGTGGCTCCGCTCGGGTGCCACGCCCGCCTACTGGTTCGGCCACGGGCTCGGGTACACGAGCTGGTCCATCGACGGTGGCGAGGTCTCGGGTGACGTCGCCTCCGGTGACGCCCGCGTCTCCGGGACCGCGACGAACACCGGCGACCGCGCCGGCAAGCACGTCGTCCAGGTGTACGCGGAGCGACCGGACTCCTCGGTCGACCGCCCCGTACGCTGGCTCGTCGGATCGGCCGTCGTCCGCGCGGGCGCCGGCGAGTCGGTCGCCTGGGAGGTCGCGCTGCCCGCCCGGGTCTTCGCCCACTGGGCGGACGGCTGGCAGGTCGAGCCAGGCGACGTCACCCTCCGGATCGGATCGTCCGTCGTCGACCTCGTGGACGAGCACGTCGTCACCATCGCAGCCGGGACCTCCCGATGACCGCGCACGTCGCGCGGATCGGCCGACTGCGGGCGGAGACCCGTGACGACAGCCCCGCGGTTGCGACGCCGACGCCTCGGTTGAGCTGGACCGTCGAGACCGCTGGCTCCGACTGGGTGCAGGCCTGGGCCGAGCTCCGGGACGGCAGTGGTGCCACGGCACGTGTCGAGGGCCGCGACTCCGTCCTCGTCTCCTGGCCGTTCCCACCACTCGGCCCAGACGAGGTGCGCACCGTCGAGGTCCGTGCCGCGTCGACTGCTGGGGAGGAGACACCCTGGAGCGAGCCGACCGTCGTCGAGGCCGCGTTCCTGGCCGACGGAGCCTGGACCGCCCGCTTCATCGGTCTCGCAGCGCCCGAGCGTCCTGCGCAACCGATCCGGGTGCGCCGCACCTTCACGGTCGGCGGGCCCGTCCGTCGCGCCCGGCTGTTCTGGACCGCGCTCGGTGCCGCCGAACCGCAGCTGAACGGGATGCCCGCCTCGGAAGACGTCCTCTCCCCCGGCTGGACCGCCTACGGCGACCGCCTCGTGCACGAGACCGTCGACGTCACCGCGCTCGTCGAGCCGGGTGAGAACGTCATCGCCGCGACCGTCGCCGGCGCCTGGTACACCGAGCGGTACGGGTTCTTCCAGTTCGCCGAGCGCATCTACGGCGACCAGCCACGCTTCGCCGCCCAGCTGCAGCTCGACTACCTCGACGGGACGACGGAGACGCTCGTCACCGATGCGAGCTGGTCGGCGGCAGACGGTGCCGAGCTCGTCGACAGCGGCATCTACGCCGGCGAGGCGATCGACACCACCCTGGTCGAACCCGGCTGGTCGACGACGGCGCTCGACGCGTCCACCTGGGCCCCGGCCCTCGTCGACGACGCTGCGCACCCGGTGCCGGAGGCCCGGATCGCCGCGCCCGTCCGCCGCATCGAGGAGCGCGCGGTCGCGGAGGTGCTCACCTCGCCGTCGGGCACGACCATCCTCGACTTCGGCCAGAACCTCGTCGGCCGCCTCCGGCTCACCGTCGCCGGCCCGCGGGGCACGACGCTCACGCTCCGGCACGCCGAGGTCCTCGACGAGGGCGAACTCGCCCTGCGTCCCCTCCGCAACGCCGCAGCCACCGACCACGTCACGCTCTCGGGCGACGGCGAACAGACGATCGAGCCGCGCTTCACCTTCCACGGCTTCCGCTACGCGCAGATCGACGGCTGGCCGGGCGCATTCGACCCGGCGTCGGTCACCGCCGTCGTCCTCCACAGCGACCTCACGCGCACGGGTTGGTTCTCCTCCTCGCACAAGCTGCTCGACCGCCTCCACGAGAACGTCGTCTGGGGCATGCGCGGCAACTTCCTGAGCATCCCGACCGACTGCCCGCAGCGCGACGAACGGCTCGGCTGGACGGGTGACCTGCAGGTCTTCGCCCCGACCGCGAGCTTCCTCTACGATAGCTCCGCCTTCCTCGACTCCTGGCTGCGCGACCTCGCGCTCGAGCAGGAGCACCAGGACGGTGTCGTCCCCATGGTGGTCCCGGCCGCACTGTCCGGATTCGCCGGTGGTGGGCCGACCGCGGCCTGGGGCGACGCCGCGACCATCGTGCCGTGGGTGCTCCACGAGCGCTACGGCGACCTCGGGATCCTGCGCGAGCAGTACCCGTCGATGCGTTCCTGGGTGGAGGCCGTGCTCCGGGTGAGCACCGACGGTCTCTGGTCGAACACCTTCCAGCTCGGCGACTGGCTCGACCCGAGCGCGCCGCCGGACCAGCCGGCGAAGGCCAGGGTCGACTCGGACATCGTCGCGAGCGCCTATCACGCGCGATCGCTCCGGATCCTCGCCGACACCGCCGGGCTCCTCGGGGAGACGGCGGACGCCGAGCGGTACGGCGAACTGGCCGAGCGGAGTCGGGCGGCCTTCACCGCCGAGTACGTGACGCCCGCCGGCCGGATGATGTCCGACGCGCCGACCGCGTACGCCCTCGCCCTGCGGTTCGACCTCGTCGACGACCCCGCCCTGCGACAGCGCCTCGCGAACCGCCTCGCCGACCTCGTCCGCGCCGACGGTTACCGCATCGGCACCGGCTTCGTGGGGACGCCGCTCATCACCGACGCACTCGCCGACGGCGGACACCTCCGCGCGGCCGGCCGCCTCATGCTCCAGACCGAGAACCCCTCCTGGCTCTCGCCCGTCACCAAGGGCGCGACCACGATCTGGGAGCGTTGGGACAGCCTGCTCGAGGACGGCTCGGTCAACCCGGGCGAGATGACCTCGTTCAACCACTACGCGCTCGGCGCCGTCGCCGACTGGCTGCACCGCACCGTAGCCGGCCTGGCTCCCGCGGGTCCCGGCTACCGCGAACTCCGGATCGCACCGCGGCCGATCGACGGACTCGACCACGCCGAGGCCCGACACGTCACGCCCTACGGCGAGGCGTCGGTGGCGTGGCGGCGCGAAGGGTCGTCCCTCCGGGTGTCGGCGGTCGTGCCGCCGAACACGACGGCGACGGTCGCGTTGCCGGGTGCCGCGGAGGAGACGATCGGGTCCGGTCGCCACGATTGGACGGTCGAGGTCCCCGACGCCGGCTCGAGTGCCGACGACGACATCACGCTCGGCCTCGACTCGCCGCTCTCCGAGATCATCGACCGACCGGCCGCGTACGACGCCCTCCTCAGCTCGGTGGGTGCCCACGATCAGGCCAAGGCCGACGACATCCGCCGCGGCACCCAGTGGAGTCGTGGTCGGACCGTCCGTCAGCTCCTCATGTTCACGCCGCCGTCGATGCTCGACGACGTGGACGCAGCGCTTGCTGCAGCCACTCCGGCATCAGAAGTTGCGCGATAACCCCCACTCGACTGTTCCACGTGCAACACTCGCACCGCCTGCACCAGTAGCACCCGCCGCCGACCCGCTCGGCTGATCACAGGAGATCCATGTTCGACCGCAGTTCCGCCTTCGGAGACGTCATCGAGAGCCCGGCGGGTCGCACCGTCCTCGAGCAGTTCCTGCCCGGCATCGCCGCCTCGCCGATGGCCAAGCAGTTCCGCAGCATCCGTCTCGGGCAGCTGTCGGCGATCGTGCCGGAGCTGCAGGACGATGCGGCGAAGGATCGTCTCTGGGCGGCGCTCGCACAGGTCGACGACGGTCCCGACGCCCGCGCACCCTACGGCGCCGCGATCGAGCCCGCTCCCGACTACGAGGGCCAGGACGTCCCGCGCGG
Organism: Plantibacter sp. 2H11-2; assembly: GCF_050031945.1. Lineage (NCBI taxonomy): Bacteria > Bacillati > Actinomycetota > Actinomycetes > Micrococcales > Microbacteriaceae > Plantibacter > Plantibacter sp. 2H11-2. The sequence goes on along the minus strand of NZ_JBNBBL010000007.1, from coordinate 31,104 downwards.
CTCGGCGACCCTGACGGTCCCCGGCGACGTCCCGCAGTACGGCGTCGTCGAGATCCGGCTGGACGGGCCGTCGCACGGCAACCCGTTCGTCGACGTGGAACTCGGCGCGACGTTCACGAACGGCGCACGCGAGCTCACCGTCGGCGGGTTCTACGACGGCGACGGCCGGTACCTGGTGCGGCTGCTCGCCGAGGAGCAGGGCGAGTGGTCGTTCACCACGAGCTCGACCGCCCGATCACTCGACGGCGTCGCAGGCGCGTTCACCGTGTCGGCCGCGACGACGGGCAGCCACGGACCGGTGCGCGTGGACGGCTTCCACTTCGCCCACGCCGACGGCACCCGCCATCGCCCGCTCGGCACGACCGCCTACGCCTGGACGCACCAGCCCGAGGAACTGCAGGAGGAGACGCTCCGCGCCCTCGAAGCCGCGCCGTTCACGAAGGTCCGGATGTGCGTGTTCCCGAAGTCGTACCTCTACAACGCGAACGAGCCGGAGACGTTCCCCTTCGTCGGCTCACTCGCAGACGGGTTCGACCACGAGCGCTTCGACCCGACGTACTGGGCGAACCTCGAGCGACGCATCACCCAGCTCGGCACGCTCGGCATTGAAGCGGACCTGATCCTCTTCCACGCCTACGACCGTTGGGGCTTCGCGGACCTCGGTCCGGCCGTCGACGAACGGTACCTCCGCTACGCCGTCCGCCGGCTCGCCGCGTTCGCGAACGTGTGGTGGTCGATGGCGAACGAGTACGACCTGCTCTGGGCGAAGACGAACGACGACTGGGAGCGGCTCGCGGCGGTCGTCGGCGCGGAGGACCCGCACGGCCACCTCAACTCCATCCACAACTGCCAGGGGTTCTACGACTACGCGAAGCCCTGGATCACGCACTGCAGCGTGCAGCGCGTCGACGTCTACCGGACCGCGGAGAACACCGACGCCTGGCGCGAGCAGTGGGGCAAGCCGATCGTCATCGACGAGTGCGCCTACGAGGGCGACATCGACCAGGGCTGGGGCAACATCACCGGCGAGGAGATGGTGCGACGGTTCTGGGAGGGGGCGATCCGCGGCGGCTACGTCGGCCACGGCGAGACCTACCTCAACGACCGGGAGGAGCTGTTCTGGTCGAAGGGCGGTCCGCTCATCGGTTCGAGTCCCGAACGCATCGCCTTCCTGGAGCGCATCTCGGCGGAGTCCCCGACGGGCGTCCTCGACCCGCTCCCCGGCGACTGGGACGTGCCGTGGGGCGGGGTGGCCGGCCGGTACGTCATCGGCTACTTCGGCTTCAACCGGCCGCGGTTCCGCAACGTCTTCCTCCCCGAGGGCGAGTTCCACGTCGACGTGCTCGACACCTGGAACATGACGGTCGAGACCCTGCCCGGCACGTACACCGGTACCGTCCGGGTCGACCTGCCCGGCCGCCAGTTCATGGCGGTCCGCCTCCGCCTGGTGGAGTAGCCGAGCCGGGAACGGAGGGGCCCTGGGTGCTGAGCCACCTCCCGGTCACGAGACCCACCCCTCCCCGGTCACGAGGCCCATCCCTCCCCGGTCACTGAGCCTGTCGAAGTGCTGAGCCACCTCCTCGGTCACGAGGCCCACCCTTCCCCGGTCACTGAGCCTGTCGAAGTGCCGAGCAACCCTCCCCCGCAACGCCGTCTCCACAGCGTTGACACGTTTGTTCGGACCCTTTACAGTTGTCGGGCATTGACGCAACCCCCGTTGCAACATGCGCAATCGCCCGACGACTGGAGAGCGGCCCATGGATCACGGCACCGGCACCATCCTCCCGGGCGGCGTCCTCCGCGGCACCGCCCTCACCGCCCTGCTGCCCACCTGGGTGGCGGGCGGTGGCGGCGACGCCGTCATCGACCGTCTCCGGGACGACGCCATCGTCGACGAACTCGAACGCGCCTTCGCCGAGCCGCCGTTCGACGAGCGCGTCGACTGGTCCGCTGTGCGCATTGCGCAGGTGTCGCACCCCGACCTCCGCGAGCTCGTCGGCCGCAGCATCGCCGAGCTCGCCGCCGAGGCCGGTCAGTCGCCGCTCACCGTCGTCTCGGATACGCTGATCGCCGACCGGCTCACCACCCTCGTCGACCGCCCGTCCTGACCTCCACCATCCGGGACCTTTCTCAGGAGTCCTCCGGCGTGTCACCGGGTTCCCGGCCAGCCGCGCCGCAGATGTCCTGAGAACGGCCCATCAGCATTCGAGGAGAGAACCACCGATGCTTCCACTGCCCGTGTCCATCCAGCAGCACGACGGCGCCTTCACGCTGAGCGAGACGACCGGGCTCGGCGGTGACCGCCGCTTCTCGGCCGCGACCCGCTGGTTGCGCGGGGTGCTGCAGACGTCGACCGGGTTCGACCTCGACGCACGGATCGACCTGCGGACCGACAGCATCGCGTTCATCCACGACGACACCGTCGCGGCCGGCGGCTACCGGCTCGTGGTCGACGCGGACGGTGTGCGCATCGTCGCCGCCGACGCCTCCGGCGCGTTCTCCGGCGCGGTGACCCTGACCCAGCTCCTCCCCCCTGCGGTCAACCGCCGTGCGCTCGTCCCCGGCGTCGACTGGACCGTCCCGGCGACGACCATCGACGACGCCCCGCGCTTCGGGTGGCGCGGCGTCATGCTCGACGTGGCCAGGCACTTCCTCCCCACGTCCGACGTGCTGCGGTTCATCGACCTCGCCGCGCGCCACAAGCTCAACGTCCTCCATTTCCACCTCACCGACGACCAGGGCTGGCGGATCCAGATCGACGCGTTCCCGAAGCTGACCGAGGTCGGCGGGTGGCGGACCGAGAGCCAGCACGGCGCAGCACGGCACGCTCCCGGCGACGGCCGCCCGCACGGCGGCTTCTACACGAAGGACGACCTGCGCGAGATCGTCGCCTACGCCGCTGAGCGGTCCATCACGGTCGTCCCCGAGATCGACCTGCCCGGTCATGCGCGAGCGATCATCGCCGCGTACCCGGAGCTGGGCGTGCCGGATGTGGCGCAGGACGCGGACGAGCCGTCGGTGTGGACGAGGTGGGGCATCAACGAGGCGATCCTCGACATGGGCGAGGAGACGGTCGCGTTCTTCCGCACCGTGTTCGACGAGGTCATGGAGCTCTTCCCATCGACCTTCATCGGCGTCGGTGGCGACGAGGCGAAGAAGACCCGCTGGGCAGCGAGCGCTCGAACGCGAGCCCTCATGGCCGAGCGCGGGCTCGACTCCGTCGAAGCGCTGCAGGCGTGGTTCATCCGCCAGCTCGAGGCGCACCTGTCCGCCGCCGGCCGACGCCTGTACGGCTGGGACGAGATCCTCGAGGGCGGCGGATTGCCGAAGGACGCGACCGTCGCTTCATGGCGCGGCGAGTTCGGTGCGGTCGCCGCCGCACGCCAGGGGTACGACGTCATCGCCTGCCCGGACGACCGCGTCTACCTCGATTACCGCGAGTCGGAGCTGCCGGGTGAGCCGATCCCGGTCGGGCCACCGCTGACCGTCGCGGAGGTGTACACCTTCGAGCCGGTGCCGGCTGAGCTGACGGAGGCGCAGGCCGAGCACATCATCGGGGTGCAGGCGAACATCTGGACCGAGCACATGGACTCCGCCCGCGTCATCGACTACCAGGCATACCCGCGGCTGTGCGCACTCGCCGAGGTCGCCTGGGTCGGCCGCGAGCGCGACCTCGCGGGCTTCGAGGCGCGGCTGCAGCAGCACCTCGCCCGCCTCGACGCCCTCGGGGTCGAGTACCGCCGCGCTTCGGGACCGTTCCCGTGGCAGGAGCGTCCCGACGCCGAGGGTCGACCGTCCACCCGCGAGCAGCGGGCCGCCCTCGTGGAGGAGCTCACGAAGGACATCCGCGCCTGACGCCGGCCGGCGGGCCGTGGACTTGCCGCCGGTCACTGAGCCACACCCGGTCCCTGACTGTCGAAGGGCGGCCCCACAAGACCCCTTGCGCACTTCGACAAGCTCAGTGACCGGAAGAGGTCCACCGTCGCGCGCACCGGTCCCTGAGCCTGTCGAAGGGCGGCCTCCTCAGGTGACGAGCGCGTACTCGGTCCCCGAGCGCGTGCGTTCGACGAGCTGCGCGTCGACGAGGTATCGCCGGAGCACCGCGACGTCGTCGTGGAACGCGGACAACCGCTCGTTGATCTCGGCTTCGTCGACCACCTCGCCCGGCTGGAGCGCTGATGCCGCGACGCGCTGCAACAGCGCCTGCCGCTCGTCCGGATTCGACGGGTACTGCACGATCCGACCGTCGACCAGGAAGCGGTCGATCCCTTCGCGCTTCGGCGGTGCGGCGGCCGCGAGGAGGTCCCGGAACGCCCTGCCCGAAGTGCGTCCGTCAACATCCAGCAGGCCCACCCGAGACAGCGCCTGAACGCTCTGCTCGGCTCGCCGCACAGCACGCTGGGTGGCGCCGAGGTCGGGCTCCTGCCCGAGGACGAGTTGCGCGTACACCGTCCGGGCGTCGTCGTTCGCGAGGGCGGCGGCCACTGCACGCCAGTCCGTCGTCGTCCGTTCCTCGTCCGACATGGCCCCTCCTCCTGCGGTCTACGACATCGTCCTCAACGGTACCCGCGCCGACCGGATCAGCCGATCACCCGTCCTGTCCCCGCGAGGCCGGGACGATGACGACGCTGCAGAGGTGGGTGCCCACCACCGACCATCGTCCGGCGAAGGTGCGCGGCGTGGTCGAGCGCGCGGTCCGACCGGCCGGCACGACGACCCGCGCATCGAACGAGCCCCGATCCGGGTGGATCACCACCTCACACGCCGTGTAGTCGACCCATCGGCCGGTGAGCGGATACCACGCCTTGAAGACGCTCTCCTTGACGCTCCACAGCACGGCGCTCCACGCGACGGGCGGATGGCACGAGGCGAGTCGCGCGAGCATGGACGCCTCACTCCCGCAGACGATCGTCGCCGCGACGGCAGGACGGACGGGCCGGTGCACCTCGACGTCGATCCCGATGGCACTCGCGACACCGACGCGACCGACGGCTGCGATCGTGAAACCGGGGCAGTGCGAGAGACTCCCGACGAAACCGGTCGGCCAGATCGGTTGCCCGCCCTCCCCCGTCGGGATGTCCGCGGAGCGCTGGCCGAGCGTCGCGAGTGCCGCCCTGGCGCAGTCGCGCGCCGAGCGGGATTCGGTGCTCCGAAGAGCCTGAGTCGGACGGACCCCGAACGGCCCGGGTGCGGTGCCGACGGACGCCGAGACGACGACGCCCGACGGTACCTGCATCCGGAGAGCGTCGACCACAGCGGCTGCGGATTCAACCACCCGACCGACGCGGGGACGCCACGCGCGCCGCGGGGTCGGAGACGGGGATGCCGACCCGGAACCAGGCGACGAGCTGCTCGTCCGGAGCGACCTGCCAGCGTTCTTCGAGCATGGCTCTGGTCTCCGGACAGTCGAGCGGTGCGCTCTGGGGATGCACGTACAGGCCGTGACGCTGGAAGCCGAGCCAGAGCCGGGTGAGCAGTCGCCCCGCGGCGAGTTCCTGCTGTGCCCCGGTGGGTCCGACGATACCGAGGACAGTGCCGGAGCCCTGGGTCGCGGAGGCCGACATCCTCGCCAACAACCCGGGCAGCCCGACGCCGCGAAGCGTGCGGAACACCCGCGGGCTGATCAGCGTCCGCAGGCCGGCACGTTCGACCTTCGACAGCACGAGCATCGCGTCGTTGAGGCCGTCCTCGTCGTAGTCGGGGTGGCGCGGCGACAGGCGGGTCCACCGGTGGAGCTCGGCGACGATCGCCGCGTCGCCGAAGAACCACCGGTTGGCTCGGATGAGGAACGGACGGGCGTCCCGGGTCGGCATCGAGACGAGCCGGAACCCCGCACGCTCCACCTCCGCAGCGGCCGCCGTGAGGACGTCGGGCGGAGGAGCGCCGTCCCGCCATCGCCCTCGCCAGACGCGTCGTCCACGGACGTCCGCCGAGGAGAACGTCGTCTGGTAGCCCTCCTGGCGGCGCGAGAACCGGCCGACCTCATCGGTCTCCGCGTCACCGCCGGTGGAGGCCTCGAAGCGCAGTCCGACACCGGCCGACGCCGCACAGATGAGGAGTGACTCGACGAACGCTCCGAACGACAGCATCGTGTCGCGTCCTCGCGGATCGCTCGCGCCGAGGGTGCGAGTGCGATCCCGGCGGAGGACGAGTTCGTCGCCCTGACGGTCCACGCCCCACGGCTGCGTGTTGTGGGCGTTCGCCGCACGAGTCGCCTCGGACACGAGCGCCGAGAGGTCGTCATCGGCCGACAGGCCGCTGAACCGCGCGTCCACTCAGCCCTCCGTGATCCCGATGCGACGGTGGATCGCCGCGAGCCACCGCGGCACCCACCAGTTGCATCGTCCGGCGACGCGCATGAAGACCGGGACGAGCACGCCGCGGATCAGGATGGCGTCGATGAGGATCGCGATACCGGTACCGATGCCGAGCATCTTGATGATCGACACCCCGGAGGTCGCCATGGCGAAGAACGACACCGCGAGGATCGCCGCAGCGGCCGTGATGATCGGGCCGCTCGCACCGAGCCCGCTCCGCACCGCCTCCGCGAGATCGCCCGTGGCACGGAACCGTTCCTGGATCCGCGCGAGGAGGAACACCTCGTAGTCCATCGAGAGTCCGAAGGCGATGCAGAACAGCAGGATCGGGATCGAGATGGCGATGGGCGACGGGGTGAAGCCGAGCACGTCCGACAGGTTGCCGTCCTGGAAGAGGAACACGATGACGCCCAGGATGCCGACCAGCCCGACCACGTTCAGCACCAGCGCCTTGATCGGGAGCAGCACGCTCCCCGTGAACAGGAAGAGGATGATCAGCGTCATGAGCGCGATGGCCGCGGCGGCGAACGGCAGACGCGCCGAGATGGAGTCACCGATGTCGATCATCTGTGCCGCGAGGCCACCGACCAGGACGGTCGAGCCGGCTCCAGGGTCCACCGCACGGACGTCGCGGACGAGCTCCGAGCCCTCGGGCGAGTACGGGACGACGTCGGTCGCGACCTGCAGCCAGAGCGCCGAACCGTCACGGAAGTGCTGCTCCGTCCGCGCGTCGGCCGGGACGACGAGGCGTCCGTCGACGAAGCTGCCGAGGGACGTCGTGACGGCCTCGACGCCCGTGATCGAGGAGAGTCCGGTGGCGTACTCCTCGAGCTCGCGGTCCGTCCCCGCCCAGTCCTCGGTGACGACGGAGACGGCGTCCGCCTCGGCGACGTCGAAGTCGGACCGCATGATGTCCGCCACGACACGACTCTCGGCGTCGGCGGGGAGCACTCGTTCGTCGGGTACCCCGAACTCCGCGTGCGCGAACGGCGCGGCCATGGCGATGAGCAGCGCGATCACGGGCACCGCCAACCACGGACGGCGATACGCGTGGTCGCCCACCCGGTACCAGAACCGACCCTCGGCCCCGGCCGGGCGCCGCGAGCGCAGACGGCCCCAGTCGATCCGGCGACCCAGGAGGGTGAGGGCTGCGGGCAGCAGGACGACCGCGCCCACCACGGAGCAGGCCACGATGACGAGTCCCGCGATGGCGAACGAGCGCAGGAAGTACTGGTCGAACAGCATCAGCGTGGCGAGCGCCGCGGCGACGACGACGCCGCTGAACACGATGGTCCGGCCGGTCGTCCGCCGAGCGATCCGCAACGCCTCCTCGTCGGTGGCTCCGCCCGAGCGTTCGTCCCGATAGCGGGTGAGGAACAGCAGGCAGTAGTCGATGGCGAGTCCGAGGCCCAACGCGGTGACGAGGTTGACTGCGAACAGGGAGACCGAGGTGAGCTGCGCGACCACGTTCAGCAGGCCGAGGGAACCGAGGATCGTGACGCCCGCGACGCCGACGGGCAGCAGCGCGGCCACCACACCGCGGAACGCGAAGAACAGCAGCACGAGGGTGATCGGGATGGCGATCGTCTCCGCGACGATGATGTCCGTCTTGACCTGCGCGTTCAGGTCGTCGTTGATCCCCGCGATGCCGCCGAACCGGACCGTGGCCGACGTCACCTCCTCGGTGATCGTCCCGCGGAGCGCGGTGGTCGCGCGTTGCACCGTGTCCTCGTCTCCGGCGAGCGCCACGAGCACGACGCCGCGGTCCGTGTCGCTCCGCAGCTGCTCCGCGTCGGCGTAGGAGCCGGTGACGCTGGCGCCGTCCACATCGTCAACAGCGCCGACGATGTCGTCGAGCGCCTCCCTGCCGGCGGCGCTGTCGAGTCCGTCGGAGACGTCCACGACGAGGACGAGTTTCGGGTCGCTGCCGGGGAACCGGTCGGCGAGCACGTCCGCTGCAGCCACGGAGTCGGACTGCGGGTCGTCGAACCCGCCCGTCTTGAGGTTGTCGAGGACGTCGGCCCCCGCGATGCTCGCCACGATCGCGAACACCAGGCCGATCAGGAGCGTGATCACCGCCCGTCGTCTGGGAGTCGTTCTGGAGTGGTTCGTCATTCGGATACCTCGATGTCGTGGGTGATGCGGTTGAGTTCGGATGCCGTGATGTCCACGACCCGCTGGATCTGCTCGGCGGTGTGCTCCGCGGTGATGAAGAAGCGGAGCCGCGCCTGGTCGTCCGGTACGGCCGGGTACAGGATCGGGTTGACGCTGAAGCCGTGGTCGAAGAGCGCCGTCGCCAGGGCGAGCGCCCGTTCCGAGCTGCCGACGATGCACGGCACGACGGGCGAGTCGGCGCTGTCGCCGATGTCGATGCCGGCGGCCCGGGCCGTCTCGCGGAAGCGGTCGGCGTTCTGCCGCAGGCGGCTGAGGCGCTCGGGCTCGTCGCGCATGAGCCGGAGGGCGGCGAGCGACGCGGCCGCGTTCGCCGGGGTGATGCCGACGCTGTACACGAACCCGGGCACGGAGTACTTGAGGTAATCGATCGCCGCGGCGGTGCCCCCGACGTAGCCGCCGCATCCGGCGAGCGACTTCGACATCGTCCCGCACCAGAGGTCGATGTCCGAGCGGTCGACGCCGAAGTGTTCGCCGACCCCGCCCCCGTTCGCGCCGACCGTTCCGATGCTGTGCGCTTCGTCGACGAGCACCAGTGCGCCGTGCCGCCGCTTCAGCTCGATGAGCTGCGGGAGCGGCACGAGGTCGCCGTCCATGCTGTAGACGCCCTCCACGACGATGAGGACTCGGCGGAACCCGCCGCGGATCGCGCCGAGGAGGTCGTCGAGCGCGTTCAGGTCGTTGTGGGGGAAGGACCGCCGGGTGGCTCCGGAGAGTTTCGCCCCCTGGATGATGCTGTCGTGCGCGAGGCTGTCGTGGACGATGAGATCGCCCGGTTCCACCAGGTGCCCGATGACACTCACGTTCGTCGCGTGGCCGCTCACCAGGGTGAGCGCGGACTCCACCTGGAGGAGGTCGGCGAGCTCCTGCTCGAGCTCGGCATGGATCGGGCGCTCACCGGACAGGAACCGACTGGCGGACACCGAGCTGCCGTATCGGGCCACGGCGTCGGCGATCGTCTCGGCGACCACGGGGTGGCCGGTGACACCGAGGTAGTTGTAGCTCGAGAAGCTCACGAGCTGGGCGTCGCCGATCGTCGTCGTCGCGTCGATGATCCCCTCATGGAGCAGGAAGTAGGGGTTGCGGTCGGTCTGCTGCCGGCGTTCCCGCATGGCGACCGCCTCCGGGAAGCACTCGATGCGGGCGTCGGCCTCGGTCCATCGGGTCGGGCGGTCGGCCGACGCCGGGGAAGCGGCAGCCACCGGTTCCGTCTCGACCCGCGGAAGCCGGTGTTGCGGCTCCTCGGCGAACGGGTGCAGCAGGGACCCGACGCCGTCCAGCACCTGCTCCACCGTGGGCCGCCCGGCGAAGCGCTCGCCGAGCTGGGCGGGGGTCGGCAGCGATGGCCACTCCGTGTGCAGCTGGGTGATCAGCTCACGCATCATCAGCGAATCGAATCCGAGCTGCTCGACGAGGTGCATGTCGGGCCGGATCAGGTCCAGCGGGAACCCGCTGATGCGCGACACCATGCCGAGGATGACCGCGTCGGACTCGGCGCGATGCGACCGGGAGGCTGCGAGGCCCATCCGCGCGACCACCTCCGCCTGCGGCGAGCCGGGTTCCGTGGACCAACGGAACGGATCCGTCGACGCGGGCGCGTGACCGGCCTGCCCGGAACCCTCGATGAGGCTCAGCTGCCGGTGCATGAGGGCGAGCAGTCCGGGCAGGTGGTCGGCCTGGGCCTCGGCGGCTCGCGGCTGGATCGGCGGTCGTGCCGACGGTGGTCCGGCGAGCGGGGAGGGCGGCAGGTCGTGGGGGTTGTGACGCATGGAGTGGGGATCCTGTTCGACGGGGGAGGGTGGTCGGTGCGGTTCGGATGTGGGTACTCGGGGCGTGGTCGTCGGGTCGGAGGCGTCCGGTCGGACGACCCAGTACGGCTCGGTCGGCAGCGGCGCGATCGGCAGCGCCACACCCGCGGTGTCTGGCGGGACGAGCGATGACAGGTCGAGGTCGGCTCCCAGCACCGTCAGCCGGCCGAGCAGTCGGAGGAAGGTCGCCGCGCCGTCCGGCGCCGACGCGCTGCTCGGGATGACGTGCACGTCGGGCGCATCGCCCAGGGAGCGCCGGATGGACCCGAGCAGCGCCGAACCCCCACCGATCTGGACGTAGACACCGACGTCGGATGCGGACGCCGACTCGATCGCCTCGCGGAACCGCACCGTGGAGAAGACGTTCTCCTCGAGCTGACGGCCCAGCTCCTCGCTCGTCTCCACCGCGCGGCCCGTCACGGTCGACACGAGCTGCACCTGCGGCGCGCGAGGCCGGAATCGCGACAGGTCCGCCACGAGGGCCGGCCGGATCGGCTCGAGCAGGGGCGAGTGGAACCCGGTGGCGACGCGCAGCGGGTGTGTCGACACCCCGTGCTCGACGCACCGTTCCGCAACGGTGCGCAGGGCCTCGCCGGTTCCACTCACCACCGTCTGCCGGGGATCGTTGGCGGCCGCGATCCACGCGTCGTCGATGCCGCTGAGGAGCGCTGCGGCCCGCTCGGCGTCGCAGCCGAGGGCCGTCATGCCGTCGCCGGGTCGCGTCGCAGCCGACCGCATGTGGTGTCCGCGGACCGCGGCGAGCCGCACGGCGGCGGGCGCCTCGAGCGCGCCCGCCGTCGCCAGGGCGGGCAGCTCACCGACACTGTGCCCGATGACGAGGTCGGGCTCCACGCCGATCTCGCGCAACTGCGCCACGGCCGCGAGCGCCGTCACCGCGAGCGCGGGTTGGCAGACCTCGGTGGACGTGAGACGGTCGACTCCGGAGGGGGTGTCGGCGTCGGCCGCGGAGAGCGCCGCGAGCACATCGACCCCGGTCTCGTCGAGCACCTGCTCGTTCAAGGTCTCGGCCGCTGCACGGAAGGCGGGGAACCGGTCGAGGAGGTCAGTCTGCATCCGCGGGGTCTGGCTACCCTGCCCGGGGAAGACGAAGGCGATCCGCCGAGCGGCCTCGTCGACACGGACACCGGTGCAGACGTCCGCGGAGATCACCCCGGTGGCTCCGCTAGCGAGCTGCTCCACGGCGGCCGACAGCCCGGAGATCAGCTCGGCGGCGGTGCGGCACACGATCGCCAGACGGGTGCTCGCGAGCGAGCGGAAGCTCAAGGTCCGTGCGAGGCCGGCGATGGACGGTGCGTCGGCGGCGTGGAGGACGGCGAGGACCGCACGGAGGTGCTCGCCGAGCAGCGTGGGGTCGGCGGCCGAGAACACGAGGAGGTGCGGGAGCGGTTCGTCGGCCGCTCCCCCAGCGGCACGCCGACGGACTCGACCTGCTCGCGTCGCCGGTGATTCGAGCACCACGTGCGCGTTGGTGCCGCCGAACCCGAACGAGCTGACGCCGATGAGGCCCAGACCGTCGTCGCCCGGGTCGATGGTGCGGGAGGCGAGCGCAAGGCGGCCGTCTCGGAGGGTCTCGGCGTGCGCCTCGGAACGCAGGCGGGGCTGCCCGGGGACGACCCGATGCCTCGCCATGAGCGCTGCTTTGACGATGCTGGCGATCCCGGCCGCCGCCATCGTGTGCCCCACGAGCGCCTTCACCGCCGTGACCGTGGCGGTCCGGTGCGGCGATGTCCCGAGACGACGCAGCGCCGCCAGCGATTCCAGCTCGGTGCGGTCGCCCACCGGGGTGGCCGTGCCGTGCGCCTCGACGACGCCCAGGTCGGCGGGGTCGGCAGCGGCGTCCTCGTAGGCCCGGCGGAGCGCTGCCAGCTGTCCGTCCGTCGTCGGCGTCATCGGTCCTTCGGCCCGGCCGTCGTTGGACACCCCGGAGCCGCGGATGACCGCGTAGACGTCGTCATGGTCGTCGATGGCGGCCTCGAGCGGTTTGACGACGATCATGCCGACGCCCTCGCCGAGGAGGAATCCGTCGGCATCGCCGTCGAACGGTCGGCACACCCCGCTCCGTGACAGCGCACCGATCCGGGAGAAGGCGACCATCGCATCCGGGACGAGGCTCAGGTTGACGCCGCCGACGAGCGCCGCCGAGCACTGCCCGGACCGGATGGCGGCGATCGCCTGGTGGAGCGCGACGAGGCTGCTGGAGCACGCGGCGTCGACCGCGAAGCTCGGGCCGCCGAGGTCGAGCGTGCTGCTCACCAGCGCCGGCCCCATGTTCGGCAGGCATCCCGGCATCGAGAACGCGTGGAACGGGCGCACACCGGCGACGCGCGCGCCCATCGCCGCCGCGAGGTCGGGGCCGGCGTGTTCCGCGTGGACCGAGTCGTCGCCGAGGAGTTGCGCCCGGATGCGGAGCGAGGAGAGTTCGCGGTAATCGTTCGCAGCCATCCCGACGAAGACGCCGGTGGACGACCGGTCGATGCGACGACGTTCGAACCCGGCGTCGATCCAGGCGGCTCGCGCTGCCTCGAGGAGCAGGCGATGTTGCGGGTCCATCGCGTGCGCGCGACTGGGTGGGATCCGGAAGTGCCGAGCGGCGAACTGCTCGACGCCGTCGATGAAGGACCCCTGGTCGGAGTAGGCGTGATGCACCGCTCGGGGGTCGTGCGGCGCGAAGAAGGAGGCGTGATCCCATCTCGAGCGGGGGACGGCGGAGCCGCTGCGTCGGGCCGCCAGGATGTTGCGCCAGTACTGGTGGGCGTCTGCCGCGCCACCGAAGCGGGCGGACAGGCCGACGATGGCGAGTGGTCGAACGGGCACGACGAGAGAACCTCCGAGGGTGTTGATCGCGGATGGAACGAGGGGGCAGGTCGGCATGTCGACGACTCCGAGCGGAGTAGGTCGAGGTCCAGGGGCCACCTCGCGGTGAGGAGAGCCGGCCCGTGGGCACGCCACAGCTCGACTGTAGCCATCTGAAACATCAGTTCGGTTGCTCGTTCGGAATCTGTGGATAACTCGCGGGCAGCGCAACCCCCAGCCGGTGCGGAGGGTCGGCTGGAACACTGGCGATATGACGACCATCACGCTGACCAAGGGCCTCACCGCCTACCGCGCCGATCCGCCGAAGGGCGTCGAGCTCCGCGGCGGGCTCGGGCTCATCCACGAGATCTGGGGCCTCGTCCCGCACATCACCGACGTCGCCGACCGGTTCGCCGCGGAGGGGTACCTCGTCATCGCGCCCGACATCCTGAGTGGCGCCGGCGTCACACCGGAGATCGGTGCGGAGCTCGAGAGCCTCGTCTTCAACAGTGACGAGGCGACGAGGACCGCGGCACAGCCGAAGCTGCGCGAGAAGCTCTCGGCCTCGAAGTCGCCCGAGTACGCCGAGGAGGCGCTCGGGTACCTGGGGAAGGCCGTCGACGCCCTGTTCGACGAGGAGGGGATCGACGGGCGCGTCGCCGTCGTCGGCTTCTGCTTCGGTGGCGGCTACAGCTTCGCGCTCGCCGCGGCCGACCGCCGCATCCGCGCCGCTGTCCCGTTCTACGGCTACCCGCCGGAGCCCGAGGCTGTGACGAGCATCGCCTGCCCGGTCCTCGCGTTCTACGGCGACCAGGACGAGGGCCTCATGCAGAGCCTGCCCGAGCTGACCACGACGATGGAGGACGCGCGTGTCGAGTTCACCGCGACCGTCTACCCCGACGCCGGTCACGCCTTCTTCAACGACACCAACACGATCACGTACCGCGAGGACGCGGCCGCCGACGCCTGGGTGAAGACGCTCGCGTTCCTCGACACCTCACTCGGCAACGCCTAGCCCGAGCCATCCACGTCCGTTCGCCCGTTTCTGGGCGAAGAAACGCCCGCTCGCCCAAACATGGGCGAGCGGGCGTTCGGGTGAAACGGCGGAGGCCTACGCGCCCTTGAGGCGGGTGGCGAGGTAGGCGTACAGCTCGTCGATGGCGACACGCTCCTGCTGCATGCTGTCGCGGTCGCGGACCGTCACGGCGTTGTCCTCGAGCGAGTCGAAGTCGACGGTCACGCAGTACGGAGTACCGATCTCGTCCTGACGACGGTAGCGGCGGCCGATCGCGCCCGAGTCGTCGAAGTCGATGTTCCACGAGCCGCGCAGCTCGTCGCCGATCTGGCGGGCGAGCGGCGACAGCGCCTCGTTGCGGGACAGCGGCAGCACGGCGACCTTGACGGGCGCGAGACGCGGGTCGAGGTGCAGCACGGTGCGCTTCTCGATCTTGCCCTTGGCGTTCGGCGGCAGCTCCTGCTCCTCGTACGCGTCGACGAGGAAGGCCATGAGCGCACGGGTCAGACCGAAGGACGGCTCGATGACGTACGGCATGTACCGCTCGTTCTTGGCCTGGTCGAAGTAACTGAGGTCCTTGCCGGACTGCTCGGCGTGCACCTTGAGGTCGTAGTCGGTGCGGTTCGCGACACCCATGAGCTCGCCCCACTCGCTGCCGGCGAAGCCGAACTTGTACTCGATGTCGACGGTGCGCTTCGAGTAGTGCGCCAGCTTCTCCTGCGGGTGCTCGAACCAACGGATGTTGTCGGGCGTCATGCCGAGGTCGATGAACCAGGCCCAGCACAGGTCCATCCAGGTCTGCTGCCACTCGTCGTCGGTGCCGGGCTCGACGAAGAACTCGATCTCCATCTGCTCGAACTCGCGGGTGCGGAAGATGAAGTTACCGGGCGTGATCTCGTTGCGGAACGCCTTGCCGATCTGGCCGATGCCGAACGGCGGCTTCTTGCGGGCCGTCTGCAGCACGTTCGCGAAGTTCGTGAAGATGCCCTGGGCGGTCTCGGGACGCAGGTAGTGGAGACCGGACTCGTCGTCGACGACGCCGAGGAAGGTCTTCAGGAGGCCGGACATCTGACGGATCTCGGTCCACTGGCCGACCTTCGAGGGGTGCTCGGGGTCGGGGATGTCGGCGAGGCCGTTCTCCGGCGGGTGGCCGTGCTCGGCCTCGTACGCCTCGAAGAGGTGGTCGGCCCGGTACCGCTTGTGGGTGATGAGCGATTCGGTCAGCGGGTCGCTGAAGACCTTGACGTGACCGGACGCCTCCCAGACCGGGGTGGGCAGGATGACGGCGGAGTCGAGACCGACCATGTCGCCGCGGCCACGCACGAACGCGTTCCACCACTGGCGCTTGATGTTCTCCTTGAGCTCGACACCCAGGGGCCCGTAATCCCACGCAGACCGCGTGCCGCCGTAGATGTCTCCCGACGGGAAGACGAAGCCGCGGTGCTGGGCCAGGGTGATGACGGACTCGAGATGGGACTGCTCTGCCATGGGTGTGGATCCTCCGTGCCGCTTGCCACGCGGCGGTACCTTCCGGTGCTGACGCCTGGCTGGCGCCCGCTCCCGGAACCCCTCAATCCTATGGGCGAGCCCGTGAGGACGCCCAACGGCCCTTGTCCCGCTCAGGGCGGCCGCCTAGCCTGACAACCATCGCGGTACGCAGGATGGAGCATCGATGGATTGGCTGTGGAACCTCGACGTCATCGACGGTCCACTCGTCTGGGTGCTCGACGGGCTCAGCATCGCCGGCCTGCTGTACCTCGTCATCCGTCGGTCCGGGCTGCTGTGGTACCTGAGCGCCGCCGTCGCCCTCCTGGCCGGCGCGCTCCTCGCCCTGGGGACGGTGTGGCTGGTCTTCGACGTGCTCAACCTCTTCGGCGGGCCGTTGATCCGCTCCGCGGAGCCCTGGTTGATCGGCGTCTTCGCCGGCATCGCGCTCGCCGTCCTGACGATCTGCTGGCGCGTCTCGTGGCAGCGGCGCGTCATCGCCGTCGCGTGCATCCTCGTCTTCGGCGCGACCGCGGCGCTGGGCGTCAACGGCGCGTACGGTGTCCAGACCACCCTCGGGTCGATGTTCCACGTCCAGAACCGCAAGCCGATCACCCTCGTGACGCCGACGAGCACGCCCACCGGCGATCCGGCCCGTCCGCTGTACGAGACGTGGAAGCCGCCGGCCGATCTGCCGAAGACAGGCAGGTTCGGCCCGCTTCCCACCGGCGACCGGATCCCGAACACGAACTCCGGGTTCAACGCCCGCCCGGCGCAGGTCTACTACCCACCCGCTGCACTCGTGAAGGATCCCCCGGCGCTCCCGTTCGTCCTCATGATGATGGGACAACCGGGTGACCCCGACGCGAAGTGGATCGGCGAGGCGCTCGACGCGATCGCCGCCGACCACCAGGGGCTCGCCCCCATCGCGCTCGTCGTGGACCAGCTCGGCGACCCCTCGGTGGATCCGCTGTGCATCGACGGGCGGTACGGGAAGGTGGAGACCTACGTCACGCAGGACGTCCTCCCCTGGGCGAAGGCGAACCTGCACATCCTCCAGTCGCCGAAGGATTGGACGGTCGCCGGGTACTCGGCCGGCGGCAGCTGTGCGATCTACTACGGAGCCAAGTACCCGCAGACCTTCGGCAACGTCGTCAGTGTCTCGGGCGAGGAGTATCCCGGAGCCGGCCTCCCGGCGGACAACCTGCGCGTGATGTTCAACGGCGACCAGAACGCGTACGACGCGATCAAACCGGCGACCATCATGGCGAAGACGACATACGCCGACACCGAGGCGTTCTTCTCCGCGGGGACGGCGGACGCGGTCTACACCGACATGATGCGGCGCGCCGCATCCACCGCGACGGCGGCCGGCTGGAAGGTCCAGACCTTCGCGATACCGGGTGGCGACCACGGCGCCAGCTCGCTCACGGGCGGGCTGGACCAGACGCTCCGTGCGCTCTACCCGCGGATCGGTCTCCAACGACCGTGACGGGGCTCTGCCACCCCGGCTTCCACTCCATCGTGGCCTGTGGAGAACTTCGGCGGCGGTGTGGACCGATTGGTTATGGTCGATGCCCATGACCACCCAGCTCCCGCCGATGCCACAGCCCCTCCTCGTCCAGATCGGCAACATCAGGGTCACTGAGGACGTGATCATGACACCCGCCGGCACGTGGCCGCTCGCGGACGTCAACGTGACGTCGAGCGATCAGACCTCGACGACCACCCACACCCCGGCGTGGGCCATCGTGCTGGTCATCGTGTTGATCTGGTTCTTCTTCCTCAGCCTGCTGTTCCTGTTCGCGAAGGAGAGGCGTGTCTCGGGGTTCGTCTCCGTGAACGTCCAGGCCGGCCCGTACACCTACACCGAGCAGGTCCCGATCTCGACCGACTTCGCCCGACACGACACCATGAACCGCGTCGGCTACACCCAATCACTGATCGGGCAGGCACGGCACCGGGCGATCGCGAACCGAGCGGCGGAGTCCTCCCGGCACCCTGAGGTGCAGTGACCGGTCGCTCGCGGGCCATGCACGCGACGAGATGACTCAATCGGGCGGCGGCGCGAGGGACGCGCCCTCGAGGAAGGCGCCCATGACGAGTTCGTGACGCAGTTCACCGAGGGTGCCGTCGAGACGGCCGACGAGGGTCTCGACGCCCATTCGGCCGAGTTGGGCGGCGGGCAGCAACGTGACGGCGAGTGCCGGGTCGGCCGCTTCCGACACCTCTCGCGTGGAGGCGACGAGGACGACGGACAGGTCGTCGGGGACCGAGACGCCGCGCCTGCCGAGCTCGCTCACGAAACCGAGGGCCGCCCGATCGTTGAGCACGAGGACGGCGGTGACCTCGGGCGCCTCCTCCTGGAGGGCCGCCGCGATCTCGCGACCACCGGCCGGATCGGGAGTGCACTGGAGCGTCCGAGCGCGGAGTCCACGGGCCGCGCACACGGCGTGGAAGGTCTCCTGCACGCGGATCACCGGGCCGTAACCGTCGAGGTCGGCCCGCTCGACCTCCTCGAGCAGGGCGAACTCCCGGTGACCGAGAGCCTGCAAGCGGTCGATGGACAACTCGACCATCCCCTCGAAGTCGACGTCGACGTAGTCCAGACCGGAGGGGTCGCGCGTCCGACCGATGAGCGTCAGTGGCGTCCCGGCCGCGAGGAGACGGTCGACCCGATGGTCGTCGAGCCGCACCTCCATGAGGATGACGCCGTCGATGAGGCCATCGGAGGTGAACTCGCGAAGCGCGTCTGGGTCGCTCGGCTCCGGCCAGAGGACGACGGTGTACCCGAGCTCAGCGGCAGCCTCCGCAGCACCGGTGAAGAAGCGGGCCGCGTTGTCGGACAGTCGATGTTGGAGCACCGGGAACAGCAGTGCGATGATGCGGGTCCGCCGGCTCGCGAGCGCACGGGCGACCGCGTTCCGGCGGAAGTCCAGCTCGACCATCGCCGACTCCACCCGCAGTCGAGTGGCCGGGGACACGGGCTTCGAATCGTTGACGACGAACGACACCGTGGCGACCGAGACCCCTGCGAGTCGCGCGACGTCACGCATCGTTGCCATGGATCCCCGTTCAGGTGCGGTGCTGTCCGGTCAGTCTCTCACGGATCACGATTCGGTAAACCGGTTAAATTGCTCCTTGACGACTCCGGCGACGCAGTGCATGCTGGTTCCCGAAGCGCGCAGTAAACCGGTTAACTTTCTGGTCTGCGCGATCCGACCTCGACCGGCGAAGGAGCCGTGCTGATGCCTGTACCGACCACGGAGGACCGCCGGTCCGAGCAGCCACTGCGCGTCGCGATCGTCGGGTACAGCTTCATGGGCACGATCCACGCGCAAGCCTGGACCACCGCTCCCCGCTTCTTCGACCTCGGCCGCGGGGTCGACCTCGTCGCCGTCAGCGGTCGCGGTGCCGACGCCGCCCGCGCGTTCGCCGACCGGTTCGGGATCGCCGACGTCGAGACGGACTGGCGAGCGCTCCTCACCCGCGGCGACATCGACGTGATCGACATCTGCACCCCTGGCCACCTCCACGCCGAGATCGCGATCGCGGCACTCGACGCCGGTATCCACGTCCTGTGCGAGAAGCCGCTCGCGAACACGCTCGAGGAGGCCGAGCGGATGAACGCCGCGGCCGAGCGAGCTGCGGCACGCGGCGTTCACGCGATGGTCGGCTTCAGCTATCGGCGCACCCCCGCACTCGCCTATGCACGACGGCTCGTCGCCGACGGTCGCCTCGGGACGATCCGTCACATCCGGGCCCAGTACCTGCAGGACTGGATCGCGGATCCGACGTTCCCGCTCGTCTGGCGGCTCGACGCCGACCAGGCCGGCTCCGGTGCGCTCGGTGACCTCGGCGCCCACATCATCGATCTCGCACGGTTCGTCACCGGGCAGGAGCTGACCGGCGTGAGCGCCCTGACCTCGACCTTCGTCACCGAGCGGCCGCTCCCCACCTCGTCGAGCGGCCTCAGCGCCACCGCGGGCGACGATCCCGAGGATGGCGACGCGGCGGAACCCCTCACCGGGCGGGTGACCGTCGACGACGCGGTCGTGTTCATCGCGCGTACCGACGGCGGCGCCCTGGCGACGTTCGAGGCCACCCGCTTCGCCACCGGTCGCAAGAACGCGATGCGGCTCGAGGTCGACGGCTCCGACGGATCGCTCGTCTTCGACTTCGAGCGCATGAACGAGCTGCAGTTCCACGACCACACCCTCCCGGCCGAGGAGGCGGGCTTCCGGCGCATCCTCGTCACCGAACCCGGCCACCCGTATGCGGACGCCTGGTGGCCGGCCGGACACGGTCTCGGCTACGAGCACACCTTCGTCCACGAGGTCGCCGACCTCGCCCGTGACCTCGCCGCCGGCCGGGCGCCCGAACCTGGCTTCGCCGACGGCCTCCTGGTGCAGCGCGTGCTCACCGCGGTCTCGGCGAGCGCCGACGCAGGCGCCGCCTGGATCCCACTCGACCGCTGACCGAACCACCCACCGCACCACGATCACCACCGCATCACGAACACCACTCACCAGGCAAAGGAGCCATGACATGAGATCCACGACCACCCGCGACACCCGGCCACGCATCATCCGTCGGCCGCATGTGCTCGGATCGCTCGCGATCCTCGCGATCACCCCGTTCGCCCTCACCGCGTGCAGCGGTGGCGGTGGCGCGGCGGCCGGAGGCGACGCCGGCACCCTCACGATCCTCGACTACTACAACAACGAACCCGACAAGACCCTCGTGGGCGACGCCCTCGACCGGTGCGCGGACGACGTCGGCGTGAAGATCAAGCGCGAGACCGTCCCCGGTAAGGACCTCATCCAGAAGGTGCTCCAGCAGTCGTCGTCCAAAACGCTGCCCGACGTCCTCATGCTCGACAACCCGGACGTCCAGGAGATCGCCGCGACCGGCGGCCTCTCGCCGCTCAGCGACTACGGCGTCGACACCTCGGGCTTCGCGAAGGGCATCCTCGACGCGGCGAGCTACGAGGGGGAGGTCTACGGCCTGGCGCCGACGGTCAACACCCTCGGCCTCTTCTACAACGAGGACCTCCTCGCGGCGAAGGGCATCACCCCGCCGACCACGTGGGACGAGCTCAAGACGGCCGCCGCTGCACTGACCGAGGGCGACACCTACGGGCTGGCCTTCAGCTCCATCGCCACCTACGAGGGCAGCTGGCAGTTCCTGCCGTTCATGTGGACCAACGGCGGCGACGAGACCGACCTCACGACGCCCGCCGTCGCCGAGGCCCTCCAGCTGCAGGTCGACCTCGTGGACTCGGGTTCGGCGTCGAAGAGCGTCATCAACTGGTCGCAGGCCGACGTGAACGACCAGTTCATGGCCGGTAAGGCCGCGATGATGATCAACGGCCCGTGGCAGATTCCGGCCCTCAGCGCCGACACCAACCTCAAGTACGGCAGCGTGCAGGTTCCGGTCAACAAGGCCGGCCAGACACCTGTCGCCCCGCTCGGTGGCGAGGTCTGGACCGTCCCCGTGACCGGCGACAAGGACAAGCAGGCGAAGGCGGCGAAGTTCGTCGAGTGCATCTCGAGCGACGAGAACCAGCTCGCCCTCGCGGAGGCCCGCTTCACCGTCCCGACGAAGACGGCCCTGGCCGAGCAGTACGTCGCGAAGGTCCCCGAGATGGCCGCGTTCACGGAGCAGGTCGCCAACGCCCGCTCGCGCACCGGCGAGCTCGGCGAGGAGTGGCCGGAGGCCGCGACCGAGATCTACACCGCCATCCAGCTCGCCCTGACCGGGCAGGCGACGCCTGAAGAGGCGTTCAAGCAGGCGGCCGCGGGCTGATCCCGATGAGCAGTGGCATCGCCGGAGCATCGCTCCAGGACCGGAAGACCGGCCAGCGGTCCAGCGGCACCGACGGGGGCGCGCCGACCAAGCGCACCCCCGCCGGGGCCGGCCGCCGGTCCCGACGCTTCCGTCGGGAAGACCTGATCAAGCTCGGCTTCGTCCTCCCAGCAGCGCTCTACATCGTGCTCTTCTTCGGCTATCCGGTCGTCAAGAACGTCACGATGAGCTTCCAGGAGTACACGACGAAGACGTTCTTCACGGGCGAGGCGCCGTGGGTCGGGTTCGCGAACTACGTGACCGTGTTCAGTTCCCAGCTGTTCACACCGGCGCTGCTCAACACGGCGCTGTTCACGATCGGGTCGATCGCCGGGCAGTTCGTGATCGGGCTCGCGCTCGCCGTCTTCTTCAAGCGACGCTTCCCCCTGAGCTCGTTCCTCCGCGCGATGCTGCTGCTCCCCTGGCTCCTCCCCCTGATCGTGTCGAGCGCCACCTGGCGGTCGATCCTCGACCAGGACAGCGGCGTCCTGAACGCCGCCCTCGGATCCATCGGCCTGTCGGGCGTCCCCTGGCTGACGAGCCCGTCGGTGGCCCTGTTCGCGGTCGTCCTCGTCAACATCTGGATCGGCATCCCGTTCAACGTCACGATCCTCTACGGCGGCCTCCAGGACATCCCCGACGAGCTCTACGA
This sequence comes from Plantibacter sp. 2H11-2, assembly GCF_050031945.1. NCBI lineage: Bacteria > Bacillati > Actinomycetota > Actinomycetes > Micrococcales > Microbacteriaceae > Plantibacter > Plantibacter sp. 2H11-2. The sequence goes on along the minus strand of NZ_JBNBBL010000007.1, from coordinate 8,994 downwards.
GGCGGGAGCGCTCGACGGCGCGACCGGCTGGAAGGCGTTCCGCCACATCACTTGGCCGAACCTCCGCCCCGTGGTCAGCGTCGTGCTCGTGCTCGGCGTCGTCTACACGATCAAGGTGCTCGACATCATCCTCGGCCTCACGAACGGCGGGCCGGCGAACGCCACCCAGACCCTCGCGGTGCGCTCCTACCAGGAGTCGTTCGTGAACTTCGAGTTCGGCGTCGGCGCCGCTTTCAGCAACATCCTGATCGTCATCTCGCTCCTCTTCGCGATCGTCTACCTCCGCGTCAACCGACGCGCCGTTGACGAGTAAGGACACGGACCCTCATGACCACGACCAGCATCGTGACCGGCGGCCGGCAGACGCGCCGCTTCGCCCCGGTCGGCCCGCGTCGACACCGCGGCGACCGACGCCACCTCGGCTACACCGTCGTCGGCATCCTCATCCTCGCGATCATGCTCTTCCCCGTCTACTGGATGGTGAACGCGTCGCTGCAGCCGTCGGGCAACACACTCACGGGCGACTTCTTCCCGATCAACCCGAGCTTCGCGGGGTATGAGAAGGCGATCGCCGACCAGGGCGGGCACCTCGTCACGAGCCTCATCATCTCGCTCGGTACCGTCGTCCTGTCGCTCGCGATCGCGGCCCCAGCGGCCTACGCCCTCGCACAGTTCCGGTTCCGCTGGATCAGCATCGCGCTCCTCGTGATCCTGATCGCCCAGATGATCCCGGGCATCGTGATCGCGAACGCCCTCTACTCGGCGTACAACGACCTCGGCCTGCTCAACTCGATCCCCGGGCTGATCCTCGCCGACGCCTCGCACGCCATCCCGTTCGCGATCCTCATCCTGCGGGCGTCGATGCAGACCATCCCTCCGTCGATCGTGGAGGCGGCGCGGGTCGACGGCGCGGGGCACGTGCGGGCCTTCGTCTCGATCGTCCTCCCGGTGAGCCGCAACGTGCTCATCACCGCCGGCCTGTTCGCCTTCCTCTTCTCCTGGAGCGACTTCCTGTTCGCCCTGACGCTGACGACGACGGAGGACGTCCGGCCAGTGACGCTCGGCATCTACCTGTACCTCGGCTCGCAGGTCTCGAACTGGAGCGCGGTGATGGCGACCGCCGTCCTGTCGTCCCTGCCCGCGATCCTGCTGCTCGTCATCGCCCAGCGGTTCATCGCCGCGGGTGCGACGGGCGGTGCCGTGAAATGACCGACGACCACTCCGACACCCTCTCCGACCACGCAACGCATCCTCGAAGGAGCACCACCATGTCCGACAGCAGCACCCCCATCCGCGTCCTCGTCTGGGGCGAGAACCGCCACGAGCAGATCGAGGAGAAGGTCCGCGCCATCTACCCGGACGGCATGCACACGACCATCAAGGAGGGCATCGAGGAGCACCTCGGCTCTGACGCCGTGGTGACCACGACCACGCTCGACGAACCGGAGCACGGGCTCACCGAGGAGGTGCTCGCCGCGACCGACGTGCTCGTCTGGTGGGGCCACGCGGCTCACGGTGAGGTCGCCGACGAGGTCGTCGAGCGCGTGCACCAGCACGTGCTCGCCGGTATGGGCCTGCTCGTGCTGCACTCCGGCCACTGGTCGAAGATCTTCGGCAAGCTCATGGGGACCTCGTGCACGCTCCGGTGGCGGTCGGAGGAGGACCGCGAGATCGTCTGGACCGTCGACCCCACCCACCCGATCGCCCAGGGGATCCCGCACCCGTTCATCATCCCGGCGCAGGAGATGTACGGCGAGTTCTTCGACGTCCCCGCGCCCGACGAGCTCGTCTTCCTCTCGACCTTTACCGGTGGCGAGGTCTTCCGTTCCGGCATGACCTACAAGCGCGGCTTCGGCAAGATCTTCTTCTTCTCCCCCGGCGACCAGGACTACCCGGTCTACCACCACGAGCACGTCCGTCGCGTCCTCGCGAACGGCGTCCGTTGGGCGCAGACGCTGCGTCCGGAACGCGCGGTGCCGGTCCTCCTTCGGTACGAGACCGAGGACTTCTACAACGGCCGCGGGTACGAAGGGGCGCTCGCGCGATGAGTGCTCCTGTCGACGGTGGCTTCGCGACGCTCGCGGACGCCACCAGGCCGGTCCGGCTCGTGCTCGTCGGTGCGGGCGGGATGGGACGGGCCTGGTTGCGGACGATCCTCGCGAACCCGGACACGGAACTCGTCGGCGTCGTCGACCTCGACACGGCCCTCGCCGAGTCGGCGGTGACCGAGGCCGGGCTCCGGGCGGGGCCCGAGGGTGTCGTCGTCGGCACCAGCGTGTCGGTCGTCGCCGAGGCGACGGGGGCGGACGCGGTCGTCAACGTCACCGTGCCCGCCGCGCACCACCCGGTGAACACCGAGGCGCTCTTCGCCGGGTTGCCGGTGCTCTGCGAGAAGCCGATCGCACCGACGGTGGCGCAGGCCCTCTCGTTGGCGGCGACGGCCGAGGCCAGCGGGCAATTGCTCATGACGAGCCAGTCGCGTCGCTACTACGCATCGATCGCCGCCTTCCGGGAGCAGGTCGCCACGCTCGGTCGGCTCGGATCCGCGACGACCGAGTTCTTCAAGGCACCGCACTTCGGCGGCTTCCGCGAGGAGATGGCGCACGTGCTGCTCGTCGACATGGCGATCCATGCCTTCGACGCCGCCCGCTACGTCCTCGGCAGCGACCCGATCGCCGTGTACTGCGAGGAGTACAACCCGGGGTGGAGCTGGTTCTCCGCCGGCGCCGCCGCGACCGCGGTCTTCGAGTTCGCCGGAGGCGTCCGGTACACCTACAGCGGCAGCTGGTGTGCGGACGGCGTGGAGACCTCGTGGAACGGCAGCTGGCGGGTGAACGGCGAGCACGGCACGGCCGTCTGGGACGGCGACTCCGCTCCGCAGCGGCAGCTCGCGCCGCAGGGCGGATCTCCGTCGGCGGTCGAGACCGCTGAGCTCGAGCCGGACGTACCGGAGGAGATCGCGGGCTCGCTCGTCGAGTTCGTCGATGCCCTGCGCACGGGGCGTGTCCCGTCGGGTGAGGTGCACGCCAACGTGCTGAGCCTCGCGATGGTGGAGGCCGCCGTGCGGTCCGCCGAGTCCGGCGAGCGCGTGGTCATCGCCGACGTGCTCGCCCAGGCGCACACGCGGGCGATCGAGGCCGAGCCGCGCGCCGACGTCCGGGCCGCGCTCGTCGCCTCCCGCTGAGGTGAGGCGGATCGTCGCCCGCGCACCCCGCGAGCGACGATCCGCCTCACCTCACCAGGTGCCGTCGAGGAGGTCTCGGGTCACGACCAGGTTGAGCACCCGCCAGAGGCCGGAGTGGCCCGGCGTCTGGCCCGGCCTGTTCGGCCACCCCTCGAGGCGTGCGACACGGACGAAGCCGACCTCGTGCCACACGGGGTCCGTCCTCCGGAAGCGGTGCGGCTGCCAGACGACCGGACGCTCCGGCAGGCTGAACGACGCCGGCTCGCGCTTCGCTCGCAGCGTCGCCAGGGTCTCCGGCCCGGGGATCTGCTCGCCCACCCAGTCGAGGACGTCGAGCTCGGGTGAGTCGCCGTATCGGGACCGATGGATGCCGGCGACCCGGAACAGGGCGGTCAGTCCGTTGGGAGCCGTGAACGCGAGGACGTCACCCGGCGTCAGGTCGTCCTCCACGTGGCGCCACGATCGACGGAGGCGCTTCGGTGCAGGCTGCGGGCCGAGGAGCTTCTCGCGGAGGCGGTCGAGGGCCGCGGTCCGCCTGGCGACCTCCCCCGGGCCCGCTTCGGCCCACAACTCGAGGTCGGCACCGCGATCGATCGCCGCGAGCGCCCGCGTCCGCACGTCGGGATCGAGTCGGCCGACCTCGCTCTGCGCGGCCGCGAGCGGGATCCACAGCTCGCCGTCCTCGCGCTCCACCAGGTGGGCGAACGACGCGATGGTCCGTCGCGTCGCCTCATCGTCCGGCACCCGGTCCTGCACGTACTCGCGGTACTCGGTGCGGATGTCCGACGCCGTGTCGTTCGAGAAGATCGCCGTTCCCCATGCACCCATCCCGGCATCCTGCCAGACCCCTCGCGTCAGCGGCCAGGTGAGGCCCATACGATGGATCCAGCCCGACTCCGAGACGAAGGACGCTGCATGCCATCCCGCCCCACCAAGCTGATCCCGCCGACCTTCTCCCGCACCCCCTCACTCGACGCCGAGGCGGTCGAGTTGAGCGTAGCGATCGAACTCCCCGAGGGCGTCGAGGCGATCGGCCTGGCCGTCGCCCCCGCAGCCGACGGTGCCGGCGACGACATCCCCGCCGCGCTCGGACTCGACCGTGCGGCCCTGACCCGCGCCGGCTTCACCGGCGAGATCGGCCAGACGCTGGTCATCCCCAGCCAGGACGCCCCGACGTACATCGCGGTCGGCGTCGGTGCCCCCGAGAAGCGCACCCCGTCAGCCCTCCGCGACATCGCTGCTGCCTTCGCACGTGCGGCATCCTCCTTCGCGAGCATCGGCCTCGACGTGGCGCGCTCGTTCGACCTCGACCCGGCCTCCGCCGGCCAGCTCGTCGTCGAGGGCGCGCTCCTCGCCCGGTACCGCTACACCGAGCTGAAGCGGGAGACCAAGCGCACCCCGCTCGTCGCGCTCCACCTCGTCGCCGGTGCTGAAGACCTCCCGGAGACCGCGACCGGCGCGCACCGCGGTGAGGTCCTCGCCCGCGCGGCGAACCTCGCCCGCGACCTCGCGAACACGCCGCCCGGACATCTCACGGCAACCGACCTCGCCGAGGTGGCCGAGACGCTCGGTGCCGCCAACGGGCTCGACGTCGAGGTCTTCGACAAGGACGCGCTCATCGAGCTCGGTCTCGGCGGCCTGCTCGGGGTCAACGCCGGCAGCGTCGAGGAACCGCGCATGATCAAGCTCCGGTACACGCCGAAGGACGACGACGGCTCGCCGATCGAGGCCGCAGGACACCTCGCGCTCGTCGGCAAGGGCATCATGTACGACTCGGGCGGTATCTCGCTCAAGCCGTCCGACCCGTCCCACGCGGCGATGAAGATGGACATGGCGGGCGCCGGAGCGATCCTGTCCGCCATGACGGCGCTGGAGGAGTTGCACTGCACGAGCAGCGTCACGGCGTTCCTCATGTGCACGGACAACATGCCCTCGGGCTCGGCCACGATGCTCGGCGACGTGCTGACGTTCCGCAACGGCACCACCGTGGAGATCAAAAACACCGACGCCGAGGGTCGCCTCGTCCTCGCCGACGGCCTGAGCCTCGCCGTCGAGGAGGAGCCCGACGCGATCGTCGACATCGCGACGCTGACCGGTGCCGCGATCATGGCGCTCGGCACGAAGACGGCTGCGGTGCACGGGACCGACCAGGGCATCGTCGACCAGACGCTCGCGTCATCGAAGGCCACCGACGAGCAGCTGTGGCAGTTGCCGCTCGAACGCAGCTACCGGAAGCAGCTCGACTCGGACGTCGCGGATCTCGCCAACATCGGCGGCCGGTTCGCCGGTTCCACGCTCGCCGCCCTGTTCCTCGCGGAGTTCGTCGGCGACATCCCGTGGGCGCACCTCGACATCGCCGGCACCATGCTCGTGGAGTCGGACGAGTCCTGGCGGTCGAAGGGTGCGACCGGGTACGGCACGCGCCTCCTCATCGACCTGGCGCTCAACTTCCGCGCCTGACGCCGGACGCGGCGTCGATGCCCGGTCCCCTGAGCCTGTCGGTGGGCGGCGACCGGACCACCTTCCCCGCGAGCACGTCGACAGGCTCAGTGACCGGATCAGCCCAGCCGCAACCCGGTCACTGAGCCTGTCGAAGTGTCGAAGGCCACCCAGCGACAACCTCCGTTGCCGTTCCGGCAAGAATCACGTGTTCGCAGCCGGTGTCACGGCAGGCTGATGCCATGACCTCCGAGCACGAGCCCGCCATCACCGATCCCGCCGCCTTCTGGGAGCACCGCTACAGCAGCCGCGGCCAGGTGTGGAGCGGCAAGCCGAACGCCGCACTCGAGCGCGAGGTGGGCGGGTTGGTGCCCGGCACCGCGCTCGAGCTCGGCAGCGGGGAGGGCGCCGACGCCGTCTGGCTCGCCCGGCAGGGCTGGTCCGTGACCGCGGTCGACATCTCCCCGAGCGCGCTCGCCCTCGGAGCGTCGACCGCGGCAAAGGCGGGGGTCGCCGATCGCGTCACCTGGGTGCAGGCCGACCTCGTCGAGTGGGAACCGTCGGCGTCGTTCGATCTCGTCACCGCGACCTTCCTGCACTCCCCCGTCGAGTTCCCCCGGGAGGCGGTCCTGCGCCGTGCGGCGTCGGCGGTCACTCCCGGCGGCACGCTGCTCATCGTCGGCCACGCCGGCCCGCCGCCCTGGGCGACCGAGCACATCGCGCACGCCCACTTCCCGACGCCCGAGGAGGTCCACGCCTCGCTGGAGCTGGAGGCGACCGACTGGGAGGTCGTCACCGCAGGCCTCGTCGCGCGCGCCGCGATCGGGCCCGACGGCGAGCCCGCCGAGCTCGACGACAGCGTCCTCGTCCTGCGCCGACGTCCCTAACTCAGGAGCCTCCCGGCGTGTCGCGCCACCTGGCCGGCGCGTCGCGCCCGACACGCCGCAGCACTCCTGAGTTAGGGACACAACAACACCCGCCGCGCACCCCCGGCTCACACCGGATCCTCCACGTCCCTAACTCAGGAGTGGCTCGGCGCGTCGCGCCGCCCGGCCGGCGTGTCTCAACCGACACGCCGCAGCACTCCTGAGTTAGGGACAGGACTGAGGTCGAATCGGGTCAGCGATCAGGGGTCAGCGGGTCGGAGGCGCACCCACGGAGCCGCGCTCGATGAGCGTCTGGGCGAGCACGAACTCCTCCGCGTCGAAACCCGTCCCCCCGATCCGCGCGATCAGCCGACGCGCGGACTCCGCCCCGAGTTCGTAGATCGGCTGGGATACGACGGTGATCGGCGGCGTCGTGAGGCTCGTCCAATCGGCGTCGTCGAAGACGATGAGCGACACGTCGCCGGGGATCGCCAAGCCGAGTTCCCGGATGGTCCGGAACACGGCGGAACCGACCAGGCTGTCGGACGCGACGATCGCCGTGACGGCGTCCGGGCCACTGAGCACCCGTCGCGTGATGACGTCGATCCCCTCTGCGCGGGCGTTGAGGTGGACGAAGGACGCGGCATCCTCCTCGCCGGCCTCGCCGAGCGCCGCCGTGAACCCGTCGATGCGGTCGCCCACCGAGGAGGATCCCATATCGTCCCCGAAGGCGTAGGGGTGCTCGTGGGCGAGCGTCGACACGAAGGCGATGCGGCGGTGACCGGCGGCGAGGAGGTGCCGGGTCGCCGTCAACGCCCCCGAAGCGTTGTCGGCGACGACCGTGTCGGCCTCCATGCCGGCCGCACGACGGTCGAGGAGCACCACGGGACGCCCCTCGGCGAGCGCCGTTTGTAAACTTCTCGTTTCGATCGAGGAGGCCGGCGTGACGATGAACCCGTCCACGCGCTTGTCGAGGAGGAGCTCGATCGCGGCCGTCTCAGCGTCGACCTCCTCGTCGGAATTGGCGAGGATGAGGTCGAATCCGGCTGCTTGCGCGACGTCGGAGATCCCCCGGGTCGCACGAGCGAAGAAGGGGTTCTCGATGTCGCCGATGACCACCCCGATGGTGTTCGACTTCCCCGTGTTCATGCTCTTCGCGAGGGCGTTCGGGCGGTAACCGAGGCGTTCCGCGGCGGCCTGCACACGGTCCCGCACATCCTCGCTCACGGCACCGTAGTCGCCGAGCGCGCGGGCCGCAGTGGCCTTCGACACCCGTGCGGCCTTCGCGACGTCCGACACCGTCGCCTCGCGTCTGCCGGTACCCGGATCCGTTGCCATGTGCCCTCCGATGGGGTCTGCTGCGTCGTTGACGTTGTCCGAGAACCAGGGTACTGTCCTGGACAACCTGTTGAGACCGGTCTCAACCTACGACATTGAGACCGGTCTCACCAGCAGAACGACAGCAATGGAGCTGGCGGCGTCCACAAGACACGAGCCGACGGTTCCCTCCACGCACCACGAACTCCTCCCCACGATTGGACTCGCCGTGACGAATCGCTTCACCCTCCGCAGGACGGCCCTCCTCGCCGTCGCTGCGGCGACCGCCCTCATCCTCTCCGCGTGCTCCGGTGGTGCCGGAACCGCGAGCAGCACCGAGGACAACCCGTACGGACTCATCACCCCCGGACAGATCCGCGTCGCCAGCCTCGGCGACTCGAAGCCATACACCTTCACCGACGCCGACGGGACGTTCACCGGCTTCGACGTCGAACTCTTCACCGACGTCGCCAAGCGGATCGGGATCGACGATGTCGTGTTCACCGGTCAGGACTTCTCCGGTCTGCTCTCCGCCGTCGCGAACGGTCAGTTCGACGTCGGCGTCGCCGCCATCGGCATCACCAAGGAGCGCGAGCAGACGGTCGACTTCTCCGACGGTTACCTCGCCGGGTACCTCACGGTCATGGCAGCGAAGGACTCCGGCATCACCGACGCGGACAGCCTCGCCGGTAAGCGCCTCGGCGTCGTCCAGGGCACCCTCCAAGAGGCCTACGCGGTCAAGCACTTCACCGACACCGAGCTCGTGCGCTTCCCCGACAACAACTCGGCGATCTCGGCCGTCAACAGCGGCAGCATCGACGCCCACTTCCTCGACTACGAGGCGGCGAAGGAGTACGCGGCCCAGTACGGGCTCGTGAACGCCATCGACATCCCGTCCTTCGACGCACCGGCCGGGTTCGCGATCGCGAAGGACAAGCCCGAATTCAAGAAGGCCCTCGACAAGGCCCTCGCCGAGGCGATGGAGGACGGCACCTGGAAGAAGCTCTACCAGAAGTGGTTCCCGGGCTCTCCGATGCCCGAGCAGTACCTCCCGAAGGCGGAGCAGACCTCCAGCCCCAGCCCGACCTCGTCGACCGAGTAGTCCCCGTCTCGTGGTGCGGGCCGAGCACCGGCCCTGTCTCTTATACACATCTCCGAGCCCACGAGACTTAAGACAAGATCTCGTAT